>JBKBID010000066.1:0-13525 GCA_046299515.1 Thermoflexales bacterium | reverse complement strand
CGCCGCCTTTCGGCTCAATGTCGCTCCACAAGACGATGGTCAGCAGCGCCTGTTCGGGGCTATCGAGGAAGTGCAGGAAGAAGTCGCCGTCCTTGTGCCAGCCCGGGGCCGTCGGGGAAGGCGGGATCCACGGCTGATCGGCGCCATCGTTGAAGTTGACGACGAAGGCATCCGACCACTGGGCCGGCTGGGCGATGCGCTCCTCGCCGCCGCACAGGAAGCACATGGCTTCCCAGGCTTTGGGCGCGAAGTCTTTGATCTCGAAGCGCTGGCGCGCCGGCATGTGCACGCGTGATTGCCGCCACGTGCGGCGGTCGTTGCGATCGTAGCCCAGTCGCTCCCAAATTGGGTCGGTGAGCTGCGCGGCGGCCTCGCGGCTGAAGCAGTCGTGCAGCACGACGAAGCCGCGTGTGAGAAATTGTTCGACTTGTTCAGGGGTGAGTGGATTAGTCGCCATGCGCCGATTGTACGCAGCGGACGATAGCTTGCGCCAGCGCTGCTCGGAAGGGTGTCTGTCACATGAGCAGTTGGCGCGTTGCTCATGTCAGGACAAGCAACAAGGCTCCCTCATGCTGCCTCAAGCTCACCATGCGCGCCCACAACCGCTCAGCATCAGCTTGGTCAACATCCCTTTCGGCAACTTGTAACTGTTCCCATAGCTCGAACAACCGTCGCTTGCCATCGGACAACCGTCGCCGCACCCAGCGCTGCACGTACCCCGCGCGTCTGCCCCCGCGCTTCGCATATACCCCACATACCCCATCTACCCCCAGCACCCATGCGGTTCTGGCTCTGCGATGCCCTGTCAGACGCCTGCTCGATGCGCAGCGCCCCTTCGGCCCATGGTTTTTTCGCATAGTGGTGAACATTGCCAAGCGCGTCGCTGTTCAGCGAGAACGACACCTTCACCTCGACAGCATGAGCGCTGCTCATGAAGAGATTGCTCTTGATGAGGCGCTGGCTGACCTGACATCCGACCTTGAAGTAACGGTGGAGCAACGCGAATTACAGCGCGCGGTCTGGATAGCTTTGGGCAAACTTCCCCCGACCCAGCGGGCTGCAATCATTCAGCGCTACTACCTGGATATGACCGAGAAAGATATCGCCAGCTATTCTGAGGTGCCGCTTGGCACGCTCAAATGGCGGCTGCACGCCGCCCGCGAACAGTTGCGCGCCTGGATAACTCGGCTATGGCCGATGGGTTCCTATAGCTAACACAGATCGAAAGAAATTCAGAAGGAGGCAAACCATGAAGAAGCAAGAATTGCGAGAGACCCTGCATGAGATTGCCACGCAGGCGGTGCCGTCGAACTGTGACATGTGGCCTGCGCTTCGGGAACGTCTGACTGCTCAGCCGCATCGCAGACAACGACCACAGTTGTTTCCTGCTACTCGTTTCGGTTGGCTGGGTGTTGCCCTTGCGATTTTGTTCGTCTTCGGCGCAACAGCCTATGCGGGCGTGCCGTGGCTCAATCGCTTATTCGAAAGGGACGAGCGATTGCAACATGTTGACTTGAGTCTAAGCCAAACGCTTAATCTGACTCGAACGATTGAGAACATCACGGTGACAGTTGAATGGGCTTATGCTAATGCCGACCAAGTGTTAGTGGGATATACCCTGCGTAGTTCTGATGGAAGGCGCTTTGACCCATATCATGAGACATTGATAGACAAGGCAGGCATCGCGTTGTCGCATCAAGGCACATACGGCGTCACAGGTCAATCCGATGTTCTGCAAGTAACACTACCTGCCGGCAAAGGCACATACGTTGCGATCTTCGACAATAGTTCAGCGTCCCCTGTGCTTGACCTGCAGTTCGAGGTGCACGCGCAAGAACTCGTATTGCCTGCAACAGAGATGCCCGCGCCTACAGGGGAAACTGCGGAAATAGCGCCTGTGCCTGTTGGGAGAATCATTGGGCCATTCATATTTGACTTCAGTGTGACAGTGGTTCCGTCGAACTGACCCCGTTGATTGCGTGTGTTGAAGCGCTGCAAGGGCTGGAGCTCTCCAGCCCTTGCAGCCTTATTGCCAGTGGTGAAGCTGGCGGGCAGGCAACGCGGTAGGTGCAAGCGTTGCCGGTTGTGAAACACCTCAATGCACTCGGACGTTTCGCTCCATGCCGGCTGGCGCGTGCTGAATCTCCGCTCCGGCGCATATTCCAGCTTGTAACCTGCAGAGAAGCTCTCCATGCCCGCGTTGTCATAGACATCGAACGCGCTCGACTACGCGCGCCTGCGGCGATTTTCGATAGAATTCAGGGCAAGGCGAATGAGGGCGCTGCTCTCCCTGCGCCGGTATTACGCGCTCCGCGACGAGGACAAATCACCCGTAACACAGATTCCCAGGAGGTTTTGACATGATCAAAAAGTTCGCTTTGTCTATCGCCGCTGCTGTGACCGTCTCCGCATGCACTGCGATGCCGGCGCCGCCTCAAGCCGGCCAGCAACCCGCCGCAGCGCCGCCCGCTAAGCCCAAAGTCACGCACATTCGCTTTGCGCTGGACTGGGCCATCGAGGGGCCGTCCGCGCCGTTCCTCATTGCGCTCGACAAGGGCTACTTTGCCGAGGAAGGGCTGTCGGTCGTCATTGACCGAGGCACCGGCTCGGCGGGCACGGTGACCAAGATCGCCAGCGGCGCGTATGAGATGGGCTACGCCGACATCAACTCGATGATCGAGTTCAACGTGAAGAACCCCGACAAGGCGCTGCAGGCGATCGCCATCCTCTACAACAACGCGCCGATGACGGTCTTCACGCTCAAGGACAAGGGCATCGCCTCGCCGGCCGACCTCGCCGGCAAGAAGCTCGGCGCGCCGGCGGGCGACGCAGGCCGGCGGCTCTTCCCGCTATTTGCCAAGCAAGTGGGCATTGACCCAGGGAGCGTGGAGTGGGTGACCATGGAGCCGGCCCTGCGCGAGGCCGCCCTGGCCAAAGGCGAAGTGGACGCGATCACCGCTTTCTACGGCAGCGGTTGGTTTGGCCTGCTGCGCAACAAAGTTGAGCCGGAGAACATCGTCGCCTTCGTGTACGCTGAACAGGGCTTGCCGCTGTATGGCAACGCCGTTATGGCCTCGCCCAGGTTCTTGGCCGAGAATGAAGAAGCGGTGAAGGGCTTTCTGCGCGCGCTGGCCCGCGGCTGGCAGGAGGCGCTGGCCGATCCGGCTGCAGCCGTGGAGATCATCAAGCGCCGCGAGCCGTTGATTGACGCCGAGGTCGAGACGGCGCGCCTGAAGATGGCCATTGAGAAGCACTTCCTGACCGAAGAAGTGAAGAAGAACGGCTTTGGCGCAGCCGACCCCGAGCGGCTGGCGAAGAGCATCGCGATGGTGGCGGAGGGCTTCGAGTTGCCCAGCGTCCCCAAGCCGGAGGAAGTTTTCACCGATAAGTATTTGCCGGCCAAGGAGTCGCGCATGCCACCGGCGATGTGATCGCCCCGCACCGGCCCGCGCAAGTGAGCGCAATCTTGCGCGGGCCGCCCCTTGCCCGTCATTCACATGGCAACATCGGTTCCCTGCGTCGCTCTGCGCGATGTATCGTTGATCTATTACGGCGACGATGGGCGCGCAGTGCACGCCCTCGAAGGCGTGTCGCTATCCATCGCGCAAGGTGAATTCGTGGCCATCGCCGGCCCCAGCGGCTGCGGCAAAACCACCATCCTCAAGCTGGTTGCCGGCCTGATGCCGGCTACGCACGGCCAGGTGCTGATTGACGGCGCGCTGGTGCGCGGGCCGCAGAAGAACGTCGGCATGGCCTTTCAGAACCCCACGCTGCTGCCGTGGCGCAGCGCGCTGGAGAACGTGTTGTTGCCGCTTGAGGTGGTGGAGCCGCACCGGCGCGTCTTTCGCCAGAGGAAGCGCGAGTACGAAGCGCGCGCCTTGGAGCTGCTCAGGCTGGTCGGGCTGGATGGCTTCGCCCACAAGCCGCCCTATCAGCTCTCCGGCGGGATGCAACAGCGCGTCTCGCTCTGCCGCGCGCTCATCCACGAGCCGGAGATCCTGCTGCTCGACGAGCCGTTCGCCGCGCTGGACGCTTTCACCCGCGAGGAGCTTTGGGGCGTGTTGCAGTCGCTGTGGCAGGCGCGGCGCTGCACGGTGATCTTGGTGACGCATGATTTGCGCGAGGCCGTCTTCTTGGCTACTACAGTGTATGTGATGAGCAAGCGACCGGGACGACTGATGAACGTCACGCACATCGATCTGCCGCGCCCGCGCGCGGCGGAGCACATGTTTGAGCCGCGTTTCACCGACTACGTGCATGACATCTACACCCAAATCGGCGAGGTGCGCGCATGAAGCCCGCTTCCCCGATGCGGCGCATCCTGCCGCCGGTCATCGCTGTGGCGCTCTTCTTCCTCACATGGGAGGTGGGCTGCCTGGTGTTGGGCGTAGATGAGTTCATCTTGCCGCGCCCCAGCGTCGCCGTGGCCGCCTACTTCCAGTGGCAAGCGGCCATTTGGCCCAACGCGCTGCAGACGCTGTTCACGACGCTGGTCGGCCTGGCGCTGGCCGTCGTGACCGGCACTTTGATCGGCGCGGTGATCGGCTACTCAGCGTTGCTCTACGATGCGTTATACCCGCTGCTGATCGCGTTCAACTCGATCCCCAAAGCGGCGCTGGTGCCGGTGTTTGTGATCTGGTTCGGCATCGGCACGCTGCCGGCGATCCTCATCGCCTTCCTCATCTCGTTCTTCCCGATCGCCGTCAACGTGGCCACCGGCATCGCCACGGTGGAGCCGGAGTTGCGCGACGTGTTGCGCTCGCTGGGCGCCAGCAAGTTCGACCTGTTCATCAAGGTGGGCTTCCCTCGCGCGCTGCCGTATTTCTTCGCCTCGCTCAAGGTCGCGGTGACGCTGGCCTTCGTCGGTTCTGTGGTGGCCGAGTTGGGCGCGTCGAATCGCGGCATCGGCAACATGATGGTGATCGCCAGCTCGCGCTTTGACGTGCCGCTCGTGTTCGCCGGCTTGATCGTCGTCGCGCTGATGGGCATCGCCCTGTATGCCGCCTTCGCCCTGCTCGAGCGGCGCGTCGTGAATTGGGCCTATCGCTAAGCCATGAGTTGGAATGATTACCTAATGCCCAAGACGTTGGAGGAGGCCGTGCGACTCCTGGCCGCGCACGGCGGGCGCGCTCGCGTGATCGGCGGCGGCACGGACTACTTCGTGGATGAGGCGCACCAGCCGGTGCCGGAGGCGCTGGTGGATGTGACGCGCATCGCCGACCTGCGCGGCATTTGGGAGGCGGAGGGCTATGTCGTCATCGGCTGCGGCGCATCGCACGCGCAGATCGTCGCCTCGCCGCTCGTGCAGGCGCATGGCGCGGCCTTGGTCGAGGCCTGCGGGCAGATCGGCGGGCCGCAGGTGCGCAACGTGGCGACGCTGGCCGGCAACATCGCCCACGCGCTGCCGGCCGCCGACGGCGCCATTGCGTTGCTGGCGTTGGACGGCGAGGCGCTGATTGCCTGGGCCGAGGGGGATGCCGTAATTCGGGAATGGCGGCCGCTGCCCCAGCTCTTTCGCGGGCCGGGGCAATCGGCCATAGACAGCACGCGGCAAGTTTTGGCGGCGCTGCGCTTTCCGGTCCGCGCGCCGTCGGAAGGCTCGGCTTTCGCCCGCGTGATGCGCCCGCAAGGCGTAGCGCTGCCGATCATGGGGTTGGCCGCGCGCGTGCGCTTGCGCGACGACGGCGTCATCGCCGACGCCCGCGTGACGCTGGGGCCGGCTGCGCCGACGCCGTTTCGCGCGCAGGCGACCGAAGCCTATCTGCGCGGCCGGGCGCCGGACGCGCCGACCCTGCGGGAGGCCGGCGAAGTGCTCCTCGGCGAAGCGCATCCGCGCACCAGCCCGCACCGCGCTACGGCGGAATATCGGCGCGAGGTGATTCCGGTGTTGTTCCAGGAAGCGATGGGCCGCGCGCTACAACGCGCGGCGGTTCTTGAGGGAGGATAACGCTCATGACGCAAGCGACGACGAACGGGAAGACGACGCACACCGCGCCGTTGACGTTCACGGTCAACGGTCGTCCGGCGACGGTGGACGTGCGGCCATCGGCGTTTCTGGCCGAGGTCTTGCGCGAGCAGCTCGGCTTGACCGGCGTGAAGATCGGCTGCAACGAGGCCGAATGCGGCATCTGCACCGTGCTGGTGGACGGCGCGCCGGTGAACTCGTGCATTTACCCCGCGCTGAAGGCCAACGGCGCGCGTGTGGAGACGATCGAGGGGTTGGCGTGCGGCGACCGGCTCCATCCGCTGCAGCAAGCCTTCATCGAGCAGGGCGCGGTGCAGTGCGGCTTCTGCACGCCCGGCCTGATCATGACCGCCAAAGCGTTGTTGGACGCCAACCCCAATCCCAGCGAGGACGACATCAAACACGCGCTGAAGGACACCTACTGCCGCTGCACCGGCTACGTGAGCGTGATCGCCGCGATCAAGCAGGCGGCCGGCCAAAACGGTCACTTGGCGCTGCCGGAGACGCGCCCCCCGTTGAACGTGGTCGGCAAGCCGCTGCCGCGCCCCGATGCGGTCGCCAAGGTCACCGGCGCCGCCAAGTACACCGACGACTACGTCTTCCCCGGCATGTTGCACGCCTGCACGCTGCGCGCCGGCATCCCGCACGCGCGCATCGTGCGGATTGACACGTCCAAAGCCAAAGCGCTGCCCGGCGTCGCCGCCGTGCTCACCTACGAGGACGTGCCCGGCGCCAAGAATCACGGCCTGGTGTATGCCGATTGGCCTGTGCTGTGCTACGACAAAGTGCGCTACGTCGGCGACGCGGTGGCCATCGTCGCCGCCGAGACGCGCGAGATCGCGGAGCAGGCCCTGCGCCTAATTGAGGTCGAGTATGAGCCGCTGCCGGTGGTAGATGATCCGGTGACGGCGCTCGCCCCCGACGCTCCCAAGGTCCACGAGCAGGGCAACCTGCTCAAGCACATCCACGTCGAGAAGGGCGACGTGGAGCGCGGCCTGGCCGAGGCCGACGTGATCGTCGAGGGCGAGTATGAGACGGCGACGACCGAGCACGCCTTCCTGGAGCCGGAGTGCGCCATCGGGCGCGTCACGGAGGACGGGCGCGTCGAGGTGTACGTCGGCTCGCAGATTCCCTACGCCGACCGCAAGCAGATCGCCGCGGCGCTCGGCGCGCCCGAATCGCAGGTGCGCGTGATCGGCACGCTGATCGGCGGCGGGTTCGGCGGCAAGGAGGACATCGCCGGCCAAATTCACGTGGCGCTGCTGGCGCGCGCGACCGGCCGGCCGGTCAAGATGCTCTACCGGCGCAGCGAGTCATTGATCTTTCACCCCAAGCGCCACGCGGTGAAGTTCAAAGTGAAGGTGGGCGCCAAGCGCGACGGCACGTTCACGGCCATGCGCATCGAGCTGTGGGGCGACACCGGCGCATACGCCAGCTTGGGCGACAAGGTGATGACCCGCGCGGCGACTCACGCCAGCGGCCCCTACGAAGCGCCGCACGTCAAGATTGACTGTTACGCGGCCTATACCAATAACGTGCCGGCCGGCGCGTTTCGCGGCTTCGGCGTCACGCAGTCGTGCTTCGCCATCGAGTCGGCGATTGACGAGCTGGCGCACAAGCTGAACCTAGACCCGATTGAAGTGCGACGCAAGAACGCGCTGCGCGTCGGTTCGGTCACCAACACCGGCGCGCGCATCCGCGAGAGCTGCGGCCTGTTGGCGTGCATCGAGAAGGTGGCCGACGCGCTGAACGATGATCTCGCTCAGGCGCAGGGATCATGGGTCTTTCGCCGGCCCGATAAACCCGACCGCGTGTATGCCTGGGGCTTCGCGGCGGCATACAAGAACACCGGCCTGGGCGGCGGCGCCAACGATTGCTCCACGGTGGAGGTTGAGGCGTTCGGCAACGGCAGCGTCGAGGTGCGCACCAGCGCCGCCGAGATCGGCCAGGGGTTGGTGGGGGTGCTGGCCAGCATCGCCGCCGAGGAGCTGGGCCTGCCTTACGAGCGCGTGCATGTGCTGCTCTCCGACACCGACCTGACGCCGGACGGCGGCCCGACCACGGCCTCGCGCCAGACCTACGTGACCGGCAACGCTGCGCGCCTGGCCAGCATCAAGCTGCGCCAGCAGTTGGCGGCGGTGGCTGCGGAGATGCTCGACGCGCCGGCCGATGCGCTGGCCTTCTGTGATGGGCAGGTGCGCGCCGGCGACCGCGCCGTGAGCTTCGCCGAGGTGGTGCAGCAGGCCCACGCCGAAGGGCAATCCACGCGCCTGAGCCACCTCTACGAAGCGCCCAAGACGCAGCCGCTGGGCGCCGGCGGCGATATGCATGTCGCCTTCAGCTACGCCGCGCAGGCCGCGCTGGTGGAGGTGAACGAGCGCACCGGCGAAGTCGCCTGCTTGAAGGTGATCAGCGCCACCGACGTCGGCCGGGCGATCAACCCGCTGGCCTTGCAGGGGCAGATTGACGGCGGCATCGTGATGTGCATCGGCAACGCGCTGACCGAGGAGTTCATCCAGGAGAAGGGCATCCCCTATACCGACCGCTTGGCGCGCTACAAGATGCCCAGCATCCGCCACACGCCGGAGATCGTCTCGTTCATCGTGGAGGATGCGGCGGCCGACGGGCCTTACGGAGCCAAAGGCGTGGGCGAAATCTCCAGCATCCCCACCACGCCGGCCATCACCAACGCCATCTACGCAGCCACCGGCGTGCGCGTGCGACGCCTGCCGGTGGACCAAGATTGGTTGCTGCGGACGATGACGGCGCAGCGCTTGGCGAATTCCGGCTAGGCGAAGAGATTGCTCGGTGGGCGAAGGGGCAATGCCTTCGCCCACCCTTAAGTTATCTCAGCGAGTAATGACGAGTTCTTGGCCCGGCCGGATCAGGCAGTCGGCAGTGAGGTTGTTCTGGCGGATCAGGTCGTCCACCGAGATGTTGAACCGCGTAGCGATGCCCCAGCATGAATCGCCCTGCTTCACGGTGTAGGTCACCGCGTTGTTTTGAGCCGCCGGCGTATCGGTGGGCTGCGGCGCAGGCGTCTCCGTCGGGGGTGGCGACGGTGTATCAGTCGGCGGCGGCGCAGGTATCTCGGTTGGGGAGGGCAGCGGCAAGGGCGTTGGCGTTGCTTCGGTTGCTGCAGCCGCCGGCGGCGCTTCGGTCGTCGGCTGGGTAGCGGTGATCGGCGGCGCAACCTGCCGCGCCGACGAATCGCGTCCTGCGCCGGAGCCGGCGATGGCGACTGCCAGCAGCGCTGCCACACCGAGCACCGTCCCCAGGATGATGGCCAGGCTCAGGAGGCTGCGGGATCGCTGCCCCGAGATAGGAACCGGACGCTTCGACGCTGTCCCCTTCGGCCTGTAGGGCGCGGCAGGCTTGGGGGCAGGAGCCGGCCTTGGCTGCGCCTGATAGGCTGCGGCCTGTGGTTTGGGCCTGAATCCGGCGCGGCTTGTCGCGCCTGCGCCGGCAGCGTCCGGCGCTTCGGAATGATGGGCTGAGTCGGAGACCTGCGTTTCGTCTCTCTGCGGCGCGTGTTCGGTCTTCGGCATGCGCGCGAACGACTCGTCCAACGTTTCATTCGCTACCGACGGCGGGGAAGCAGGCTCGACCGGCGGGACATGCGCCGCATCCATCGGCTCGGCGGGCGCGATGGACGGAGCTGGGGGCTGCGCGCGCGTTTTGGCGGACGCGCCCGCTGACAACGGCGCGGGGGACGTTTGGGGTCGCACTGGCTGCGCGGACGACACAGGTCGGAAGGAAGTCGCCGGCTTGGATGACCCGGCATCGGACGGGCCAAATACGTAGCCGCACATGTCGCAGCTCTTCGCGTCCGCCGGATTGCTCGAACCGCAGGACGGGCAGCGCCGTCTTTGTCTGAGTGGTGAACTCACGTCCCTTTGCTCCTTGCGTTATCGGCTTCAGTTAGGATGTCGCTTGTCGCTCACGGGCCGGGCGTCGGTGCGCCGACCGGCCGTTTGCGCCAGATAAAGGCGCGCGCCGGGCTGGGCGGGCTGAGCTCCGCATATATGCGCTGACCGGTGGTCGGTTCGACGCCCAGGAAACGCTTAACCTGCACCCACCATGCGATCTCACGCTCCTCTTGATCGCCGAGGATGTCCTGCGTGAGCTTGAGTGAAGTCGCTTTGGTCTCGAAGATAGGCACGGTGAGCGCGCCCGATGGCTGCACTTGCACGACGTACCATTCGTCCTCCCGCAGCAGGCCGACCGTCAGCCATTGTAACGTCACGATTTCCTGCGTGCTGCTGATCTGCGCGCCGTTGGGCGGCAGCATGACGATGGGGGCGCTGTAGCCGGCGCGCGGCGTCGGCGTCTGTAGCACAATCGGCGTCGGGGTCACGAGCGGCGCCGGCGTGGCGAACGTGATCGTCAGCACCTGGTTCATGCGAATCAGACAGTTTGCGTCCAGGTTATTTTGCTGGATCAGCAGCTCGACCGTCACTTTGAACTTTTGGGCGATTTCGCTGCAGGTATCGCCGCCCTTTACCACATACACGATCTGCGCCGGCAACGTCGCCGTAGGCTCTCCTGCAACGGGCGCAGCGGCGGGGGAAGGCGTGACGTTCGGCGGCAGCGTCGCAGTCGGGAGCGGCGTAGGCGAGGGCACAGGGATCAGCAGTCTGTCGCCGATGCGAATCAAGCACTGCGCGGCGTCGAGGTTGTTCAAGGCGATGAGTTCATCCAGCCGCACACCGAAGCGTTGCGCGATGACGCTGCACGTGTCGCCGGACTGCACGGTGTATTCGAGCGGCGGGATAGGCGTGGGCGACGGCGCCGGCGTAGCGGTCGGCGGCCCTGCGGTGGGCGTTGGCATGCCGGCAAACTGCAAGTTGCCGGCGATCAGCCCGTTCTCTGCAGTTGGCAGGCCCTGGATGACGACCTCGGCGGTCGGTTCGGCTGAAGCCTGAGTCAGCCCGATGCCTTGCGCGAGCCACATCGCGCCGAGGATGATGACGGCGATCACGGCCAGCACCCCGATCACCCCCCAGGGGATCTGCGCCAAGGGCGATCGCCGGCGCGTGTCAACAAACTGAGACGCTTTAACCGGGCCTGAGCGAGGTAGGGGAGGGCGACGCTCGGCGGCTACCTGCGCTTCTGGCCGCGCGCGCGGGATGGCTTGCGTGGTGCCGAATTCGTGTCCACAGACTTCGCACACCTGCGCATCTTCCGCAGCGCGTGAGCCACAGGAAGGGCAGCGCTTGTAACGTGATTTTGGCGGGCTGCTCATACGGAGCGAGCGGCGACCGGCCGCAGCCGGCAGTCGGTCACTTCACCCCATCCAATCCCAGGGCGGCCGCGTTACCCTGCATGGCCGCCAGGACGATGCCGATGTGCTCATCGAGCGGGACGCCGAGCGCCGCCGCAGCGCGCTCGATCTCGTCGCGGTGCACGCCGGCAGCAAAGGCTTTCTCCTTCCACTTCTTCTTCACCGATGACACCTGCACATCAGCGATGTTCTTCGTCGGACGAACAAACGTCACGGCGGCGATAAAGCCGGTCAGCTCGTCCACGGCGACCAGGGCGCGCTCCATGTCGTTCTCGGGCTGTGCGCCGGTCAACTCGGGCGCATGGGCGGCGATGCCGTGCAGGATCTCCTCCGGCCACCCTTGCGCGCGCAAGTAAGCGATGCCGACGTTCGGATGGCCCTGGCCGTCCAGGTTGGGATGCCGCTGATAGTCGAAGTCGTGAATCAAACCGAGCAATCCCCACAGCTCCGGATCGCCGCCGAAACGCGGCGCGTAGGCGCGCATGGCGGTCTCGACGGACAACATGTGCCGGATTAGGGCGGGGTCGGTCGTCCACTCTGTGACGATGGCCCAGGCGGCATCGCGGTTGTATCGGGATTCGCTCATAATGCGAATGGGAAGTGTAGCAGACTTGCCCCGGCTCAGACGATCGGGAGCGGCTCGCCCAGCACCGGCAGCGGACGGCTGATGAATAGGTCCCAGAACGCTTTCAACGTTGCGCCGAATTCCCTGAGCTGAAACCAGGGCATGGCGGCATACGGCCTTCGGTCGGCCGGGTAGCCGACCGCAGCCACGCCGAGCGCGTTGCACGTGAAGATAGCGCGGTCGAGGTGATATGCCTGGGTCACCAGCACGGCGTCGCGCAGGCCGAAGATTTCGCGGGCGCGGTAGCACGTGTCGTAGGTGCTGTGGCCGGCGTAATCGAGCACGATGGCGTCATCGGGGACGCCGAGCCGAAGCGCCGTCTGACGCATCACAGCCGGCTCGTTGTAGTTGGCGAAGCGGTTGTCGCCGCTCATCAGCAGCTTGTCCACTGCGCCGGCCCGGTAGAGCGCCGCCGCCGAGGCGACCCGGTCATAGAGCACGGCGCTGGGCCGGCCGTCGCGCACACCCGCGCCGAACACGATGGCTACGCGGTGATGCGGCGCCGCCTCCGGCGAGGTGTAGACGCGGCTTTGCGCAAACGCCATCGTAAATCCGCGCGCCAGCAGTGGGGCGCTGACCAACAAGATTGCGATGAGCAAGATCATGCGCTTCATCACAGCGCGCATTGTATGCGAAGCGCGGCGCCCGCCGCTCATCGTCGCTTCGCTTCGGCCAGCTTATCGGGGGTGAACGCGTCGGGCAGCAGCGCGCCGACGGTGGTCAGCGTGTAATCGCCGCGGGCGTCGGCCTGGATGACGATGGTATCTAGGCCGAACTCGCTCATGAACTGCCGACACGCCCCGCACGGCGAGCCGCCGTTGTCGGTGACGACGGCGATGGCGATGAAGTTGCGCTCCCCTTCGCTGATCGCCTTGACATAGGCGGTGCGTTCGCTGCAGATCGCCAGCCCGTAGGATGCGTTTTCCACATTCACGCCGCTATAGACGTTGCCCGAGTCGGCCAGCAGCGCCGAGCCGACGCGGTAGCGCGAATAGGGGGCATGGGCGTACTTCCGCGCGCGGTTGGCCACCTCGATCAGCACGCGGATGACTTCCTCAGGTAGCTCGGCCGGGGGCGGCGTTGTTGAGGGGGTTGAGGCGTTTACCGCGCTCTTCCGGCGCGGCGTCGCCTGCCGCGCGGGGGCGCTCTTGCGCTGCTTGCTGCTGCGCGTCTGGCTGGTGTGGCGCATGCGTCACCTTCACTTTCAGGATGCGCCGGTCGTTGACGGCGAGCACCTCGAAGATGAATCCGCCGTGCTCAACCTGCTCGCCGACAACCGGCACTTTGCCCAACTGGTCGTAGATGAAACCGCCCAGCGTGTCGCTTTCGCCTTCGGGCAGCTCAACCTGGAGCAATTCGCCGGCGTCCTCGATGTTCATCCCCGCATCGAGGATGTAGCCGTTGCCTTCCGGCAGCGGCACGATGTCCGGCTCCTCGGCGTCGTATTCGTCCTGGATCTCGCCGACGATCTCCTCCAGGATGTCCTCGATGGTCACCAGGCCGGCGGTGCCGCCGTATTCATCCACGACGATGGAGACGTGCACCCGGCGCTTCTGTAATTCATGCAACAGCTCGATCACGCGCTTGGATTCGGGCGTGAAATAGACCGGGCGCAGCATCTGCTCCAGCGTCGGTTTTGCGCCGTCGCGCA
>JBKBID010000065.1:0-13931 GCA_046299515.1 Thermoflexales bacterium | reverse complement strand
ACGGGCGCATCCAGAACCTGATGCCACCCTTCCGAGGCTCGCTGAACGCGCAGCAACGCTGGGACGTGCAGGCTTACCTTTGGGCGCTGGGCGCAACGCCGGAGAGCATCCAGGCCGGCGAGCAGCGCTATCAGGCTCAGTGCGCCGCATGCCACGGCGCTAACGGCGAGACGCCGGTTGGCGACGCGCGGCGCTCGCTCAACACCCCGCGCTTCTTAGCCGAGCACTCGCTGCTGGACATCGCTAATCTGATGCTGCGCGGCGACGCGCACGCCGGCATTGACCTGGATGAAGCGCAGCGCTTCCAAGTTGCCGACTTCGTGCGCGCGCTGGGCTATCGCTACGCCGACCCAGCGGCGATCCGCCTCGCGGCCATCACCGGCGACGGAGTCATCAACCTGCGCGCGGTCAACGGCACGCCGAACAGCCAACCCATCCGCGCCCTTCCGGTGACGCTGCGCGCCTACGACAAGGCCGGCGAAGTCTTCTCGCGCACGGCGACGCTAGACGATGCCGGCTTTGTCTCATTCGACAACCTGCCGACGCGCGCCAACTACTTCTATCAGGCCGAGCTGGACTACAACGACGGACGGTTCTACGCCGCGCCAATGCAATTTCCGCTCACCGGCACGCAGTTGATCAGCGACATCCTGCCAGTGTTCGAGACGACTACCGACTCCGGCGCGATCCAAATCAACGAGCTACACATCTTTGTGCAGGACATCACGGAGAACACGGTAACGATCGTCGAGTACTACTTATTCGACAACATCAGCGACCGCGCTTACATCGGCGAGGCAGGTCCTAACAACAGGCGGCGCACGCTCAAGATCAGCGCGCCGAAGGACGCGCAGAACCTGCGCTTCGACGGACTGGGCCTGGGCAGCCGGTTCTTCCAGGATGGCGAGGTGATCTACGACAGCGACGTTGTGGTGCCCGGCCTGCGCTCGGCGCAGATCGCGATGCTCTATGAGCTGCCCTATCGCGACCGCCGCGCCTTCGAGCGGCGCGTGTTCTACCCCGTCCAGCGCGCCGATGTGATCGTGCCGGAGGTGAGCGGGCCGGGTGCGCCGTTCACGGTGACGGGCGGCCTGACCGACCAGGGGGTGCAGCGACTGGCCAGCGGCGACCTGCGCGTGTTCCTCAGCCCGAAGGCGCTGGCGGCCGGCGAGACACTCTCGTTCGAGCTGCGCGGCCGGCCGTTGGCAGCGCCGACGCCCGGCTCCGACCCGCGCGCCATCGGCTTTGGCCTGATCGCCTTGGGCTTGGCGATTGGCCTCGCCTATTTCGTCGTGAGCCGCGCGCGCGCTCAACGGGCAGCCGAGGCCGCTGCTCCCCAGCGCCGCAAGATTCTCGCGCGCCAAATCGCCGACCTGGACGACAAGTTCGCCCTGGGCCAAATCGCGGAAGCGGACTATCGCGCACAACGCGACCGGCTTAAGCGCGAGCTGGTCGCGCTATGGGAGTGACAGGGCGCTTTGCGCCCTTTGCTCGGCCAGGTACTTCTCCTTGTTTGCGCCGCGCGCCACCTTGCCGCTGCTGGTCTTGATCAACCATCGCGCGTCCACCATCACCACTTGCCGCACGGCCACGTCGGAATTGCGCGTCACGTGCTGGCGGATCGCTTCGGCCACACGCGCGCGCTCGTCGGCGTCGTCGCTTTCCGCCTCGGCGACGATCACCACATCTTCGGTGCCGGCCTCGGGGTTGAACACGCCGAACGCCGCCACGCGCCCCGGGCGCGCGCCAGGCACCTCGCCGGCCAACTGCTCCAAGTCCTGCGGATACACATTCTTGCCGCCGACGATGATCAGGTCTTTCTTGCGACCGGTGACGTAAACCTCGCCATCCAGCACGTAACCCAGGTCGCCGGTGAGATAGAAGCCCTCGAAGAAGGCCTGAGCGGTCGCATCCGGGCGGTGGTAATACTCGCTCAACATGCAGTCGCTCTGCAAGGCAATCTCGCCGATGGCGCCTTCGGGCAGGTCGCGCCGATCTTCGCTCAAAATGCGAATGCGCACGTTGGGCAGCGGACGGCCCGAAGAAACCTGACCGGCGTTGCCGATGCCGCCGCCTTCGTTGCGCGCGATGGGCGCGCCGATGACGCTCTGCGTGACGGCAAACGTGTTTTCGGCCATGGCGTAGCATGTGGCAAGCGCCTCGTCCCGCAGTCCATAGGGCTTGAACTTTTGCAAGAAGACCTGATGGCTGGCGTGATACACCGGCTCTGAGCAGTTGATCACCGCGCGCAGGCTGGACAGGTCAATGCCGTCTAAATCGCGCTCGCGGATGCGCGTGGCGCAGAAATTGTAGGCAAAGTTGGGCAACCAGGTGAGCGTGCCGCGATATTTGGCCACAGCTTGCATCAGTTTGACCGGCGCGCGCACCCAGTCGAGCGGCGACATCAGCACCAGCGGCGCGCCCCGCAGCACCGGCAGCACGAACGACGCGATTAAGCCCATGTCGTGATACAGCGGCAGCCAGCTCACAATCACGTCGCATTCATTCAGTCCGATGGTGGGGGCGTAGGCATTGAGCTGATTGAACACGGCGCGATGCGACAGGGCAACGCCTTTTTGCAGGCCCGTGCTCCCCGATGAGTGCTGCAGCAACACCAGGTCATTTTCGCTGCGTTTCATTCCGCCCAACGAGGCGAAATCCGGGACGGCTGCCGTGACTTCACCGACCAAGATAGGCGCAACGCCGGCCACCCCCGACGCTTCGATGGCCGATTCGACCTCGCGGGCGAAATCAGGATAGGTGACGATCGCGCGCGGCCGCGTAACCCGGATGAGGGAGGCAAGGTCCTTGCGATAGCGCTCCGGCAGCAGCTTCTCGGTCAGCGGCGGCAGGATCGCAGGGACTGCGCCGTGCAACACCGCGCCCCAGAACGCATACACCAGCGGCTCGCCGTGCGGCAGGATGATCACGACCACATCGGACTGCCCGATGCCGCGCTGAGCCAGCACTTGGGCGAAGCCGGCCGAGCCGCACACCAGGTCGCGATAGGTGAGCGTCACGTCATCGCGGCGGGCGAATTGCAGATGGATGGCCGGCCGCTCCGGCGCATCCGCATAAGCTCGCGCAAGGACTTGCGAGAAGGTCGTCATTGCCGTGACCGGATCAGGGCAACCAGTTGCTCAAGCGTGTCGAATGTGTCGGCGTTGAGTTCGCTGTCGTCAATCCGCACACCGAATTTGTCCTCGACGAACAGGCCCAGGTCAACCAGGTGGAACGAGTCAATCAGGCCACTGGAGATCAACGGCTCATCCGGCTTAATCGCGCGTTTCGGGTTTTTCAGGATAGCGCCGGCGATGTATTCTGCGATGGGCGCTGCAATCGAATCATCCATCATGTCGCCATTATCCTCGGCTGACGATCACTCTGGCCAACGCCTCGGCCAGCATTCGCGATCCGTCCGGCGTGAGGTGCACCGCGCTGTTGGTGAATTCCTCCTGGGGCACCAAGTCCCAGGCGTCGAAGTAGTCCACACGGCGCAATTCCAGATGGTCGCGCAGGAGCGCGCGGTACTGGTCATAGGCCCAGCGCGGGTAGAAGAAGTTGTAGCGCACGTCGCTGTTGCGCCCTGTGCTAACCAAGATCGGCTCGTTGACGACGAGCACACGCGCGCCGGCGTCGGCGGCCATGCGGATGCCGGCATCCAGCACGTCAAACGCCAGCGCGTCCTTCGGCAGCGTCGGCGGCGGCAGGCCCTTGAACGACCGGTCGGCGTCCAGGTCGCGCTGGGCCGGCTCGTAGGTCTCCGGGATGTGCTGGTCAATGCGCGTCGCCGCCCATAGCGCGCCATAGGTCTGTAGGCGCAACCAATCGGCGAGCGCGCGGCGTTGCCCGACGAGCGTCCGCTGAAGAAACGTGGGGGCGAGGAGGGCCGGATCGTCCGAGCGGCTGCGCAGATGATGCTCGGCGATCAGCGCGCGCACCGCCTGAGCATTGTGCTGCACGATCGGATGCGCAAGTTGCTTATCGGCCGGGAAGGATTCGAGCGTCACCAGCCAGACCACGAGATCGGGCTGGTATGCCACGGCGCGGCTCAGCACGAGCAGATCTTTGGTCAGCGACATGATCGGATAGCCGAGGTTGTAGGCGCGCACCGCGCGCCCGTCGGCAGTCTTCAGGCGCATAGCGTTCAGCTGACCGGCCAGGGTGTCTTCGTTGCGCAACAGCCACCCCCAAGTGGCCGAATCGCCGATAAGCAACACGCGGAATTCATCCGCGCGCTTGGGCGCGCCCGCCAACTCGTGGGAGGCAAACATGGCATTGAGGTCGAACAGGCTGAGGTTGTAAGCCCGCGCAGGGTCATCGCCATAGGGCAGGCGCGCGCGCCCCGGCCACAGCGTGTTGTAAAGCGAGAGCCGCCCTAAGGCAGGCACGGGATCGGTCAGCGCGAAGACGAGGTTGAGCGCGACGAACAGCGCCAGCACCTTGACGACGATGCGAAGGGCGATGCGAGCGTCAAACGTCATAGGCCGAAGAGCTTGCGGAACACATCGAGCGACAGCGCGGCGTCCGGCAACGCGAACCACACCCAACCCAGCGCCACGAAGTGAAAGGTGAGCAGCGCGCCCGCCACGTTCATCGCGCGCTGCAAGCTTGGGCGCTCCTGCAGGGCAGTCAATCGCGCCTTGGCGAAGTCGGCCCAGCGATTGTGTAGGAACAGCCCGGCGCCATGCCACAGTCCCCACAGGGCGAAGTTCAACGTGACGCCGTGCCACACGCCGATAAGCAGCATGGTCGTGACCTGGCCGACGAAGATGATCGCCGGCGTCGCCCACGCGCGCATCCGCAACGCGCGGGTGAGCGGGTTGAAGTAGTAGGCGCGAAACCACTGCGCCAGCGACATGTGCCAACTGTTCCAGAACTGGGTCAGGTTAGGCTTGAGATAGGGCCGGTTGAAGTTCTCCGGCAGCCGGACGCCGAAGATGCGCGCAACGCCGATGGCGATGTCGGTATAGCCGCCGAAGTCAAAGTAGATGCGCCAGGCGTAGGCGTAGACGAGCAACCACATCCAGCCGGCGCCTTGCGCCTGCGTCGCGTTGACCTCGTTGAGCGCCAGGAGCGCCAGCCAGTCGGCCAGGACGAACTTCTTGAACGCGCCGATGGCGATGCGCCGGGCGCCCTCGGTTGCGTCGGGCCAGTTGAAGGCGAACGGCGCGCGCAGGTCCTTGAGGAAGCGATCCGGCCGGTCAATCGGCCCGGCGATCAGCGCCGGCGCGAAGACGGCATAGGTGACGAACTCGCGCAGCGACATAGCCGGCAGCCGGCCCGACGCGCGCTCGCGCAGCGCCGCGATCAATCGGAAGCAAATATAAGAGAACCCCAGCCAACGCACGTCGAGGGCCGACGCCTGCGCCGCCGATTGACCTTGCGCGACGCGCAGGAGCGCGGCGAACGCCTGGGTGAGCGGCTCGTATTTCAGCACGAACAACAGCGCCGCCAGCGCGATGACCAGCGCCGTCGTCCACGCAACCCGCGGGCCGATGATGCGGCCGGCGACGACGGCCAGCAGCGCGGTGATCGCCAGCGCCACCAACACACCCAGCAGCGCCGGCGGCGAAGTGCGCGTGATCAACGCGCTGAGCGGCTCGACGAAGCGCAACGCAGCGATCCCCAGCGCGATGCCGCCGATGAGCGCCGCATCGTTCAACATCGCCCGATCCAGTTGCTGATGCGTCGCGAGGGCCGACGAGGTCGCCGCCCAAACGATGACCGTCAGCGCAAGTGAAGCTGTCGGCAGCCAGAAATCCATCTGGCGGATAGGCATGGCCGGTTGCAATGCGTAGAGCGCCAGGACGCTGGCCGCGAACAGGACGAGATTGCGCGCCGGGGCTTGAGCGAGCGCCAAGCGACCCACAGCCGTCGGCGGGGAAGTCTCGGTCGCAAGCATTCAGAAGCCTTGATAGATCCACTGAGGCGCACTATCGGCAGAGGCGACGACCAACGCGAGGATGAGCAAGCACAACAACAACGCGATCAGGTTCTCGCGCGAGAAGACGCGGCGGAAGAGCCGTTGCATCTTGCGAATTCTACCCAGAGCCTACCCGGCCGGCGCCCTGCTCGGACAGGCGACGGCAATGCCTTCGCCTATCTGCCCGCGCCCCCTCGCCTCAGTCGCGCAAGCCGCTTTCCTGCTATCATCAGGTCTTGCTATGCTGGAAGTGCTCACCTCACTGAAAGACAGGCTGGCCGACGCCCAGGCGCGCATCGCCGACCTGCGGGAGCGTCTTTGACATCGCCGCGAAAGAGCGGCGCATTCGCGAGATCGAGACGCTGACATCGGACGCAAGCTTCTGGAATGACACCGGCCGCGCGCAGTCGTTAATGCGCGAGATGGCGACGCTCAAGGCGAGCGTAGACACTCACGAGCAGCTTTTGCGACGCGCTTCGGACGCGGCAGTGATGATCGAGCTGGCCGATGAGAGCGATGACGAAGCGGCAGCGCGCGACGCGGAGGGCGAAGTCCGCGCGCTGGAGGCAGCGCTCGAGCGCGCCGAGCGCACGTTGATGTTCTCCGGCAAATACGACCACGCCGACGCGATCCTCACGATTCAGCCAGGCGCCGGCGGCGTGGATGCGCAGGACTGGGCCGAGATGCTGTATCACATGTACCTGCGCTGGGCCGAACGACACGGTTTCAAGGCGAGCGAGATTGACTACACCCCCGCAGAAGTAGCCGGTATCAAGAACGTCACGCTGCAAATCTCCGGCGACTGCGCCTACGGTTACCTGCGCAGCGAACGCGGGGTGCATCGCCTGGTGCGCCTATCACCGTTCAACGCCGGCAACACCCGCGAGACGTCGTTCGCCCGCGTGGACGTGTATCCCGACATCCAAGACGACGACATCCACATCGAGATCAACCCGAACGACCTGGAGATAGACACCTATCGCTCGCAAGGCGCTGGAGGGCAGAACGTCCAGAAAAACGAGAGCGCCGTGCGCATCAAGCACATCCCAACCGGCATCGTCGTCACCTGCCAAGATCAACGCAGCCAGACGCAAAACCGCGAGCGCGCCATGCACATTTTGAAGGTGCGCTTGCAGGAGCTGGAGGAACGCCGGCGCGAGGCCGAGTTGCGCCAGTTGCGCGGCGAGCACGTGGACGCCGAGTTCGGCAACCAGATTCGCAACTACGTGCTGCACCCCTATCGGCTCGTGAAGGACACGCGCACCGGCTACGAAACCAGTCAGACCGACGAAGTGCTGGACGGCGACTTGGACGCCTTCATGGAAGCCTATTTGAAATCGAGGATCGAGGGTTGAGAGTTGAGGACGAAGCGAGCACAGGCTCCCCTCCTCGATTTTCGATTCCGGGTGCATCGTGCATGAAACTGCTGGCCGTCAGCGATGAGGTCGTCGCATGGATCCACAGCCCACAACTTGCGGAGCGCTGCCAAGATGTGGACATTGTGCTGAGCTGCGGCGACTTGCCCAACGACTATCTCGAGTACATCGCGACGATGCTCGGCAAGCCCTGCTTCTATGTGCATGGCAACCACGACCGCGAAGACCGGCGCGGGCCGGAGGGATGGATTAACCTCGACCTACAGCGCTACCGGCTGGGCGCGCTGCGACTGGCGGGCCTAGAAGGCAGCCCGCGCTACAAACCCGGCGCGCCCTTCCAATACACGCAGAGCGACCAGTGGCTGCGCGCATTCTGGTTGGCGCGCAAGATGGCGCAGGGGCTGGCGCGCTGGGGGCGCGGCGCGGACATCGTGATCAGCCATGCACCGCTGCGCGGCATCCACGACGGGAGCGATCCGGCGCACATCGGCTTCGACGCATTTAACTGGCTGGTCAAGGCGTTCAAGCCGCGCCTGTGGCTGCACGGCCACCAACACCGCAACTATGCGCCGATGCAGGCGCGCGAAACCCGTCTCGACCAGACGCTCATCGTGAATGTGCATCCCTATCGCATCCTCGAATTGCCGGACCGGCCATGACCCAAATCCAGCACACGTTCTCCAGGCGCATCACGCGCCGCATCAGCCTCGACTATCTGCTGCACCTGCCGCCCGGCTATTCCCGCCAAGGCAAGTTCCCGCTCATCCTCTTCCTGCACGGCTCAGGCGAACGCGGCGCCGGCATCGAGGCAGTGAAGCGACACGGCATTCCCAAGGCGGTTGAGCAGTGGCCCGACTTTCCCTTTATCACCGTCTCTCCCCAATGTCCCGAACACACGACCTGGATCATGCAGGCTGACGCGTTGTTGCTGCTCCTGGACGACGTGATGCGTCGCTACGCAGTAGATCCGGCGCGGGTATACCTCACCGGCCTGAGCATGGGCGGCTATGGCGCCTGGTATCTGGGCAGCGAGCACCCCGAGCGCTTTGCCGCAGTCGTCCCGGTCTGCGGCGGGTTCAACGGTCTGCTGGGCTACCCGGAGCGCGTGTGCGGCTTGCGTTATACGCCGGTATGGGCGTTCCACGGCGCAAAAGACAAGATCGTGCCGCCGAGCGAGTCGCGCATCCTGGTGCGCAAGCTGCGCAGTTGCGGCGGGCGCGTCCGGCTGACGATCTACCCCGATGCCGGCCACGACTGCTGGACGCGCACCTATGCTAACCCTCGGCTCTACGCATGGCTCGCCCAGCAGCAGCGCTGGCGCTGATGCTTCACCGGCCTTGCTTCAACTCACTGGGCCATCGTCAGCCCGACGGTACTGCGCCGGCACCAACTGCAACGCCAGCCAACGCTTGAGCGGCGCATAGTGTTTGCGATAGTAGCGCTGCCGGCTGCGCCACTTCAGCCGCTCGGCGCGTTCGCCGGCCTGCCCGCTGCTTGCCCCGCCGTAGTGGGTGACGACCGCCTGCGGCACGCACCAAATCTCCCAGCCGGCTTTGCGCATGCGCATCGCCCAGTCCACCTCCTCGGCGTACATCTCGAAGCCCTCATCGAGCAGGCCCACCTGCCGGATGGCTTCGACGCGCGCGAACATCGCCGCGCCAAGCGGGTGGCCGATCCGGAAGGGCGCCCCTTCATACTGCGCCGCGTTGTAGCGACCGTCCAGCCAGGTATTGCGGAACCGCCACAAGGCCGGCTGCGTTTCGAGCGCGAGCTGCACCAAACCCGGCAATGCGAACGCGCCATGTTGCAGGCTGCCGTCCGGGTTGAGCAGCTTCGGCCCGCACAGCCCACAGCGCGGATGCGCCCGCATGAATGACAACAAAGACCGGGCCGCACCAGGGTGCACAACCGTGTCGGGGTTCAACAGCCAGGCGAACTGTGCATCGGGACTCGCACGATCCCAACTCGCCCCTAGCTGGCAGACGCTTCGCAAGGCGAGGTTATTGCCCTTGACATAGCCGATGTTCTGGTCGCAGGCGATCAGTTCGACCGATGGGAAATCGGCGCGCACCATCGCCGGCGTGCCGTCGGTTGAGGCGCTATCCACAACGAGGATGCGTCGCGGAATGCCGGCGGCGTCAAGTTCCGCAATTAGCGAGGCGAGGCACACGCGCAACAAGTCGCGCACGTTCCACGAGACGATGACGACGGCCAACATGATCACTCGTCTGCGGCATCACGGCTCGACCAACGTGACGAGGATTGGCGTGACTCGGCTGTTGATGGGCGCGATCTCAACTTGTTCTTGGATCAACGCGCCCCAGATGCGAAACGGGTTGCGCACCGGCACGCGGTTGAGCACAATGCACCCCCGCACGACAACCTGCCGGCCGGGCGGGAGGTAATATAACTTCACGCCGTCGCGCGCGACGACCTCCAGCTCATCCAGCGTGCCCACGCCCCAGCGCCAGGGATGGTCTTCGCCGGTATTGGTCTCGAAATCTACGCCCACACGCCACACGCCCGGCTCTTCGGGGAAGCCCTTGGTGTAGCGATTGGTCTCCATGGTGTAGCAGTCATTTGGGTCGAATGGGCCGGCGGTGCGGATGGGCGTGCTGCTGACGTTGCGGATGGTGGTGGTGAAGTAGAGTGTGTCGCCCAGCTTCATCGTCAATTCCGGCGTCGCGCCTACGCCCGACCATTGGATGCCGTTGCCGTTGGGCTGCAACACGATCTCGGCCATCGGCCGGCCGCTGTCGGCGATCGTCAGCGGCGCCGTGACAACGTCGCGCTGGCCAATGAGGTCCTCGGCCTCGGCGACGATGACATATTGCCCGTCGGGAGGCGGGTCAGCGCCCAGGTCTATGCCGCCGTCGTAGTCATAGAAGTAACGCCCGGCAGGCAACACCTCGTCCACTGGCAACCGCTGCAGCAGCCCCTCCTGGCGCGGCACGTCATAGCGGAAGTTGTCCGGACCGATCACATACACGCGCAGTTTGGCCGGCTGCGCAATGAACACGTTGACATACACGTGGTCATCTATCGCGTCGCGATTCGGCGTGATGACATTCGTCGAAACGGTGAACTCCTCGATTTTTGGGAAGGGCAAGTCAGCCCCTGTGATCGTGAGCGTTCCGGTGTACGTCGCCGTCCGGCCGTCGAGCGCCATCGCCTCCAGCGTCCAGACGTATTCGCCATCGGGCAGCAAGCGCCCATCCTCGACGATGCCGTTGAACAGATATTCATATAGGCGGGGAATGGCCGGACGCTCCACGTCGCGCCGAATGTCGTAGCGTCGCCCTTGGCGATCGGTCAAATAGATTGAAATTCGCGCCGGTGCATTGACCCGATAGCTGATTCGAGCCAGATCATCCTTGCCGTCAGCGTTTGGGCTGATGACGTTCGGCGCAACCAGCACCTCACTTACCGGCTGGGGATTGAAAGCGCAGGCCGCAAACAGACCCATGAGCGCAAGCAGCGCCCATCCTCGTCGCACCATCACTGTCAGTATACAAGGCAGGTGCGGGCAATGCCTGCGCCCATCCTCGCCAATTCGGGGAAACGCGCTCGAGCATCTCCGCGCAGAACATCCGTGCTACACTGCGGGCATGCCAAAAACAGCCGCGCCCAAGCTGAAGACGCAATACGTCTGCGCGAGTTGCGGCAGCGTGCATGCGCGCTGGTCGGGCAAGTGCCCCGCATGCGGCGAGTGGAACACCCTGGTCGAAGAAGTGGTCGAGGAACGGCCGGCGGCTGTGAGCCGTCGCGGGCCGACGATCGGCGCTGGGCCGCAGAAGCTGGCCGACGTGCGCGCCGACGCAATCCAAAGGCTGCCGTTGCCCATCGGCGAATTCAGCCGCGTGCTGGGCGGCGGCATCGTGCCCGGTTCCCTCGTGTTGATCGGCGGCGACCCAGGCATCGGCAAAAGCACGCTGCTGTTGCAGAGCGCGGTGCTCGTCGCCCGGCACGTTGGCCCGACTTTGTATGTCAGCGGCGAAGAGAGCGCCCAACAAATCAAGATGCGCGCCGAGCGGCTAGGCGTGGGCGACAGCGAACTCTACCTGCTCACCGAGACCAACCTCGACGCGGTCGTGAGTGCGATCGAGACCATGAAGCCGAAGCTGTGCATCGTGGATTCGATTCAGACGATGTATGTAGATGGCCTGCAATCCTCGCCCGGCACGGTCACCCAGGTGCGCGAGAGCGCGCAGCGGCTGCAAGCGATCGCCAAAGCCAGCGACGTGGCCGTCTTCATCGTCGGTCATGTGACCAAGGAGGGCAACATCGCCGGGCCTAAAGTGCTCGAGCACATCGTGGACACCGTGTTGCAACTGGAGGGCGACCGCTTTCAATCGTTCCGCGTGCTGCGCAGCATGAAAAACCGCTTCGGCGCGACCAGCGAGGTGGGCGTGTTCGAGATGACCGGCGACGGCATGCGCGAAGTGCTCAACCCTAGCGAAGCCTTCCTGGCCGAACGCATGCGACACGCGCCCGGCAGCGCGGTTGCCGTCACAATGGAGGGTACCCGCCCGCTGCTGGTGGAAGTCCAGGCGTTGACCAGCGCCACCCAGAACCCCATGCCGCGCCGCACTGCCAACGGCTTCGATTACAACCGGCTCTTTCTGCTGATCGCCGTGCTGGGCAAGCGCGTCGGCATTCGCCTATACGATCAGGATGTGTTCGTCAACGTGGTAGGCGGGTTGACGATTGACGAGCCGGCCGCCGATTTGGCCGCCGCAATCGCCATCGCCAGCGCATACAGAAGCGTGCCGGCGCCGTCTGACCTCGCCGTAGTCGGCGAGGTAGGATTGAGCGGCGAAATCCGCAGCGTCGGCCAATTGAACCAGCGGCTGAACGAAGCCGCCAGGCTCGGCTTTGCGCGCTGCATCTTGCCCAAAACCGCACGCAAAGTCGAGCGCCCGCCAGAGGCGCTCCAGTTATTGCCGGTGCGCAGCCTGGGCGAAGCGCTGGATGTGGCGCTGGGCGCATGAGCCTGCGCGAAGCAACCACGCCATGAAATCGCTCAACAAGATACTTGTCACCGGCGGCGCCGGATATATCGGCAGCATCGCCACACAAGAACTCATCAATGCCGGATACGACGTCGTCGTCTTCGACAACCTTTACCAAGGTCACGCCGAAGCCGTCCACCCCAAAGCCGCCTTCGTGCAGGGCGACCTGGCCGACAAAGCCGCTGTCAGGGCGCTGTTCGACGACCACCCCGACATTGACGGCATCATGCACTTCGCGTCGTATACGCTGGTGGGCGAGAGCATGGAAAAGCCGCTGCTGTATCTGCGCGACAACTTGGTCAACGCCGCCAACCTGCTGGAGGAGGCGACCGCACGCGGCGTAAGTCGCTTCATCCTCTCGTCCACGGCCAACCTGTTTGACCTGCCGCCAGATCGCCAGTTCGACGCCATAGACGAGGGCTTCCCCATCATCCCCGGTTCACCCTACGGCGAAAGCAAGTTCTTCATCGAACGCATGTTGCACTGGTTCAACCGCATCTATGGGTTGAAATACGCTTGCCTGCGCTACTTCAACGCCTGCGGCGACTTGCCTGATCGCGGCGAGGATCACAACCCAGAAACCCATCTCATCCCGCTCGTGCTTCAGGTAGCGCTAGGCCAGCGTCCGCACATCACCATCTTCGGCGACGACTACCCGACTCGAGACGGCACATGCGTGCGCGATTACGTCCACGTGATTGACCTGGCTCACGCGCACATCCTGGCCATGGAGGCGCTCGACCGGCTGGGGGCGCGCCATTACAACCTGGGCAACGGCAAAGGCTACACGGTCAAGGAAGTGATCGAGACGGCGCGCAAAGTCACCGGTCACCCGATCCCGGCGGTCGTCGGCCCACGCCGGCCGGGCGACCCGGCCGTGCTCATCGCCTCGTCGGAGGCGATCCGCCGTGAACTGGGTTGGGAGCCGAAGTACGCCAGCCTGGAGGCAATCATCCAAAGCGCGTGGGAGTGGCATCAGACGCACCCGTGCGGCTATAGAAAGTGATCTGCCGCCGATAAAAAGATGCAACGCAAGCGCGTCTACGAGATCGCTGCCCGGTACGCCTGTTCCCAACCTTGATCTGTGCCATCTTGCATCAGGGCAACGCGGTACGACTCTGCAAGCGTTTTGGCTGCTGGGTTGATACGCGCACCGACAGCCACCGGTACCACGCGCAGCCCAGTGCGCCGGAGCAGCGCGGCGCGCCGAGCTGCGCGTCGCACATCATTTGCATCCACAACCGAGGATACCTCAACCGCCAACCAGACTTCTTCTGCTCCAGGTTCAGCAAGGCGCGGGCGACCACGAACCAACAAGTCAAGCGCCAATAGGTCGTTGACTTCCTTATCAGTAAGCACAGCATCAAGCTGATCCTCAATGTCGGTGATTGGCACTACACGAATGCGGCGCAGCCAACGCCCAAAATAAGCCGGCGCCTTTTCGCGGAACTTAATCTCAAGCAAGTCACCGCGAACCTCAGCCATCTGGTTGACCAGAAGCTGCACAGTCTGAGTCAACTGATCCACGCGTGCGGTGAGCCGATCCAGCCGCTCCTCTGTCTGCCGTTGCGCCTCGGCAAGCTGATCCACCCGCGCCGCAAGCTGATCCAGCCGCTC
>JBKBID010000064.1:0-14140 GCA_046299515.1 Thermoflexales bacterium | reverse complement strand
CCCCGCAACGAAGCGACATTGCCGTGTGCTGCGCGCGCTGTTCGAGCTGTATGCGCATGACTTTAGCCCGATAACCGGCGCCGACGTAGATGACCAGGGCGCATTTACCGACGAGGACTTCCCACTGTCTTGGTGGCAGAGTCTTGGTGACGCGTTTCATCCTTTCCTCCTCGCCCTGCATGGCGCCTGGGCCGGCTTCGCCTATGTGGGCGAGGGAAGTTACATTCGACCGGGTCAAGACCACCATTGGCTGATGGACGAGTTCTTCATATTGCGCAAATATCGTCGTAGAGGCCTGGGCGAATGGTTTGCGACGCAGTTGTTTAACCGCTTCCCCGGCGTTTGGGAGGTGGGCGAATTGCGCGAAAACTTGGACGCGCAAGCGTTCTGGCGTAAGGTAGTCGGCCGATACACAGGCGGCCGGTTTGAGGAAGTTGAGGTGCAAAGCCAGCGATGGACGGGGCCGGTGCAGCGCTTTGAAAGCGCGCCGCATGTATCTGCGTGACTGGCATATAGCCGATAGGGGGGCTACTGTGCAAGCTGGCAACGGTCGTAGGTGCTGTGGCTGATACCGATTTGTTATCCTAAGGCCGGATGAGTCAGGTGTGTGAAGGGGTGAAGGACACTATTATTAAAATTGAAAACAAGGTCTCTTAATGGATGGCTGGTAGGATACGTCTATTCAGCAATCTCAAATTGCTCCGTCTGCCTCCATGCCGCTCTGACTACCTCTCAGCTCAGCGCTGCGTGAGACGTTGGGAAATCCTAGCGCGCGTGCCCCATAACCCGTGGGCGGAGCATGCTTAACAGTAGTGCGCGTAGCGCTGTTGCCTGCAGCATCAATTCCAAGGAGAAAAGATAAAGAATCAACCACTTGCAAGCGCTTACGGCGCTCACTATCTTTGCACTCGCGTTCTGCCTTTCGCTCATGGCTCTGGCCTTATCTCCGAGGCCGGCGTCAGCCGGAAATCTCACATCATCGTCCGGCGATTACCCGTCGCAGAATGTGTCGCGCACCGTTACGCTCAAGAATCTGCGCGTTGGGCTGGATAAGCTGAAGAGCTATCGCGTCCGATTGCATGGTCATTCGACGGTAAGCTGGCCAATGGCAAACCCTACACCCTATCGTATACCATCGTCGAGTCGGTGTTCCCAGCCGACAAGCAATCCTACCGCGCTGTTATGTTAGAACAGACGCCAGAAAGGCCAGGTGAGGCGCTGGGTCTGTCCTCTGAAATTTTTGAGGTCTCCGGCGTGACTTATGTGAGCAGCACATTTGGCTCAGATAAGGTCACATGTGAGCCGGTGCCTATGCTCGGTAATCTCTCTGGTGGGGGTGGAATGTTTGCGCTGGCCGACAGTGTGCAAAGCGTGCGCGGCGTGCGGCTCGTAAAGGCCGGAGACCGCGTCAACGGCATCCTGGCCGATCAATATGCTTTGGATGCAAAGGCCCTCTTCACGAGCGGCATCAAGTCGGCCTCAGGCAACGTCTGGGTGGCGCGCGACGGTGGCTACGTCGTCAAGCTCACCTTTCAAGCAACGGCTGATGGCAGCATGATGAGCCGGGAAATGCCGAGCGCGAACCAAGGCGATCGCAGAAAGCTGACCGAAGGCAAGCTCACACTGGAGTATGTCGTCTTAGGTGTCAACAAGGAGAAGCCGATTAAGTTGCCGCCGGGATGCACGCCGCCAAAGCCAGTAGCCGCTGACATTCCCCTGCCCAAGAGCGCAGCCAATGCCTTTACTCAAAACGGCATGACGGTGTTCCAGAGCGAAGAGAAAGTAGAAGCGCTAATCGCCTTCTACAAGAAGGAGATGCCGGCCAAAGGTTGGAAGGCCGGCGAGACGCAGATCGTTGGCGACGTCACTCTGATGGACTTCACCAAGAACAATCGCAGGGTCACCATTTCTATCACGTCCAACCCCATCGGTAAGGGGTTGTTCGTGCTCATTGATGAGAAGTAGCCGAACCACAGCGCGCTTCATAGCAGGCGTAAGAAAGGTTGGGAGCAGGCACTGCCTGCTCCCAACTCATTTGTCGTCTATGCGGCTCTACCTAAATGCTGACCGCCCACGATCGTCCTCACGACGCGCAGCTCAGCATCGAGGATGACGATGTCAGCATCGTAGCCCGGCGCAATTCGCCCTTTGCGATCGTCCAAGCCGACCGCGCGCGCCGGCGACGTCGAACACATCCGCGACGCTTCGACCAACGAGCAGCCGGTCGCGGCGATGATGTTGCGGAAGGCCGCATCCATCGTCAGCGTCGAGCCGGCCAATGCGCCGCTCGCCAGCCGCGCGACGCCTCCTTGCACGAGGACGCGCTGATCGCCCAAGGTGAACGCGCCGTCGCCTAGGCCGGTCGCTTCCATAGCGTCGGTAATGGCCACCAGCCGGTTGGCGCTTTTGCATTTGTAGAGCACGTTCATCGCTGCGGGATGCACATGCACGTTGTCGCAGATGAGCTGAGCATATACGGCCTCGTTGGCCATGACCGCCCCAAGCGCCCCTGGCTCTCGATGGTGCAGGCCGCGCATCGCATTAAACGCGTGTGTGGCTTGGTTGGCCCCTGCGGCGAACGCCGCCTGCGCCTGGGCGTATGTCGCATCGGTGTGACCGATGGCGACCGCGACGCCGAAATGTCGCGCATCCTCGATTAGACGCATCGTCCCATCCACCTCCGGTGCAACGGTGATGAGTTTGACTGCGCCGGATTCAAACCAGGGGAGATATTCGTGCGGAGCCGCCGGGCGCATGAATTCGGTTGGTTGTGCTCCGCATTGCTTCGGGTTGATGAAGGGCCCCTCGACGTGTGCGCCGAGGACGTGCGCCGCATCCGGCGCAGGCGGGCTGATCATCGCCTGCCGCACGTTCTCAATCGCGGCCTCAATCTTTTCGCGCGGGGCGGTCATCGTCGTCGGCAAGAAGCCGGTGACGCCGTGGGCGGCGAAGAAACGCGCCATGGCCTGCAGCGCCTCTGGCGTGGCGTCCATTGTGTCGGCGTCCATCGCGCCGTGCACGTGAATATCTATGAAGCCTGGCAGCACGATGTGCGCGCGCGCGTCAATCACCGTCGCATCTGCCGGCGCGTCCAGGTGCGCCGCGATCGCGCGAATCACGCCATCCTCGATCAGCACCCGCCGGTTGCGCTCGATCCGGTCGTGCAGCGCCAACGCGCCGCAGTCAATCACGGCTCGCATCGGTTAGAATCATAAACGTGAGAAGGCAAGACCGTGAGCGCAACCGTAAGCTCATCTCCATCCTTGGCCTGCTTATCGTCGCCGCTGTGATCGTCAGCATGGTCGCATCGGCGGTGTTTGTCCCGCCGCGCTGACCCTTTCCCATCTTCAGTCTCTGACTTCTGAATCAACCATGTCTAACCGAACCGTCATCCACACTGACGCCGCGCCCAAGGCCATCGGGCCGTACTCGCAAGCCATCGTTGCCGGCGGGCTCGTGTTCTGCTCCGGTCAAGTGCCCATTGATCCGGCCACCGGCGAACTTGTGTCGGGCGGCATCGAGGAGCAGACGCACCGCTCGCTGAGCAATCTCAAGGCCGTCCTGGAAGCGGCCGGCTCCGGCCTCGACCGCGTGCTGAAGACCACCGTCTTCCTCCAGAACATGGGCGACTTCGCTGCGATGAACGCCGTCTACGCCGCCTACTTCCCCGGCGATCCTCCCGCCCGCTCGACGGTTGAGGTCGCCCGCTTGCCGAGGAATGCGCTTGTGGAGATCGAGTGTATTGCGTTGGCATGAAGTGCAGTGGGTGAAGGCGGGCCTGTGGCTTGCCTTCTTCTGAATCACACGCGATGATGATTCGAGAGGCGCTCACGTTTGACGACGTGTTGCTCACCCCGGGCTACACGGAAGTGCTGCCCAGTGAAGTGGACACGCGCGCGAAGCTCACTGCAAACATCACGCTGAATATCCCCGTGCTCAGCGCAGCGATGGATACCGTGACCGAAGCCCGCATGGCTATTGCCCTGGCGCGCGAAGGGGGCATCGGCGTCATCCATCGCAATCTGACCGTTGAACGGCAGGCCGCAGAGGTGGACAAGGTCAAACGCAGCGAGAGCGGGATGATCGTTGACCCGATTACCTTGCCGCCTGAAGCGACCCTGCGCGAGGCGGAAGCCATCATGGCCCGCTATCGCATCAGCGGTGTGCCGGTCACGCGCAACCATAAGCTCGTCGGCATCCTGACCAATCGCGACATACGCTTTGCAGAGCCTAGTGATTATGATAGGCCGGTTTCTGAATTTATGACAAGCGAGCGGTTGATTACCGCGCCGGTTGGAACTACGCTGGAGCAGGCTCAAGCGATCCTTGCCAAGCATCGCATCGAAAAGTTGCCGCTCGTGGATGCGCAGGGCAACCTAAAGGGTCTGATCACCGTCAAAGACATTCAAAAGCGGCGCGACTATCCCAACGCGGCGACCGACGCGCGGGGGCGGCTGCTCTGCGCCGCGGCGGTGGGCGTAGGCCGAGATGCGGAGGTGCGCGCGCGTGAACTCATCGGCGCCGGCGCCGATGTGATCGTGATAGACACTGCGCATGGCCACTCCAAAGGCGTGCTAGACACCATCCCGCGCATCAAGCGCTTGGGGAATGTCTGTGTGATTGCCGGCAACGTCGTCACGAAGGAAGGCGTGCGCGCTTTGGTGGAGGCCGGCGCGGATGCGGTCAAAGTCGGCGTCGGCGCGGGAAGCATCTGCACTACGCGCATCATCAGCGGCGCCGGCATGCCCCAGATCACGGCCATCATGGACTGCGCCGAAGAGGCGGCGCGCACCGGCATCCCCATCATCGCCGATGGGGGCATCAAATATAGCGGCGACCTCGTCAAAGCGTTGGCCGCCGGCGCTTCTACGGTGATGCTGGGCAGCTTGCTGGCCGGCTTGGACGAGTCACCGGGCGATGTCGTGCTCTACGAAGGCCGGCGCTTCAAGGACTATCGCGGCATGGGGTCGCTCGGCGCGATGCAGGGATTAGGTAGGGATCGCTACGGCAGCGGGCAGGCCGGTGGCAAGGTTGTGCCGGAAGGGATCGAGGGTCGCGTGCCCTACAAAGGTTCGCTGCGCGACTACATTTACCAGCTCATCGGCGGGTTACGCAGCGGCATGGGATACGTGGGCGCGCGCAACTTGGACGAGCTGCGCGCCAAGGCGCGCTGGGTGCGCATCACAAGCGCCGGCCTGACCGAGAGCCATGCCCACTCGGTCATCATCACCAAGGAGGCCCCGAACTACCAGGTCAAAGGCTGATTCTGTTCAGCGCGGTTTCAACTTTCGCACCCCGACTGTACCAGCCGGCTCTGTATCGAGCGCACGCGGTAGCGTTCCTCGTCTCGCACCATGTTGTAGATGTAGTCGCGCACCTCGCAGACCTCAGTGCGATTTAATGAGTTGGCGTAATGCCAGAATTCGCGGCTGGCGACGACTGCGCCGCTTCCTGTCTCCGACACGATCCGAGGCGCGCGTAAATACTCGTGTTTGATTTCCAGGGCGTCGCGCCGGTTAGGCGTGATGCGCATCGCGCGTAGCAGGCGCGTGTTGCCGAAGTCCATGACTGCCTTCAGCGCCTCGCCCGTCCAGAAGTATTCCAGATCTTTGGCGCTCGCTTTGCCGGAATAGAACAGCACAAGCTGATCGTTGATTTGGCGAACGGTCATGGCGGCCGGATGCGCTTCCTCATCGGCAGGCGCATCGGTTGCCGTTGGCGACGGCGGAGAAGTCGGCTGTGGCTCGGACGTGGGCGGTGCCGCCGGAGTCGTTGCGCCAATGTCTGCCTCGGGTGTTTCGGCCGGAGCGGTTGGAACGACCTCAGGCGTGACCGATGGGCTTTCTGCCGGCGTTGTTGTCGCGGCGATGACTTCGGGCTGAGCGGTGGGCATGCTCGCCGTGAGCGTGGGCGTAGGTTGCGCGATGAGCGCCGCGTCTGTGGCGGTCTGTGGCGTCGCCTGGGCTGCGGGACTGCTGCTTAGCCTGGAGAAAATCAACGATGCGCCAATCACCAAGGCAAGCAACACCAGCAACGGCAGGATTGCGCGAGGCAGGGGGGATCTGTCTTCGTCTTTTCGCTTGGAGGATGCCAGGCCGTCAGCCTGCGCCTCTGCCGGCGTGACAACAGCGCCGATGCTGATCGCATAGGCTTCGGGTTTTAGTTCTCGCAGCCGGCTCTGCAACTGGCGCAACTTGTCTTGATCGCGCGCAGCCTTAACGATCTCGCGCGTTTTGCCGAAGGTGCCGGCGCCGGGCAACGCTTCGTAATCGAGGCCGACGTCTTTGCATAGCGCGATCAATTCGGGTTCGGAGAATTCGTTGAGCAGCAGCTCGCGGAGTTTGAGAAGGGTCTGGTCGGTCATGAGAGGGATTCTGGGTCGCTAGTGGGTTTCAGGTAGTCGGCGTATCGCTCGCGCCAGTGCGCATATTTTGCTAACCAGGCCAGGAGTTGGCTGCGGCGATGGCTGGACGGGAGATGCCGGACGAATAGTTCTACGGCTTGATCCAACTCCTCGCCGCGCAGTATCCACATCGAGTAGTGTCTGTCGCCGTGATGATATGGCCCGTAAATTTTGCCGCCCAGCGCGTTTTGTAGGAACTCGAGCACGGTGAAATCGCGTTGGTGCAACTTGATCTGCAGGCACGGGTTGCGCCAGTCGCCGGTGAATGACCCTTCACCGACGATGATTCCCATGATGTAACCGAGCTCGAAATCGCTAATTCCGCCCGCCCTGTGCTTGTCTTCCTGCTGGTGTTTCACGGAGAAATTTTACATGAAACAGCATCAAGGGGCCAGAATGCTCAAGCGGCGTTCTGACCCCTTGCATCAGGCGCGCCCAGCAGGATTCGAACCCACAACCCCTTGATCCGAAGTCAAGTGCTCTATCCAGTTGAGCTATGGGCGCAAGTGAACTCCAGATTTCTCAGAGAGGTGAATGTATCACAATTGACAGATTTAAGCAACTGATTATCATGTTCTGCGTGTTGCCGGGTCCTGCGCGGCGGAAGCCTTCGAACCCCGCCAGGACCGGAAGGTAGCAACGGTAAGAAGTCTCTTTCGGGTGTCGTAGGGATGCCTGGCAACACACACTTTGGGATTCAAAGCAATCCAGCGGTCATGACGGAAGCGACTTCCAAGTCGGAACCACCCTTATCGGTCGGCAAACCTCGCGCCCGGCGGCTGCGCTGGCTGGCTATCCCGATCGTCCTCGGCGCTTTTAGCCTGTTGACGGTGGGCTACCTCAACACCTTTACTCCGGCGACCATCGTTGATGGGGATAAAGTCATCACCGTGCGCACACATCAGGTCACGGTCGAGGGGGCGCTGCGCGAGGCCGGCGTCGAACTCTTGCCCGAGGACATCGTGCTGCCGGCGAAGACCGCCTCCCTCAACCGCAACGACACGATCGTTATTCAGCGCGCCAAGTTGGTGCAGTTGTCCGTGGACGACGAAGAACCGCGATGGCTGCGAACACAACGAACGCGCGGATCGCAGGTCCTCGCCGATTTGGGCTATTCGCTCAGCGTCAACGACTGGGTATCGGTCAACGGCAGCTTTGACGACGCGCTGCCCCCAGCATCTCGGCCTCGGCTAGCGTCCGAGGCGGTGCGCACGCTGTCGGCGCGCCTGCCAGACGCACGCATTGAACTTCGTCGCGCTGTGCCTCTCACGATTCATGAAAAAAGCGGCCAGACCCTCGTCATCAAAACGTCGGCTCGGACGGTCGGCGAGGCGCTGCTACAGGCTGGATTCATGGTTTATCTAGCCGATAAGGTTGCGCCAGGGCTGGGGACGCCGGTGCAGCCGGGGATGCAGGTAACGATCGAGCGGGCTAAGCCGGTCACGATTTGGGTGGATGGGCGTCAGGTGCGCACGCGCACGCTGCATGACACCGTGGCCGACGTGCTGGCCGAGATGAACATCGTGCTGCTCGAACAGGACTACGCGCAGCCGGCGCTCGATGCTCCGGTTGTCCCAAATTCCGAGATTCGCGTAGTGCGCGTCAAGCGCGAAATTCAAATCGCTCACGAATACATCCCGTTCGATACAGTATGGGAGCCTGACCCTGAGCTTGAGTTGGATACGCAGGCTCTGGCGCAGGACGGCGCACGCGGCGTGCGCGAACGGCGCAGCCTGGTCACATTCGAGGATGGCCTTGAGGTCAAACGTGAGCTGATCGCCGATTTTGTCGCTCAGGCGCCCCAGCCGCGCGTCTACAAATACGGCACCAAGATCGTCATCCGTACCCTCGATACGCCGCAGGGGCCGGTGCAGTACTGGCGCAAGATCCGCATGCTGGCGACGTCTTATTCGGCCAGCACTGCCGGCGTCTCGCGCGACAAGGCTTGGTATGGCCGGACGCGTTGTGGACAGATCATGCGCTTCGGCATCGTGGCCGTGGATCCGCGCGTGATCAGCCTGGGATCGAACGTCTATGTGCCGGGTTACGGCGTCGGCAACGCATGCGACACCGGCAGCGCGATCATCGGCAAGCGCATAGACCTGGGCTACGACGACGACAACCTCAAGCTGTGGTACCGCTGGGTGGACGTCTATTTGCTGACCCCCGTCCCTAATCAGATCCGCTATCGCCTTGAATAGCCGGCTGAAGGCCCATGGCATCGTTCCTCGCAAAAGCCTGGGACAGAATTTCCTCGCTGATGAAGCCACTGCGCGCCGCATCGTTGACGTAGCTGAGGTCGGACAGAGCGACTTAGTGCTTGAGATCGGCCCAGGCGCCGGCGCGCTTACTACGCGCCTGGCAAAGCATGCTGGCTGGGTTGTCGCCATCGAACTGGATCAAACGCTGATCCCTGCGCTGCGAGAGGCGTTAGGCGCGGCGCAGAATGTCACCATCGTTCACGGCGACGCGCTCAAAGTGGATTTCGTCCAACTGGCCCAAGATGCGGCACATGCCTTTGGCAATCCGTTTCAAGCGACTCGTTTTGTCGCCAATCTGCCGTATTACATCACCTCGGCAGCCATCCGGCGCATCCTGGAGTGCGGCCTGTCCGTAGCATCGGTCGTGCTGACGGTGCAGACTGAAGTGGCCGAACGAGTGACGGCGCAACCGCCGGATATGAGCCTTCTAGCTGTCAGCGTGCAGTTCTATGGCCGGCCCGATCTGCTATTCAGAATCCCGCCGAGCCAGTTCTACCCTCAGCCAGAGGTCGAGTCGGCTGTCTTGCGGATCAAGCCACACAACCAGCCGCCTGATGTGGACGCCCAGAAGTTCTTTCGCGTAGTCAAAGCCGGCTTCAGCCAGCCGCGCAAGCAGTTGCGCAACACTCTGGCCGCCGGTTTGGGGATAACTAAGGCTGAAGCGGAGGCGGCGCTTAGGCAGAGTGGCATTGAACCCGGCCGGCGCGCTGAGACGCTGAGCCTTGAGGAATGGAAGCGACTCGTTCTTTATTTATGTTAAATCAGAAGCGATCGCTTAACCGTTGCGCCAGGTAAGCCATCACGCGCGGCGAGCATGCTGTGAGGATGGAGAACGCCGTTGCTCCATAATCCCGGCCCGGCTGTAGAGGGAAGAGTTCACGTTGCAGGTTCGTTCGGATGCATCCGCCGGCCTCTTCGATCAGCGGCCACAGAGCGGCGACATCCCACGCATGAGAGATGATATCTAAACTGCCAAGACATGCCCCCTTAGCTACCAAGGCCAGGTTATAGCCGGTTGCGCCGAAGATGCGCAGCTTCATGGGAATATCCGGCGTCCCCTTTTGGAGCGTTCGTGTGCAGCAGGCGAAGAGCTGCGTCTTTTCTATGAGCGGCTCGCCGGTGTGCTGGTCTTGCTCCACTGCCGCGACGCGAATGGGCCTCTCGTTCAACCAGGCGCCGCTGCCGCGCGCGGCGTAGAACTGCTCGCCGGTCATGGGAAAGTCGGCCACGCCCAGCACCGGTTGCCCAAAGTGCAGCAGGCCGATCAGCACGCCCCAAGCCGGCGCGCCCCATGTGAAGTTGGTCGTGCCATCAATCGGGTCAATGACCCAGCACCATTCCTGGCCGCGAAAGATTTTGTCGCGTTCCTCGGATAGGATGCCGTGCGAGGGATAGCGGGCGAGGATGGCGTCGCTGAGTCGGCGGTCAGACTCAATGTCGGACTGGGTAACCAGCGTGCCGTCGTGCTTAAGCGTAGCGCCGAGCTGACCGAAGGTTGCCTGTAGCCGTTGCGCAGTCTCGCGCGCCAGGCTGCGGGCAAAATCCAGCGCTCCTTCGGGCAGGTTGTCGCCGGATGGAAGGGTAACAGAGTTGCCTGCCAGCGTGTCTAGTGCAAACCGCGCTGCGGCGCGCTGCGCTTCGATGCGCTGCGCGTCGCAGGTAACGCGCTCCAACAACTGGAGCACCGAGAGCTGTTCCTGCCGGTTCAGCCCGCGCCATGCGCGGCGCACGCGCTCGGCGTCCTCGCTAAAAATGTCTTCCCAGAGTTGATCGAGTTCCATGTCCGAGCGGCATTGTACGCGCCGCAGCCGGCAATTCTTGCCGCGCGCCACAGTCGCTCGCCGCCGACGCGCCTTTGCAGCGGCGATTTAAGGTTGTCGCCGGGGAATTTAAGGTTGTGCGCCTTCACGCCGTCGAATTTGTGATGGCATCGCGCCCGTTTTGCGATCGGTTTTCGATGCGGTACAGCGCTGCGCGCGAGCGGCTATGTGAACAAGTCACGATTAGCGACGACCCAGTCCCACAATTGCCGCGCGCCTTCGCGGATGCTGATCTTGGGCGACCAGCCGAGCAGTTGCGCGGCCTTGCTGTTGTCGCTGATGAAGACGCGCTGGTCGCCAGGGCGCCAGTCGGCGTAGGAGACCGGGATGGCCCGGCCGGCCAGCGCCTCCAGCCATGGCCCGGTCTCCGACCAGATGGTGAGCGTGTTCGTTGCGCCGCCGCCTATGTTGAACACTTCGCCGGCTACGGCGTCCATGCGTTCCCAAGCAGCGTCGTAGGCGGCGATCAGGTCGTTTACGTGCAGCATGTCGCGCACTTGCTTGCCGTCGCCGTAGATCGTAATCGGCCGCTCCGTAGCCGTCGCGATCATCAGCCAGGCCAGCCAGCCTTGATCTTCGAGGCCGAACTGATGAGGGCCGTAAATCGTGCTCTGGCGGAAGACAACGGTGCGCAGGCCGTAAATGCGGGCATAGTCGCGCGTATACTGGTCGCCGGCGCACTTGGAGCAGCCATAAGGCGACTTGGGATCTACCGGCCGGTCTTCCGCAATGCCGTTCGGGTAATCGCGGTAGCGATAGCGCAGCCCGTCCAGCACCACCGCGACGTCCTCCAGACCGCCGTACACCTTGTTGGTAGAAGCATAGATCATGGCCGGCGGGTGCGGCTGCGTGCGAATGGCCTCCAGCACATTGAATGTGCCGAGCGCGTTAATCTCGAAGTCCTCGCGTGGGTCGAGCACGCTTTTCGTCACGGTCACTTGACCGGCTAAATGCACGACCAAGTCCGGCTCGGTCTCCGCCAAAACTCGGCGCAGGCGCGGAAAGTCGCGTATGTCCGCTTGGTGGAAGCTCAATTTATCGGCGCGCCCCTCACTTTCGGCTTTGCGACGAAGCCAGTCGAGGTTGTGATGTGTGCGCGGCCGTGAGAGGTTGTCGAGCAGGATGACGTGGTTGTCTTTGTCGAGATGATGCGCGGCCAGATTGCATCCGATAAACCCGGCCCCGCCGATGATGAGCACTCGCATATGTAGGCAGCGCGATTATAGCGGCTGGGTGCATGACCTTCACGGCAGCCACGCCGGCTGCGCGCCGTCGGTGACCAGCTTGCGGCGCTCGCTGCCGTCGGCCTTGAACAGCCATAGCTCCGGCAGCGCGTTGACCTCTAGTAGGTTGTAGCGCTGGACGGCAATCCACTGCCCATCCGGACTCCAGGCGAAGGCGCCATGGCTGATCTCCGGCTCAGCCGTGAGCCGGCGCATGTTCGAGCCGTCGGGCGCGATCAGCCACAATTGCGGGCCGAGGATGCCGCTGCTGCCGCCTATCTCCTGCCGACCGAATGCCACGGCATCGCCCAGCGGCGACCAGGCCGCGCCGGAGTTGCGCGCCGGCCCCAGCGGCGTGACTGGCGTAATGATGTTGGCAGTCAGGTCGGCGCGCAGCAGTTGATCGTAGCGGCCGGCGTCGAACGCCTCTAGTTCGGGATAGATGAGCTGATTGCCATCGGGCGACCACGTGCCCGGATCGCCGAGCACGCTGGGCAGCTCGATGCGCTGATCGGCGGCGAGGTCGAGCACCACGATATTGTTGGTGCTGCCGTCGTAGAAGGCCAGCTTCTCACCCGCAGGCGCGTAGCGCGGCAGCGACGCGATCTGCTGCGAATCGCCGAACAGCGGCGCGGTCTCCTTAGTGTTGACGTCGGCCAGCCAGATGCGCCCCGGCCCAGGCGAGCGGCCGACTGCGCCCTGCACCAGCGCGCGCCTCTCGAAGGCGATGCGCGCGCCATCGGGCGACCACGATATAGCCTGGCACACCTGGCCATCGCATTTCACCAGCCGCTCTCGGCCAGAACCGTCGCTATTGATGATGTAGATGTCGCGTTCCGGATACTCCGCGCCACGGTCGGCGCTGTAGGCGATGCGCGCCCCATCTGGGCTGACTGCGAAGTCGTAGATGCCATTTGGCTCATCCGTCAGTCGCTGCGTTGCGCCGTCGCGTGGATCCATCACAAACAAGTTAGCAGCGCCGCTGGCCGGCGCGAGGTAGAGCAGGCGCGGGCGACTGGTGCGGAAAGTCCACGTTGCGTCGCGCAGCACCCGTCGGCCGCGCGCGCTTGCTGCGCCCGATGCGAGCGTGATGGTGTAGCGCGTGTCCGGCTGCAGCGGCTGCGCCGCCGATAAGAAGACCGTGTTGCCGTTCCAGCGCCAGGCGCCGGGAACCGGCGGCGTGATGTCCAGGCGCTGCTCCACTGTAGTCGTGCTCATCGGCTCGCTAAACGTGATGGCGATCACGCTGCGGGTGGGCGCGCGGTCGGCGTTCATCGCCGGCGAAGTTTGCGTAATGCGCACGCCGACCTGGTCGCCACGCGCGATGAAGAAGGCGATGAGCAAGGTGAGGACGATGATGCTGCCGATGGCGGCGCGATCCATTCGGTCGAGACGCATGGCGGTGAGCAGCGTTTAAGCGGAATGAGGGCGAATCGCGGGCAGATATGGGCGACGATAGGCCATCAATGCACTTGCACAGACGTTGCTGCTTGCGCTGCTATCGGCATCATCGCCGAGAGCAGCGAAGTGGTGACGCTGCTGGAGAGCGATTGGTTGGCGCGAGGCCGTGCGTGCATCTCCGGCGCTGCGCACACTAAGCTGGTAGCTCTCCGTTGGGCGGCGCAATTTCGCCCTGGCTGCTCAATAAGCCTATGCCGAACTTCTCGACGGCCTTGCGCGCGCTCAAGTCCGCCCGCATCCCATACACATACACTAGGAATGGGCCTTCTACCCCAACTCGGCGCAGTGCGGCTCGGAACCCTTCCGATCGCATTCGATTGGACCAGGCTTCTACCGCTTGCCATCCCAGACGTGTCTTGGCTTCCAGCACAGCCCATAAGCGTCGCCCCTGCGTATCTTCCACTTGCTGGGCAACATCTACGTCTCCGTTCAGCCGCAGATAAAGCGCTTCGGTCAGGATGCGGTAACCTTTCTCTTCTAGCACAACGCGCAGAACAGCAGCAGCTTCTTCTTCTACAGTTACCCCGATTATGTTTTGAAGGCGGACAACCTGCTCGCTGGTGCGTTGCTGGGCGGCGGCCAAGTCGTCAAGGCGCTGCTCGGTGCGCTGCTGGGCGGCGGCCAAGTCGTCAAGGCGCTGCTCGGTGCGTTGCTGGGCGGCGGCCAAGTCGGCCAGTGTTTTCTCGACCTGGCGAAAGCGCTCTTCGGTGCTGCGGGCAAATTGATCTACGGTGGCAGCCAAGTCGGCCAATGCTTTCTCGATCTGGCGAAAGCGCTCTTCGGTGCTGCGGGCAAATTGATCTACGGTGGCAGCCAAGTCCTCTACCGTCTTGGGCAGCCGCAGAATGTCATCTGTCAGCAACAAGCGGCGCAACTCGGCGCGCCAATTTGGCTGTTGCTCCAGCAACTCAACGAGGTCGTGGAAATCGGAGACAGTGAACGGCATCGGTTTTGAAACCAAGGAGATTATAG
>JBKBID010000063.1:0-15056 GCA_046299515.1 Thermoflexales bacterium | reverse complement strand
GGCATAACCGGATTCGGACATTCTTCACCCAGGAGGAGAGAACTGATGAAAAGACACCCCATTCTTCTGTTTGCAACCAGCCTGACCGTCTGCGCTTTGTTGGCGGCCTGCGCGGCGCCGGCGCAACCGGCGGCGCCGGCTCAGCCCGCCCAGTCCCCTGCCGAACCGACGCAAGCGCCCGCGCCGGCCGCCGGCCCCGGAACGGTGGTGATCCCATCCGGCGGCAAGATCCGCATCGGCGGCTCGTTCGCGCTCACCGGCCCGATCCCCGACCCCGGCAAGGACATCCGCCAGGGTGCAGAGATCGCCATTGACGACGCCAACGCCGCCGGCGGCGTGAACGGTTTCATGTTCGAGCTGGTCGCCGAGGATGGCGCTTGCTCCGGCGATCAAGGCACGGTGGTGGGCAACAAGTTCGCCGCCGATCCGACGATCGTCGCCGTGACCGGCGGCACATGCTCCGGCGAGACCTTCGGCCTGAAGCCGATCCTGCTCAAGGCGCGCATCCCGTTCGTCTCGCCCAGCGCCACCAACCCGGCCGTGACCGGCGAAGACTGCGATGTGTGCAACCGCGTGGCGCTCAGCGATGGATTACAGGGCGAGGTAGACGCTGACTTCGTATTCAACAAGCTGGGCTTCAAGAAAGTGGCTGTGATGCACGACAGCTCCGACTATGGCAAAGGCGTTGCTGAGATCTTTCGGGATGCCTTCCAGAAGTTGGGCGGCGAAGTAATCGCCTTTGAAGGCGCAAAGGTGGGCGACACCGACTTTCGCGCGCCGCTCACCAAGATCGGCGCCAGCCAGCCTGAGCTGATCTTCTTCGGCGGCTACGCTACCGAGGCCGCGTTGATCGCGCAGCAGATGAAGGAGGTGGCCGGCCTGGAGAACGCCAAGTTCATGGGCGTGGACGGCGCATATACCCAGCAGTATCTCGACACAGCCGGCGCCGCCGCCGAAGGCACGTATATGTCCTTCGTAGCCGGCGACACGCAGAAGGACAAGATGGATGCCTTCGTCGAGAAGTATGTGGCCAAGTTCGGCATCGAGCCGAGCAAGCTCGGCCCGTTCCACGGCCAGTCGTACGATTCGGTGCTGCTCATCGTCGAGGCGATCAAGAAGGTCGCGCAGACCGACTCGGCCGGCAACCTGGTGATTGACCGCGAGGCGCTGATCAAGGCCATTCGCGGAACGTCCGGCCTGGAAGGCATCACCGGCACGCTGACCTGCAGCCCGATCGGCGAATGCGGCGCAGGCGGCGTGCAGGTGTTCACCGTCGAGAACGGCGCATTCAAGCAGATCTTCGGCTTCGGCTTGCAGTAAGCCCGCCCCTCTCACACCCCACATGTCCCTCTCCTGCGCGGGCCGGAGAGGGACATGTGATTGTGGAAGACGGTTTCAAAGCGATATCGTGTCCCAATCCCTCGTCGTCACGCCCAATTTGCAACGCCGCGCGCAGACCACGCGCTGGCTCGCGCGCGCGATCGCGCTGCTGATCTGCGCCCTGGTGATTGCGCGCGCGATTACGGTCAGCCTGGCCGAGAGCTACCCCCTGACGTTTTGGGCGTCGCAGTTGGTGAACGGACTGGTGTTGGGCGGCGTGTATGCGCTGGTGGCGCTGGGCTACACGCTGGTATACGGCATCCTGCTGATGATCAACTTCGCGCACGGCGAAGTGATGATGATCGGCGGCGTGGCCGGCTTCTTTGCGTTGCAGCTCGCGCAGGCGCTGGGGTGGATGCGCGGCCCGGCCGGCCTGGTCGCGGTCGCGCTGTTGGTTGTCATGGGGGTCGGCATGATCGGCGCGATGCTCACCGGCGTCACGCTCGAGCGCATCGCCTATCGCCCGTTGCGCAACGCGCCTCGGCTGGTGCCGCTGATCAGCGCAATCGGCGCATCGCTGTTCCTGCAGTATTCCGTCCTGCTCGTCTTCGGGGTCAGCCCACTGGTGTATCAGCGGCCGGCGCTGATCTCCGGCGGCTTCCGCATCGGGCCGGTTTTCATCCCCTACACCGGCCTGATCATCTTTGTGACGTCGCTGGCGCTCATGGGCGCGCTGTTCGTCATCGTCCAACGCACGCGGCTGGGTCGGGCGATGCGCGCCGTCGCTGCCGACCGCGACACCGCTGCGCTGATGGGCGTGGATGTGAATCAGATCATCACCTTCACATTCCTGCTCGGCTCGGCGCTGGCCGGCGCGGCGGGCGTAATGCTGGGCTTCCACAACTCAGTCATCAAATTCAACAGCGGCTTCATCCCCGGCCTCAAAGCCTTTACCGCCGCCGTGATGGGCGGCATCGGCAACATTCCCGGCGCGATGGTCGGCGCCCTGGTGCTGGGCATCACCGAATCCATCGGGCCAAGCGCGCTCGGCATTCCGGCTGAGTACAAGGACATCATCGCCTTCGTCCTGCTGGTGCTGGTGCTGATCTTCCGGCCGCAGGGTCTGCTGGGCGAAGCGCTCGCCGAGAAGAAGGTATGACTGCTGTCGAGCGCCGTCCACGCGGCATTCGCATTGGGCTGATCGGTTTCGGCATCCTGGCCTACCTGACGCTGATCGGGTTGCCCGCTCGCTTTGAAGCGAGCGCGCCGATCGTCATGGCGATCGCGGCTGCGACGGTCGCTTCCCTGGCGTTGCGCGACGACGCACGGCGTCACCCGCCGGCAGCGGTCTTGCGCCAGGCGCTGATCGCCGGCGTGATTTGTGGGACGCTCATCGCCATCCTGGTGGGAGTCTTCGCGGCGCTGTTGGGCAGCGGGGTGCGCATCCAGCCTGTGCTCGACAAGATCACCCCGCCCAACGTGGCAGCGTGGTATGGCCTGCCCGCGCCGGCCGTCGCGCGCGGTCAGCTCACCGCATTCGACTTCCTGCGACCGGCCCTCGTTGTGCTGCTGGGCAGCCTTGCCGGCGGCGCGGTAGCTGTTGCTGCGCATCGCGCCGTAGCCCGCTCCGGCGGCGCGCGCGTCCCGGCGCAAACGCGCTGGATCGTCATCGCGCTCCCGTTCGTCCTTTTGCTCATCGTCATCATCCTCGGCCAGCCGGCGGTCGCCATCGGCGGCGGCAACAAGGGAACCCTGCGCTTGTTGCTGGCGATGCTTGCCGTCGCCGCCGGTTTGTTCGCCGTGCGCGCGGCAAGGATCGGCCGTGAGCGCGGGGTGATTTCGGTCGCGCTATTGGCCGGATTGGTGACGCTGCCCTTCCTGCTCGACCAATTTCAGAACGCGGTGATGGGCATCGTGTTCATCTTCGTGATGATGGGGCTGGGGCTGAACATCGTGGTGGGCTATGCCGGTTTGCTGGACCTGGGCTATGTGGCTTTCTTCGCCATCGGCGCGTATGCATACGCCTTCCTTTCCGCGCCGTTCTCGTCCCCGTGGTTCAGCCAACAACTGAGCGCGCTGGGACTGCCGACCGATCAGCCGCTGTTGAGCTTCTGGCAGTCCATCCCGGTCGTCATGATCCTGGCGGCGATCGGCGGCATCCTGCTGGGCACGCCGGTGCTGCGGCTGCGCGGCGATTACCTCGCCATCGTCACCCTGGGCTTTGGCGAGATCATCCGGCTGTTCATGCTGAACCTGGCCGACTTGACCAACGGCCCGCGCGGCCTGTTGAACCTAGCCCCGCCCACGTTGTTCGGCTATAACCTGGGCAACCCACGCGACATCTTCATCCTGGCCTTGCTCGGCACGGCGGCGATTGCGTTCGTGGCGTTTCGGCTGGAGCGCTCGCGAATCGGCCGCGCGTGGGTGGCGATTCGCGAGGACGAGGACGCGGCCCAGGCGATGGGCGTGGACTTGGTGCGCACCAAGTTGATGGCTTTTGCCATCGGCGCGACCTTCGCCGGCATGGCCGGCCAGCTCTACGCCGCGCGACAGGTCAACATCTTCCCCGACAACTTCTCGCTGTTTGTCTCGATTGACGCGCTGGCGCTGATCATTGTGGGCGGCATGGGCAGCATCCCTGGCGTAGTGCTGGGCGCGATCACCCTGAAAGGGCTGCCGGAAGTGCTGCGCGGCGTGGACGAATACCGCATCGTCCTCTTCGCCGCGCTGCTCGTCGTGATGATGATCGCGCGCCCCGAAGGGTTGCTGCCCTCGGAACGTCGGCGCTTGGAGCTGCACGGCGAGAACGACACGACAACGTAGCAGCCCCCCAACTTCCGAAGCGGCCTAGCCACGGCGTGGGCGAATCGCTTGCGCTGCGCAATGCGCCGCTGCCGACGAACAGGCCTGATGCGCAAGACGGCCAATCGGCCATGGCGCTCACACCCTGATTTTGGCTCTAGAATACCGCGCATGAGGAACTATCCCGACGTGCGCGATTCGATTGTGGACACGATCGGCCGCACACCGCTCGTGCGGTTGCGCAAGGTGACCCGCGGCGTCGCGCCGGACGTGCTGGCGAAGGTCGAGTATTTCAACCCCGGCGGCAGCGTCAAGGATCGCATCGGCATCGCGATCATCGAAGACGCCGAACGCGCGGGGAAGCTCAAACCGGGCGGCACAATCGTCGAGGCCACCAGCGGCAACACCGGCGTCGGCCTCGCCATCGCAGCAGCGGTGAAGGGTTACAAGTGCATCTTCGTCATGCCCGACAAGATGAGCGACGAGAAGATCCGCACCCTGCGCGCTTACGGCGCCAAGGTGGTGATCACGCCGACGGCGGTGGACAAGGATGATCCCCGCAGCTACTACAAAGTGGCCGAGCGACTGGTGCGCGAGACGCCCAACGCCATCCTGGGCAATCAGTATCACAATCCGGCCAACCCGGCCATCCACTACGCCACCACCGGGCCGGAGATCTGGGAGCAGACCGGCGGCCAGGTTGACGCCTTCGTCGCCGGCATGGGCACCGGCGGCACGATCACCGGCGTGGCGCGCTATCTGCGCGAGCGCAAGCCGGACATCAAGATCGTCGGCGTGGATGTGGCCGGCTCTTTGCTGCTCGACACATGGAAGCAGGGCAAAGTGCCCGAACACCCTATCCTCAAGACCTATAAGCTGGAGGGCATCGGCGAAGACTTCATCCCCAGCACGCTCGACCTGCGCTTGTGCGATCTGGTGGTGCAGGTGAACGACCGCGAGTCGTTCCTGATGGCGCGGCGCATCGTGCGCGAAGAGGGCATCTTCGTCGGCGGCTCGTGCGGCGCGGCAGTCGCCGGCGCGCTGAAGGCCATCCCACAGCTTGGATTAACCGCCGACCACACCGTGGTGGTGCTGCTGCCGGACAACGGCGCGCGTTACCTCACCAAGTTCTTCGACGACAACTGGATGCGCGAGAACGGCTTTCTGAACACCGACTGGAATCAGGGCACGGTGGGGGACTTCATCCAGGCCAGCCCGCTGCGGCCGGTGGTCACGGCGCACGCCGGAGAGACGCTGAGCGCGGTGATCAAGCGCATGAAGCAGCACGACTTCTCACAACTGCCGGTCGTCAACGGCGATGGCAAGCTGCAGGGCATAGTGAGCGAGAGCGACATCTTGAACTATATGCTGGATAACTCGCACGCGTCGTTCGACGAGGTGACAATCGCCGCGCTGATTCGCGAAGCCGCCACGGTGAACGAGAGCACCCCGCTCAACTCATTGAGCGACATCCTGCAAAAGGCGAAGGCGGCCGTGTTGGTGGATCACGACCATCGCGTGAACGGCGTGATCACCATGATGGACGTGATTGACTTTCTGGCCGCTTAAGGGCGCGTTGAGCTGAGCATTAAAGCAAGCGGCGCAAAAACGAAGCCTTCCAATCCGTCTATGAATGCCATCGCTACGAGCGAACCGTTTACCATCGCCCGGGCCGGCTTGCTCGATCTGCCATCCATCTGGCGGGTGGAGCAGGCGGCTTTCGGCAGCGACGCCTACGACCTGCTGACGTTGCTGGGCCTGGCGCTCACGCCGGGGATGGTGCGCCTGAAGGCCGTAGGGGATGCTCGCATGGTCGGGTTCGTAGCGGGCGAGATTAACAAGCGAGAAGGCTGCGGCTGGATCATCACCATTGCCGTTCATCCGCGCGCGCAAGGACGGGGGATCGGCGCGGCGCTCTTGCTGGCCGCAGAGCGGGCGCTTGGCGCGTCGCGCGTCAAGCTGACCGTGCGGCGCAGCAACGCGCGCGCGATTTCGCTGTACGAACGCTGCGGCTACGCCTGGGTGAACACCTATCGCCGGTATTACCATGACGGCGAGGACGGCCTGGTGATGGAGAAACAGCTAAGTGGCGTGTAATTCGGGGGATTGCGTCGGCCGCTTCTTGCGGGCGCGCTTGGGCGCTGCGTTCGCGCGCGCCTCGCGCGGCGCCGTGAACGGCAGATACGCCAGATAGCGCCGATACACGGCGTCGAACTCGCCGGCCTCGACCAGCTTTTCGTGCGCATACTGCCGGATGGTGTTGGACAGGTTATAGCGCGGCTGTCCGCTGCGCTCATCCACGGTTACCAGCGACTTGTTCACCAGTTGCGTAAGCAGGTCGAGCACGTCTTCCCTACGCAAGACGACCGGCGTCGCCGCTTCGTCCTCCGGCTCCCAGGCGCACACCGCCTCGGCCAGCTCCAACGTCCAATCGGCGGGGAAGATGGCGAGCCGGCGCAGCAGCGCGCGTTCGGCCTCGGAGAGCAGGTCGTAGCTCCAATCCATCATCGTGCGCAGCGTTTGCTGCTTGGGCGGCGCGAGCCGGTTGCCGCCGGTGAGCAAGCCAAAGCGGTCGTCCAGCCGCGCCGCAATCTGCTCCAGCGAGAGCACGCGCAACCGCGCCGCTGCCAGCTCGATGGCCAGCGGCAGGCCGTCGAGCTGCTGGCACACCTGCACGAGCAAGGCTTCGCCGTTCGCATCCAGCGTGAATTCCGGGCGGACTGCCTTAGCCCGCTCGAGGAACAATTGCATCGCCTCTTCGCAACGCATGGGCGGCACCTGCCAGGTGACCTCGCCCGGCACGTTCAACGGCTCGCGGCTGGTGGCGAGCACGGTCAGGTTGGGGCACATCTGCACCAGACGCACGGCCAGCGTCGCGCACGCGCCGATCAGGTGCTCGCATGTGTCCAGCACGATTAGCGCGCGCCCTTCCAGAAGCCGGTCGCGCAGCGTTTCAACGGTGATCGTGTCTTGCGGCGACATGCCAATCGCTGACGCCACCGCGTGCGCCACGCGCGCGCCATCCTGAACCGATGCCAGCGGCACGACCCATACGCCGTCGGGATACAGCGGCAGCACCTCGGAAGCGACTTGTGCGGCGAGGCGCGTTTTGCCCACGCCGCCCGGCCCGGTCAACGTCAACAGGCGCGTCTCGCCGAGCAACTGCTTGACCTCGGCGATCTCCTCGGCGCGACCGACGAAGCTGGTCAACTGCGTGCGCAGGTTGGTGGGCGGCCCCTGTCCGACGCCCGGCGCGCCCGCTTTGGGCGCCTGGCGCGTCTCGCGCGCCAACTCGGCCAGCCGGATCAACTGATGCGCCGCTTCTGGATCATCCTTCAATCCCAGCGCCTCGATGAACTGGGCGCGGACCACCGCCGGATCAGGCATGCGCTGGCCGCCTTCCAGTCGCGCGATGTGCGCCTCGGAGTAGCCGACGGCGGCGCCCAGCTCGCGCTGGGTCAACCGGGCGCAGCGGCGCAAATAGCGCAAGTATTCACCGAACACGGTGAACGCGGCGGGAGACGGCGTTTCCGTCATGCTGGCATTGTAAACAAGACGTTTTCTTGCATTCTACTGACGGCACGTGAAGGGCCTATGAACAAGCGCGAACGAGCGCTTCGATTAGCGCGCCGCACTTGATCGGCGCAAGTTGAGCCGACTTGTCAAAACTTGTCGCCGTCGCTGGCAAGGTCGCCGGCAGGAAAGGTCAACTTTTCGCGCGCGCGATCGCCTATAACAGCATCGCGGGCGATACGCGCCTGCCTGGAATTGAACACAGGAGGTAAGAAAGTGTTTACCTACATAGATGTTACATATGCGAAGCTACGTTACGAGGAGATGCTGAAGGAGGCCGAGGAACAACGCCTGTTCGCGCGGGTGGCAGCGCAGAATCCGGGCGCGCTGCAGCGCGCCCTGGCTGCGTTGGCGCGCGTCTTTGCGCCCAACCGCGCGCCGGACGAATCGGCGCCGGCGTCGGCCATGCGCAAGGGCCTGGCCGCCGAGTGATGATTCTACGCGTGAAAGCCCCCGCAGCACGTGCGGGGGCTTTTGCTTTTTGTGCATGGGCGCGGAGTCAACCGGCGAGCGCGCGCTTCGGTAGAATGGAAGAAGCGGGCGATCTGCGGGCCGGCGGGCTTGCAATCGCTTCGACGCATGATTCTAGGGAGCATGCAAGATGGCAGATAAATTGGCAATCATCGGCGCCGGGCCGGCCGGGTTAACGGCAGCGCTCTATGCCGGCCGCGCATTCCTCGAGCCGCTGGTGTTCGTCGGCCCGGCGTTTGGCGGTCAGATCGCGACGACGACCGAAGTGGAGAACTTTCCGGGCTTCCCCGACGGCTTGCAAGGGCCGGAACTGACCGCGCTGATGCGCCAGCAAGCCGAGAAATTCGGCGCGCGCATGGTCGAGGAGACCATCGAAAGGGTGGACTTCTCGCAGCGGCCGTTCAAGCTGTGGTCGTCCAGCCGTGAATACGAAGTCGAGGCCGTCATTGTGGCTACCGGCGCCACGCCGCGCAAGCTGGGCATCCCCGGCGAGGAAGAGTTCATCGGGCGCGGCGTGAGCTACTGCGCCACGTGCGATGGTTTCTTCTTCCGCGATAAGGAGATCATGGTGGTCGGCGGCGGCGACAGCGCCTTCCAGGAGGGCTTGTTCCTGACCAAGTTCGGCAGGCGCGTGCGCATCGTGCATCGCCGCGACGAGTTCCGCGCCGGCGCTGTGCTGCAACAGCGCGCCATGCAGAACCCCAAGATCGAGTTCATCAAGAGCGCCGTCGTGGAGCGCATCATCGGCAACGGCAAAGTGAGCGCGGCGGTGCTGAGGAGCACCAAGACCAACGAGACGTGGACGGAGCCGGTGGATGGCTTCTTCGTCTTCATCGGCCACGAGCCGAACACGCAGATGTTCAAAGGCCAGTTGGCGATGGACGACGACGGCTATTTAATCGTGGATAAACGCCTGCATACCAGCGTGCCCGGCGTGTTCGCCGCCGGCGAGGCGCACGACAACTGGTTCAAGCAGGCGATCACCAGCGCCGGCTTTGGTTGCATGGCCGCCATGGAAGCGGAGAAGTTCCTGGCGACGCTTGAAAGCGAGCGGGCCGGCGCTGCGGCGCACTAAAGCGGAGTGAGTCTTGCCCGTCACCGCGCGGCGCAACGGATGGCGACGCGCACTTTCCCGCTCGGCAAGCGCGGCTACAATTCCGCTGCGTAGCATCCTATGGCCAACCTCTCCCGCCTGGAAGAGGCGATTGCGCGCGGCGGCTATTCGGCGCTGCTCGACCGCGTGCTGATCGCGGAGGAGCAGCTCAGCCGGCGCGTTGCCGAACTGGGCGCGCAAATCTCGTCCGACTACGCCGGCAAGACGCCATTGTTGGTGTGCATCCTGCGCGGCGGCGTGATGTTCCTCACCGACCTGATGAAGCACATCAGCGCGCCGCACCACGTGGACTTCATGGCCGTATCGTCCTACGGCGTCGGCGCGCGGGCGACGCGCGGCCAGCCGCGCATCACGCTCGACCTGAACACCGATGTGCGCGGGCGCCATGTGTTGCTCGTCGAGGACATCATTGACAGCGGACACACGATTGACCACGTGCTGCGCTTGTTGCAAACGCGCGAGCCGGCCAGCCTGCGCGTGTGCGCGCTGCTCAACAAGCCGGCCCGCCGCGAGGTCTACGTGCCGATCAGCTACCTGGGCTTCGAGATCCCCGATGAATTCGTGTTCGGCTATGGCCTCGACTTGGACGAATATTTCCGCAACCTGCCCTTCATCGGCGTGGTGAAGAAAGAGTATCAGTAGCAAAAGCTCGCAGCTCAAAGCCTATGAAACTCCATTGGGGTATTCTCTCCACCGGCAATATTGCCAGAACGTTCGCCGCCGGCGTGCGACGCTCGTCCACGGGCAGCCTGGTCGCCGTCGCCAGCCGGTCGCAGTCGTCCGCCGATCAATTCGGCGACGAGTTCGACATCCCCAAACGCTACGCCGGTTACGAGGCGATGCTGGCCGACCCGGACGTAGACGCCGTCTACATCGCCACACCGCATCCGCTGCATGCCGAATGGGCCATCAAAGCCGCCGAGGCCGGCAAGCACATCCTGTGCGAGAAGCCGCTCGCGTTGAACTATCCGCAGGCGCAAGCCGTGATCGAGGCGGCCCGCGAACACGACGTCTTCCTGATGGAGGCGTTCATGTATCGCTGCCACCCGCAGACCGCCAGGCTGGTCGAGCTGATCCGGCAAGGCGTCATCGGCGATGTGCGGATGATTCAAGCCGCGTTTGGCTTCCACGCGCGCGTCGGCCCGGAGCATCGCCTGCTCAGCAACGCGCTGGGCGGCGGCGCTATCCTCGACGTCGGCTGCTATCCGGTCTCGATGGCGCGCCTGATCGCCGGCGCGGCGCTTGGACGCGACTTCGCCGACCCGGTCAAGGTGTTCGGCGCGGGCGGACTGAACCCAACCACCGGCGTAGATGAGTACGCCGTCGGCACGCTCGAATTCGAGGGCGGCATCGTCGCGCAGATCGCGGCCGGCGTGATGCTGAACATGCGCAATGTCGTCCACATCTTCGGCGCCGAGGGCGACATCCTGCTCACCTCGCCGTGGGTGCCGGCGCCCCATGGCGGCGTGACCGATATCATCGTGCAGCGTCGCGGCGAGCCGAAGCGCATCGTCGAAGTCGAGTGCGACGAATGGCTCTACGCCATCGAGGCCGATACCGTCGCGCGCAACATCGAGCGCCGCCAGGCGCCCTCGCCGGCGATGAGCTGGGACGACTCGCTGGGCAACATGCACGCGCTTGACCGCTGGCGACAGGCCATCGGCCTGACTTACGCCCAAGAGCAGCCGGACGCGCCGGAGATGAAGCTGACGGTCAGCCGCCGGCCGCTCGCCCGACGCAGCGATCACCGGATGTCATACGGCCAGATCGCGGGCGTGGACAAACCGATCTCGCGGCTGGTGCTGGGCGTGGACAACCAGGAGAACATCGCCTACGCCTCGGTCATGCTTGATGCGTTCTTCGAGCACGGCGGCAACGCCTTCGACACGGCCTTCGTCTACGGCAACGGCAAGCACGAGACGTTGCTCGGCCAGTGGATTCGCAATCGGGGCATCCGCGAGGAAGTGATCATCCTCGACAAAGGCGCGCACACGCCGTTCTGCACGCCGGAGGACCTGAACCGCCAGTTCGTCATCAGCCTGGAGCGCCTGCAGACCGACTATGTGGACATTTACATGCTGCACCGCGACAATCCGCAGGTGCCGGTGGGCGAATTCGTCGAGGCGCTGAACGAGCACTATCGCGCCGGCCGCATGCGTGCTTTCGGCGGGTCGAACTGGACGATCGAGCGCATCGAGGCGGCGAACGCCTACGCCGCCGCGCATGGCTTGCAAGGCTTCAGCGCGCTCAGCAACAACTTTAGCCTGGCGCGCATGGTCGAGCCGCCATGGGAGGGCTGTCTGAGCGCGAGCACGCCGGAGTTCCGCGCATGGCTGACGCGCACGCAGATGCCGTTGCTGCCGTGGTCGTCGCAGGCGCGCGGCTTCTTCCTGGACGACACCGCGCCGGACTTCAAGGCCGATCCAGAGCGGGTGCGCTGCTGGTTCAGCGACGATAACTTCGAGCGGCTGCGCCGGGCGCGCGAATTGGCAAAGAAGTATGGCGTGCTGCCGATCAACATCGCGTTGGCCTACGTGCTGCATCAGCCCTTCCCCACCTTCCCGTTGATCGGCCCGCGCACGCTCTACGAGCTGCGCACATCGCTGCCGGCGCTGGACGTGACGCTCACCCCTGACGAAGTGAAGTGGTTGAACCTGGAGGCGTGAAGTCGCGCCCCGGCGCGGGAATGGCCGGCGGCCGGACGATTGGTTCGCCTACAGCAATAGAGGCGCGCATCCTATAATTAATCATGCGCCATGCCGACGCGCATCCTGGCCATCGAGACCTCATGCGACGAGACCGCAGCCGCTGTGATTGATGACGGCCGCTACATCCGTTCCAACATCATCGCCTCACAGACCGACCTGCACCAACGCTACGGCGGCGTGTTTCCGGAGATGGCTTCGCGGGCGCACGTCGAAGCGATTGGGCCGGTGATTCGGACGGCGATGGCCGAAGCGCAGGCGTCTTGGGATTCGCTCAGCGCGGTTGCGGTGACAAAAGGGCCGGGGTTACCCGGCTCACTCGTGGTGGGCGTCAACGCGGCCAAGGGCATTTGCCTGGCGCGCGACTTGCCGCTGGTCGGCGTGAACCACCTGGAGGGACACATCTACTCGCACTGGCTGGAGGTAAATAGCGGCGCCGAGCCTGCATCGCTTGTGCGCCAACGGTTGCATTCGGCATCGCCCTTCCCGCTGGTAGCGCTCATCGTCTCCGGCGGACACACCGAGCTGGTGCTGATGCGCGGTCACGGGCAATATCAGCTCCTTGGCCATACCGTGGATGACGCCGTGGGCGAGGCGTTCGACAAGGTGGCGCGCCTGCTCAACCTGGGCTATCCCGGCGGCCCGGCGATCCAGAAGGCGGCTGAGTCCGGCGATCCACAACGCTTCAAGTTCTCGCGCCCGCGCGTGTCGTTGGGGGCGAAGACGGTTCGCGCAACCAGCGACGAATACATGTTTTCGTTCAGCGGGGCCAAGACGCATGCCCTGCGGCTCGTGCAGGACTGTGTCAACGCAGACGGCGGCCTCGCGTCTCGCGCGTCGTTCAGCGACATCGCCGCCTCCTTTCAGGACGCCGTGACGGACTGGCTGGTGGAGAAAACGGCGCGGGCAGCGGACGCCTTTGGCGTAAAGACGGTGCTGGTCGGCGGCGGCGTCTCGGCCAATCGGCTGCTGCGCGAGAAGATGACGGCGCGCTTCGGCGCGGCGGTCTCCTTCCCGCCGCCGGCGCTATGCACCGACAACGCGGCAATGATCGGCGCGGCCGGTTACTACGCTTTTATGCGCGGCATTCGCGACGACCTGGGGATGGACGTAGCGCCGGATTTGAAGCTCGGCTGACTGCGCGCGAACGGCTCAGTCGCTCCTGAATCGGAGCGCACCAAGCCCAAAACGCTGGACTAAATATAGGGTGAAATGGAATACGAAGTCGTCATCGGCATGGAGACCCATGTCGAGCTGGATACTCACAGCAAGATGTTCTGCGCGTGTAGCGCGCGCTTCTTCGGCGCAGAGCCGAACGTGAATGTGTGCCCGGTTTGCCTGGGCATGCCGGGGGCGCTGCCGGTCATCAACCGGCGCGCCGTCGAGTTCGCCATGATGGTGGGCCTCGCGCTGAACTGCCAGATCGCCCGACATACCTTCTGGGAGCGCAAATCGTATTGGTACCCCGACCTGCCCAAGGGCTATCAAATCTCACAATACCAGCGTCCGCTGGCCTACGACGGTTGGCTGGACGTGGACGTGCGCGACCTGAGCACAGGCAACTGGAGCGAAGAGAGCGTCCGCCGGCGCATCCGCATTCGGCGCGCGCACCTGGAAGAGGACACCGGCAAGCTCACCCACGTGGGCGATAAGTCGTATGTGGACTACAACCGCAGCGGCGTGCCATTGCTAGAGATCGTGACCGAGCCGGACATCCGCAGCGCCGACGAGGCCTACGCCTACCTCAGCGCACTGCAGCAGCTCGTGCGCTACCTAGGGGTGAGCACGGGCGACATGGAAAAGGGGGCCATGCGCTGTGAGCCGAACATGAGCCTGCGGCCCAAGGGCAGCGAGGGTTTCGGGGTGAAGGTCGAGATCAAGAACCTGAACTCGCTGCGCGCCGTGCGCGACGCCATCGCCTACGAAATCCGCCGGCAGACGGCCCTGCTCGAACGCGGCGAGGCCGTGCAGCAGGTGACGATGGGTTGGGACGAGAACCGTGGCGTGACGGTGGTGCAGCGCGAGAAGGAAAGCGCGCACGATTACCGCTACTTTCCTGAACCGGACCTGCCGCCGTTGGAGGTGGATGACGCCTGGCTAGAGGACGTGCGTCGGCGCGTGCCGGAGCTGGCGCTGGCGCGTCAAGACCGTTACCGCCGCGACTTTGGGCTGAGCGCCTACGACGCCGTGCAGTTGACGAGCGACCGCGCCGTTGCCGATTGGTTCGAGCAGGTCATCGCGGCTGCCCCCGCCGGAGACTTGCGCGCCCGCGCTAAGGCGGCTGCCAACTGGATTCAGACCGAGGTCTTTCGCTTGATGAAGGCCAACGCTATCCCCAACGCCGAGATCGCCGGCATTAGGCCGCAGCCGCAACAACTGGCCGAGTTGATCGGCCTGGTCGATCAGCAAGTCATCAATCTCAACACGGCGCGCCAGGTATTCGAGGAGATGTTTGCCACCGGCGCGGCTCCCAGGGCCATCGTCGAAGCCAAAGGGTTGGCGCAGGTGAGCGACGCGGATGCGCTTCGCCAGGTCGTCGCCGAGGTGATTGCGGCGCATCCCGGCCAGGTACAGCAGTATCGCAACGGCCAGGAGAAGGTGTTCGGCTTCCTCGTCGGTCAGGTGATGAAGGCAACCAAGGGCAAAGGCAACGCCCAGGTGATCAACCAGTTGCTGCGCGAGGCGTTGAAGCCTTAAAAAGCGCGTCGCTAATCGTTCAGGGACGACTCCGCCTTACGCCGGCCCGATGCGCTCTTGGCCAAAGTACAGCCGCGCAGCGTTGCGATGGAGGATGTCCAAGGCAGCCGCGTCGGCCTCCGCCGGCGACAAGTCGCCATCGGCGACGGCTTCCGACAGCACTTCGGCGATGACCTCGCGTCCACAGCGCGCGCCGAGGTAGAACGTCTCTGGGATGAGGTGGGCGTCGGTGGAGAACATGATCTTGCTGATCGGCGCCAACTCCAACGCTGCGCGCACGGCGATCTCCAGCGCCGCCCACACCAGCCAATCATTGAGCGCCTTGTGCGCGATGCGCACCGGCTCGCCCTGCTCGAACGCGTCCGCGCAGCGCT
>JBKBID010000062.1:0-15179 GCA_046299515.1 Thermoflexales bacterium | reverse complement strand
AGTGGGCCGCGGTGGCTAACGCCTCGCTGGGGGGGTGGGCGGCTGGCCCCGCTCGCGCCCCCCACGCCTCCGGATATATCCGAAGACACTCGACCTGCTATGAGCAGCTTCTCCAACCCACACTACATGTATCTGTTCGACATGAAGAATGGCAAGAAGAAGCTGGCCTACGGCCAATCGCCGGAGGATGCCCTACAGATCCTGGCATTTCGGCTGACTGAAGAGGAAATGGCGCAGATCATCCCCGATCGGTATGTGAAGATCAACCAGCGCCAGCTTCAATCCTATGTAGACGAACTCGGCTGACGACCGGCGCGCCGAACACGGCGCGGGCAGCGCAGTTTCGCCTTCGGGCCGGAGATGCAACTGACCGAATCGCAGCGACGCATCATGCTCGCGATGGCGCGCGGCCTGCGGCTGAAAGACCACCGCGACATCGAAGGGCGCAAGACCTACGCGCTGCACGCCCCCGACGACCGCAGCGAACCGGTCAACTCGGACGACGTCGCGGCGCTGGTCGAGCTGGGCCTGATCAGCAGCAACAAGAAGTTTCCCTCCGCAACCTACTGGCTGACGGAGGCCGGCCGCGCCGCCGTCGCGGCGATGCAGCCCGAATCCTCGCGCGAATCCGACTGAACCTGCCGACCTTCACATACATATAATGTCCGTCGCACACGAAGGGAAGGCGACATGCGAGGCATTACCATCTTCAGCGGCAGCGCGCATCGTGAGCTGGCGGAGGAAATCTGCCAGCATCTCGGCCTGCCGCTCTCCCCGGTGGACATCCGGCGCTTTAGCAACGACTGCATTCAGGTTCAGCTTTTGACCAGTTGCCGAGAGGCGGACGTTTTCTTCATCCAGCCGATCTGCCCGCCGGTGCAGGAGAACCTGATGGAGCTGCTGCAGATGCTGGACGCCGCCAAGGGTTCGGCTGCGGCGCGCCTGACCGCCGTCATCCCCCACTACGCCTATGCGCGCTCGGACAAGAAGGACGCGCCGCGCATCTCCATCGCCGGCCGGCTGGTGGCCGACCTGCTCAAGACCGCCGGCGCCGATCGCGTGATCGCCATGACGCTGCACTCGCCGCAGGTGCACGGCTTCTTCAGCATACCGGTCGATCACCTCAACGCGTTGACCACGCTGGCGCGCTACTACAAGGAGCGCGGCGATTTAGACAATACCGTGGTGGTCTCGCCCGACCTGGGCAACGCCAAGTCGGCTGCGAAATTCGCGCGCATGCTGCGTCTGCCGGTGGCCGCCGGCAGCAAACAGCGCATCTCGGATGATCGCGTGGTGATCGAGGACATCGTGGGCGATGTGGACGGCAAAGACGCCATCGTGCTCGACGACGAGATCGCCAACGCCGGCACGATCGTCGAGACGCTCGAATGCCTGCGCCGGCGGAACGCGCGCCGCTTGTCCGTCGCCTGCACGCATGGGCTGTTCACCGGCAAGGCCATCGAGCGCCTGCGCGCGCAGGCCGACGTGGATGAGATCGTCGCCACCAACACGGTGCCGATCCCGCCGGAGAAACGCCTGCCGAACATGCACGTGATTTCGATTGCGCCGCTGCTGGCCGAGGCCATCCGCCGCACGCACAACGGCGAATCCATCAGCAGCATGTTTGAAGAAGAGCCGTGAACGCGGGCGGCCGTCACCGCGCAAAGACCAGCTCCAGCCACTGCGCTTCGGGCACATCCACGTAGGCGAAGGCATATTCCCCCGACCGCGCGGCGATGGCGCGGTAGTTGTCCACCCAGGCGACGAAGCCCAGCGGGCCGCGCGGCGACGGCCCGCGCAGCACCTCCACCCCGTCCACGCGAAAGACCGCGACATCGGGCAGCCAGTCCAGCTCGTAGCAGTGCCACTCGGTCATGTCCAGGCCCAGCAGGGCTTCGCGCGCCTGAACCACCGAGCGCGCCGCGGCCATCGCCAACGCCGAGACGCCGGGCAGTTTGAGCGCCAGGTTCCCGGCGGCTACCATCGCCCGCGCCAGGCCGCCCCATGCGCCTTGCCGCTCCGCAAACGGCAGCGGGACGCGCAGCGACGCAGCCTTGAAGCCATGGCCGGGCGCGCCGGGCGCGATCTGCATGTCCGACTCCGGCGAGCTATAGAAGAACCAGACGTTGCAGGGCGGTTCGAGCACAGCGCCATCGCGGGTGAAGGGATGATTCCAAAAGCCAAAGCCGGCCGTGCCCTTCAGCGCGCCGGCAGGATGAGAGAATCGCGCGCGCAGGCGCAACCGTTGCGGCGGCCGATTGGCGAACCGGCGCGGCAAGGCGTGCTCATAGTCGTCGAGCTGCGCATCGGCATAGGCCGCGCGCGTGGTTGGCGGAATGACCAGGCGGAGGACATCGCCCGCGCGCTCCACCCGTCCGCCGTTGACCAGATGCTCCTTCAGCGATGGGATGGGGGACGAGCGACTTAGGTCTTGCGCCTCGCGTCCAGCCATTGTTCCGCTTGTCGAATCTGCTCCCGAACGGCGCGCGGGGCCGTGCCGCCCGCCACGTCGCGCGACGCCGCCGACCGCGCGAAGTCGAACACCTGCGCAATGTCATCGTCGAAGCGGGCCGAGATCGTCTGCCAGTCGCTCGTTTTGAGTTCGCTCAGGCCGACGCCCTTCGATTCGGCCAGCGCCACCGCGCGACCGGCCAGATGATGCGCCTCGCGGAAGGGCACGCCCTTGCGCACCAAATACTCGGCGACATCGGTCGCCAGCATGGCCGGATCCAGCGCCGCGCGCATGCGCGCAACGTTGACCTTTAGCGAGCGGATCGCGCCGGCGGCCACCGGCAGCGCGAGCGCCAGCGTGTCGAGCGAGTCGAACAGCGGCTCTTTGTCCTCCTGCAAATCTTTGTTGTAGCTCATCGGCAGCCCTTTGAGCATCGTCAAGACGGCGGTTAGGTTGCCGATCAGGCGGCCGGCCTTGCCGCGCGCCAGCTCCATCGCGTCGGGGTTCTTCTTCTGCGGCATCAGGCTGGAGCCGGTGGCGTAGGCATCGTCGAAGGTCACGAAGCCGAACTCGGCGGTGGAATAGACGATCAGGTCTTCGGCCAGGCGGCTGAGGTGGACGCCGATCAAGGCGCAGCAAAACAGCAACTCGGCCACAAAGTCGCGATCGCTCACCGCGTCCAGGCTGTTCTGGGTGATCCCGGCAGAGTCGCGCGGCGAAAAGCCAAGTTCGGCTGCCAGGGCTGCGCGGTCGATCGCGAACGGGTTGCCGGCCAACGCGCCGGAGCCGAGCGGCAGCACCGCCGTGCGCCGCGCGCAATCATCCAGCCGTTCCACATCGCGGGTGAATTGCCAGAAGTAGCTCAAGCACCAATGCGCAAAGGTGATCGGCTGCGCCCGCTGCAGGTGGGTGTAACCCGGCATCAAGTCGCCGATGTGCGATTGCGCCTGCGCCAGCAGCGCGGATTGCGCGTCATGCAGGGCGCGCTGCGTGTCGCGTATCGCGTCCAAGCAGAACAGGCGAAGGTCGGTCGCCGCTTGATCGTTGCGGCTGCGGCCGGTGTGCAACTTGCCGGCCGCCTCGCCGACGATCTCCTTGAGCCGGCGCTCGACCGCCGTGTGGATGTCTTCATCGTCGGGCTTGACCTCGAAGCGCCCCTCGGCGAACTCCGCATGCACTGCGCGCAAGCCGCGCGTCAGCGTCGCTGCTTCGTCGGCAGTGATCACCCCGGCGCGGGCCAGCGCGCCCGCATAGGCGATGCTGCCGCGAATATCGGCGTCCCACAGCCGGATGTCGAACCCGATCGAATCGTTGAAGCGCCTCATCAGGGCGTCGGTCTGGCCGGTGAATCGCCCGCCCCACAGCCGGCCGGCGGGGGGTATGTCGTCGCGCTGTCCCATCATCGTTTCTCGCTCAGCGGACGGCGGCGGTAATCCGGCGCCGCGTTTTCGATCACCATGCTCAGCTCGGTGTCCTGCATGCGCGACGCGATGCGATAGTCGAAGTCGTCCGGGTTGACGTTGGTCGCGATCATCGTGGCCAGCCGGTTGCGATAGCGGTAATCGAGGATCTCGAACAACACGCTGTCCGACCATGGCGAGGTCGGCTCCGCGCCCAAGTCGTCAATGATCAACACGGTCGCCGTCTTGAAGATGTTCATCCGGCCGGTGAAGCTCTCCTGTTCGGTGTTCGATTGCAGGTCAATCGCTTCGCGCAGCGAGGCGAGCAAGTCGGGCATGGTGATGAACAGCGACGGGATGCCGGCCTGCGTCAGGTGATTGTCCACGGCGGCGCACAGGTGCGATTTGCCGCTGCCGCGTTCGCCCCAGATCACCAACCAGCGCCCGAACGGATTGTTGGCAAACGCCTCGGCGCTTTCCAGACAGTCCACCAGCGTCTCATCCTCGACGCCGTTGAAGCGGGTCTTGAAGTTGAGGAAGGTTTGCCTGGACGACAGGGCGCTGCGCGACGAAAAGGGGGCCAAGGCGGCCATCTTCCAGCGCTGCGCGGTGTCGCACTTGGGGCAGGGTTTCAGTTGGCCATGCGCGTCCAGCACAAAGCGCTTGTTGCCGCAATATGCGCAGTCCGCGTCGTCTTGCGCGTCCACCGGCGCGTCGGGGTCGCTCCGGCGCAGTTCCGGCGCGGCGCGCGCGTCAAGGGAGGTCATCCTGCTTGCGGCGGCCGGCAATGCGCTGTCGAGCGCGTTCGCGAGCCGCTTCACGGTCGGCCTCGGTGTATTCGACTTGCGGCCGGCTATAGGTGCGTCCCTTCCGTTGCGTGCTTTCTCCTCGTCTGCCATTGCTATCCGTCCCTTTCCGCTTCCCCTGCGGCGAAGCGGTCAGCACTTTGCGAATATAGTCCCAGCGCAGCGCGTTCGCCTCGGCCGCTTTGTCGAAGGCCGCCGTCCAACGCGCCGCGTCGGTGATCTGCGTCGCCAGCGCGTTGATGTCGGCGGCGATATGGCCGTCGAGCGTCCGGTTGACGCGCTTCTTGTACTCGGCGAAGGCGAATTGCGCGGTCTCGTTGACCGGCGGCGGGGTGAACACATCCGGCGATGGGTGTTGCAGCAGCCTTTTCACGTAAAACCAATTGCGCTTGTTCTGGCCGGCGGCATGGGCGAAGACGCGGCGCCACAGCGACAGGTCGCTCACCTCGTCCCAGAGCAGCCGCATCTCATCGGCCACAGTCGCCGTAGGGGGCAACCCGAAGGCCGACTCGTAGAGCGCGACCAGCTCGCGCAGGTGAGCCTCGGCGCGCGCGTCGGCGCGTTGCAGCGCCAGGAGGGCTTCTTCGCGTTCGGCCAGCAGGGGGATCAAGGCGTCCACATCTACGCTGCCGTCGCGCGTCACGCGCTTCAGCCCATCGAGCACGGCGCGCAGGCCGAACATGCCGGTTGCCGCGCGCACTAGGTCGTACTCGCGGCCGGTCGGCTCGCGCCCCAGGCGCTCGCGCAGGTTCACGATCTCCTCGGGTGGCGGCGCGGCCTTGGCCACGATCACCCGGTAGTACTCAGACGGCGCGGCCGGCGGCTGCGCATCCAGGACGGCCAGGCATGCGCGCAGCGTCCGCGGCGGCGTGTGTCTCGGTCGCGGCACGCTCAGCGCCGCGCGCAAGGCGGCGATGATTTCCGCTTCGGTGTAGCCGCGCGCCAGGCGCTCTTCGAGCGCAGATAGGTCTTCCGGCGTCGCCGCGTATGCCTCGATCATCTCCAGGCGCTCGATCTCAAAGGCGACCCGGGCGAGCAACTCGGCGCTCGGCGACGCGCCGGGCTGCTGCGGCGTCCCGGCGCTCTCAATGACTTCGACGGCGCGGCGGCCGGCCTCATCATTGGCGAAGTAGTAACGCAGTTCACCCTCGCCGATGCTCGCGCACAGCAGCGTCCCGCGCGCCACGGCGCGCTGCAGCGCCGGGCGCAAGGTGATCGTCGGGAAGCTCAGCCCATCGCGGATGGCCGGATGGTTCAACAGCTCGCCCTCGGTGACGAACGGCGTGGCCGCGAGCTTGGCTTCCAGCAGGCTCAGCGCAACCAAGCTGACCTTCAGCTCGGCCAGGTCGTCCACCTGCGCCAGGGTGTTGGCGATGAAGGCATTCACCAGCATAACTCTCCGCGCTCGGCGCTCGGCTCACAGTTCAATGCGCTCCTTCGCCAGGTTCTTGAACGAGGTGAGCCGCTTATCGAAGAACAACATCGCCTTGCCGGTTGGGCCGTTGCGATTCTTCGCCACGTGGATCTCGGCGATGTTCTTGAACTCAGTATCTGGGTTATACAACTCATCGCGATAAATGAATAGGACGATGTCGGCGTCCTGCTCGATGCTGCCGCTCTCGCGCAGGTCGCTCAGCATCGGGCGCTTGTCGCTGCGCTGCTCGACCAGGCGGGAGAGCTGGCTGCCGGCGACCAGTGGCACTTTCAACTCGCGCGCGATGGCCTTCAACGAACGCGAGATGTAGGAAATCTCTTGCACGCGGTTGTCGCTGCGCGCGCCGGTCTCGCCGGACATGAGCTGCAGGTAATCCACGATGATCAGGTCGAGGCCGTATTCCTGGTAGATGCGGCGCGCTTTGACCCGTAGGTCAAGCGGGCTGAGCGACGGCGTGTCATCCAGGAAGATCATCTGATCGGCCATCTGCATCGAGATGCGCGTGAGGGCGCCCCATTCTTCGTCCTTCAAGTCGGCGATGCGCAGGCGCTGCGAGTCTATGCCGGTCTCGGCGGCGATGAAGCGCTGCACCAGTTGCTCGTTGCTCATCTCCAGGCTGAAGATGGCGACGCGCTGGCGATGTTTGAGCGCCGCGTGATAGCCGATGTTGAGCATCAACGACGTTTTGCCTACGCCGGGCCGCGCGGCGACGATGATGAGGTCGCCTTTCTGCAAGCCGCCGGTCAGGCGGTCAAGATCGTGGTAGCCGGTCGGGATGCCCAACGGCTCGTCGCGGTGCTCGTGCAGGTACTCCAGTCGCTCGAAGAAGTCGCTCACCGCTTTGCGGATGGGCACCATGTGCCCTTCGCCGTGGCCCTCGGTGACGCCGAACAGAGTCGCTTCGCTCTTCTCGAAAAACACCTGGGTGGGCAGCGATTGGTCGTAGGCGATGCGCGCGATCTCGCCGGCGGCGTTGATCATGCGCCGGCGCACGGCCAACCCCTCCACCGCGCGGGCGTAAGCCTCCACGTTCAGCGCCGTGGGCACGGCATTGGTGAGCTGAGCGATATATGGCTCGCCGCCGACTTCGTCGAGCCGGTTGTTGTGCGCCAGCTCCGACGACACCGTGAGCAGGTCTATCGGCTCGCGCCGGTCATGCAGGCGCAGCATCGCTTCGTAGATCCACTGATGCTTCACCACGTAGAAATGATCCGGCGTGAGGAAGCTGGCGACGCGCGCGACGGCCTCAGGGTCAATCAGCAACGACCCTAGGACGGCCTCTTCGGCCTCGACGCTGTGCGGGGGGACGATGAACGCATCCGCCATGGACGGGGGATTTTAGCCAGGTCACCGGTCGCTTTCATCCCCAGCTCAGCGTCCTCTGTCAACATAGGGGGCGCAAAAACACGCCGTTTATCAACAGGACATTCACGATGACGCTCATAGACGCATGGATCCTCCTCGTCGCCGGCGGGTTGGCCGTCGGCGGCGTCAACTTGCTCGTCAACCTGGCCTTCTCCCGATGGGTCGCGCGGCGGGCCAAGCCGCTCGGCGCAGATGCGCCGATGGTCTCGGCGCTGGTGCCGGCGCGCAACGAGGCACACAACATCGAGGCGTGCATCCGCTCGCTGCTGGCGCAGGACTACCCGAACTACGAAGTGATCGCCCTGGACGACGACTCAACCGACGCGACCGGCGCAATCCTCGACCGACTGGCCGAGCGGGATGCGCGGCTGCGCGTCATCCACAACCGCCAGCCGCTGCCGCCAGGCGTAAACGGCAAGAGCCGCGCCTGTCAGTGGCTGGCCGAACAGGCGCGCGGCGAGTGGCTGTTGTTCGTGGACGCCGACACCGTGCACCGCGCCGATTCGATTCGCGCCGGCGTCGCGCGCGCCCTGGGCCTGAACGTCGCGCTGTTCTCGGTTATCCCGCGACAAGTGATGAAGAGCTGGGGCGAGCGGCTGTTCACGCCGGCCGGCTTCGCGCTGATCTACAACTTCGTCTCGCCCTGGCGCATCTACCTGGAGCGCAAGCCGCGCCCCCTCAACGCCGCCGCCATCGGCCAGTATCTGTTGGCGCGCCGCGACGCCTACTTCGCAAGCGGCGGCCACGAGGCCATCCGCAATCAAATCCTGGACGATGTGGCCATCGGCAAGTTGTTCAAGCAGCGCGGTCAGCGCATCGCGATAGGCGACGGCGACTGGGTGAGCTGCCGGATGTATCGCGGCTTCCGCGAAATGGCGGATGGCTTCTCGAAGAACGCCTTTTCGATCTTGAACGGCTCGCTGGCGATGAGCGTCGTCTTCATCGCCGCGTGCGTCGCGCTCTTCCTGCTGCCGTGGGCCGCGCTGGTCGGCGGCGCGCTGGTAGGCGCGGCCAACTGGTCGGCGGCGGCCGCCGTGGCGCTGACGGCGGCTAACCTCGCGCTGGTCAACCGGCGCATCGGCCAGCCGCTATGGGTCGCGCTGCTCTACCCGCTGCAGATCGTCGTCGGCATCGGCGTGCTGCTCAACTCGATCCGCTGGCGCTACACCGGCCGCGCGCGCTGGAAGGGGCGGTTGCTCACCGGCGCGGCGCTGCGCTAAGCCGTCGGCCGGCGGCGCTGCCGGCGCGCTTCGCGCCGGCAGCGTTCGCTGCAATAGACCACGCCTTCCCAATCGCGCGCCCACTTTTTGCGCCAGACGAACGGCCGGCCGCAGATCGGGCAGACCTTCGTCGGGAGCTGGGACTTATTGGGGCGAGGAGGCCGGGCCATCGGGATCACTCAACCCAGTCGGCGGCGGCGACGTCAAAGCGAAGGACGCTCACGCCATCGCTGAGAGTCAGCCGGCCGCCTTCGGCGCGCGTGATTCGCAGCGCGCCCGTCGGCTTCGGCGCAGCCGACAAGCGCGGTGGGAAGGCGTATTCGCCTGCATCGGTCAGGCGGAACACGGCGACGCCGCCCGTGTCCTCGCCGCCGCCGCCCGCAGCCGGATCGCGCACCCGGCCGGCGAACACGATGATCCCCGGCGCTTCCCAAGCGTTCTCGGCGAGGAAGGTCATCGCGCTGAGCGGCGGCAGCACATCCGCCACAACGCGGCCCTCGCCGGCCAACGCCAGCGGGCCGACGGCTAAGGCGCCGGCGCTGACCGCGTTTTGCCAGGTGATGTCGCTTGGCGGAGGCAGCAGCATAGCCGTGCGGGGATCGGCGTTCAGCGCGTCCTGAAGTTGCCGCCAGCCCTGCTGGGGCGTGTTGTCGGTCAGCCCGCCGCATGAGCCGCGATCCTGGCAGGCTTGCCACTGGGTGAGCAGGCCGCCGAAGTCGAGCTTGGCCCCTTTGTTCAACGCGGCATAGAGGCTCATGCGATACCACTGGTCGGCGTTGATGCCGTTGCGCAGGTAGATTTCGGGGAAGGGGATGGCGTATGGCGGCCGGTTCACCTGCCACACGTCGTCCACCGTCCAGCCGTTGTTGGGCGATTGAGAGGGATTGCCGCTGGTGGGGCAGCCGTCGCAGGTGCCGAAGTTGACGAACGGGCGCGCGGTGGCCGCAGCGTAACCGTTCACCCAGGCTTTGGTGAGCGCCGGCGTGTTCCAGCTCATCTCGATGTCGTTGCCGCCGAACACGGCGAGGCGTTCGGCGACGCCGGCCGGCGCGTTTTCTTGAAGCCAGGCGTGCACCTGGTTGATCATCTGCCCCCACGCCTGACCGTGGGCGAAGCTGGTGTCGGGCTGCAAGGTGGCGCCGCGATAGTTGTTGGTGCCGATGGCCAGGCTTAATTGGGCGAACGACGGCGCGCATTCCCAGTAACCGCGCAAGAACGCTTGGCCGGCCTCGGCCACTGCGGCAGTCGAAGCGAACGGATAGCCCGACCGCCGATAGTAGATCACCCCGTACTGGCCGCTATCGCTGCGCCAGGGTTGCCCAAAGGCGAGGATGACCATCCCCTGCTCGCCGGTGCCGCCGGCGGCGCAGCCCATCGCGTAGTGCAGCGCCGGGTCCAGCGTGGAGATGTATCGGGAGGTCGTCGCCCTCACCTCCTGCGCGGGGTTGCCGAGGACCAGCGGCAGATAGGCGCTTGCCGCGGCGCTGATCGGCGGCGTCGCGCTCGCTTGCGGCACGAAGGCCATCGCGTCGAAGGCCACCTTGCGCGCGCCGGCAGGCTCGCCCGTCACGTCCGTCAACTGCACGTAGTTCGGCCCGGACGCGGTGAAGTAGTGCATCCCCAGGCTGACCCACTCGCCGTAGTAGCGGCTCTGGCTGATGGCCACGGTCGTGGCGACGCCGCCGGCGACGATCTCATAGCGCGCGTTGGCCGTGCTGCTGTGGTAGCGCGGGATGAAGGCGAACACCTCGTAGGTCATCGGCTGGGTCGCCGTGAGCGGCAACATCCAGCGCGCACAGTTCACGCGCGTGGTCGGCTCGCTATAGGTGTAGTACATCGCCCCGCCATAGAAGTTGAACGTTGTGCCGGTCGCGGTGTACCACCACTGCGGCGGGCCGAACTTCTGGAAGTCGGCGTCGGTCTCGTCCACGATGATCGCCGTCGGCGGCAACTGCGCCTGGCCGGCCGCGGGCGCGCGCGGCGACGCAAGGCCCATCAGGGCCACCCCCAGGCCGGCCAGCAGCCGGCCCCATCGTCGGCCCGTCCGGCCGGGCGCGCCGGCCGCGGCGTGAGCGTGCGAGGCCAACATACGCGCCCGATTCTAGCCCCAGTCGCACAATTCGGCGGGGGAAACGCGCGCAAGGCCGGCGCGGGCAGGCCAGCCCCAGCGCCCTGCTGCGCTCCGAGAGGATGGCCGCTTTTTGCGTTCTGCGCGATAATTTGAAAGCCTTTAACCGCCCACGGATGCTGAAGGTAGCCCATGATTTTCGGGCCATAGCAATTTCACACTCAAAAATGGAGGACTGCCTTGTCTGATTCGCCCAGGCGCTCGTCGTTCCTTTCATCGTTTCTGGCTACGCTGACATTGGCCGGCGCAGGCGCGATTGGCGCTTACGTGGCCTTCATTCGACCATGGCATTTGCGCTGGGGCGCTACCGAGGAGGAGGCCAAGCGGCCGCTGCTCGGCGACTCGCTCATTGAGAACGCGAAGTTGGAGGCTACGCACGCCGTTTCGATCCATGCCCCGCCGGAGGCGATCTGGCCATGGCTGGTGCAGATGGGCCAGGGGCGCGGCGGTTTCTATAGTTATGAGTGGATCGAACGTCTGCTCGGCCTATACCCCAGCAACGCCAACCATATCATCCCATCGCTGCAGGAGTTGCACGCTGCCGACGCCGTGCCGCTTGCGCCGGATGGCGTCGGGTTGCCGGTGGACATCGTCGTGCCCAATCGCACGATCGTGATGCACGCCGACGCGCCGATCCAGGCGCGGATCGCCGTGATGCAAGCCGGCTATTATCGGCGCGTGACCTGGACGTTTCACCTGGAGCCGATTGACGCGACGAACACCCGGCTCATCGAACGCTGGCGCGCCGACTGGGAGCCGACACTCTCGAACACCCTCGTCATCCGCGCCCTGCTGGAGCCGGGCGCTTTCATCATGGAGCGGCGGATGCTGCTGGGCATCAAGGCGCGCGCCGAGCACGCCTGGGCGATGCGCGAGCGGACTAACGGGCAGTAAGCCGCTCGTAGACCTGCTCCAACTTGGGCGCGATCGCTCGCCAGTCGTAGGTCGCCGAGACGAAGCGATAGGCGCTTTCGCCGAGCGCAACGCGGCGCGACGGGCTGCGCAGCAACTCGGTCACGGCGCCGGCGAATTCCTCCGGTCGGTCGGCCACGATCATCTCGCGCCCCGATGTCACCGGGAAGCCTTCGCAGCCGAGTGATGTGCTGACGATGGCGCGGCGCATGGCCATAGCTTCGAGCAACTTGAAGCGCGTGCCGCCGCCGGCCAGCAACGGCGCGATGTAAACGTCGGCCTGCGCGATGTAGAAGCGCACATCGTCCACCTGGCCGGTGAGCGCGATGTCGGGATCGGCGCGCAAGGCGTCGAGGCGGGGGCTGGGCTTCTGGCCGACGATCAACCAGCGCGCGCCGGGGTGGGCCTGCTTGACCGCCGGCCACACGCGCCGGGCAAACCACAGCACCGCATCCACATTAGGCCGGAAGTCCATCTTGCCGGTAAAGACGATGGTCGGCGCGCGAGACGCCGGCGCGGGGAAGTTGAAATTCGCGTAGTGGGCGACGTCAATGCCGTTGTAGATCACGGCGGGGCGGACGGTCGGTTCGATGCGTTGTAACGCCGTCGCGTCCTCGGGCGAGACGCACAACACGGCGTCGGCGACGCGCAGCGCCCGACGCTCAAACGCGCGCAGCCGCCGCCATTGCACAAACGAATAGCCCGCGCCGTGCCAACGTCTGAGGTTGCGCGCGTCGGCCTGGAAGGTGCGCTTTTGCAACACATACTCCGCATTGTGCGCGTCAAAGACGAAGCGCGCGCTGTGAGGCAGTCGCGCCGCGCCGATCATGTAGCGCGCCAGCTCGATCCCCTCGAATTGCACAACGTCGAAGTGATGACTGCACAGGCGCGCGTGGAGCATCCGCTCGAACGTCGGCGACCACAGCCGCCAGGCCATGTCGGGCAGCGTCGAGGCAACCAGCGCGCGCAGGCGGGCGCCCAGCGCGCGCGCCGGCGCGGGCGCAACGGCAACGCTCCGGCACACTTGACGCAACGGCGCGGGCAGCTCGCTGCGCGCGTCCTCGGGCCTTTCGTCGAATGAGAGGAGCCAAATCTCATGTCGGGCTGCCAGATGCGAGATCAGACCCCAATTGCGCAGCGCCGTCCCCTGGTGAGGCGGATACGGCAACTGAGGCGTGAGAAAGAGCAAGCGCATGGGCGGTTTGAAGTTTACGAGCCGCGACCGGCAAGCTGCAATCGGCCGTTCGGATCAGCCGAGCGCCGCACGGTAGACCCCAAGCGTCTCTCGGGCGGCGCGCGCCCAGGAGAAGTCCCGCGCGCGGGCCAAGCCGCGACGCGCATACTCGGCGTGCAAAGCGTCGTCGGCCCACAAAGCGAGTATATGGCGGGCTAGTTCGGCATCGTCCATCGGACTGTGGAGCAGCGCAGCATCGGCGACGATCTCGGGCAAAGCGCCGGCGCTGCTGCACACCACCGGCGTGCCGCACGACATCGCTTCGAGCGCCGGCAAGCCGAAACCCTCCGAGAGCGACGGCATGACCAGAAGCCGTGCCCGGCGATACAAGTCGTCCAGTTTATCTTCGCTCACCCAGCCCGCAAACTCGACGCGCTCGGCCACACCCAGCGCGCGGGCCGCGTCGCCCAGCGCCTCATCGCGCCACCCCGCTGCGCCCACGACGACGAGGCGCACCTCGCTCGGCAAGCGCGCCAGCGCGCGCAGCAGCGTGCTCAGATTCTTGCGCGGCTCCAACGTGCCCACAAAGAGGATGAAACGAGAATTGAGAATCGGCAGCGCAGAATGAGCAACTACGCCGGACTCGCTCTTCGGTTCCCGGTCGGCGGCTTCGTGCACCACGACCACTTTCTCGGGCGCGGCTTCTGGGATCAGGCGCAGGATGTCCTGGCGCGTGAAGCGCGACACGGCGATGATGCGGTCGGCCGCCGACGCCGACCAGCGGATGCGGCTGTAATAGCGCATGCCGTCGGCGCTCATCACTTCCGGATGCTCCATGAAATACAGGTCATGAATGGTGATCACTTTGCGGAACCGCCCTCGGCACGTGATGAAGTCTGGGGAATGGAGCACGGCGCGCGGCGCGCGGCGCAGGCCCAGGCCGGCCAGCTCGATGGGCAGGGTCAAGTGTTCGTAGCGGTGATGCGCCGGCGTGATCACTCGGACGATGCCGACGTTCGGGGGCACCCAGCCGGTATCGGCGTCGCGCCGGTCTAGCACAATGCGCAGCGAGAACCCCGGCGCTTGCAACTCGGCCAGGGCGCGCACCAGCCGCCGCGCGTAGTATGAAACGCCCGCCTTGCGGTAATACATCAGACGGCAGTCCACGAGGACTGAGCAGGGCTTGGGGTCGGCGACGCTCGACACTCGAATATCTTAGCAGCCGCATGCGTCCCTGCGCCCCGTCTGCCGGCCTATTGAGTCGCCGAACGCGGCTTGAAACAGGCCGTAACTTTATAATCGGTTTGTGACCTTATCCACCGATCGTTTGCTTGAGCTATATCGCCAGCTTGTGCTGATTCGCCAGTTCGAGCTGCGCGCGATTGACGAGCGACGCCAGGGATTGATTCCCGGCTTCATCCACCCCTATATTGGCGAAGAGGCGTGCGCCGTAGGCGCATGCGCAGCGTTGAACCGCGACGATGTGATCACCAGCACGCATCGCGGCCATGGCCACTTGATCGCCAAGGGGGGCGATGTGCGCTACATGATGGCCGAGCTGGCCGCGCGGGAGGCCGGCTACTGCCGGGGCAAAGGCGGCTCGTTGCACATGACCGACTTTGACCTTGGCATCTTGGGCGCGAACGGCATCGTCGCCGGCGGCATTCCCATGGCCGTCGGCGCGGCGCTGGCCTTCAAGATGCAGGCTGCGCCTAACGGCGCGGGGCTGCGCGTCGCCCTGACATTCTTCGGCGATGGCGCGACCAACGAGGGCGCGTTCCACGAAGCGCTCAACCTGGCCGGCCTGTGGCGGCTGCCGGTGGTGTTTTTTTGCGAGAACAACCAATATGGCGAAGGCACGCCGCAGCACAAACAAGCTCCGATCACCCAGCTCAGCAAGCGCGCCGAGAGCTACGCTATGCCCGGCGTCACGGTGGACGGCAACGATGTGTTGGCCGTGTATGAGGCCACGCGGCAGGCAGTCGAACGCGCGCGGCGCGGAGATGGCCCATCGTTCATCGAGGGCGTCACCTATCGCTATCGCGGCCATTACGAGGGCGACCCGCAGGTCTATCGCTCACGCGAGGAAGTCGAACGCTGGCAAATGCGCGACCCTATTCCTCGCCTTCGTCGCGTGCTCATCGAGCGGGGCGTCAACGAGGGACGGATCGAAGAAGTCGAAGGCCAGGTGCTGGCGCTCATCGAGGAGGCCGTAGCCTTTGCGCGATCTGCGCCGCCGGCGCGCGTAGAGGACGCGCTGAGCGGCGTGTATGGCGATCACCATAAC
>JBKBID010000061.1:0-15412 GCA_046299515.1 Thermoflexales bacterium | reverse complement strand
GACGGTCAGGCGAGCTCCCGGGCGATCTCTTTATTGCTCAGCCCCTCGGCCATCCGCCGCAGCACCTCCCGCTCCCGCTCCGTGAGCTGGTTCCAGCGGGCCGCGATCTCCCGATAGCGTTCGACCCGCCGGATCTGGGCCGCGGTCCAGAGGGACTCCCCACGGGCCACCTGCTGGATGGCTGAGGCGACACGTTTGAGGGAGTTCTTCTTTGAGGAGGCCGCCTCTTGCGCCGGCTTCTCACATTTTCAGCCAGGTGGCGGTCGGAGTCGTAGGCGCTGAGGGCGAGGACGCGTACGGAGAGGCCCCGCCGTTGGATCTCCCGGGCCACCTCCGGCCCCGAAAGGCCTGACAGCTGGCTGTTCGCGAGGCTCGGTTGATGCCGGGGCTTCAATCGCTACGCCAGCGCTTCTTTGCTCTCCTCACTGCACGACCCTGGTGCTTAAAAAAGCACGGCGATTGCCTCCCATTGGCCAACCGCCGCGCTTTCTCTCAGAGATCTTTGCTTTGGGCTATCTAAGCAGCCTGCCCAGGATGCCTGCGGAGAGCTCAGCGAAGCGCAGACAGCACTTGGACGGCCCGCTCAAAGATTTCTTTGGTAGAGGGACCATTCACGATGAGCAAACTGAGCACACTCCCGCATACCTGAATCCAAGCGTACAATGGAAAACCTTCCGAATCGAGGCCTTCAAAGACCCATCCGTTCGGGCTCGGCTTGAAACCTGGCTCAAGCTTCCATTCTCGAACCAAGGCTTCTGCTGCCTGGCGGGTCAAGTCCTCGTTAACATAGCGATACAGGAAATGGCCCACCGCGCCGCCGGAGAACGGACGCTCACCCAGCACAAGAACCGTTACGCCGTATCCTTCGGAGAACCTCAAAGCGGGATGGTCGGGGGATTTTATGCTTCCCACATTATTCAATGGGTGAGTAGGGTCTTCCGGGCTGGTGATGGAAGCCCCCCTTCGCTGGAATTCCTGCGGGAAGATGCCCTGGGGCAGCACCTGCCGGACCAGGGGCTTTGTTTGAGCAGCGCGAACCTGATACACCCCCAACCCGAGTCCTAAGCCAAGCATCAGGGATAACGCAAACCAATAGAATCGCTTCATAGTACACCTCCTAAAGTCCTGCTTGATCACTAGAGCATGTCTTCCGATCAGTCGATCCATACCCTCGCCTGATAATTAGAGGGCTGCCATCGTGGTCCACTGAACCATGGAAACTCGCCAAACAGCCAACTTCTCGGAAGGAGCAAGACATTTCGATCAGCCCCCCCACCAATTCCAGTTGCTGATACAGCCTGCACTGGATTGACAGGTCGCTGCATCGCCACCTGGGCCCAGATAGTGCTGATTATGACCATACTTGCCGCTGAAAACGGCACCGTAGTGAGGCCCATCGGTTTCCCAAAAGGCAATTGCTATATAGGAGGCGGTGACTGTTCCCCACCACGTGGGCTGGGGCGGCGATTTCTGGGCCAGGGCCACACCCGACGCGGCGCCGAGCAACAGCGCCAGCAAAACGGCTACCGAAAGCAACTTGACCTTGCGCATTTCATACCTCCTACTCAGATCCTCCCCAGCTTTTCGCCGGTGGCACCCCCAGTACAACCCATCCCGTGCCCCCTGTCTACTGTCAATTCTTATCTTACAGGTTGTACCTGTCCATTCTGAAAGGTCGCAGCCCGTAAGAATTGACAGGTATGCTTCTCTCACCCGATCATCCCCCGTTCCTTCGCCTTCACCACCGCCTCGGTCCGGGAGACCGCGCCCAGCTTCTGAAGGATGTTGCTCACGTGGAAAGCAACCGTCCGCTCGGAGATCCCCAGACGGGCGGCAATCTCCTTGTTGCTCAGCCCCTCCGCCAGCAGCCGCAACACTTCCTGCTCCCGTCCGGTCAACGGCGGGGGGCCTTCGCCCTCCAGCAGGGCCTTCACCAGGTCGGCTACGCCGGGGCTGAAGTACATCCCGCCCTGGACGGCAGAGCGAATGGCGGCCACAATGGCCTCCGGGGCCTCTTCTTTGATGAGGTATCCCACCGCCCCGGCCTCCAGCATTCCCCGGATGTAGTGTTCATACCGATACGCACTGAGGGCCAGGATGTGCACGGGCAGGCCTCGCCGTTGGAGCTCTCGGGCCACTTCCGGCCCCGAAAGGCCCGGCAACTGGCAATCCAGCACCGCCACCTCGGGCTGGAGGGCCAGAATCTTCGTCAGGGCCTCCTCCCCACTTTCGGCCTCGGCCACCACTTCTATATCCGGCTCCCGGTCCAGCAGGACCCGCAGCCCCAGCTGCAGGGTGGGATGGTCATCGGCCAGCAGAACGCGAATCGGGCCACTCACGTCCTTCCTCCTGAAAGCATAACGGAATAGGCAATACGTATCCCGTATTCCGTTACCGTTTCAGCAACTCCTCAAACTCCTCCGCCGCGTCCACCAGGCGGCCCCGACGGCGGGTCAGGCTGAAGTTCTCCCATTGTGTGTCTCCAGGCAGGTCGTCCAGAAACCAGCAGAGGGCCTGAATCTGGGGTTCGCCGTTCACGGCGCTCAGGGCCGAACTCAGCCAGCCCCTAGGGTAGTTCTGGGCTGGCGGGATGCCCACCGCCGGAATGAGGGTGTTGGCCGAAGTGATGTAGACGGGGAGCCCCCGGGTGGACGGGTAGGCATTGATGATGTCCAGCCACTCCCGATAGACCCGGAAACCGGCCTGGGCGCCGTTCCATTCCCGCCGCCGGAGGTCGGTCTGAGGCTCTGCGGAGCCGGATCCGCCCAGTTCGGGGGCATCCGGCCGGCCTGGAGCCTGGACGGCGAAGCCGTCGGGGGCGGCGAAGGGAATCCCGGCGGCGGCCTTCGCCCGGGCCGATTCGTCCACATACCGCACCAGGGTGTTCATGTAGTTGAGCCAGGGGGCATCCACGCGGTACTTGTGGAGGCCGTCCTGGTCGGTGTTCCAAGGCCGGACCGGGCCCACCAGCACCCGGACGTAAGGATTCTCGGCCCGCATTACCTGGACGCCGTTATCGGTGTGAAGGGCAGGCTCGCCGTAGCCGTTGAAGACGCGGGCGTACCACTCGGGGGTCACCGGACGGTCGGGGGCCAGTGCGTTCTGGTCCAGGCCGTTGTAACTGCTGCTCAGGATGTAGCCGTAGACCTCCCGGAGACGGTCGTCCCGGGCCAGGCGCGCCAGGTAGTCCAGATACTCCGCCAGGCCCAAGTAGTCGCCAGTCGGTGGGATGGACTGGTTGTAGTCGTAGTCCACGCGCACCAGCACCCGCAGCCCCTTCGCCCGGTGCCGGTACACCTTCGCAGCCAGGTCGTCTACCCCCCAGCCGGGCTCCTGGGCCCGCCGGACGTAGGTGACCTCCACCGCCCAGCCACTGCGCCCGTGCCAATCCCGGTCCGGGTTGGGGAAGACCAGCCCCAGTTTGGTGGGCAGCGGGGCGGACGAGGGAGAGGGCGGCTCGCCCAGCATCATCCGTCCCCGCTCCCGACAGCCGGTATCACAACTGTGGTAGAAGATGATTTCGGACGGGCTGGTGAGAAGGGCCAGGTGGAACGTCCAGGTCCACTGTCCGCCAGGGCCAGCCTCCCAGGTCTCCGGACGGACAGGGAGACCGTTGACGGTTAGGAGGACGTGGGTCCAGGGGGTACGGTCGGTGACGTGAAGGCGGACTTCGTCGCCAGGACGGGCGAAGGGCGGGTCTAGCCGCATCTGCGGACCTAGGGTGGCAGACATGAATGGGTTGGTCTCGCCGGGCGCGATAACGACGTAGCCTGGGATGGGAATCAGCGCGCAAGCTAGAAGCGCCAGCAGTAACCCCAAAAGCCACCCCCGGCGACGTAGGAGGGGAATCACAAGTTGGAAGGCTCGGTTGGCAGAACGAATCGTACGCATGTTCCAGTCTCCCCTTCAGTTTGGCTGGAGATTTCTAGGCGACTGCCGTGACAACGGAGAATCTGTTCAACCAGCGCTAAGCCCAGGCCACTTCCTTCCACCTCTTGTTTAGCTACGCGATAAAAACGACGGGTGAGATGCGGCACATGTTTCGCCGGAATGCCCGGCCCGGTGTCCTGAACCACGCACAGAACGCCCTCCGCCGTTCGCCTGAGGAGAACAGTGGCACGGTCGCCTGGGCGGCAGTGCTTGAGGACGTTATCCAGCAGATTGAGGAAGACCTGCATCAGCCGGTCTGAGTCACCCCAGACAGGGGGGAGAGGAGTATCGGCTTCTAAGGAGAAACGGATGCCCCGTTCTTCCGCCTGGGAGGCCAGGGTGGATATGGCCCGCTCCGCCAGGTTCACCAGGTCTACTGGGCGCCGGTCTATTTCTGGGGAGGTCTCCAGGCGGCCCAGTTCCAGCATCAGATGGACCATGCGGGCCAGCCGCTGGGTCTCCGCCCGCAGCAGTTGCAAAGATTGGGCTTTGGTCGCTTCGGGTATGTCAGGCAAACGGAGGACTTCCAAGTGGGTGAGTATAGTGCCCACCGGGGTGCGCAGTTCGTGGGAGAGGCCGGCAAAGAGTTGGGGAGGAGATAGTCCCACCGTCGGCCGGACATCAGCCACCAGCGGACGGCCCGGCCTGAAGGGAGGCGGAGGACGCGGTAGCGGCCCTCGGGAGCCCGGCCGCGCCGGACATCGGCGCGATCGTCGTCCAACCAGAAGCCCCACTCCACAGCCGGCACGGGGCCGGCGGGAGCCTTCAGTTCCAGCAGACGGCGGGCATACTCGTTAGCGTAGACGTATCGTTCGGCGCTCTCCAGCACGACCCAGCCGAAGGGCGCACGTTCCAGGACGGCATAGAGAGCAGCATCGGTGAAGGTTTCCGCTGCGCGCCGCCTGGCGCGGCGACGGTCCAGCCAAACCGCCCAAAGCGCCACAACAACTACGACCAGGAGCAAACCGAGAAGCAACCAGCGCAGCGGGAAGATGAGCATTGCGTCCTTTGTGCTGATTATCGGGCGCGATATGTCCCGTTGAAAACCTCACGAAGCGGAGGCACAGTTAGCAATGAGCTAACGAACAGCTTACTACAGCAAGCCTGAACGTGTGCACTCGTCTTTGTCGCGCGAAACCCGGTTGAATCCAGCGTGATGGCGTCTTCCTCGACCGCGCTACCGTCGTCCAAGCTGCGCGGCGACGCCTCGTTCATCAGGTCACATAGAATGCGCGCGTGCGCGGGTCGCCGACTGTGCCGTTTGCGCTGCTGAGCCTGGGATTGCTGCCCACCTGGCTGGGCGCAGCGTCGCTGGCGTTGCAACGCAGCGACCCGCTGCCGCTGTTGGGACCGGCCGCGCTGAGCGCGCTCGCCGTCGTCGCGCATGGGTGGCTGGCGCGCGTTGCGCCGGCGCGCGACCCCCTCATCCTGCCTGTCCTCGCGATGCTCACCGGCCTGGGCTTGCTATCCATCGCACGTGCGGCGCCCAACTTCCTGCAACGGCAAACCCTGGCGTTGGTCGTGGCGTTCGCGGCCCTGCTCGCCATCGCCGGCCGACGCGACCGGCTGCGCTGGCTGCGCCGCTTCAAATACACTTGGCTGATCGCGGCGCTGGCGTTGCTGCTCGCCTCGCTGGCCTTTGGCGTAAACCCATCCGGCGCGGGCGCGCGCCTTTGGCTGAACCTCGGCAGCTTCTTCGTGCAGCCCTCGGAGCTGCTGCGGCTGCTGATGATCGCCTTCCTGGCCGCCTACTTCGCCGAATACGCAACGCGCGGCGGGGAGCTGCCGCCGGAAGCGCAGCCGTCTTCCCCCTTCAATCGCCGATCCCTCGCCCCCACGCTTGCGATGGGCGTCATCGCGCTGGCGATGCTCGCCATCCAGCAAGACCTCGGCGCGGCATCGCTGCTGGTGATCACATTCGCCTTCATGCTCTACCTGGCGACGGGCGATGCGCGCTTGCCGCTGGGGCTGGCCGTCGGGTTGAGCGTAGCAGCCGTGGCCGGCTACTTCCTATCCGCGCGCGTGGCGCAGCGGCTGAGCATCTGGTTGAACCCATGGGCCGACCCGCAAGGCAGCGCATTTCAAATCGTGCAGTCGCTGATCGCCCTGGCCAGCGGCGGCCTGCTGGGCCAGGGCATCAACCAGGGCCGGCCGGGATATGTGCCGGCCGTCCACACCGATTTCCCATTCGTGATGATCGGCGAAGAGCTGGGGCTGGCCGGCGCGCTGGCCGTGCTGGCCGGCTTCGCGGCGCTCATCCTGCGCGCCTGGCGCATCGGCCTACGATCCGGCAACCGCTACGGTTTGCTGCTGGCCGGCGGCATCGCTGCAGCGCTGGTCACACAGGTGTTCGTCATCATCGGCGGCAACATCGGGCTGTTGCCGATCACCGGCGTGACGCTCCCGTTCATCAGCTACGGAGGCACATCGCTGGTGGTGAGCTACTGCATGATCGGCCTGCTCATTCGCCTATCGGCGGACGCCGGCGAAGCTGGGCCGACGAGCGCCGTGCGAGCCGTTGACCGGCCGGCTCAATGGACGCGGCTGGCCGCCGGTCGGGCGATGCGCCTCAGCGCCGCCTTGCTGGCCGCGCTGGCGCTGGGGACAGGCTACTGGAGCATCGCGCGCGGGCCTGAGCTGGTCGCCCGCGCGGATAACCCGCGCCGGATAGAGGCGGAGCTGGCGACCTTCCGCGGCGCGATCTACGCCCGCGACGGCGTCCTGCTGGCCTATTCGTCGTGCGTCGGCGCGCCGCAGCCGCTCACCCCGTGCGCTTCGCACCGTGGCAGCCCGCCGGCGTCGCTGCGATACGAACGACGGTATCCATTGCCGGAGGCCGCGCCGGCCGTCGGCTACTACAGCCAGCGCTATGGCGTGGGCGGGCTGGAGGCGTTCGCCGATGCCACCCTGCGCGGCAGCCGGACGTGGCCGGACGACTTTCTGCATCGCCCGCGCATCGGCCAAGCCATCACCACCACGCTTGATGCGGGCTGGCAACGTCGCGCCGCCGTCGCGCTGCGCGTCGGCTCAACGTTAAGCGTTGCGCATGGCGCGGCGATCGTCATGAACTGGCGCACCGGCGAGGTGTTGGCGCTGGCCGGCGCGCCGACGTTCGACCCCAACCGGCTGGAGCAAGATTGGGAACGCCTGCGCGCCAACCCGGATGCCCCGCTGGTCAACCGCGCCACCCAGGGCTTATACCAGCCCGGCCTGTTGCTGCGCTGGCTGATCGAAGCGCGCGCGCCGATGGCCGAGCGCGCCGTGCTCAATCGGCCGGACGATTTCATGGCGCGCCTTGAGCCGCTGAACCTGCACCGGCCTGTGCCGTTTGAGCTGCCGAACGAAGCCACGCCGCTGCCGGCGACGGCGACCTACAGCGAAACCATCGGACAAGGGCAACTGCGCGTCACCCCCCTGCGGGTCGCGGCCACCCTGGCCGAGCTGGCCGCAGGCCGGCCGGTGACGCCGACGCTGCTTTCGAGGGCATCGGCGCCGCCAGCCGACGCGCCGGCGGTCGAGCGCGCCGCGCTTCGCCCGTTCAGCGGCTTCGCGCAAATCGCGGATAATCGGTTCGTCGGCTGGCGCGCCCGCATCGCCGGCGACCTCGTGCTCGTGCTGGCCATCGAAACGCCCACGCGCGATGAACCGGCGCTGATCCGCGCCATCGCCGCGTTGGAAGGCGCGTAGCGGCCGCGCGAGTCGCATGCTGCGTTGACTGACACGTAATGCCTAACATTCTCATGATGACGGATACGCCCCTGGCACGATTCAAGGAGCAAGTCGCGGTGATCACCGGCGGCGCGCAAGGGCTGGGCGAGGCATTCGCGCGACGCTTCGCCTGCGAAGGCGCGCGGGTGGTGATCATTGACCTGCAATGTGACAAGTGCGAGCAACTCGCGGCGCAGCTTGGGCGCGCGTATGGAGTGGAGACGCTGGCGATCAGCGCGAACGTCGCCGACCATGACGCAATGCAACAAGCGGTGTCCGACATCTGCCGCGCATTCGGGCGCGTGGATGTCTGGGTGAACAACGCCGGCATCTACCGCGGCACGCCGCTCGAACAACTCGACATGGACGAATGGCGCCTGATGATCGAGGTGAACTACACCGGCGTCTTCGTATGCACCAAAGCCATCGCGCCGGTGATGAAGCAGCAGCGCTACGGCCGCATCATCAACATGAGCAGCATCGCCGGCCGCACCGGCTTCAAGAACAGCGTCGCCTATTGCAGCAACAAAGCCGCCGTGATCGGGTTGACCCGCGCAACGGCGATGGACTTGGCCCCGTTCGGCGTGACGGTGAACGCGGTGTGCCCAGGCTCCATCCTCACCGACATGCTGCGCAAGGTGGACGCCGAAATCTGCCGCAACGAAGGCTGGCCGGTCGGCACGCACATCGCCCGCAAGGCCGAGCAAATTCCCATGGGCCGGCTGGGCACACCCGACGAGGTGGCCAGCGTGGTGGCCTTCCTCGCTTCGCCCGATGCCAGCTACGTCACCGGCCAGTCCATCGAAGTAGATGGCGGCGAGATCGTCGTTTGAAATGCTGTGAGCGCGACGAAGACCCTCAAACCGCGCAGTCGCAACCTCCCCCTGGCGCTGCTGGCGCTAATCGCCATCGGGCTGCTGCTGGGCCTGTTCGCCCGCAGCATCCGCTTCGACGATCCGTTCATCACCTATCGTTTTGCCGGCAACCTGGCGCGCGGCCTGGGCTTCACGTTCAACCCCGGCGCCGCCGAAAACGCGCTGATCACCACCGCGCCGCTGTATGCGTTGCTGCTGGCCGCGCCGGCCGCGCTGGGGTTGGATATTCCTGCGGTCAGCTACGCGCTCGGCGTCGGCGGGTTGATCGCCGCGGCTTGCGCGCTGTGCGTGATGGGCTGGCGACGCGGCCAGGACGCGCTCGGCTTCATTGCCGGCCTGGTATGCCTGATCTCGCCGTTGCTCTGGTTGACGGTAGGATTCGAGACGCCGCTGTTCATGGCGGCTGCCCTGTGGGCGTTCGTGTGCGTGGATGCGCGCAAGCCGGCGCCGGCAGGCGCGCTGGCCGGCCTGGGCATGGGGCTGCGCGGCGATGGCGCGATCGTCGTCGGTTTGTGCGCGCTGTTCGCCCTGGGTCTCGACGCGCGCTGGGAACACAACGGGCGCGACCGGCTGGCAGTGATCCGACCGGCCGGCGCGCTGCTCGTCGCCGCCGGCCTGGCCTACGCGCCGCTGGCCGTCTTCCTGATCGCGCAGTTCGGCTCGCCCATCCCCGCCACGTTGCAGGTGAAATCGGCCCAGGCCGCGTCGGGACTGACGGGCTTCTACCCCGGCACCACCTTCCCTGAGGGCGCGTTGCTGCTGATCCAGGCGTATCTCCAACAGTCGGCGCTGTTCATCTTCATCCCGATCATCGCCGGACTCGGCGCATATCGCATGGCATGGCTGAGCATCATGGCGGCGCGCAAGCGCGATGCGCGTTGGCCGCATCAGGCGCCGTTCATCATGCCCATCGCCTGGGCGGCGCTGCACTTCATCGGCTACTCCGCGCTGGGCGTCGCGCCTTACGTGTGGTACTACGCGCCAGTCATCCCCGGCTTGGCCGGGTTGATCGCCGTTGGGGTGGACTGGGTAGCCGCGACTACGACGCATCCGCATCGCGCCGCGCAACTGTTGACGACGCTGGCCGTCATCCCGCTGCTCATCGGCGATATCCACATCATCCGCGTGTTGCAAGGGATGACGCCGCCCGACCCGGCCGAAGTCGTCTCCAAAGCGCTGCCGGAGACTAAGGTGGCGATCTACGAGCGCGTCGGGCGCTGGCTGAACAGCCATACGCCGCCCGATGCGACGCTCGGCGTGACCGAGCTGGGCGTAATGAGCTACTACGCCGATCGGCGCACCGACGATTTCCTGGGATTGGCGCGGCCATCGCGAGCGAGCGCTATCCGTCGCGGCGACTTCATCGGCGGCTTGATCCGCACTCAGCCCGACTATGTGGCGCTGACCCACTTCAACGCGCTCTACGACGCCAACCCGCAGGACGACGACTGGTTCCGCGCCATCTACACGCCGGTGGCCACGTTTAGCGATGCGCGCTTCTGGGGTTCGCCGATGACGGTATGGCAGCGCGTTACGCCGCCGATCACGCCGACGCTCGTGATCGCCGAAGGCGCGCACGACCTCGGCCAAGGCTGGCAGGTGACCGGCATCGCCGTCAGCGCGCGCGAGGTGGCGACGACTACGCCGCTGATCGTGAGCGTACGCTTGAGAGCCGGCGAACCGCTGGGCAACCGCGAGCTGCGCGTCCAGCCCATCGTCGTGCAGCGCGGCGACGGACTGCCGGTGCGCTCGCGCATCATTCATACCGACCTGTTCCGACCGAGCGAAGAAGCCTGGTACGACTTCCCGATCATGCCCTACCCAGGCGCGCGCAAGGGCGCCTACGACATCAGCGTGCGCTGGCTGGACGGCGACCGCGAGGTCATCGCCGGCCGGATCAAAGTGCCGCTGGGCGAAACGCCGGCTGTCAACGCGCGCGTCGCGCCGCTGAGCGACGGCGTCGGCGTCGAGTTGTTCGCGCAGCCGATGACCGCCTGCATTGGCGCCACGGCGACCATCACGGTCAACTGGCGCGCAGGCGCTCCGGTCGCGACGGACTACAGCGCCTTCGTCCACCTGCGCGACGCCGCCGGCCAAGTTGTCACGCAACACGACGGCCCGCCGCGCAACGGCAGCTACCCGACATCGGTTTGGTCGCCCGGCGAAGTCGTCCCCGACAGCCACGCGCTGGCCATCCCCGCCGAAGCCGCGCCGGGCGCATACGCCGTCGTCGTCGGCCTGTACGACCCGCACACCGGCGCACGCTTGCCGGTGGATCAATCGCCGTGGCGCACGGCGGACGGCGGCGCATCAATCGGCGAAATGCGCTTCTTGCCCTGCAACTGACACGCGCAACATGCTCTACACCGGTTACGCGGATTTCTGGTTTCTCGATTCGCCGCTGCCCGAACGCGCGGCGCGATTCGCCGCGCTGGGCATCCATCACCTCGACGTGTGGGCGTGGCGCAGCAAAGGCGCGTTGATGGACGCGCTGGCCGACGCCTGCCGCGCTCACGGCTGCGTGATCAACTCCACCTTCGACGAAGCCGGCGGCTCGCTCACCGATGCGCATGACTTGCCGTTGTGCCTCGACGCTTGGGCTGAGTCGCTGGAGCATGCGCAGCGCTGGGGCGTACGGCACCTATTCATGTTCAGCGAGCAAATTGACCCCTATCCCGCTCCCTCCTTAGCCAGGCGGGGGACGGTTGGCGCGGGAATCATTCAAGGCTGGGTCAAGCCCCCCTCGCGCGACTACACCCCCCAGCAGAAATACGCCAACCTGCTGGACGGCGCGGCGCGCGTGATGGAGCTGGTCGAGAAGACGCCGATTGTGGTGTGGTTCGAGGCGCTGAACACGTATCACCTGCACGGCGGCATCACGGTGAGCACGCACGAGCTGGCCGCCGACGTGGTGCGGCGCATCGCCCATCCGCAACTCCGGCTGGCGTTCGATTGCTACCATCAGCAACGCAGCGCCGGCAACCTGATCCAGGGACTGCGCGACTACTGGGGGCTATATGACAGCGTGCACATCGCCGACGTGCCCACGCGCCAGGAGCCGGGCACCGGCGAGATCAACTTCGCCGGCATCGCGCGCGAGCTGCGCCGGCTCGGCTTCGACGGCAAGATCGGCCTGGAGTTTTACCCCTCGACGAGCGAGGCCGAGGCGTTGGCCGTCGTGCGCGCGCTCTTCGGTTGAGGCGGCAGCGCGCCGCTGCAGCGGCCGGCGAATGCTCATCCGCCTTTCAGCAACGCTGGGATAATCTGCGCCGATGTTCGCCCCCCGTTGGCGCAAGGTGATGCGCGACCTGTGGCTGAACAAGACGCGCACGCTGCTCGTTGTCTTGTCCATCGCCGTCGGCGTGTTTGCGGTCGGCGCGGTCGTCGGCGCGCGGACGATCCTGGCCCGCGACCTGCAAGCGCAATATGCCGCCACGAACGAAGCCAGCATGAGCATCGCGGCCTCGGCCCTGGACGAACAATTCGTGCGCTCCATCGCGCGTATGCCGGAGGTGGCCGATGCGCAGGGGCGCGCGATCTACGTCCTGCGCGTGCGGCTGGGCGAGGCGCGCAGCAACCTGATCCTGTATACGCACTGGGACTTCGACGATATTCGGCTGGACCGCTTTCAACACGAGCAAGGCCCCCGCACGCCGCCGCGCCGCGAAATGCTGCTGGAACGCAGCGCGCTGCGGCTGTTCAACAAGCAGATCGGCGACACGCTGACCGTGGAGCTGCCGGACGGCAAGACCCGCGAGATCCGCATCGCCGGCGCGGTGTTCGACGTGAACGCGCCGCCGGTGACGTTCGCCAACTTCGGCAGCGCCTACATCACGCCGGACACGCTGGAGTGGCTGGGCTTCCCGCGTGCCTACACCGAGATTCGCGTGCGCGTGGCCGAGAACCCGACCGACCGCGCGCACATCCAGCGCGTCGCCGACGCGATCAAGAAGCGCGTGGAAGATAGCGGGCGCGTCTTCTTCAGCGCGAACATCCCGCAAACGCCCGGCCAACACTACGCGCATGACCAGATTCAATCCCTCTCTCTCATCCTGGTCGCGCTCGGCGCGCTGGCGCTCTTCCTCAGCGCCTTCCTGGTCATCAACACGACCACCGCCATCCTCGCGCAACAGATCAAGCAGATCGGCATCATGAAGTCCATCGGCGCGCGCACGCCGCAGCTCGCCGGCATGTATCTCACCAACGTCGCGGCGGTTGGGTTGATCTCCCTCGTCGTCGCCGTGCCGCTCGGCGTCTTGGGCGCGGTCGGGCTGGTGAGTTTCGTCGCCAACCTGCTGAACTTCGACGTGCTGACGGTCATTCCGCCGCCGAATGTGGTGCTGATCCAGATTGCGGTCGGCCTGGCGCTGCCGCTGCTGGCCGCGCTGGCGCCCATCCTCACCGGCGCGCGGATGACCGTGCGCGAAGCGATCACCTCCACGGGCATCAGCGACGACACGCCCGGCCATCACAACCCGCGCATAGATGCGCTGAAGCAGCGGCTGGCCGGCATCGTCTTCATCGAGCGCTGGCTGTCGCGCCCGTTCCTGATCTCGATCCGCAACACCTTCCGGCGCAAGAGCCGGCTGGCGCTGACGCTGGGCACGCTCACCCTGGCCAGCGCCATCTTCGTCTCGGTGTTCACCGTGCGCGACTCGCTCAACCGCACGTTGGCCACCTCGCTGCGCTACTGGCGATACGACATCGAGGTAAACCTGCGCAGCTTCCACGGCGAGGACAAGGTGTTGAGCCAAATGCGCCAGGTGCCCGGCGTAGCCTACGCCGAAGCGTGGAGCACCGGGGGCGCGCGCCGCATACGCGAGGACGGCAGCGAAAGCCGCAGCATCAGCGTGATCGCGCCGCCCGCCGATAGCCGGCTGATTCAGCCGGTGATGATCCAGGGGCGCTGGCTATTGCCCGACGATGCCAACGCCGTCGTGCTCAACGCCGACGCGCTGGCCGACGAGCCGGACATCCGCATCGGCGACACGATTACCCTCAAGTTCGGCGCGCGCCGCGTGCCGGTGCAGGTGGTCGGCGTGACGCAGAGCACCCTCACCGGCCAGATTCGCAACCCGCGCGTCTTATACATGAACCTGACCGGCTATCGCAACGCGCTCACCACCGGCCGGCAGGTGCGCAACGTGGTCGTGGTCACTACCGCGCACGACGCGGCCTTTCAGTCGGCGGTCGCCAGGGCGATCGAGGCGCACTTCCGCGCCGTCAATATGCCGGTGGACACCACCGAGACGCTGAGCGAACGACGCGAGCAGATCACCTTCCAGTTCGACATCCTGATCATCTTCCTGCTGATCATGGCGGCGCTGCTGGCCGCCGTGGGTGGGCTGGGGCTGGCCGGCACGATGAGCATCAACGTGTTGGAGCGCACCCGGGAGATCGGCGTGATGCGCGCCATCGGCGCGAGCGACGGCGCCATCCGACGCATCATCATCGGCGAAGGTATGGTCATCGGCGCGCTGAGCTGGGCGTTGGGCGCCTTGTTGGCGCTGCCGATCAGCAAGCTGCTGTGCGACGCGGTGGGCATGGCCTTGCTGCGCCGGACGTTGGATTTCGCCTATTCGCTGGAGGGCGTGGGCGTGTGGTTCGCTGCGGTGCTGGCCGTGGCTGCGGCGTCCAGCTTTCTGCCGGCATGGCGCGCCTCGCGGCTTACCGTGCGCGAGGTGCTGGCCTATGAGTAAGACACAACTCTTTCCCTGCGCGACAGGTTCACGCCGCCGAATAGCGCGAGCAGGACGAGCGCGACGAGCGCATACACAATCGCCAGCGCAGTGACGGACACGCCGGTGACCACGACGCCGAGGGTGTTCAAGGCGACGTGAAACAGCGTCACCGGCAACAGGCTCCCCGCCGCGCTGTTGTAAAGCCAGGTGTAGATGAAGGCGACCGCAACCGTGCCGATGAACCAGGGCGGAAAGGGATACGCCGACATCGGGTTGCCCGTCCAGAAGAAAATGGGAAGATGCCACAGGCCCCACAGCGTTCCGATGATCAGGGTGGCGATGAGCGCCGTGTGTCGTTTTTGCAGATGGGGCAAGGCAAAACCGCGCCAGCCCACTTCCTCCCACGGGTTGGCCAGCAGTGAGGTGATCAGGGCCGCGACGGCCAGCGTCGCCGGATCACCCTGCGGCGCCGGCGGGACATCGGTTAGCCCTAGCGCGCCCGTCGCGATCCGCCCGGCGAACAGGAGGACGAGCGGGCCGAACAGGGCGACGGCGTACCAGGCCGGGCCAATGCGCCAGCGGACGAGCGCTCCGAACAGCGCGCTGCCGGCTGCGGAGCCGTCAGTCGCCCGCGTCACGATGACCGCCGCCAGCGCCGGGGCGATTGCGGGGAGGATGAGGAGCAGTTGGAAGTAGGGCGCGTCGAACGGAGCGACGCCGCGCGATCCCAGCGCCGCCGGAACCCAGCCAAGCCATGCGATGCCAAACGCCAGGATGTAGAACCAGACGACGGGACGCTTGCCCATGCGCTCATTTTAGTTGCGACCGAGAGCGTTGCATTTCACCCAGGCGACTCGGAAGACCGTCGTGTTAGGGGGCGCGCGCAGCGCTCGCGCGTTGGAGTGACGATGCGCGCGTGGTAAATTGGGCCGGCATCGTGGTCGAAGAACTCACTTCGCCGGCGGCTTCCTCGCGTGCGCTGCAGCACCCACGCTTCGGCGCTGCGCTTTCGTCGCTCTCCGTCGTCGCGTTGGGGCTGACGATAGCCATCTTCGCCGGCTATTTCGTCATTTATTTGATCTACGCCCGCGCGCTGTTCGCCTTCCCGTTCGATTACGACCAGGGCGAAGGCTTTGAACTCTACGACGCCATCCGCTTGGCGCGCGGGGAAGGCATCTATCTGGACAACGCAGAGTTCCCCTTCTACGCCTCGAATTA
>JBKBID010000060.1:0-16657 GCA_046299515.1 Thermoflexales bacterium | reverse complement strand
TGGACGACCTGCCGCTCCTGAACATCGAACGGTTGAGCGAACCGGTATTGGTGAACGAGGCATGTTGCGAGTTGCAACCGGCGCATGCCGCCTGGGCGGCCCAGGCCCAACTCAGCAGCCTGCTATGCGTGCCGATGCAGGTGCGCGACCGCGCCATGGGCCTGCTGAATATGTGGACCGAGGCAGCCGGCGAGTTCACCGAGGCGCAGGTGGAATTGTGCACCACGCTGGCCAACCAGATCGCGCTGGCCATCGAGAACGCCCATCTCATCGGCAACGCCGCCATCGTCAAAGAGATGAACCACCGCGTGAAGAACAACCTGCAGAGCGTGGTGATGTTGCTCCAGATGCAACTGCACGACGCCAGCGACAAGCTCACCGCCAAGGAAGTGCTGCACGAGAGCATCAACCGCATCATGAGCATCGCCGCCGTGCACGACGCGCTGGCGCAGGAGGGCTTGCGGCTGGTGGACGTGAAAGACGTGATCACGCGCGTGGTTGGCCTGACGCAGGCGAACATGACCCGCCCTGACCTTCAACTGGCCATTCACGTGATCGGCGACTCGCTGCGCATGAGTTCGCGCGCTGCCACGGCGCTGGCGCTCTGCGTGAACGAGCTGGTGCAGAACGCCATGGAACACGCCTTCGTCGGTCGAGACCAGGGCGAGATCACCATCAGCCTGATTGACTGCGGCGGCGCGCTCGAAGTGGAGGTGCGCGACAACGGGCTGGGCGCGGCGGCCGGCGGCATGGACGCGCCGAGCCTGGGGTTAAACATCGTTCACATGCTGGTGCAAGAAGATCTGCGCGGCACGTTCACCCTCAGGCGCACCGCACACGGCACAACGGCCGTCATCAAAGCGCCGTTCAGCTACGCCGACATCGCCGGCTGATGCGGCGCCAGGTGCTCCTCGACCAGCTTGCCATCGCGCAGGCGGAACACCCGGTCGGCCACGCCCACCACCTCTTCGCTATGGGTGACCATGACCAGATTCTTGCCGGCCTGCCGCGTCAGCGTGTCCAGGAGATCGAGCACCAGTTTGCCGGTGTCGTAGTCCAGGTTGCCGGTCGGCTCATCGGCCAGCACCACCAGCGGGTCGTTGATCAAGGCGCGGGCGATGGCCACGCGCTGCTGTTCGCCGCCGCTCAGCCGGTCGGGGAAGGCGTGGATGCGGTGCGCGAGGCCCACCTGCTCCAGCAACGCTTCGGCGCGTCGGCGGGCTTCTGGGGAAGGTCGGCCGTTCAGCTCCAGCGGCAACATCACGTTCTCGCGCACGCTCAACGTGGGAATGAGATTGAACGCTTGGAAGACGAAGCCGATGTAGCGGCGCCGGAAGCGCGTGCGTTCCGCATCGCTCATGCGGGTAACGGCCTGGCCGTCAATCCACACATCGCCAGAGGTCGGCGCGTCGATGCCCCCGATCAGGTTGAGCAGCGTGCTCTTGCCGCTGCCGCTCTTGCCCAGCAGCACAACAAACTCGCCGCACCCAAACTCGATGCTGACGTCATTCAGCACGACGCGCCGCGCGCCGCCTTCTTCGTACGCCTTCGTCACGTGATCGAGCTTGATGACGCCGACGCAATTGTTCGTTGTCTGATTGGCCATTGCGAGAATCATAGCGGCCGAAATTGAGCGTTGGGTGAGTTCGAGGCGCGGCGCGTCAGGCGGAGGCAACGCAGCGAGACAGCCGCGAGAGCACCGCCGGCGTCAGCGAGATGATACAATCATGCTGCGTCGGGCGGTTAGCTCAGCTGGTTAGAGCGTCTGTCTTACACACAGAAGGCCGGGGGTTCAAGTCCCTCATCGCCCATCAGGTTAACCCCTCGGGCACGGTCACCGTCATCGTTCCGGCGTCGAGGTCTATGGCGCGGATCACGCTTTCGATGGCCGGCAACAGCAATTCTCTATCAGCCGCCTTCACGACATAGACATCGTTGCTGCCCGTGCGCAGCACTTCGCTCAGCACGCCTAGCACTTCGCCGGATTCGCTCGCCACGCGCAGGCCGATCAGTTGGTGGGCGTAGTACTCGCCGGGCGGCAGGGCCGGCAGGTCGCCTGTATCAATGAGCACGCGCGCGCCGCGCAGCGCCTCGGCAGCGTCGCGCGTGGCGATGCGATCTAGCCTGAGCAGCACGCCGCCCTGATGCGCGCGCTGCGACAGGATGCGGTGTGGATGTCCGGCGTCGTTGAGGTACACGCGCTCGACCTCGCCGAGGACGCCTGCGTATGCCGGCGACAATTGCACCTTGATCTCGCCCGCGATACCGTGCGGGCGAGACACCTTGCCGACGACGAGAAACTTGCGCCGCGACTTCGCCACGATGAGCAGTGCCGCGCTGCTGCGCTGCGCCTCAATCGCGTATATCCAGCACCACGCGCTTGCGCGAACGGGCAGCGGAGATGCGTAGCAATGCACGCAGGGCGTTGGCCAGTTTGCCTTCGCGCCCGATCACGCGCCCCACTTCGCCAGGCGACACTTGCAACTCGAGGAAGACCGTATCTCGATCAACCGATTCGGTCACTTTCACCTGATCAGGATGCTCCACCAGGCCCCGGGCAACGTATTCGACCAGCTCTTTCATCGCTCATTGCGCGCGGTTCACTCGGCGGCGGCTTCGGCCGTCGGCTCGGCCTTCTTCGGCTTAGGGGCGGGCTTGCGGCCGATGCGCGTCTTAGGGTTGATCGCCGGCGCGGCCTCAAACTGCGCGGCCGCTTCGGCCAGCAATACTTCGGGCGATTCGCCCTGCTTCAGCCGCTCGAAGCGGGCGGCGGTGCCCGTCTTTCGGAAGAGTTGCTGGACCGCCTCGCTAGGCTGCGCGCCCACTTTCATCCAATATAGGGCGCGGTCCTCCCGCACCAACACAGTCTCCGGCTCGGTGCGCGGATTGTAAGTGCCGATGACCTCGATAAACGCGCCATCGCGCGGCCTTTCCTTATCGCACACCACGATGCGATAGGTCGGCTGCTTCTTTGAACCCATGCGGCGTAGTCGAATTCGAACCATCGTATCTCCTTGGTTATCTCCTTCTGGCGCCCATCCACCCGCTCATCATGATGCGCAAGCGCGGGTTGTTCGCCAATTGCTTCATCATACGTTGCGCTTCACGGAACTGCGAAAGCAGTTGATTCAACTCTTGCACGCTCGTGCCGCTGCCTTTGGCGATGCGGCGCTTGCGCGAGGCGTTCAGGATGCTCGGGTTGCGACGCTCCTCGCGCGTCATCGAGCTGATCATCGCCTCCACGCGCTTGAACTGTCGCTCGGTCATCTCCGGCGAGATATGCCTGGTCAAATCTTTCATGCCGGGGATCAATGCGAGCAGGTCGTTGAGCGGGCCCATGCGCTTGATCTGTCGAAGCTGCGACAGGAAATCCTCCAGGTCGAAGCTGGCCGAGAGCATCTTCTCGGCCGCTTTCGCCGCCTCCCGTTCGTCGAACTGCTGCTGCGCCTTCTCGATCAGCGTCAGCACGTCGCCCATGCCCAGAATGCGCGAAGCCAGCCGGTCGGGATGGAAGACCTCAAATGCGTCGGGCTTCTCGCCGGTGCTGAGGAATTTGATCGGCACGCCGGTGACGGCGCGCATGGAGATGGCCGCGCCGCCGCGCGCGTCACCGTCTATCTTGGTCAAGATCAGGCCGGTCAGCCCGACGCGCTTGTTGAACGCATCGGCGATGTTGACGGCCTCCTGGCCGGTCATGGCGTCGGCGACGAGCAGCACCTCGGCCGGCTTGACGCGCGCCTTGATCTCCTCCACCTCGCGCATCATCGCCTCGTCAATTTGCAAGCGGCCGGCGGTGTCTATGATGATGACATCAAGCGCGCCCTGAATGGCCTTTTGGATGGCGTGCTGCGCGATCTGCGGCGGAGGCGTTTTGTCGCCCTCCGAGAAGACGGGGATGTTGATCTGATTGCCCAGCGTCTCCAGTTGCGTGATAGCCGCCGGCCGGTAGGTGTCGGCGGCGACCAGCAGCGGCTTGCGGCCATCGCTGCGCAGGCGCAGCGCCAACTTGGCTGCCGTCGTGGTCTTGCCGGAGCCTTGCAGGCCGACCAGCATGATCACCCGCGGCGGCGGACCGCCTAGGTCAAGCTTGCCGCCCTCGCCAAGCGTCTTCAACAACTCTTCGTGCACGATCTTCACGACGGCTTGGCCGGGGGTCAAGCTCTTGTGCACTTCCGCGCCGATCGCGCGTTCCCGCACGCGCGCGAGGAACTCCTTAGCGACTCTGAAGTTCACGTCGGCTTCGAGCAAGGCGACGCGCACCTCGCGCAGCGCAGCGTCCACATCCTGCTCGGTCAGGATGCCGCGCTTGCCGAGGCGGTCGAAGATAGCCTGCAGCTTGTCGCTCAGCGATTCGAACATGATCTCCAGAATGAACTCGAGAGGCGCAATGACCTTTCAGCTAGAAGCGTAATATTCTACCTTAAATTCGCGCGATCTTTGCGACGCGGACAACCGTCCCCTGCCGCGATTGCAGCCGTAGGTTCTCCTGGGCGAATGCGCTGCGGACATAGGCGAGCGCCGCGCCGCGCGCCGCGCTGGTGACTTTGCCGACGACTGCGCCGCCTTCGGCGAGCAGCTCCTCGCCCGGTGAGAGCGAGCCAGCGCTGCTGGTCAGCCCAACCAGCTTCCTGGCAATCTGGCCTCGGCTCTCCATACGGGCGATGATCTCCTGGCCAACGTAACATCCCTTGTCGAAACTCACTGCGCTCCATAAGCCGGCCTCAAGCGGGATGTAGTCTTCGTTGATCTCGTTGGGGAAGCGCGGATAGCCATGCAGGATGCGCCAGGCGTCAAAATCCGGCGCAATGGGTGGCGCGTCGGCGAGCGCCGCCAGGTCAAGCCCCGCGCCGATCAGAAAGAAGCTCAGGCCGAGGGCCTGCGGCGCGCGCGCCGCCACAATCTGCCCGTCGGCGCTCAGCGGCGATTCAACCGTGCGATGCGCATACTCCGGCAGCGCGAACCGGCCGATGTCGGGGATGACCTTCTCGATGAAGCGCCGGTCGCCCTCCGCGCCGACGCCGAACATGCGCGTATCGCCCGTCTCGTCACTCACCTGCACGTCGTCGTTGAAGAAGATGTACTTGCGCAGCCAGTGCGCCACCTTGCTCTGATTGCCGCCGCCCCCGATGAGCAGGATGGAATCGTCGAAGGCCAGGACTATGAGATAGTCCACCATGCGGCCGATCGGCGTCGTCAGCACAGTTGTTTTGCCCTCGCCCGGCTTCAAGCCGCGCACATCGCCGGTGGACATGCGATGCAGGAAGTCGAGCCGTGTGCTGCCCCGCAGCCGGATGCGGCTGTAGATCTCGGTCAGGTCGAAGAGCAACATCGGATGAGCGATGGTCAATGCGCAGCGCGAGGGCGGCCCGCGAGCCACGATTCAATCTGAGCGCGATGTTCGGCGGAATGGCCGCCGGTGTAATCCCACAGGTAATCCGCCAGCGCGCGCCCTTTCAGCGCCGGATAGCGCCGCGGGTCGAACAACGCCGCCTCATCCGCCCAAGCGTTCAGCCGTTTGATCAACTGCTGATGCGCCCCGTGGAAATCGGCCTGGATGCGATCCAGCGGGCGATCTTTCTGCGATGCGTAATCGCGCGCGTTGATGTCCGACCAATCCGTCGCATTCGACCGGGGCAACTGCAACGCGCCGCCGCGTTCGGCCTGAAAGAGCAGCGTCACCGCGCGCGAGTACCACATTGCGATATGCGCCAGCACGTCTTTGACGGACCACCATCCGACGACGCCCTCCGCCAGCATGTCTTCCGCCGGAATGCGCGCCAGCGTTTCCTCCAGCGCGCGGCGCTCGGACTCAATGCGCGAAATCAATTCGGCTTTGCTCATCAAGACGCAAAGGAGCGTCCTAGCAGGACGCCCCCCTTTCATCGAGCGCGTGATGGAAGCGCGCTACGGCTCGTCCTTGTGTCGCGCTTCGATCCAGGCCAGGATGTCGGCCATCTGCTGCGGGCTGAGGATTGCCGCGTAGTTCTGCTGCATCAAGCCGGCCTGGTAGCCTTCGACGACGTAGGCGTTTGGGTCAACGATGCTTTGGTAAAGATACTCGCGCGCGCTCATGCCGGGGACGCGCGTCTGGGCTGTATTCCACAAATTGTAGAAAGAAGGGCCGACCAACCGCTCACCCTTCTTTTGGCTGTGACAGCCGACGCAGCCGGCTGTGTTAAACAGCTTCCCGCCGCGCTCCGGATCGCCTGCGGGTAGGCCATCGGTGATCTTGCCGAAGTCGCCTTCTTTGGGAAGCGCGGCAGGCTCCGCCGGCTTGGCCGCTTCGCCTTGCGGTAATGACTCGCCACGCACCGGTTGCGGCATGGCGCTCAATGCCAGGCTGAAGACGATTAGGCAGGCCACGAAGCCGATCGCCGAGAACACGAACGGCTCGGCGCTTGGGCCGACCTCAAAACGGATCTGTCGCGGCCGGCGCTGCTCCATGGCGCGTAGCTCGGTGCGCAGTTCAGCCATCTCCTCATCGGTCGGCAAGTTGCGGCGGAAGAAACGGCTGACGCTGCTGGCCAACACGGCGATGACCACGCCGCCGGCCACGCTGGCCAGCAATGCCATCAACACGCCCCCGATCACGACGAAGATCAGGTTGTCGAACACAGCGCTGCCGCCGCCCACTTGGGCCGGCGAAGCCGCTGACGCCACATCCGCACCGATGAGCACCGCGACGACCATCGCCGCAAGCGCGCGCAACTTACAGGCAACTAAACGCACCATGTTCAAGTCCTAGACCCCAAATGAATTGCGCGCCTATTCTAATCACGACGATGCTGCGCAGGCTTCGACGAAGGCGCGAAACAGGCGCATCATGTCTTCGCGGTCGGCGGCCATCTCTTCGGGATGCCACTGCACGCCAATATAGTAGCGCTTGCCGGGAAGCTCAACCGACTCGACGACGCCATCGGGGGAGCGCGATGTGACGACCAACCCGTCGGCGACCCTCTTAAGGGCCTGATGGTGAAAGCTGTTCACTTCCAATTCGCCCGGGCCGATGATCTGTGCGATGTGCGTCCCCGGCTCGACGCGCACCGTGTGCGCGGCCTGATGCCGCGCGAAGCCGTTGGCCGTTCCATCGTGTGGGACGTCGCCCCCGTGCTGCGATGGCAAATCTTGAATCAGCGAACCGCCCAGCGCCACATTCACGACTTGAATGCCGCGACAGATCGCGAAGAGGGGTTTGTCATCCTGCAATGCCCAGCGCGCCAACGCCATCTCCACCTCGTCGCGCTCAGGATCGACGCCATCGGTCTTCTCGTGCCGCAGCTCGCCGAAGCGCGCAGGGTCCACGTCGCCGCCGCCGGAGAGCAAGACGCCATCCGCCGATTCATACATCGCCCGCCAGGATTCAAGCGAGACGACCGTGGGGAGCAAAACCGGAATCGCCCCGCACGCGGCCAAGCTGTTCACGTAGTTCTTGCCTAGCGTGAAGCGGCGCTTCTCGTGGTCTTGAATCGGTATAGGGATCAGGATGCGCGGACTATTCATTGCGACCTTCGTGATGGCGCGAAGGGAAACCCCCGAAGTCGTCGCTTCGGGAGTTCGAGCATCACGCCTCGCTTGCTTCGCCGGACTCGGCCGGCGCCGCTGCGCGCTTGGACTTGGCGCCGGCCGAAGACGGCAAGCGCTCCTTCAGGCGAGCGGACTTGCCGCGCAAATTGCGGAAGTAGTAAAGCTGCGCGCGGCGCACTTTGGCGTGGCGCATCACTTCCACCTTCTCTATGCGCGGCGAGTTCAGCAGATACGTGCGCTCGACGCCGATGTTGTTGCTGGCGATCCGGCGCACGGTAAAACTGGCGTTCGCGCCGCCTTTGCGCAGGCGAATGACGGTGCCCTGAAAGACTTGGATGCGTTCGCGGTCGCCCTCGATGATCTTCTGATGGACGCGCACTTGATCGCCGGGTTGAAGCGGCGGAATCTTCGGATTCGGTTGTAAGCTCTTTTCGAGCGATTCGACGAGATTCATCGCTTTTCTCCTGCTGCGCTGCCAAGGAGCCGCTAGCGCTTCGTGTAGGTTGGGCCCTTGCGGGCGCGCTTGAGGCCGGGTTTCTTGCGCTCCTTCTCACGCGCATCGCGCGAGAGAAAGCCGGCCGCCTTCAGCATCAGGCGATATTCCGGATCCACCTCCAGCAAGGCGCGCGCGATGGCCATGCGCGCCGCTTCTGCCTGGCCGGTGATGCCGCCGCCCTTCACTTTGACGCTCACGTTGAAGCGCGCATCGGCGCCGGTCAGCTTGAGCGGCGCGTGCACGGCGATGAGGTCAACTTCGCGACCGAAGTATTCATTCACAGGCTTATCGTTGACCAGCACGCTGCCGCTGCCTTGCGGATACAACCGGGCGCGCGCGGTCGCCTCTTTACGACGACCCACGCCCTCGTAGTATTGCTGTTGCGTTTCTGTCATAGGCTATGCGTCTTCCCGGCAGCGGCGAAGTCATTCGTATCTTCGTCGCACGCCGGTCTCTATTACTTATTACTTGTCCCGAATCTCCAGCGGCTGCGGCTTCTGCGCGCTGTGTTCGTGCTCTGGGCCGCCATACACCTTCAGCTTCTTGATCATCTTGCGACCCAGCCGCCCATGCGGGATCATGCCCCACACCGCTGCGCGGATGACGCGCTCAGGGTTGCGCGCCAGGAGGTCGCGCAGATTCTCCTCTTTGAAGCCGCCGGGATACATGGAGTGCCGCTGATACTTCTTCTCGGTCATCTTATTGCCGGTGACGCGGATTTTCTGGGCGTTCACCACAATCACGTAGTCGCCGCAGTCCACGTGCGGCGAATACATGGGCTTGTGCTTGCCCTCGATGACCTTGGCGACCCGGCTGGCCAGCCGGCCCAGTGTGACGCCTGCCGCATCCACGACATACCAGCGCCGGCTGGCGCGGGCCTCCTCTGGCTTCGCCATGTATGTCTTGATCGTCCTCATCTTGCACCTAGTATTTCACATCCACGAGGCACAGCCCACATGCGGGCGCCAGGCCCTTGATTCGCTGTGCATCTCTGCTTTCCAGCATATCCCTAATCTCGTCCGGGCCGCATTCACCTCGGCCCACGCGCACCAGGGCCATCACGATCCGGCGCACCATCCGAAAGAGGAAGGCATTCGCCTCAATCGTGAACCACAACCGCTCATCCATCGCTTGCCAATCGGCGCGCAGCACCTCGCGCACCGTCGTCTCTCCCGGTCTTCCCGATGGCGGACTGCCAAACGCCGCGAAATCGTGCAACCCGATCAATTGTCGAGCTGCTTCGTTCATCGCCGCTACATCAGGTCGCTGTTCGAGCTGCCATGCGAAACGCTGCAGCAATGGCTGCCGCACTTCACTGACGTAGGCCGTGTAAACGTAGGTTCTGCTCTTTGCGCTGTAGCGCGGGTGAAACCCCGCCTCACACGGCGCTAAGTCGCGGACGGCCACGTCTTCCGGCAGCGTCGCATTCAGCGCCCGACCAAGCGCATCGAGCGGATGCCTCCAGTCCACCTCGAAAGCGATAACTTGACCGGTGGCATGCACGCCGGCATCTGTGCGACCTGCGCCCACGACGGCGACGCGCGACCGACAAACTTTCTCTAGGGCTGCCTCCAGTTCTCCTTGCACCGTTCGCCCACGCCGCGCGGCTTGTCGTTGAAACCCGACGAAGTCCGTGCCGTCGTAGGCGACCTTCGCGCGAACCTTCAAATCCACTCGATAATCGCCATCGGCGCGTTATCGCCTTTACGCGGGCCGAGTTTGCTAATGCGGGTGTAGCCGCCGTTGCGATTCGCGTAGCGCGGCGCGATGTCCTCAAACAACTTGCGCACGGTCGCCGGCCCGCCATTGACCCGCGCGGCAACCAGTCGCCGCGCATGCACCTGCTTCGCCTTGTCGTCCACCAGCCCAGACTTCGCGATCGTCACCAGCTTCTCGGCTTGGTCGCGGATCGCCTTGCACTTCGCCTCGGTCGTCTGGATGCGACCGTGATCTATCAACTCGGTCACCAGGCTGCGGCGCAGCGCGGTGCGTTGCGCCGTCGAACGGCCCAGTTTGTAACCCGATACCTTATGCCTCATGTCACACCTCGTCCGCTTCTTCCGTCTTCTCTTCCTGCGGCAGCAGCCCACGGGCGCGCAACTTCTCTTTCAGCTCAGCCATGGACTTCTCGCCGAAATTACGCAGATTGGTTAAGTTACCGCCGCTCCGCTCCATCATTTCGAGCAATTGGCCGACGGTGCTGATGCCGGTGCGCTTAAGCGAGTTGTAGACGCGAACGCTCAGGTCAAGTTCCTCGATGGGCCTCTCGCTCCATTCGCTTGGTATGCCCTTGTTGTCGCTCTCGCCCTCGAGCATCGGCTCTTCCAGGCTCACGCCGGCGATCAAACGCAGATGTTGCACCAGGATTGCGGCCGCTTGCGACAACGCGTCCTGGGGGCGGATCGTGCCGTCGGTCCATATCTCCATGATCAACCGATCGTAGTTTGTCGTCTGGCCGATGCGCGCCGGCTCGACGCGATAGTTTACGCGCCGCACCGGGCTATAGATCGCATCTACAGGAAGCTCGCCGATCGGCAGTCGGCCGCGCTGTTCGGCCGGCGAATAACCACGCCCCATCTCAACTTGAAATTCGATGTCGAGGCGCGCCTTGTTCGAGTCGGTCGTCAGCAGATATAGGTCCGGGTTGACGATCTCGATCTCCGGCGGGGCCTGAATGTCGCCGGCAGTGACCACACCCTCGCCGCGGACTTCCAGGCGCATGCGCAGCGGGACTTCGCTGTGCATGCGCATGCGAATCTGCTTCACGTTGAGCATCAACTGAGTGACATCCTCCCTCACATCGGGGATATCGGAGAACTCATGATGCACGTCGGTGATGCGCATCGAAGTCACGGCTGCGCCGGGCAACGAGCTGAGCAGCACACGACGGAGCGCATTCCCCAGCGTGATGCCGAAGCCCGGTTCCATGGCGCCGATGATGAAGCGGCCATAGTCACGCGTGAGGGCGTCGCTCTCAACTTTTGGAAAGACAGGTGCAGATAGCATGTGCTTCTTCCTCGTCTGGCGCCCGCGCCACGGCGCAGGCGCCGACACAACTTGCTACCGCGAGTAATACTCCACGACGAGCTGTTCTTTCAACTGCACGTCAATATCTTCGCGCTTCGGGAGGGCTTGAACGACGCCGGTCAGGGTGCTGCGGTCGGCCGACAGCCAGGCGGGCGTCGGCGGCGTATCCTTATCCGCCATCAGCTCCTTGAAGTAAGTCAACTTCCGACTGGCCTCGCGCACGGAGATCTTGTCCCCTGGCTTAACCAGGTAGGACGGCACGTCAATAGGGTGATCGTTCACGTTCAGGTGCGCGTGGTTGATCAACTGGCGCGCGGCGGCGCGCGAGGGCGCAAAGCCCATGCGATAGACCACGTTATCGAGCCGGCGCTCCAGCAAGATGAGCAATTCGGCGCCGGTCACGCCGCGGCGCTTGAGCGCCTCGCGGAAGTAACGGCGGAACTGTGCCTCAAGCACGCCATACATGCGTCGCATCTTCTGCTTCTCGCGCAACTGCAGCGAGTAGTCGCTCGCCTTGCTGCGGCGCGCGCGCATGTTCGGCCCATGCTGGCCGGGGATGATCCCGCGTCGCTCCAAAGCGCACTTAGGCGTGAGACAACGCGTGCCCTTCAAATAGAGCTTTTCGCCTTCACGGCGGCACAATCTGCAAACTGGTTCAATGTGTCGAGCCATTTTTCCTCTGATGCAAGACGTTCGATTTGTTTACAACGGGCCGTCTTCCTCCAAATCGTGCGTCTCAGACGAACAATTGCCCGCCGATGCGCTCACACGCGGCGGCGCTTCTTAGGTCGGCATCCGTTATGCGGCACGGGTGTGACATCGGTGATGGACTTGACGCGCAGGCCGGTGCCTTGCAGCGCGCGCACAGCAGCTTCCCGGCCTGGACCCGGCCCCTTCACATACACATCCACTTCCTGCATGCCGTTCTCCACGGCCGCGCGGTATGCGTTCTGCGCGGCGATGCGGGCGGCGAAGGGCGTGCTTTTGCGGTTGCCCTTAAAGCCGGCCGAGCCGGCGCTGCCCCAGCAGATCGTGTTGCCGGCCTTGTCGGTGATCGTCACGATCGTGTTGTTGAACATGGCGTGGATATGCACCACGCCCTGAGCGACGTTTTTGCGCGCGCGTCGCGGGTTGGTCTGGCGACGCGGGCCACGTGTGCTTGCTGCTTTACCCATAGGCGAGTTTTAATGTCGAATAAGCGCGAGAACAGAGTATGCGCCCCGCTCCCACGACGCGATTTACTTCTTCTTCGCGCCACGCCGGCGACCGCGCCCGGCCACCGTCTTCCTCACACCCTTGCGCGTGCGCGCGTTGGTGCGCGTGCGCTGGCCCCGCACCGGCAAGTTGCGCTTGTGGCGCAGCCCACGATATGACCCGATTTCGATCAAGCGCTTGATATTGAGCTGCACTTCGCGGCGCAGATCGCCCTCCACCTTGTATTCCTTCTCCACGATCTCGCGCAGGATGGCCGCTTCAGCCTCCGTTAGGTCCTTGATGCGAGTCGCAGGGTTGATGTTGGTGCGGGCGAGGATTTCCTTGGCCAGCGAACGGCCGATGCCGTAGATATAGGTCAACCCAATGTCCACGCGCTTGTTGCGCGGCAGATCTACTCCAGCGATTCTTGCCATGGTCGTTGCCTACCCCTGTCTCTGCTTGTGCTTAGGGTTCTCGCAGATGACGTAAACGCGCCCGTGCCGCCTGACGATTTTGCATTTCGGGCAGCGCCTTTTCACGGATGCTGATACCTTCATCTTTCACCTCGTTCCCGAGCTTGTGACGTTCTCTATCGCCTTAAATTCGCATACATGCAGCGTCCGACTCGCGCGCTTCACGCGAGCCGGACGCCAGCCAATCTACCCCAAGCTTCTAGTCGAGCTTTGTCAATATCTCAGCTTCACCATCGGTGACGGCCACTGTATGCTCAAATTGGGCGGAAAGTTTACCATCAATCGTTACGACTGTCCAGCCATCTTTCTTAACCTTCGTTTCGGCGCGTCCCTCGTTAATCATCGGCTCCAGCGCGATGGTGAGTCCTGGGCGCAGCAACATGCCGTGCTCGGCCTGTCCGGTGTTTGGCAGGCCAAACCCTTCGTGCAATTCGCGACCGACGCCGTGGCTGGTGTACTCACGCACCACCGAATAGCCGCGCGGCTCGGCGACGGCCTGGATCGCTGCGCCGATGTCGCCAAAGCGATTGCCCTTGCGCGCCGCAGCGATCGCCGCGTTCAGGCACTCCTGCGTCACCTGCATCAACCGTTGCGCGCGCGCCGAGATGCGCCCAACACCCACCGTAATTGCCGAGTCGGCGTGATAACCTTTATACATCGCGCCGACATCGAGCTTGACGATTTCCCCCTCTTTAAGTCGTCGCTGTCCAGGGATGCCATGCACCACCTCATCGTCAACCGACGCGCAGATAGAAGCCGGGAAGGGATAGGGCGCGCCACTCGGCGCATAGTTTTTGAACGACGGCGTAGCGCCGCACTGGGTGATGATTTTCTCCGCCAGCCGATCCAGCTCGATCAAGCTCACGCCCGGCGCGACGCGTTCCTTCAACTCTGCCAGCACGGTCGCCACGATTCGACCCGCCTGACGCATGATGGCAATCTCTTGCGCCGTCTTCAACACAATCATCGCTGTCACTCGCTGCTCGATCCAACGTCCAACGTCGCTCGGTCACACTCGTGGCTGGTCATGATCAACTGACGCAGCAAGTGATGGACGTAGGGGATCGTATGCTCGCCGTTTACCTCGCGCAACAGGCCGAGGTTGCGATAGTAATCAATGAGCGGCGCAGTCTGCTCTTGATAGATGCGGATGCGACGAGCCTGCGTCTCGGGGTTGTCGTCCGAGCGCTGATACAGCTCACCTGTGCAGACATCTTTCTTGCAGCCTTCGCGCGGCGGCACGGATTCGTAACTGAACACCGCGCCACAGTCACGACATGTCCAGCGATGCGAAAGGCGCTCCATCAGCATGCGCTCGCGCACGCGAATGTACGGCACGATGGTGATGCACTTGCCGAGTTCCTGGAGCAACTGGGCCAGCGCATCGGCCTGCGGAATCGTGCGCGGGAACCCGTCCAAGATGAAGCCGCGCGCGGTATCGGGACGGCTCAACCGTTCGCGCACCATGCCGATGGTGACCTCATCCGGCACAAGGTCGCCGCGGTCGAGATACTGCTGCGCCAGCTTGCCGAGTTCGGTCTGATTTTTGATGTTCTCGCGAAAGAGGTCGCCGCTCGAGATGTGCGGTATGCGCAGGTCCTTCGAGAGCAGGACGGCCTGCGTCCCCTTGCCCGCTCCCGGCGCGCCGAGCAACACGATGCCGTACATCGCTGTCAGCCTCTTACACAGCGGACAAGCGCCCGCGCGTTTGTGCGATCCGTCTCAACAACGTTGTCGGGCCAGGTAGTCACTTGATGAACCCCTCGTAGTTGCGCATCATGAGCTGAGCTTCGAGCTGGCGCATCGTATCCAGCACGACGCCGACGACGATCAACAGCCCCGCGCCCGACAACAGCAGGTTGTTATTGCCCACCGGCCTCAGGAAGGCGAATCCCGGCACGTGAGACAGGAAGTTCAGCAAATAGGGCAAAATGGCGAGCAGTCCCAGGAACAAGGCGCCGACGAGCGTGAGCCGTCGCATCACGCGCGTGATGAATATCTCCGTGGTCTTGCCCGGCCGGATGCCGGGGATGAACCCGCCCTGCTTCTGCAGATTCTCGGCCAGGTTTTGCTGCTGCATCATCACGTCGGTGTAGAAATACGTGAAGCCGATGACGAGCAGGAAGTACATGATGGTGTAGAACACCAAGCTCCACGACAAGGCGTCGGAGTTGGTCTGGCCGGCGCTGAATAGGCTGACGACGTCCTGCGCGAACCGCTGCACGCCGGCGTCGCTGCTGTTGACGAAGAAGCCGGCGAGGATCGCGGGGAAGACCAGCATGGCCTGCGCGAAGATCAGTGGAATCATCCCCGCCGTGTTCACTTTGAGCGGGACGTGCGTGCCTGCGCCGCCCAACATGCGCCGGCCGCGCACCCGCTTGCCATACTGCACGGGGATGCGCCGCTCGCCCTCCTGGATGTAAACGATCCCAACTACGGTGATGACGGTGATCGCCAAGAACGCCAGCGAGGTGATGAACGCCGTGTTGGTCGCCGCAATCTGGGCGACATTGCTCGGAATGCGGGCGACGATGCCGCCGAAGATGATGATGGACAGCCCCTGACCGATGCCCTGCTCGGTGATCAGCTCGCCCAACCAGACGGCGAACATCGTGCCGGCGGTCATGGTCACGATGGTGACGATGGTGGGCAGGATGAATTCGGGCCGGTCCAATCCCCACTGCGGCAGGACGCGCTGGCCGCCGGTCACTTGCGCGCCGATGCTCTCGAAGATGTTGACCTGCCCGATCGCGTTCAACGCCGCCATCGGCACCGTCAAGAAGTAGGTCAAGCGGTTGATCTTGCGCCGGCCCTGATCGCCCTCCTTGGCCAACTCTTCCAGGCGCGGGATGACCGGGATGAGCAATTGCAAGATGAGCGAAGCGGTGACGTAGGGATAGACGCCCATCGCCAGCACGGAGAAGTTGAACACCGCGCCGCCCGACAGCAAGCTGAGCAGGCCGACGATGCTGCCCAAGCCGCCGGCTTGACCTTGCTCCACAGCGGTGCGAATCTGTTGCAGCACCTCCGGGCTCACCCCCGGCACCGGCACGTGGGCGATCAGCCGATAGACGATCAGGATGAACAAGGTGAAGATGATCTTGTTCCTGATTTCCGGCAGCGCGATCGCGTTGCGTAATGCTTGTAACATGTGTTCAGCGTTTCGCTTCGATTGGAGCTACGCCCATGAACCAAAGCGCGGCGTTTAACGGGTGCGGTAGCCGCCGCGTTTCACTTCGAGCTTCGTCACCGTGCCGCCGGCCTGTTCGATCTTCTGCTTGGCCGTTTCGGAGAACTTGTGCGCCGTCACTTTCAACGGGATGTTCAGCTCCCCCACGCCAAGGATGGCAATGTGCTTGTCGCTCTTGCGCGCGATGCCCGCTGCCACCAGCGCTTCAGGCGTGACCTCGCTCCCGGCCTCGAACTTCTGGGCCAACAACCCAACGTTCACCGGCCGATACACGATCCGGTAAGGATTGTTGAAGCCGATGCCGCGCATGAACGGCAGTTTGCGCACCATCGGGAACTGCCCGCCTTCAAAGTATGGGCCTTTCACGCCGCCGGAACGAGCCGCCTGGCCTTTCTGGCCGCGTCCGGCCGTTTTGCCCTGACCGGCGGCGATGCCGATGCCTTTGCGCTTCTTGCGCTTCCGTGAACCCTCTGCGGGTTTAATCTCATGTAGTTTCATTTGACTTCCACCAAGTGCTTCACCGCATTCAGCATACCGCGAATCTGCGGCGTGTCATCGTGCTGCACTTCTTGGCCGAGCCTGCTGAGGCCAAGGGCCTTGAGCGTGCGTTTTTGGCGCGCGCTGTAGCCAATCGCGCTCTTGACCCATTTCACCGTAATTCGCCTGCTTCCGGCGTCAGTTGTTGTCGCTGCCATTGCCCCGCCTCCAGAACGGCTGGATGTCGGCGACGCTCTTGTTGCGTCGTCGCGCTTC
>JBKBID010000059.1:0-16910 GCA_046299515.1 Thermoflexales bacterium | reverse complement strand
TTGATGTCGCCGTCGTTGTTCGTGTCGCTGTCCGTGCCGTTGTTGCCGGTCGAGCTGCCCACGAAGTGGCCGTTCTTGGAAGTGTCGGATGAGGTCGTCTGGAGCGTCCACGCGCCCATGCCGGAGCCGCCGTCGTCGCCGGTGGCCCACCCATCATTGTAGGCCGAGTCGCTCGCATCATCGGATGCGGTGGGCGGCGGCAGTTGGGCGTGCGCTTGCTGTGGGCTGCCGAGCAGCAGCGCCAAACCAAAGCACGCGCCAATAGCCGCCGACAACGCCGCTTTGCGCATCGAAGACAGAGACGCGAACGGAAGGTTAGAAACGGGGGGTAAAGGCCGTAATAGCTTCATGGTATACCTCCATAGTCGCTCGGAATACAACTTGTAGCCCTGATTATACGCGCATCTGCGCGTTTGTCACTTCATGGCAGCCCTCCATAGTCGCTCGGAATACAACTGAGCTTAAAAGCTGTGCGCGTTTTTTGTCAAACGGTCAAGGAACAGAAGCTCAAGTTCTTTGGCTTCTTGTCAGAACGGCAATATATCGCCGATCAGGCTTACTCGCAAACCCTGTTCAGCGCGCAGCGCGCGATGGGCGGACGCCGGTGGAGATGGCGAGGCGGCGCTCCGTCACATCGCCTCACTCAGCCACATCCGGCGCATCGCCCCCAACAGCGCCGCGCTGTTATCCAGGCGCGCCTGCCACGACTCGGCGTAGGGCGTCCAGGCCGGCCACGCTTGCGCCAGGCCGGCGTAGGCCGCGCGCCAACCGGCGATTTCTTCCTCCAGCAACGCCAGCAAATCCTCCAATCGGCCCAACGCGCCGGCGCTCACGAACAGCAACTCGCCTAGGTCGAAACGCGGCGAGAAGGGCAGGCGCGCGTCCAGCCGATTGGCCAAATAGCCCAGCCGCGCGCGCGACAGGAACATCCCGCTGCGCTCGGCGATCAGCATGAATCGCGCGATGTCCTTCAGGCGCACCTCCCGATCTTCCTCTGCGTCTGTGCCGCCCCCGATCGGCGGCGGGATTGGATCGGGAAGGGGCGCATCCGGCCGTCGGCGTTCCGGCGACAGATTCAGGCGCAGCAGCGCGTCGCGGGTGCGCTCGGCCAGCGCTTTGTAGAAGGGATGCGCGCCCGGCTCGCGCATGACCGCGACGCACAACACCGGCGCCCAGCGCAGCAGCCGCGCGTTGAACGAGACGCACGGCGCGCCCAGCGTATGGGCCAGGAACTGCAAACACACGCCGATGTGATCGGGCGCGCCGACATCCCGCAGCGCCGGCGAGTCGAACCCCCGTTCGGCGAACCACGCATACATCTGCTCGGCTTCCGGCGTGTTGATCTCGCCCCAGGCATCGGTAAAGCTGGCGCCGTAGGGATAGACGCTGTTCAGCAGTGCGGGTTGCTCCTGGCGAATCTCGAACGCGCCGTATTTGCGCATGTATTGCAAGTGAGCGATAGCCAGGAGGATAGAGGCGAACGGCCAAAACGCCACTCGCGGGGGAAGAGCCGGCGCGCATGAAGCCTGCAGCAGCGCGTGTTTCGAGAGGATGCGGATGACCGAGCCGCAGCCGGGGAGCGACGGATAGGCCGCCCGCCGCAGCGCATCATCGCACTGCGGCTGTGCAAAATGGCGTCCGCGCTTCAACGGACGGCAAACCACGCTTGCCGCAACGCTTCCAGCGCATCCAGGCCACCCTGGTAGTAGGCCAGCCAGGGCATCGCCGGCTTCGGCCGTTGGCGCTGGCTTTCCAGGCCGTCCCGCCAGCGCGCCATCTCTGCGTCGAGGACCTGCCGAAGCGCGGCATCGTCGGTCATCTCGCCCGATGCGTTGAGCTTTCGCCTCAGATCGTTCAAGGCGATCAATTGGCCCTCGGCATACTTCAGGCCACCGGTGACCCGGCCATCTTTGTGCAACTGGCACGCCGAGCCTTCGCCGAGTTGACCGGACATCGCGCGCTCGGCTTCAGCGAGGCGTTGCTGAAGATCGGATGTGTAACGTTGATCCAACATTTCAACGGAGCGCGCCACGAGCACACCGGCGGCGGAGCTACTGAGTCACGGGCAAGCCGGCGTTGCGCCAGGCGCGCATGCCGCCGTCCATGCTGGTCACAGCGGCGAAGCCGGCCCGCAGCAGGATGTCGCGCCCGGCTCGGCTGCGATTGCCCGACCGGCAGACCACGACGACCGGCCGATCCCTCGGCACCTCGCTCAACCGACTCGGCAACTCGCCGAGCGGGATGAGCGCAGCGCCGGGCATGTGATACTCCGCCCACTCGAACGGCTCGCGCACGTCCAGCATGAACGCGCCGGCGTCGCGCAGCGCCGCCGCCTCGCCGACGCTCACGTTGGGCGGCAGCGCCGTCCGTTCGGCGGCCGATGGCCAGACGGCGGCTTGCGGCGGATTCGACGCGTCGGGCGCCGTTGCGCCGGAACAACCGGCCAGCAACGCCAGCGCCGATCCCAGGACTACGACAGTTTTCCAACACATGTCTCTACCTCAAGAGCTTGCTCCCATTGTCATAGAGCAGATACACGGCCAAAACGATGACGAAGACGCCGAATGCCCGACGCAACTGGTCAGGATGAGCCGCCCGGCTGAGCTTGGCGCCGACGAACGCGCCCGCGATCCCCGCCGCGGCGAACAGCGCGATCAATCGCCAATCAAACGCCGCGCCGTCCAGGTGGCCGAGCAGCCCGGACAGGCTGTTCATCGCGATCACCAGCAGCGATGTACCTACGGCCACCGGCATCGGCAGGCCGACCAGCATGACCAGCGCCGGCACGATGAGGAAGCCGCCGCCCACGCCCAGAAAACCGGTGAGCGCCCCCACGCCGGCGCCGGCGGCCAGCGTCATCGCCAGGCCGCGCGGCTCGGCGTGCGCATCGCCCACGCGACGCCCGCGCAGCATCATCACGCCGACGACGAGCATCAACAGCGCAAAGGCCAGCATCAGCGCCAGGGGCGAAAAGAGATGCGACAGCCGGGCGGCAAAGTAAGCGGCGATCATGCCTGCGCCGCCGAAGGCCAGGGCCACCCGCCCGTTGAGCGTGCCTTGCCTGCGATGCGCGAGCACACCGCTCAGGCTATTCATGCCGACAATTGCCAACGACGCGGTGACCGCTGCGCTGGGGTTGTAGCCCATCACGTACACCAGCGCCGGCACGGTCAGGATAGAGCCGCCGCCGCCTAACAAGCCGAGCGACAGGCCGATGGCGAAACCGAGCGCCAGTTGGATCAGCATGATCCGCCCGAAGTTCAGCGCCCGCGTTCGACGGGCAACAACTGCGCCCAGGTCTCGATGCCGTCGGGCATGCTCGCCACGCGGTCAAACCCCGCGCCGCGCAGCAGGCTGGCGGCGATGGTCGAGCGATAGCCGCTGGCGCAATACACCGCTATATCGTGGTCGCGCGGCAAATCCGCCAGCCGGTCGGGCAAATAGCCCAGCGGAATGTGCATCGCGCCGCGGACGTGCAGCGCGTCATACTCCGCCTTGCCGCGCACATCCAACACCACGATGCCGTTGCTGCGCAAGCGCGCGCCCAATTGTTGGGCCGTGATCAACGCAAGCCCTTCGGCGCCATCGCCGACGGCCTCCGGCCCGACGTAGCCGGCCACGTCATCCACGCCGATCGCGCGCAGCGCCGCCAAGATGGCATCGAGCCGCTCGACATCGGGCAAGATCAGATAGGTCGGGCGGCTGTAATCCACGAACCAGCCGACGTAGGTGGAGAACGACGCGCTGCTGGCCGGCGCGCTGATCGCGCCGCGCAAGTGGGCGCGCTCGAAGTCGGCCTGATCGCGCAGGTCGAACACCTGGCCGCCGGCGGCCAGCGCCTCGCGCAAACGCGCAGGCGTCAGGCGCTCCGGCTGCGCCACCTGCGAAAGCAGCGCAGGGCCGGCCTTGTTCACGCGCTTCATCTGCGCAAAATAGCGGGGCGGCTCCGGCTGACCATCCAACAGCCAACGCACGAATTCATCCTCGTCGGTGAAGCGAAAGGCGGGGTTAAAGCGCTTCTCATAGCCCAGCGTGGTGGAAGGGATCGCGCCGAGCGCCTTCCCGCAGGCGCTGCCGGCGCCGTGGCCGGGCCAAATTTGTAGATAGTCCGGCAACGCCTTGAAGCGCTGCACGCTGTGAAACTGGCGGCGCGCGCCCGGCTCCTTTGTGCCGGCCATGCCGGCGGCGGCTTCGAGCAGGTCCGGGCGGCCCACGTCGCCCACGAACAGGAAGTCGCCGGTGAAGATGCCGATGGGCTGATCCGCAGCCGCGGTGTCGGTGATCATGAAGGCGATATGCTCCGGGGTGTGGCCCGGCGTATGAATCACCTCCACCTGCACGTTGCCGACCATCCACCGGTCGCCGTCGCGCAGCGGAATGACGTTCGGCTCGCCGGCGAAGGCGTATTTCCACGCTGCGTCGCCCATGTCGCTCACATACATCGTCGCGCCGGTGCGCGCGGCCAATTCGCGCAGGCCGCTCACGAAGTCGGCGTGGATGTGCGTCTCGGTCACCTGCGTGATGCGCAAGCCGGCCCGTTTGGCGGCGGCCAGATAGGGCGACACGTCGCGCGCCGGGTCAATCACCAGCGCCTCGCCCGTCTTGGGGCAGCCGACCAAATAGGACGCCTGCGCGAGCGCTTCGTCGTAGAAATATTTGAGCAACATGCACTGCCTCCTCTATCGAATGGGATAACCGGCGGCGCGCCAATCGCCGATGCCGCCCAGGTCATACACCTCGGCATAGCCGGCGCGCTGCAACATTTGCGCCGCGTAGCTGCTGCGGTTGCCGCTTCGGCAATACAACACCACGGCCCGATCGCGCGGGATGTCATCCAGGCGCCGGGCCAATACTTGCACGTCAATGTTGATCGCGCCGGGGATGTGCCCGCTCTTGAACTCCTCCGGGGTGCGGACGTCAATGAGGGTGTGCGGTTTGCGCGCGTCGGCAAACTCCGCCTTGTAACGCTCCGGGCTGATGGTCGTTCCGGCGCTCCCGCCCATCAGCGACTTCAACAGGTTCAGCATGGCGCATAGCGTACGCCGGTTGGGTCAAAAGTGTGAGGGCGAAGTGCCTATAATTCGTTATAAGCCAGGCTTATATCACCTGCCGGCAAGCAGGCATAGGACGCGGCGATGTTCGACCTTCACAAACTTCGGGTTTTTGCGCAGGTGGCCCAGGCCGGCAGCTTCAGCGGGGCCGCCGAGCGCCTGTTCATGTCACAGCCGGCGGTCAGCCAGCACATGAAGGAGCTGGAAGAAGCGCTGGGCGTCCAACTCTTCCGGCGTGGGCGGCGCGGCGTCGCGCTCACCGCCGAGGGGCGCACGCTGCACGACTACGCCCAGCGCATCCTCGCCCTGGTCGCCGAGGCGGAGAGCGCCGTGCTCAACGTGGCTAACCTGGTCGGCGGCCGGCTCAACATCGGCGCAACCCCCGGCGTCAGCGCCTACTTGCTGCCCGACTGGCTCCGCGACTTTCACGAGCGTTACCCGCAACTGGTCGTGACGGCGCAAACGGCCACCACGCCCGAAATTGCCGAGCAGCTCATCGGCCGACAGTTGGACCTGGGATTCATCGAGGGGGACCTCGACGCCGCCGACGCCTCACGCCTGAGCGCCGAGGTGCTGTGCGATGTGCCGCAGTACGCGCTGGTCGGGCCGAAGCATCCCCTCTGGGCGCGCGAGTCGGTGGCGCTGCGAGAACTCGATGGCCAGGCGTTCATCATGCGCCAACCCGGCAGCCGGTCGCGCCTATGGCTGGATCGCATCCTGGAGGCGCACGGGGCGCGCCCGCGCGTGGCCGCCGAATTCGACAACCCGGAGGCGATCAAGCGCTCGCTGATGGGCGGCGCAGCGATCGGCGTGCTGCCGGCCTATGCGGTGCGCGCCGAATTGCAGTCCGGCGCGCTGCGCGCGCTGCAAACCGACGTTCCGCTCACCCGCGCGCTGCGGGCCGTGTGGGAAAGGTCGGCGCCGCTCTCGCCCATCGCCCGCGCGTTTCTGGCCTTCGCCGACGCTTGCGCGCGCGACGCGCACACGCGCCTGCCTCACGCCGGCGCCGGCAAATACGCCCGCGTAATCACGCAATAGGCCAAGCGATGAGCGCGCTCGATGGCGGGGGCATCCTCCGCTTGGAGTCGGAGGAGCGGCGCCGCGACCAACACGCACTGCGGCCGCGCGCAAACGGCCGCTCACGCTGCAGCCGACTCAAGCGCCGACACAGCACGCTCCTTCACGCGGTTGTAGGCCCACAGAATAGCGCCGATGACGAGCATGAGCGCGCCCACGGCCAGATATTCGATAGCCGGGACAGCCGCGATGCGCAGAACGCTCGTCAGCGGCTGGCCCCAGTAGGCGACGCCCGCGCCAAGCACAAACGCCGCGATGATGCCGACCTTCCACGGGCGGGACAGGCCCAGCCCCCACATCTGCGTGACGACGAAGATCGCCAGAAAGCCGAACAGGAACATCGGCCACATCCCTCGCCCTTGCTGCACGGCTACCAGCGTGCCATGCGCGGCTACGCTCAGCTCCTGCACCAGCATCCACCACTTGTTGACGTGCACGCGCGTGAAGAACAGGCTGCCCTGCAACAGCAACAAGAAGGTATAAGCAAAGCCGACCAGATGACCCATCGTGTGCTCGGTCGGGTGATACCAGAACGTGTAGACAATGGCCCAGGCGAAGACGTAGCCGTGATAACGCCGCGCCCAATCCACAGCGCTCTTGCCGAGCGGCGCTTTCTTGCCGAAGAACATCCCGCGCCGCTTGTTCTCCATCAGCAAGATCCACACCAGCATCAGGATCACGCTGCCCTGTGAACTGAAGATGCTCACATCCTGCGCCAGGCCATCGTAGAAGATGTGGGTCTGGGCGAAATGCAACACCACGAACAGCGCATTGACGCCCAGCGCGATCACGTTCACCGGGTGCAAGCCGCCGGTGTATTTCTTCACGCGCGTTTGGGCGTAGTAGATCAACCCCCAGATCGCAATCTGATGGATCGCATATAGCCCCCACGCGCTCAGGCGCGTGATGAAGGTCGGCTCGGCCAGCTTCCAGTAGTACCAAGCAGGGCCCTGATCCGGCAGCTTCGGGAAGGCGGCCAGCCGATCTCCCCACAGCCAGATCAGGCCGGTGAAGGCGAAGCTGAAGATGACGCCGCCCCACAGCGCAATCTGCGCATATTTCGGCTCCTTCAGTTTCTCCGCATCCAACCACCAAGGCTTACTCGTCTTCGTTGCAACACGATTACCCGTCAGTTCCATCGAGTTTCCACCTCACAAGTTACGCTTCGATCTTGAAATCTCACTTTTTGAAGAGACAAGGTTAACCCGCCGCCACAGGCCAGACTGCCCAGGGCGGTCTGGCTCGAGGCGTTAACAGGCAACGACGTCGCCTGAAGCGCATCGAAGAGAAGAACCGCTGCCCGAGTTCAGGCCGACAGCGCCGCCTTGACGCGCGCCGGCGTGAAGGGGATCTGGCGCAGCCGCTTGCCGGTTAGGGCGAAGAAGGCGTTGCCGATGGCCGCCGCCGTTGGGCCCATCGGCGGCTCGCCCACGCCGCGCGGCTTGCCGTCGCGGGCCGTATCCAGCAAGGCCACCTCGACGTGCGGGGCTTCTGCGATCGTCAACAGCGGATAGGCGTCGAAGTTGCGCGCAGCCACCCGGCCGTTCTCGATGCGCATCTCCTCCACCAGCGCCGAGCCGACGCCCCACATCACGCCGCCCTCCGCCTGCGCTCGGACGCCATCGGGGTTGATGACCAGGCCGCAGTCCATGGCCAGCGCCACGTGGTGCACGCGAATCCGACCGGCCTCGCGATCCAGCGACACTTCGGCCACTTGCGCCACCACCGTGTCGGTGTCGGTGCTGCAAGCGATGCCGCGCGCGCGCCCTTCGGGGAGTGGTTCGCCCCAGCGGCCCAGCTCGGCCGCTGCCTCGAGCACGGCGCGCATGCGCCGACCCCACGGCGTGTCCGGCAGGTGGCGCAGCCGCCACTCCAGGGGATCCACGCCGGCAGCGTGCGCCAGTTCGTCCATGAAGGACTCCACAGCGAAGGTATTGGCCAGCAAGCCCAACCCGCGCCATGGCCCGGTCTTGATCGGCAGCGCGCGCCGCCAGACGACGGTATGCCGGTTGGGGATGTCGTAGAGCAACAGCGCGCCGCGATATGCGCCGAAGTCTGCGCCGACCAGGTCGGCCGCAACTTTGGGGAAGAAGGTGAACAGCACGTCGCCGCTGGCCTGCTGATGCTCCAGCGCGACGATGCGACCATCGCGCACGCTCGCCGAGAGCCGATGATGCGTGGGCGGGCGCACGTAGCCGTTTTGCAGCTCTTCTTGGCGCGTCCAGCCGACGTGCACCGGCGCGCCGGCAGCCTGGCTCAATCGCGCCGCCTCGACGGCCACTTCCCAGCCGGCCTTGCGCCCGAACCCGCCGCCCAGATAGGTCGCGCGCACCTCGACCTGCGCCTCCTTCAAGCCGATCGCCTGCGCCACGAAACGCCGCACGATGAACGGCGACTGCGTGCTGGCCCAGATCACGGCGCGGTCGGCGCTCACGTCGGCCAGCGCCGCCTGCGCCTCCAGCGGGGTCTGAATGGCGAACGGGCTGCGATATTCGGCGGTGAGCGTCGGCGCGCGCAACTCGCGCGGGGCATCGCCCACCCGTTGGACGGTCACGCCGCCCGGCCCGCCGACGGTCATCGCAGCATCAATCTCCTCTTGCTGCCACAGCTTGCCCGGTTGCCATTCGGCCTCCAGCGCCTCGATGCCGGCGCGCGCCGCAGCGCGCGAAACCGCCACGACGCCGACGAAGCCATTTCGCAGGTCAACGACCACCTTGCGCACGCCGTCCACGCGCTCGGCCTGAGCCGTGCGCACCGACTTCAACGTCGCGGTCAACGTGGGCGGCCGCAGCACCGCGCCGTACAACATGCCCTCAACGCGAACGTCATAGCCATAGACGGCTGCGCCGGTTATCTTGTCGCGCGTATCCACGCGAGGGTGCGGCCGGCCGATCACGCGATACTCGCCGGCGGGTTTGAGCGCGGGTTTCTCCTTCGGCGCCTGCCAGTTCGAGCGGTTCGCCGCCAGCGCGCCGAACGTGACGCGCCTGGACGGATCGCCCTGAACGAAGAAGGCGCGGCCTTCCTGGCGAAGCGCGGCGGCCGGTTGGCCTAGCCTGCGCGCTGCCTCGGCGCGCAACATCTCGCGCAACGTCGCCGCCGCTTCGCGCAGCGGGTTGAACATGGACGAGACCGAGAAGCTGCCGGACGTGCCGGCCAGGTCCATCACCCCCTGATTCGTCGTCGCCTGGAGCACTTCCAGGTCGTCCGGCGCCAGGCCCAGCTCCTCGGCGGCGATCTGGGCCAACGAGGTGTGCACGCCCTGCCCCATTTCAACTTTAGTCAAGAACAGCCGGACGCGGTTGTCCGGCAGCACCTCGAACCACGCATCGGGGTCATTCGTGGCGCCGCCGAATCCGCTGACCTCGGAGAACGTCTCGGCCACTTTCAGGCGCGCCGCCGGCAGGCCCACGGTCACGCCCAAGGCCAATCCCGCGCCGGCCACGCCGACGCCGATCAGGAATCCACGGCGTGAGACGCGCCATCGGCGCTTGCCGGCGCTCGCCTCTCGGCTCTCGGCCTGCAGCGCGGGGCCGGCGGTTGACCGGATGACCTCGCTCATGCCGCCTCCCCCTCGCGTCGCGCGGCCATTTTCTGCTGCGCGGCCAACGCCGCCGACTTGATGCGCACGTAGCAGCCGCAGCGGCAGTAATTCCGGCTCAGCGCCGCCACGATGTCCGCTTCGCTCGCGGCAGGATTCCGGTCGAGCAAGGCAACCACGGTCATGATCTGGCCGCTCATGCACCAGCCGCACTGCGGGGTCTGGTGCTCCAGGAACGCCTGCTGGACGGGGTGCAACGTCGCCCCGTCCGCCAGCCCCTCGATGGTGCGAATCTCTTTGCCTTGCAAGCCGGCCAGCGGCGTGATGCAGGCGCGCGTGGCCACGCCATCCACCATGACGGTGCACGCGCCGCACAATCCCACGCCGCATCCGAATTTCGTGCCGGTCAAACCCAGCTCATCGCGCAACGCCCACAGCAGCATATCGCCGTGCGCGCCCGACACTTCACGCAACTTCCCATTGATCTTCAACTGCACATTGCACCTCTGCTCATCGCTTGTCTTGCAATCGCCTGGGCCAACGCGCGCCCTTTCACATCGGTGAACTTGCCCGACATACACCAGGGCGTCGCGCCGTCCCATTTGACGATCGGCGCATAAGTTCGTGTGAACCCGACCAAACTGCCGGAAGTATAGCCGCCAAGATAAGCCAGAGCTGAGATGATGAATAGCCCTGTGTGAGGTCGTCGAATCCAATCCACCCATTCAGCCGCCAGACGCTGTGGCCACCCCGCACCAGCGCATGGCGAAGATGGCCAGCGCGCGCGCGACCGCGATGACCGAATCAAGCTCAACATACTCGTTTGCGCCATGCAGGCCGCCCCCGTCCGGCCCCCAAGCCAGCGCCGGAACGCCGAACAACCCTGCGAAGCGCGTGTCCAGGCCGGCGGTGATGCCGGCCAGAATCGGCGGCTCGTCCGCGTTAGGGTCGGGGCGCGCGTCGCGCAGGCATTGGGCAAACGCCTGCACGAACGGATGATGCTCATCCTGTAACCAGGGATCGGTATGCCATCCGAAGAACTCGACGCGCGGCGGATGTTCGCGCAGCCAGGCGCTGCGCTGCGCGACGGCGTGGATGCGTTCGGCGATTTCGCGCTTGACGCTCGCCTCGGTCTCGCCGGGGATGAACGACATGCGCACTTCGACTTCGGCGCGTCCCGGCACCGTCGAAGGCCAATCGCCGGCGCGCACGACGCCGACGTTCAAATGACATGAGCGCCTCGCCGTCGGGTCGAGCCGCTCGAACAGCTCATGGCGCAGGCCGGCGGCGCGCTCGCGATCCCACTCGCCCAGCGCGCTGATGATCGGCGCCATCTCGACGGCCGCGTTGACGCCCTGATGCGCCCGACCGGCATGGGCGCTTCTGCCTTCGACCACGACGCGAAAGTAGAGGATGCCGGGATGGGCGATCGCAACGTCGCGCCAGTGCGGCTCGGTCGCGATGAAGCCATCGGCCAGGTAGCCCCGCATGAAACATGCCAACGTCCCTCCCCCGCCGCCGGCTTCTTCCTCGATCACGCTCTCCAGGATCAGGTCGCCTTTCAACCGAACGCCGATTTCCTTCAACGCCCGCGCGGCGAACAGGCTGGCGATCAGCCCACTCTTCATATCTTGCGCGCCGCGCCCATATAGGCGACCGCGCCGCCCCCCGATCGGCGGGCCGGGCATGGCCGAAGGCGCGCCGGGCAACACGACCTGCCCGGCGAACGGGTCCACCGCCCAGGCGTCGCGCGGCTCGGGCGAGACGACGTCGGTATGGCCGTTGAGGATCAGCGAGCGCCCGCCGCCCGCACCGGCCCATGTGGCGACCACGTTCGGCCGGCCCGCGAACGACATGCCGGAATCCACAAACGCCGGATGCTGTCGCAGCGCCTCGCGGTCGGCTTCAAAGACGTCCACATCCAGCCCGGCCGCCAGGTAGCGGTCTCGCATGAAGGCTTGCGCTTCGGCTTCGCGGCCGACGACGCTGGGGATGCGCACGAGTTGAACGATGGCGTCAATCAACTCATCGGCGCGCGCGTCGAGCCAGGCGTCAAGGCGTTCGATCAAGGATCGGTCTTCCATCACGCAGGCCATTGTCGCTCAGCGCGCATGCGCCCTCGCAACCGCAGGCGGAAGGCGCGCTGCCAAGTCCTGCAAGCGGACGCTTACGCCAGGAAAAGGCGCATCGCCTGGTTGCTGACAAACCGCCCGCGCGCCGTCAGCCGGACGCGTTCGTCGGTGACTTCGAGCAGTCCGCGCGCGACACCCTGCTCCAGCGCGCGCGCGTAGAAATGGGCGACCGGCGCGCCGTAGCGTTCGGCGAAGCGCGCTTGATCCACGCCTTCGCGCAACAGCCGCAGGCCCAGCATCATCGTCTCGCCGCGCGAGGTCGCTTCGTCAAGCTCCTCGCTGCCCAACTCAACCGGCGCGCCTTGCGCGATGCGCGCGATGTAGTCGGCCGGCCGCTTGACCTTCCAGTAGCGTCGTCGGATCGTCGAGCCATGCGCGCCTGCGCCAAAGCCGTGATACGGCTCGTTGCGCCAGTAGATCAGGTTGTGCGCGCACGCGCGGCCGGGCTTGCACCAGTTCGAGATCTCGTAGTGCTCAAAGCCCGCCTGGCCCAGCGCGCGCTCGGCGAACTCATACATGTCGGCGGCCAGGTCTGGATCGGGCAAGGGCGCCTCGCCGCGGCGCGTCCAGTCGTGCATCGGCGTGCCCACCTCGATGGTCAGCGCATACAGCGAGATGTGATCCGGGTCGAGTTCGAGCGCGGCTTCCACCGTTTGCTGCCAGGAGCGGAGCGACTGGTCGGGCAAGCCGAAGATCAGGTCGAGGTTGACGTTGTCGAAGCCGGCCGCGCGCGCAGCCGCGATCGCCGCGCGCACCTCGTCCCAGCCGTGTTCGCGACCGAGCAAGCGCAACTCGTCCGGGTTGGCGCTCTGCGCGCCGAAGCTCAGGCGGTTGACGCCTTCGGCGCGCAGGGCGCACAGGTAGTCCGCGCTGACCGTGCCGGGATTGCACTCTACGGTGATCTCGCACCGCTCGGGCAGGTTGAACGCCTCGCGGCAGGCGCGGATGAGCGCGCCGATTTGGTCGGCGCGCAAGAGCGAAGGCGTGCCGCCGCCAAAGAAGATCGTATGGGCCGGCGCGCGCTTGTCCCCCGCTTCACCTACCCCGCCCCCGGCCAGGATTTCCCGGCGCAGCGCATCCACATACGGCGCAAACAGCGCGTCCAGGCCGACGTAGGTGTTGAAGTCGCAGTAGCTGCACCGCGCGCGACAAAACGGGATGTGCAGGTAGATGCCGGTGTTCATCGTGCCGCGTTTGCGTTAAGGATCGCGCGGCGCTAGTACGCCCCGCGCCCGGTGAGCACGTAGGGGATGGTGCGCAGCATGATCTTGAGGTCGAGCGAAGGCGACCAGTTCTCGATGTAGTACACATCCAACAGGCACATTTCGTCGAAGGACAATTCGCTGCGCCCGCTGATCTGCCACAGGCCGGTGATGCCCGGCTGCACCCGCAACCGCTCGCGATGCCAATCCGCATACTGCGCCACCTCAGACAGCAGCGCAGGACGCGGCCCGACGATGCTCATATCGCCCTTGAGCACGTTCCAAAACTGCGGCAGCTCGTCTATGCTCAGCTTGCGCAAGATGCGGCCGACCTTCGTCCGGCGCGGGTCATCCTTGATTTTGAATATCGGGCCGTCCGCTTCGTTCATCGCCATCAACTGGTCGCGCATCCGGTCGGCGTCTTTGTGCATCGAGCGCAGTTTGTAGAGCTTGAAGGGCTTGCCGTTCTTGCCGGCGCGCAGTTGCGTGAAGATCGCCGGCCCCGGCGATTCCAGCCGGATCGCCAAGCAGGCGATTGCGATGACCGGCAAGCTCAGCAGCAGGAGGATGCCGCCGAGCACCACATCCATGCCGCGCTTCACGACCCGGTCCACGCCGACGATGCCGTCTTGCGCGTCGCGCGGGCTGAGCATCGGGATGCCGCCGAAGTCGTTCACGTCCAGCTTACGCAGGTTGATCTGCAACAGCGACGGCGCCACGTGCGCCCGCACGTGGCGCGCCCGGCAGATTTCAACCAGCTCCAGGATCTTCGACTGGGCCGACCAGGGCAGCGTAATCACCACTTCGTCCACCGGGTAGCGCTGCAGCAGCTCCGACAGCGCGCCCACCTCGCCCAGCGCCGGGAAGCGGCCGATGTCGGTGTGGCCGCGTCGCGGGTCATCGTCCACAAAGCCGATGCAACGATAGCCCAGTTCAGGCCGGGCGAACAGCGTGCGCATCACCGCTCGACCTAATTCGCCCGCGCCGACGATCAACACGTTGGATACGCCGATGCCCCGCGCGCGCTGGTGCGCGTCATAGGCGTTCTTGATCGCGCGCGAGACGCCGAGCAGCGCGACAAGGAACACACCCGCTTCGGCGATCAACAGGCGCGAATACACCGCCGGCCCATAGATGAAGATCGCCACCCAGACGATGAACATCGCCTTGAGCACGCTGCCGGTGATCGTCCAGATCTGGTCGAGCCAGGAAGGCATGCGACGCAACGCATACACGCCATCCAGCCAGAAGAACGCCAGCACCGCAAGCGTGAACAGGGCCTGAATCGGCCAATAGTCGCCGAACGCTGCGTTGAACTCGATGTCGCGGAACAACTGCCAACGGTAGCGCGCCACGTAGCCCAGTGCGAACGCGACGTTGATCAACGCGATATCGCTGATGAGGAGCGCCAATAGGCGCTGTTTCATCTGCGCCTCGCGATGCGCCGAACGCAACGCGCCGCCGCGTCCGGCGGCGTCCTCGCCGCGCGAAGCAGCCTCAGCCGATGGGGAGATCATAGATGCGATAGGTCTTGTACACGGTCGCGCCGACCTGGGCGATGATCCGGTTCATGGCATCGTTCGTCTCCAGGATCCACGACATCTCGCCGCCGATGTAGCCCTTGCTGATGCCCGTCTGCAACATCCGCAGCATCAACACGGCCTCGATGCCGGACGCGCGATACTCCTTCAACACACCGACCAGGATCACGCGCACCGAGTTCACCATCTTGCGCCGATAGTATAGAAATTTGAGCAGCGTCCACCATTCCGGCGCCTTCGGGTTGGGATACGCTTTGCGCAGCGGACGGTTCACGTTCGGCAGGGCGACGCCGATGCCAACCGGCTTGCCCTGCGCCTCGACGATCAGGATGAAGTCCGGGTCGGCAAACTGCTTCAAATTCTTGACCACGTGCTCCAATTCGTGGTCGGTCATCGGCACATGCCCCCAGTTCTCGCGCCACGCGCCGGATTCGCTGGCATAGACCGCCTTGAGCGCCTGCACCTCGTGCGCCAGGCGTCTGAAATCGGCCGTGCGCACGGTGAAGCGGCCGCGCTTCTCAACCAGCCGGGTCAGCCGTTCCAGCTTCTCGCCGATGATCTGCTGCGCCGTCTCCGTAGATACCCACCACGCCCATAGGTCCATCGCCTTCGTGAACCCATAGCGCTCGATCAGTTCGACGTAGTAGCGCGGGTTGTAGGTCATCAGCACCACCGGCTCACTGTCGAAGCCATCCACCAGCAACCCGCATTCGTCGTTCAAGCTGAGCGTCGCCGGGCCGCGCAGCACGTTCATGCCGCGCGCCTTGACCCAGTCGCGCGCAGCGTCGAAGAGCGCCGCAGCCACCTCATAGTCGTTGACCGTCTCGAAACCGCCGAAAAAGCCGGTCTTCTCATTATGAAAAGCGTTGTGCCGGTTGTTCTGGATCGCGACGATTGTGCCGACCACTCGTCCGCCGCGCCGCGCCACGAACATGGCCGCGTCGGAATGCTCAAAGAAGGGATTTTTGGCCTTGTCGTAAAAGGCGATGCGCTCGCTCATGAGGGGCGGCACCCAGTAGGGATCGCCTTTGTAGATTTCCCACTGGAACTCGATAAACTCCCGGCGCTCTTGGGGCGTGCGACATTCCGAGACGACGATGGAACTGCTCATGGGCTGGATATACCGGCGATAGGCGATTGTAAATCAAACCAGACTCGTGATATATTATCCCGCCTGTCCACGGCCGCGCGACCGCGACGCGGCCGGCTTTCCGCTCTCGCAGGGACGGCCTGCGCTGTTGGGCCGCCCAAAACGAGGGCAGCGATTCCGAGGAAAGGAGCTATACAGACAAATTGATATGCGCAAATACGAACTCACCTACATCGCCAAACCCGACCTGGACGCGAGCGCACTGGCGGCCTTAATCGAACGCGTAAACGGCTTTGTGACATCTGAGGGCGGCGCGGTCGTCGAGACCACGCAGTGGGGCCTCCGTCAGTTGGCCTATCCGATTCGCAAATATCGCGAGGGCCATTACGTCTTCTCGGTCATCGAACTCGAAGCGAGCAGCCTGGCGCGAATCGAGCAGCGGCTGCGCCTGACGGAGGACGTCATCCGCTATCTGCTTGTGCGCGCCGACGAGCACGACGGCGCAATGCCAAGCGACGCAGGCGCCGCAGAAGTCGCAGCCCAGGACGCGGACGAGCCGCCCGCCGCTGCCGAGCCGGCAGCGGCCGAAGCCGTTGCGGAAGGGTCGCCCGCCCCTGCTGAAAGCTGACCGCACATCGCTTTGGCCGAGCCGAGCGCAAATCGCTGACTCTTTCGAGCGATGTCGCGGGTGTGATTCACGACGGACAAATACACAGCGCGCTACAGTCATCCAGGGGAGTTTAACCACGATGCGTGGACTAAACAAAGTCATGATCATTGGCCACCTAGGGCGTGACCCGGAGATACGATACACGCCCAGCGGGAAGGCCGTCACGTCGTTTGCCGTGGAGACACGCCGTGATTGGACGACGCCGGATGGACAGCGACATGAGGAGACCGAGTGGTTCAACGTGATCGCTTGGGGGAGCCTGGCCGAGATTTGCAAGCAGCATCTCTCGCGCGGCCAGCAGGTGTACATCGAAGGGCGGCTGCAAACGCGGGGCTGGGAGGATAGCGAGGGCAAGCGCCACTATCGCACGGAGATCGTCGCCAATGAGATGATCGTGCTGGGTGAGCGCCGCCCCCACTACGAGAACAACCATGCCCCAGAAGCCGCCGACGAGGAATCGCTGACTTTCTGAATCACTCACGCCGACCGGCGGCTCGGCGTCTTTTTGCCGCGCGCCGGCGCGCCTTGCCGCCGGCCGCCGCAAAGTGGAATCCGCCGCGCCTACCGTTGCACTTCGCATGACTAAGAAGAACGAATCGCTCAGCG
>JBKBID010000058.1:0-17289 GCA_046299515.1 Thermoflexales bacterium | reverse complement strand
TCACGCCGAACTGATCGAGCGGGTGCGCTTCGTAGGTCTGGCTGCTGTTGAGCATCCCCTTTTGATGAACGCCGGCGGCGTGGGTGCGGTTGGTCAAGCTCACCGGCTCCTTGGAGGGCACGAGCTTGCGCAGCTTGTCGGCCATCATCACGTTGATCGGATACGAGCCGCGCAAGTGATAGCCTTCTAGCCGATCGTATTCGCGGTCTATAAAGAGGTTGAACAGCAGCGCTGTCATACTGGTAATGCCGCTGCGCTCGCCGATCCCCAGCAGCGTAGTCTGAATGTATTGCATGCCGGCCCGCACTGCTTCGAGCGCGTTGATCAGCGCGAATCCGCGATCGTCGTGGAAGTGGCCTTCTAGGGCGACCTTGGGATAGCGCGCGCGCAGCGCTTGCACACGTTGCACGACGGTTGTCGGCGTAGCGACGCCGACCGTATCCGGCGTGCCTAGGCGGTCCACGCACTCAGCTACTTGGTCGTAGACGCGGAACAGGTCGGCCTCGCGCGTGCGAAAGGCGTCCTCGCCGCTGAAGCGCAACACCAGGCGCGGGTGATTGCGCCGCACGTCTTCGATGAGCGCGCGCGCGCGTCGGGCGATCTCTTCCAAGCCGTGGCCGTGGTTGAAGTTGCGCGAGGCATCCGAGGTGCCGATATACATGTTGAGTCCGTCGGCGCCGGCGCGGATGGCGGCCTCTACATCGGCCGGATGGCAGCGCACATGCGCGAGCAGGAACGTGTAGCCCTTCTGCGTGATCAGCTCGTCGCGCACGGCTTTGATCGCCTGCCAGTCCTCGGCTTCCTGCGCGCTGACGTTGGGCGCGAACAATTCGATGAACTTCACGCCGTAGAGGATCAAGCCGCGCGTGATCTCCTGCTTATCGGTGGTGGTGAAGAAATATTTGTAGTGGTCGTGGAGCAGCGACGACTGTTGTCCCTCGCGCAGCGTCGTGTCTATGATCTCGAGCGCGCGTGGTCGGTAGTGATGGAATGAAAAGTCTGCGGACATGGTTTCGGTGTGAAGTTGTGCGCGTCATGGTTGGGCGGCGACCAAGGATCGCAGCGCGCTAATCAGTACTCTAACTGCCTTCTCGAACTCGTCAATAGCTACGTGCTCGTGCGGCGTATGGTCGAGCGATGAATCGCCCGGGCCGTAGGCGATGATCGGGCAGTTCCATACCGGCCCAACTACGTTGAAGTCGGCCGTGCCTGTTTTGAGCTTGAAAGCCGGCCGCATCTTTTCTGCGCGAATGGCGTCCACAAACGCGCGCGCCAGCGGCGTATCTTTTGGGGCGCGCCAGGCCGGCTCGGCCCCGCTGAAGTTCAGCTCGAAGCGGTGCGCGTCTGGTCTTCTGGCTTGCCAGGCTTCGATCTCGCGCTGCAGCGCATCCGGCCCAAATTCGAGCGGCAATCGCACGCCGATCACCATGTCGCACCATTCGCGCAGCCCATCGTCGCCGGACTGGATCCGGCGCAGCGATGGCAACAATTGGTCGAAGGCTTTGGGCTTGTCCGCGTTCCATGCGTCGGCCAGCGCCCTGACGTGATTCCACAGCATGACCGCCGATTCGCTGACGCTCGGTTCGGGGATTGCCGTATGTTGCGATGGACGCTCGACGCGCGCATGAATCAGCAGTCGCCCTTTGTAGCCCAGCGTAATGCCGTCGGCGCCGCTTGGCTCGCCGATGATGCACATCTCCGGCCGATACTGCGTTGCGACGAAGCGCGCCCCTTTGGAGGTTGCGGCTTCCTCTTCCACCGCGCCGGCGACGATGATCTGCCATTCCGGCGCGATTGCCTGGGCCAGCGCTTCGGCGGCCAGGATGAAAGCGCACAGCGGCCCCTTGGCATCCACCGCGCCTCGCCCATATAGCTTGCCGTCTTCGTAGCGCACCGGCACATGGCCGCCTACTGTGTCTATGTGCCCCAGCAGCACGATCTGGCGCGCGCCGTGGCCCACTACGCCGATAGCGTTGCCGGCCTCGTCAATGAAGGCGCGGTCGAAGCGGCGTCGGCGCATCTCATCGCATAGGAACTCCGCCGCTGCGCGCTCTTGCCCGCTGAGCGAGGGGATGCGCACGCATCGCTCGAGCAGCGTGATCATTCGCAATCGCGAATCATCCACCATGCGTTGAGTCCTTGTCCAGCTTTTCAAGCCATGCGTCCAGGTCGCCGAGCGGCGTCTCGCGCTCGACCTCGTTGAAGATTTCGTGGTAGAAGCCGGCATATTCGCGAAGTTCGCCGATGCCTGCCGGCAATCGCGCGAAGAACTCGCGCGCGCCGCGCTTGTCCACGTAGGTGTCGTCGCCGGCCGCCAGCAGCAGCACTGGGATGCCCAGCGTGTGCGCTTTGGCGCGCGCCTCTTCGCCGGCGTCCACGATGAAGCGGGCGGTGCGCAGCGTCAGCCGATTGTGCTGAAGCGGGTCGCGCGACTTCCATGCTTCCCACGCCGCGTTGTGCGTCGCAGGCTGCGATAGCCCACTGGGTATTGGCATGGTCGGAATGATGTTGCTGGCTATGCGTCCGATTGCGATCACGAAGGCCGAAGCATGGATGCGCAGCGCCGGCGACGACAACGCCAGCGCGCGCAGCGTTTCTGGGTGTCGGACGGCGTATAGCGCAGCGATTGCGCCGCCCATGCTGTGGCCAAGCAAGATCGGCTTGCGACCGGTTTCCAGCGCCGCCAGTTCGACGACGATCTTCAGGTCGTCAATGAAGTGATTCGGATGCCGGATGTGCCCGCGCGGGCCGGCCGAATGGCCATGCCCATAGTGGTCGGGCGCCCAGACCTGATATCCGCGCCGCGTGAAGCGCTCGGCGACGTGGTGATAGCGCCCGCTGTGCTCGAAGACGCCGTGCGCAAGCACCGCCGAGCCGCGCACTTCGCCCTCCGGCTTCCAATGGCGGATAAACATTTTCTCTCCCACCGACGAGGGGCGTTCTATCTCCTTGTGGGCCGGGATGGTGTTTGTCAGCGGAAATGTGTTCATGCTATGCAGCAAGGACTTTGGCGGTCTTCTCCACGACGAAGTCAATCTGTTCGTAAGTGATGACAGCGGGCGGCAGAAAGCGCAGCACGTTGAGGCCGGCCGGCAGCGCCAGCACCCCCTCCGCTTGCAGCGCGCGCAGGTAGGGCGCGACTTTCGTCTTCAGCTCGACGCCGATCAACAATCCCGCGCCGCGCACTTCGCGGATGACCGGGGCGTTCACTTCTTCCAACCGCTCTTTGAAATAAGCCCCTTTCTCGGCGGCCTGGCGGGGCAGGTCGAGTCGCTTCATCTCGCGGATCGAGGCGATGCCGGCCGCGCAAGCCAGCGGGTTGCCGCCGAAGGTGCTGCCGTGCACGCCGGGGGCCAGGTTCTTCACGGTGGAGCGGATGCCTACGGCGCCCATCGGCACGCCACCGGCGATGGCCTTGCCCATCGGCATCAAATCGGGGGTGACGCCGCTGTGTTCGACGGCAAACCACCGGCCGGTGCGGGCAAAGCCGGTCTGCACCTCGTCTACGATCAGCAGCGCGCCGCGCCGTTCGGTGATCTCCCGCGCGGCGCGCAGGTACTCCGGCGCGCCGGGATGGACGCCGCCTTCGCCCTGCACGGCTTCGATTAGGACGGCGGCGGTCTGATCGTCCACGGCTGCGGCAAGCGCCTCGATGTTGTTGTAAGGCACATGGCTGAAGCCGGGCACGAGCGGTTGAAATGGTTCGCGGTATTTCGGCTCGTAGGTGGCGCTCAGCGCGCCCAAGGTGCGCCCGTGGAAGGCGCGCACCGTCGCCACGATGTTCGGCCGACCGGTGCTGAGGCGCGCGAACTTGATGGCCGCCTCGACCGCCTCGGCGCCGCTGTTGCACAGATAAACCCTTTCCAGCTCGTCCGGCAGGACGGATATAAGCAGCGCCTCGAACTGCGCGCGCGTGTCGTTGTAGAAAATCTCAGGACACGAGATCATCTTCAGCGCTTGCTCGGCAATCGCGCGGGCTACGGCCTCGTTGGCGTGCCCCAAGGTGCTTACCCCTTGTCCGCCCACGCAGTCCACATAGGCGCGTCCCTCGTCATCCCATACGGTTGCGTCCTTGCCGCGCACGAGGGTCAGGTCGCGCTTCGGATACACACCCGAGGTAAAACGCTGCTCGATCTCCCGGATGGAGTGCGTCATAGCGGGGGCATTGTACGACCTAATCTGCCCCGCCTTGGACTCATGGGTGCTTTGCGCTGCAAGGGCAAGACGCGACGCCTCTCGCCAGAAACACCCCCAACGCATTGCCGGGACTGCGCGCGGGAAGGTCCAGGTCCGGTCCGCGTCGCCCTTGACAGCCCCGACGCCTTTTAGTATATTTCTGAATAGTCAATTCTGACTAATCAAACTTTGATCGGAGCAGAATGGTGGAACGTGAGCTGCTCTTACTCGGTCTGTTGCGCCAGGGCGCGATGCATGGCTACCAGTTGCACGACTTCATCGAGCGCAACTTGGCCTTCTGCACCGATCTCAAGAAGCCCACGGCGTATGTGCTCCTGGACAAGATGCAAGCGAACGGCTGGGTGGTGGTGCGCGAGGCGCGCGAAGGAAATCGCCCCCAAAAGCGCGTTTACAGCCTGACGCCCGCCGGCGAAGAAGCCTTCCAGCGCCTGCTGCGTGAGAATCTGGGCGCGTTTATAGCGGCAAAGACCGGCAGCGACATCGGCCTGGCGTTCATAGACGCGCTGCCTAAAGCCGAAGCGTTGCGGCTGCTCAATCGGCGACGCGCGGCTTTGTCTGCGCAGTTGGCGGAGTTCGAGGCTGTGCCGCAGCACCAGGGGAGCTATCAACTCTTGATAGATCACCAGTTGCACTATTTGCGCGGTGAACTTCAGTGGCTCGATAAAGTGATCGCGCTTATTCAGTCGCGCCGCCATACCTCACAGGGATACAGCGGACGCGCTTAATTGATTGAGTACTCACACATCTGCTATCACTCATTCATAAGGAGAAACGAAGATATGCTCGCGACTTTGATCACAGTTCATGGGTTGATTCGTTGGGTGTTGGCCGCGCTGGCGCTCATCGTGCTGGTTCGCTACGTGACCGGTTGGCTGGGTAAGCGCCCCTTCACCGGCGCAGACCGTCAGCTCGGCGCGATCTATGCCGGCGCAGTCACCGTGCAGTTCGTGCTTGGCCTGGTCAACCTTATCTTGCTGGGGGTGAACGGCGCCTTCCGGCCCGGCGTCCACATCGAGCATGCGTTCTATGGCTTGGTGGCGACCGGACTGACGCACATGGCGCCGATGTTCAAGAACCAACCCGATGCGACGCGCTTCCGCAACGCCTTCTTCCTGGTGCTGGCTTCGTTGTTGCTCGTCCTGCTCAGCGTTGTGCGCCTGCGCGGCAGCTTCCTGTTTGGGATGCTGTGATTCGTCCGCGTCCAGACTGTGTCCAGAAAGGAGGAGTTTTGATGTCTCGCAGTTCAACCTCAGGACGTTCAAGCGCAGCACGGTCAGAGATGAGTCGGTTGTTGCCGGTCTTCGTCATTGTGCTCGTGGACTTGTTGGGCTTGACGATCATCGTGCCGCTCTTGCCGCTCTACGCGGCGTCGTTCGGCGCGAACCCGTTCATGGTCGGGTTGCTGGGCGCAGCATACCCCGTCATGCAAGTGATCGGCGCGCCGATCCTCGGCCGTCTGTCAGACCGGTTCGGCCGTAAGCCGGTGCTCGTCGTCAGTCAGATTGGCACGTTCGTCGGATTTGTGCTGATGGGGCTTGCGAACGCTTTGCCGTTGCTGTTCGTCGCGCGCGTCATTGATGGACTCTCCGGCGCGAACGTCGCGACTGCGCAGGCGGTGATCACGGACAACACGACCGAGGAGAATCGCACGCAAGGCCTGGCCCTGATCGGCGCGGCGTTCGGGATCGGCTTCACCATTGGGCCGGTGGCGGCGTTTGCCGCGTTGGCGCTCAGCGGCAATAACTATCAGGCGCCGGCCTTCCTGGCAGCCGCTTTCTCGTTGCTGTCGTTGCTGCTCACGATCTTCTGGCTGAAAGAATCGCTGCCGGCCGAGCTTCGCGGCAAGGTCAAGCGGCAGCATGCGCTCTCGCCCCAAGGGTTGATTTCGGCGCTGCGCCATCCGCTGGTCGGCTTTCTCCTGGCGTTGATGTTTGCCCAACAGTTCATCTTTGGCGGCATGGAGCAATTGCTGGCGCTGTTCACGCTGAATCGCCTGGGCTTCGATGCGCGCGCCAACGCCATCCTGTTCGTGTTCATCGGCCTGATCACCGTGGCGATGCTCGGCGGCGTGATTCGCGTGTGGAGCCGCCGCTACGGGGATCGCTGGATCATCCTCGTCGGTTTGGGGACGTTGGCGATCGGCATGCTGATGACGGCGCTCACGCCGCAGGTTCCGCCGCCCTGGTACTCGCGCGCTGCTGTGTTGGCCGAGTTGCAGCGCTCCGCAACCACACCGCTGAATGTCGCGCTGCCGCCGGACGGCCAGAATGGATGGCTGGGCGTCGCGTGGATCTTTGCGGCCATGATCCCGGCTTCAGTCGGCGGCTCGGTGCTGGCCCCGACGATCAACAGCGCCATCACTAAGCGCATCGAGGCGACGGAGGTTGGCGGCATGCTGGGCGTGTCGGCGGCGCTGGTCAGCGCCGCGAATGCGCTCGCGCCGCTGGTGGGCGGGGCGCTCTATCAAGCGCTCGGCGAGACGGCGCCGTTCCTCATCGGCGGCCTGGTCTTGATCGGTTTATTTGCCTTGGCGACGCGCGAGATCAGCGCGCCGGCCGTGCAGGCAACCTCCTGATTTGAGGGCTGAAGAACAAATGTCCGATTGGGTCATCTACGCTTGACGCCTCTGCGCGTGGGTGTAGATTACCCGCAGAGACAACGCACCGCTGCGGCAGGTCAAAGGCGCATAAGTCGCCTTAAACATTTGGGAGATTAACATAAGGACACTCCCAGCGACCCTAGAGAATGACCTGGCTCGTTCAGCGGTGCGTTCACTTTCCCCCAACGCCTATCGCTCGATCACCGTGCCTGCGCCGTTCATGGCATGGAACACTGGGCGGGCGATGCGCGCGTCGCCGAAGATCACCTGCGACACGCCGCCGGCGATGGCCTCGCTGGCGCCCAGCACTTTCTTCTTCATTCGGCCCTCGGCGAATGACAGCGCCTGTTCAAGTTCGCTATAGGCGATGCGCCGGATCAGCGTGCGCTCATCGGGAAAGTTGCGCAGCAGCCCCGGCACGTTTGAGAGGATGATGAGCTGCTTGGCGCCCAGCGCGGCTGCGATCATCGCGGCGGCGCGGTCGCCATCCACGTTGATCGCTTCGCCCGCTGTGCTGCACGCCGGCGGCGACACAACCGGCGTGTAACCGTGGTCTAGGAGCAGGCGCAGCAGGGCCGCGTTGACGCGCTCGACCTTGCCGGTGAAGTCGTCGCGCACCAACACTTGCCGGCCGTCAATCACGGCGCGCACGCTGGCTTTGCGCGGGCCTTCCAGCAGTCGCCCATCCAGTCCGCTCAGACCGACGGCGTTCACGCCGCGCTTTTGCAGTCGCTCAACGATGCGCGTGTTCATCTTGCCGGCATACACCATGGCGAAGATGTCCAGCGTCTCGGCGTCGGTATAGCGCGAAGTGAATCCTTGCGGCGAGGTGAGGATGCGGGGCGGTTTGCCGAGCTTTTCGCTGAGCATGTTCGTCTCATGCGAGCCGCCATGCACCAGCACGAGCGGCTGCCCCTCCTTCACCAACAGGGCGATGTCATCGCACACCAGGTCATAGTTGATGCCGGCGGATCCGCCGACTTTGATCACAATCATGGTTTGCGCTCAAGGATGAAGTCCGGGGAATTCCAGGCCGGCGCGCTCGTCCCAGCCCATCATCACGTTCAAACACTGCACGGCGCTGCCGGCTGCGCCTTTCATCAAGTTGTCTATGGCGCACAGCAGGGTGACCTTGCGCCCGTCGTCGCTCAGCGCGAAGCCGACGTCGGCCCAGTTGCTGCCGGCCAGGATTTTCGGCTCAGGCAGCCGGAAGATGCCGGTATTTGATTTGACGATGCGGACGAACGGCTCGTCTTTGTAGCACGCGCGGAAGGCCTTCCAGAGGTCTTTCTCTTGCGCCGGTTGGCTCAGGAAGGCGTGCACGGTGGCCAACACGCCGCGCACCATCTCAATCGAAGTCACGGTCATGTGAATGGTAGGGGCGATGCTGGGCCGGCTGCCTTCGGGCAGTTTGGCCGTTTCCATCTCGAACATCAGCTCGACTTCGGCGATGTGCCGGTGGCCGGCCGGCGCATAGGAACGCACCGCGCCGCTGCGCTCAGGGTGATGGGATGCGTCGCTGCTTTCGGCGCCGCCCTCGCTGCTGCCGACTTTAACGTCGGCGATGATCGGCTGGCTGAAATCGAGCATATTGGCGCGGACGAGCGGCAACAGGGCGAGGTTGGTTGCTGTGGCGTTGCAACCTACGCCGCTGGCGCAGCGCGCGCCGCGCAGCCGGTCGCGCGTCAGCTCCGGCAGGCCATACACGAATTGTCCCAGCCGGTTGGCCGCCGGATGTGCAGCGCCATACCATTTCGCATAGGCAGATAGATTGGGCAGACGAAAGTCTGCGCTTAGATCAATCACAAAATCGGCAAGCCCCAGCCAGCGCTCTATTTGGGCGCTGGCTTCGCCATGGGGCAAGCACAAGAAGAGCACATCGGTCTTCTGGAGGTCGTCAGGCCGAATGAACTGAAGCCCGCCATGGCGAGTGCCGCGCAAGTTGGGGTGGGGGACATGCGCATACTCGCCCATGCGGGTGCGCGAGGTGATCTGAGCGACTTCGGCGTGCGGGTGAAAGTTCAGAACCCTCAAAAGTTCACCGCCGGTATAACCGGCCGCGCCGACGATTGCACATTGCACCCTAGTCATTGTTGAGCCATCTGCAAGACATACTCCACCATGGCGCCTGGAATATCCACGCCGGTGGCCGGCACGCTGTTGCGAAACTCCATCGTGTGATTGACTTCATTGACCAACAGACCGCGCTCTGGATCCTCGAACAGGTCCACGGCAACGATGCCGCCGCCCACTGCGCGCGCCGCCGCAAGGCTGATCGCGTCAATCTCCGCTGTAACCGGACAGTTGCTGGCTTTGCCTCCCAGGTGCGTATTCGTAATCCAGTGTGACGAAGTGCGATATATCGCAGCGATAGTTCGATCACCCACGACGAACGAGCGAATATCGCGCCCAGGCTTTTTGACTAACTCCTGGACGTAGTAAATATGCTGAGCGTAGCCGCCCAATTCGTCACGCAGCGACACTACGGCTTCGGCAGCATCGCGGTCGTTGACGCGAACGACGCCGCGCCCCCACGAGCCGATGACCGGCTTGAGCACGCACGGATAGCCCAGGCGTTCGATGGCCTCGAGCGCGCTGGCCGGCGTAAACGCCATCATGACGCGCGTGGTTGGCACGCCGTGCTGCAACATGAGCTGCGTCGTGATGAACTTATCGCCGCAATTCTCGATCACCTCATGCCGGTTGACCGTGCGCACGCCGGCTAGCTTCATGATGCGCTGAACATATGTCGCACGGCTTTGCGACACGCAGCGCTCCATGACCACATCGTAGCGCTTCCAGTGGCTCAAGTCGCACAAGTCAAAGACGACGCTCCGATCGTCAACAACATCCACCTCAACGCCGCGCCGATTGAAGGCCTCAAGCAGCATCTTCTCCTCGGGGCGGACGAGGCTGCAAACGATACAGACTTTCATCAGGTCACCGATGTGTGCAGCGCAAGCGCGACGCTTGTAGCGATGCGGCCGGTTACTCTCCCCAATCTTCTTCTTCGGTCGGCGCTAGGTCGAGCGCCAGCGGTTCGAGGGAGACGACTTCCAACTCAGCGCCGCAATCGGGGCAGCGGACGAGTTCATGCAGCACAGGCGCACCCTTGAAAGCAATGGTCGCGCCACACTCGGGGCATTCCGCAGTTGTCAAAGAAAGTGAATTAGACATAGCGCGCGATTCTATCCATGTGCAGTGCGATGTGTCAATCGCATCGGCGAGCGTGAGCGCTCACGGCGACGCCCGCGTGAAACCGAGCGGCGTGTTTCTCCTAGCTCTGGTTCGCTATACTCGCCCCATTCTATGACGACGCCGTGCAGGTTAATCATCGCCATGAGCGGGGCGACCGGCGCGATCCTGGGTATTCGTTTGCTTGAAGTGTTGCGTGCGACGGAGATCGAGACGCATCTCATCCTCAGCCCGGCCGCGCGCGCCACGATTCACGCAGAGACGAAGTGGAACGCAGAGGACGTAGAGCGAATGGCGCGGGTGGTGCATCCGATCGGTAACATCGGCGCCAGCATCGCCAGCGGCTCATTCAAGACCCATGGCATGGTCATCATGCCGTGTTCGGTCAACACGATTTCTTCAATCGCCTACGGCATCACCAACAACCTGATCACCCGGGCCGCGGATGTGTGTTTGAAGGAGGGCCGTCCGGTCGTTGCGGTCTTCCGCGAAGCGCCGCTGCACGTCGGCCATCTGCGCGCCCTCACTCAGTTCGCCGAAATCGGCGGCGTGGTCTTTCCGCCGGTGCCGGCGTTCTATGCCGGCTTGCAGAGCGTGGATGACATGGTGACCCAGATCGTTGGGCGTGTGCTGGATCGTCTCGGCATCGAGAATGACTTAGTCAGGCGCTGGGAAGGCCTGCGCATAGGTCACAAGGAGCATCGGCCGTGAATCACGCATTCAGTCAGGGTGACTGCGTCGAACTAAAGGACGCGCTGCGGCGCTTTTTGGCGCGCCACCATGCGCTGAGTTTGGCCTACACCGACGAAGCCGGCGTAGGCGCATGTGGGCTATGGTTCGCCGCCGATACGGACTTGACATGCTACTTCCTCTCCTCGCCGGACACGCGGCACGGGCGCGCGCTGCGCAACGGCGGGCCGGTCGCTTTCACCGTTCACAAAGACGAGCAGGATTGGCGCGCAATCTGCGGGGTGCAGGGGCAAGGGTGGTGCGCTCCGCTGCCGGCAGCCGACGCCGCCAACCCGTGGCAGCTATATCTGGGGCGCTTCCCGTTCGTCGCGCAACAGTTCCCCGATCTCGAATCGGCGCTGAAGAAAGCCTGGCTGTGGCGGATTACTCCAACGTGGCTGCGCCTGATTGATAACGCACGCGGCTTTGGCTACAAGCGCGAGATAATGCTAGCGCCTCGCACAAGTTAGGCGCGTCGAAGTTCGTGCAGGATTCTGGAGAGAGCTAAATGACAACTGCGGAAATTGACAGGCTAGCTTCATACAAAGCCGAAGAGGTCACGCCGGCGCGGTCGTCCCGTGATGCGCTCGCGCGCGCGGCCCTATATGTCGCATTGGCGGCGGCATGGGTCGCCACATGCGGCAGCCTATACATGAGCGAAGTGCTGGGTTGGATTCCCTGCTTGTGGTGCTGGTACCAGCGCATCGCCATGTATCCGCTGGCGGTGATCTTGGCCGCCGGCCTCGTCCTGGGCGACCGCAACTTGCCGAAATATGCGCTGTGCCTAGCGGTTCCCGGCGCGTTAGCCTCGACATATCACATTCTGCTGCAAAAAGTGCCGGCCTTTGCGCGTTTTGAGTCATGCGTGATCGGGGTGCCGTGCGCCGCCGACTACCTCAACTTGTTCGGCTTCATCACCGTCCCGATGTTGGCGCTGACGGCGTTCGTCATCGTCATCGCGGCATGTGTTATCGCGCTTGGCGCGCGCGAGTTGGTCGGTCGAAACTATCTGGCGCACGGGCCGATAGCCGTGCTGTCTCCGGCGGCGTCGGTCGGCCTCATCGTCGCCGCCGTCGTAGCGCTGTTCGCGCTCAGCGGCGCGATGGTGCGCAGCCGTCAGCCGTCCCCCTCGATCGCCGCCGGCGCGCCGGCGGCGTCATCGTTCGCCGGCGCCTCGCGCGAGGCAGCGGCGGCGCTTTACGCGCAGGCGTGCGCCGGGTGCCATGGCCCGGCCGGCGCCGGTATGCAGCTCATCCGCGCGGAATACCTGCGCCAACGCAGCGACCTCGAAGTGATCGCGCTCATTCGGGCCGGCCGCAGCGCCGCCGATCCGGAGAACTTCAGCGGCGTAGCCATGCCGGCCAACGGCGGGCAGATCGGCATCTCGGATGAACAGCTCGTCGCCCTGGTGCGTTACTTGCGCGAGATGAGAGGCAACTAGTTCCCCTCGGCGTCGCTCGTTCAACATTCGCTCTCGGATGCCGACCTTGAAAGTGATGGTTGTGCTGGGCACGCGCCCAGAGGCGATTAAGCTGGCGCCGGTGATCCATGCGCTGCGGCGGCGCGTGGATCGCATCCAGACATGGGTGTGCTCCACCGGCCAGCATCGCGAGATGTTGGATGCCGCGCTCCGCTCCTTTGAGATTCGCCTGGACTTCGACCTGCAACTCATGCAGCCGGATCAAAGCCTGGCCGACTCAACCGCGCGCATCCTGGCGGCGCTCGATGGGGTGTTCTGCGACGTTCGACCCGATTGGGTGCTGGCGCAAGGCGACACGACGACCGTGATGGCTGCCAGCCTGGCCGCGTTCTACCGGCGCATTCGCGTCGGGCACGTCGAGGCCGGCCTGCGCAGCGGCGACCTGCAACAGCCGTTCCCCGAGGAAGCGAATCGGCGCATCGCCGACTTGTTGGCCGACCTGCACTTTGCGCCCACGACGACCGCGCGCGACCATCTGCTGCGCGAGGGCGTCCCCGCCGAGCGGATTATCGTCACCGGTAACACAGTCGTTGATGCGCTGCTGATCACATCTCGGCGCATCAACGCGCGCGCGCTGATCGAACGCATTAGTGAGCTGAACACGCGCGATGGATGGTTCAGCAAGCGAATGATCCTGGTCACCGCCCATCGGCGCGAGAGCTTCGGCGCGCCTTTTGCGAATATCTGCCGAGCCTTGCGCGCTATTGCCGAGCGCTATCCCGACATCCAGATTGTCTATCCGGTTCACTACAACCCGAACATCGCCGGGCCGGCGCAAGCCCTACTGAGCGGCGCGCCCAACATCGCCTTGATCCGGCCGGTGGACTACGAGACCATGGTCGCGCTGATGCAACATGCTTATCTCATACTCACCGACTCGGGCGGCATCCAAGAGGAGGCGCCCAGCCTGCGCAAGCCGGTGCTGATATTGCGCGAGGTGACCGAGCGGCCGGAGGTCGTAGCGCTCGGCGCAGCGCGCCTGGTCGGCAGTCGCCCCGAAAGGATCGTTGCCGAGACATCGCGCTTGCTCGACGATAGCGAGGCTTACCGACGCATGGCTTCGGTCGAAAACCCATATGGCGACGGCCGAGCGAGCGAACGGATTGTCGAAGCGATCCTGGCGCGTGCGTCCTAGTTCAAATCGCCATGACGAGAGCCGCAATTGACTTTGGATTGACCCACGTGGACGTTTTGGCAGCGCGCAACGCGGACATCCTACAAACCGCCACCCTGCCTAGCCAGCGCACGGTGGATGTGGCGCAGGTGCGGCGCGCCCTCGCCGCGCTGGGACGCGATGTGGCCGACTTCCGGCAGATCTGCGTCACCGGCAGCCTGCATCGCCGCCTGCCAGACGCGATTGACGATGTGCCTGTCGTCAAGGTGGGCGAGATCGAGGCAATCGGCTTAGGCGGGCTGTATCTCGCGCAGCGCGGACAACCAGAGCTTCGAGAAGCGCTCGTGGTCAGCGCCGGATCGGGCACGGCCATGGTCGCCGTCCGCAACAACAGCGCGCAGCACGTCACCGGCAGCGCGGTCGGCGGCGGGACGTTGATCGGCTTGTGCAAGTTGCTGATCGGCACCGCCGACGCGCAGGAAATTGACGCGCTGGCGATGGCCGGCGACTCCAACAAAGTGGATATCACGCTGATCGAGGCGACCGGCGGAGCGATCGGCCGATTGCCGGCCGACGCGAACGCGGTCAACTTTGGCCGCGCGGCGACGCTCGAGCTGGCGAAAGTCAACCGCGAAGACTTGGCCGCCGGAGTAGCCGTGATGGTCGGCCAAGTGATCGCCGTGATCGCCATCAACGCCGCGCGCGCAGAGCGGCTGGAGCACATCGTCGTCGTCGGCCATTTGGTGGACCTGGCGTGCGTGCGCCGGGTGCTTCATGCCGTCGGCGGCTATTACGGCGTGAACTTCACCATCCCGGCGATGCCGGGCTGCGCCACAGCCATCGGCGCGCTGGTCGGCGCTGCGCTCGCGCAGTAATGCTGAGAGCTACCCGCTATGGATTACCGCCGCACAATCGGCGCCCATGCCCTCGGCGGGTAGTTCGGCGGCGGCTGTTGTAGGTGAAACAACGTCACCGAGTAGGACGGCAGCACTTGCGTGGTGGCATGCCCAGACACGGTCAGCGTCGTCGGCGGCGCGTTTGACAAGTCGTCGGCGGGGTTCAATACGCCGTTGTAGGTCACATTTTGTGCGCTCAAGCTGCTGGCCGCTATCTGCCACTTCGTCCCTCCGATCAGCGGGCCGAATCCCGGCGTCTGAATCGTTGTCGTGACCGGCGTCCCCAGCTTGTTCACCGCCAGCAGCGAGACGGTGGAGGAGTTCACCCAGCCGGCGTATACGCTGACTTGGGATGCTGGATCAGCCGTGGAGGTCACCGCGACCATGTGCGCGCCGAAGCGCGACCAGAGAGGATACACGTAGTACTGCGGGGAGCGGAAGAAGCCGTTGTCCTCGTGCATCAGGCCGTATTCTGTGCCGTTGCTGTCCCGGCCGTTGGCCAGGTCCCACTGGGCAAACAGCACAGCCCCCTGCTGGGCCGCTTGGCCGAGGGAATCGGCGAGGAAGAGCGCGTTGACCGCGCGTGTCATCCACTGGTTCATGTCCTTGCTCGACATGCCAACTAAGTTGAATTCGGTGATTGCCACCGGCGCTTGTCGCTCTCCCCCGTACGTATTGAAGGCGTTGCGCACGGCACCCATGAAGGAAGGCCAATATGTCTGCGGGTTACCCAGAACCTGGGACATCAGCGGAGGAAGGTTGAAGTAGGGGTAGGGGTGAATAGTGTACATTTCTAGCTGTGACCCTGCCGCCGAGATCACGCGGCTGCCCCAGCCGGAATATGTGACGCCGCCGACATCCGAGGGCATGCCGGGATTGTCTGTCCCTACTGCCGCCAGCGTGATCGTGGGGTCCACAAACTGCATCGCCTGACGGAACTCCAGGTAGCCCTCTCGGCGGCTTGACCCGCTGCCCACGCCGTTGACGTACTCATAGCCATCGCACGTCCAGGTGTCTTCCCAGGCCCAGCTGACGCACAGGCCGCTGCTGCTGGACGAGGCGGCGCTGGACTTGCTGGCATACACCTCGTTGCCGAACTCCCACAGCTTAATGCCGACCGGATCGGGGTTGCCGCCGGCTACGCGCAGCGCCGCCCAGCGCCCTACGGTGTACCAGTTCGTGCCGCGGATGTCCGTGCCGATCACGCGATTGTCGTTGACGCTGCCGTTCATGAAGGCCACCAGCGCCGCAGCTTCCTTAGACGTGCCGTTTGGGTTGACCACCCACATGCCGCGCATGCCGGTCGCCTTCAAGAAGTTAATGAAGTGGGTTGGCCTAGACGCCCACGACTCCCATCCCCAGCCGCAAGGCTCGGCGCCGGGCTGATTGCTGCCCATCTCGCAACTCAGCCAGCCGTAGCTGTTGCTCCAGCTCCCGCCGGGCAGGCGCAATAACTTCAGCCCAGAGGCTGCCGTCCGCGCACGGAAGGTCGGATTGCTGAACTTGCTAGGGCCAAGCCAGGCCGGCAGGTTGCTGCCGAGCATGTCTGGCAAGAACGGCGTGAGCACACTGCTCGCCTGGATGGTGACCGTCATAGCTAGGCCACTTGAAGACGGCGTATTGGCCAGCCAGCGAATCTCATCCACGTAAAACGTCCCTTGTGTGGAGCTGATGCGATCGGCGATGTCAATGCGCGCCACCTGTATAGGATTGCCAAAATCCGCGAAAGTGCGCGTGATCGTTGTCCATGTGCCCGTCGGCGCTGTGAAGTCATACTGACCCATCATCGGACCTGTGTCACTCTCGCGCACGGCCAAGCGAAGCTGTTTGGGCGCGCCTGTGCCGCCGTGCACGCGGAGGGTGAGTGTGTAGTGCTGTGTGGGCAGCACCGGTGTATCTGTTCTGAGCGACAGACCTGCCCAGGCCTGGTTCAACGTCGCGGCGATTGACTTGCTGCCGCCGAAGACGGGGCTGTTGTTGTTGAAATTGACCGTGGTGTACCACGACCAATTGCTCCAACCTGACGCCAGGTTGTCGCCATACACCACCAGGTCAGCGGTCGGCAGAGCGCTCGCCCGCTGCAAGCTCACCAAAGTGAGCCAAAGCGTCACCACTACTACAAGCGATAACGCGGTGAGGTGCAAAACCGCTCTTCTCATAGTCCGGCGCAGACTTGTAAGCGCTATCTTTTAAGAGAGTGTTAATTTAGTATTGAGAAATTATGCTGCAGGAGCGCCACGATTTAACATAGAGCTATCTGAGGTGCGCCTGAGCGGCGAAGAGAGTCAGCGGGCCTATCTGAGCTTGGACGCACACTGGCGCGTTTTGCAAGCCTGGCAGGCTCAGCGCGCCTCCAGCAAGGACGCCATACGGCCGCTTTAAGCGCCGGTTCAAAGCGAGTCGGGCAGGCGAAGGCGCTGCCCGCGCCTGCCTGACTCGCTTCGCGCGCGAGGGTCATCCAAAGCGCTAGCGGTGTGTCAATTGCAAGACGGGCTGCGCCTCGGGATCGCCCACATGAGCGAACTGGATTCCCGCTTGCGCGGGAATGACGTTTGCTCCATATCAACTCAACCTATCGAATCGCTTTTGATGAACCACTAGCGCACGCCCATGCGATAGGTCAACACAAAGAAACGCGCGCCGCTGGGCATGGGTTGCTGATCCTGGTCGTAAATCGTCCAGCCGGCCCGGCTGTTGTACCAAACCCCCACTTGCCGGTTGTTGTAGACGCCCCGCCACATTACGTAACAAAGACGAAGGCTTCGCGGCGATCATAGCCGATGGCAAACCAGTTGTCGGGCATATCCCCGGCTACCACTTCATTCAGGAAGGCGGCGTCTCCCCCGATCAGCACATTGAACGCCGCGCCGGCCGGCATGTCCGCCAGATCCTGGTTGAAGATAGCCCAGCGCGCGCCGGTGTAGAACACGCCGATGGCGTGCGGGTTGTATGTGCCAAACCAGTTCGCCGTGACCAGCAAGCGCGCGTCAGGGTTGCCGTTCAAGCGCGGATGGTCAAGCTCTGTGTAGTTGCCGGCGATGTTGCCCGCCGCGGCAGTGTGAACAAACGCATTTGACCC
>JBKBID010000057.1:0-17539 GCA_046299515.1 Thermoflexales bacterium | reverse complement strand
GGCGTCGCCGTGCGGGAGTATTCGCGCTGGATGACCAGCGGATATGCATTCCAACGGCGGCCGAAGTTCTGCGTCCAATAGCGCCACCAGCTTCCGCCGCTGCAATAACCGACGCCGATCTCCCAGAACAGGTGATCTTCAATATTCGCGCGGTGGCCTGTCGAGTCGAGCCAGCCCTGCATCACGTCGGCGGGGGTGACGTAGCCGGCGGCGATGTTCTCACCTATCGCCGCCCAGTTTGTGTAGTGGCCGCCAACGCGCTGGCTGAAGCTACACACCTGCACAAGCTGCCCGTTCACGCGGTCGTGCGTGTCGTGGCGGAAGTAGTCATCGTCGCGCATGTCGCAACTGTGGTAGCGCGCGGTCTGATCGAGCAGCGAGACGCGCTTCAGCGGCGGCTTGCCGATGGAGGCGCGGTGGTCGTTGACCAGCTCGACCACTTGCTGCTCAAAGTCGTTGTTGGTGGGCGGCACAATGACCACTGAGCAGCCCATGAACGAAGGCTGCGCGAGCTGCAACTCCGGCCCTGCCGGCGCGTCGCGCCGGACGCTGACTGCCTCTCCCAACGCGCCGATGTCCTCTTGCGCCTGCGCGCCGCCCGGCATTGGCGTCGCCAGCAGAAGACTGACCCATGCCGCACATGCGGCCCCTCTCACTCCTCTCGCCCGTGATTTCCCCGCCCGCATTGCGCACCTCCATCACACACAGATCGCGCCGATTGCAAGGGGATTGTACTTTCTCCGGCAAATAAGCGCACGGGCATGAGCGCCGGCCTCGGCGAGCCGGACAAACGTCATGGCGCAGGCGATGGCCTGGCCGGCGAGAAGGTGTAGGTGCGGATCGGCCCGCGCGAATCGGCGTCGGTGACGCGCAGTTTGTCGCCGATGCGCGCGAAGGTGAGCCGGCGCGCCACGCCGTCGCCGAAGGCGAAGGTGATGCTGAACGGCTCGCCGATGAACGGTTGTCTGCGCGCGCCCCAATCACACTCGCGCGACTGACAACGGGCGAACGCCTGCACGGTGATGGTGGGGCCGATGTTGCTGACGACCAGGCGGGTGATCCCATCGGTCGTCGGGTCGTCGTTCGTCCAGACGCCGCTGTATTGGCCGTAGCGCGCCTCCATCGCTTGCGCCGTCGCCTGTGCGATCGCAGTCGCGGTCGCCGTCGCCGCCTGTTGCGCGTCCGCCGTCGCCTGGGCGATGGCGGCGCTGTATGCCTGGGCCGTCTCGCGCGCGGCGGCCGCGCGCGTCGCGCTGAGTATGGCCAGGGCGTCCTGCGTCGCTTTGGCCGCGGCCGCCTCCTGCGCGCGGGCGAACGCATCGGCGATGGCGGCAGCGGTGGCCTGTGAAGCGGCCGTCGCCGTGGCCGCCATGTGCGCCTGCGCGGCGGCCTCGGCGTCGCGCGTGGCCTGGGCGATGGCGTCGGCGGTGGCGTTCGCGGCTGCCGTCGCCTGCGCGTCCACCACGATGACCTTGACCGAGCGGCGCACCTCTGCGAGCGGGCTGCGGGCGATGAGCGTGTACACCGTAGCCTCGTTCGGCGCGACGCGCACGGCGTCCTGCGGTTTGAAGGTGCCCGCCGGTTGCAGCTCCACGGCTTCTGCGTTGACCACGTCCCATTCGATCAACAACGATTCGCCCTTGCTCACGATGATGTCGCTCAGGTCATTAACCTTGTTCACGCCGTTGAACGCGAACACGGCCAGGCCGATCTCGTCGGGCGCCGGCGTGAAGGTTGGGCGAGGCGTCTCGACGGGCGCGAGGGAGATCAGCCGGCTCGTCGCCGGCTGGCCTAGATGGTCGTAGGCGATGAGCATGAAATTCCTCTCGCCCGGCCGAACGCGATACGCGCCTGCGCCGGTGTGTGGATCGAAGCTCAACCGCTGTGGGTCGGTCGGTTGGCCATCCACCAGCAGCTCGACGCGTTGCGCGTTGACGACCTGGAAGCGCACGACCGGTTCCGGCCCGTCGGCGATCAGCGCGAAGCTCAGGATTTCGACCGCGCGCGATAGGACGATGTGCGCCGCCAGAGCCAGCGCTGCGAGCGCGCCGAGCAAGAGAGCGGCGCCAAGGCGTCGCAGGCGCGGCGCCAGTGTTGAGGGAGCGCCGGCTGCGCCGGCGGGTTGCGCAGAGCTATCCGGCGCGTCGGAGGCCGACCCAGGCATGATGAGTTTGAGCGTGTAGCAGCCGACGCGAAGGTGCTGCCCGCTGTGCCAGGCGTAAGGCACCTCCGGCGTCAGCCTGCGCCCGTCCAGATAAGTGCCGGTCGTCGAGCCGAGGTCGGTGATGACGATGCGGCCAAACGTGCTGTCCCAGCGGATGCGCAGATGGAGGGGGGAGACGTCTTTCGACGGCAACGACGCGCCGGCGTGCAGGGCGCGGCCCACGGTCAACCCTTCGCCATCCGGCGAAAGCGGAAAGACGTTCACCACGCGGCCCAGCTCATCTTGCACGCGCACACGGGGTATGTGTGCGTTGTTTTCACCCATCGCTCGCTGATGCGAGTATAGCCGCCGCCGTCTGGCGGCCGAGCCGGATGGCGTAGTTGGTGCCGCGATCCCACGGATACACCTGGCTCATGCTGGCGAAGAACAAGCCGGGCAGGGGAGTCTTCACCGGCGGGATGCGTCGGCTGTGGTTGACGAACGGCACCGGCTGCGCGTAGGTCTCGCGAAACACCCAGGCATCTTGCACCCAGGCGGGGTCGAATTGCGGGTTGAAGCGCGCCAGCGAGGGTAGGAAGGCGCTGCGCAATTCGTCTTCTGTCATGGAGAAGTACGGATGCGCGGGAGGGAGGTAGTCGCCGCAATAGATGAGGTGTTGCCCGCCGAAGTGCTCGGCTGCGACGAAGTTGGTGTGCTCGCACATGGCGAGGTAAGGGAAGCCGGCGCTCTTGGGCAGGTTGTGCCAGTAGTAGCCTTGGCGGTCGAGCTGCCGGTCGAGCGCGAAGATCACGACCACCGCGCCCAGCGATTGCAGCGCGCTGAGCGCGCCCAGGTAATCGGGCGGCAACTGCGGGGCGAGCCTGGCCATGACGCGCGGCGAGGTGGTGCTCAGCACCACGTCAAATAGGCCCTCGAACGTCGAGCCTTGGGCGTAGGCCCGAACTCGCCACCGGCGACTTGGCGCGTCCTCGAGATGTAGTTCTTCGACGCGGGTGGAATAGTGAATGACGCCGCCCAGGGCTTGCGCGCGCGCAGCGAGGGCGTCGAAGAAGGCCTGGAAGCCGCCGATGAAGGTGCCCAGCCGGGGGCTGCGCGCCTTGATGCGCGCCCACAGCCAGGCCATGTTCACCTGTTGATACAGGTCGCCGAACTTGCCTTCGAGCAGCGGCTGCCAGATCACCTCGTATGCCCGCCGTCCCATCCACCGCGACGCCCATGCGTGCGCGGTGTAGCGCTCCAACGCGCGCCAGTTTGCGGTGAGGTACTTCAGGTAGATCGTGGCCAGGCCGAAGGGGAGCTTGGCGGGCAACGACAGGCCGGGGAACTTCAGCGCAGCCGTCGGCGAGTCGAGCGGATAAAAACGGCCATTCCAGTAGGAGACCGTGATGGGGCGCTTGAAGATGACGCGCTCGCGCACGCCGATCTCGTCGGCCAACTTCAGCACATCGCTGTCGGACTCGAACCAGTGGTGATAGAACTTCTCCAGCGACCAGTCCCAGTGTGGCATTTTGAAGCCGGCGGCCAGGCCGCCGGGTCGGTCGCCGGCCTCGAAGAGGGTGACGCGGCAGCCGGCTTGCAGCAGGTCGTGCGCGGCGGCCAGGCCGGCCGCCCCCGCGCCGATGATGGCGATGTTCATACGGGCGCTATGCTACCTTCGCCCGGCGCGGCGTCGGCGTGAACGCCGCGCATGAGCGGACGGCCGATGTGAAGATGCGCCCGATGCGCGCTTGTCCGGCGCCGGAGTCGAGTCGGCTCACACCATCCGCCCCGTCTCCCACGGTTCGGCGCGGGCGAGGAAGTCCTCGGCGAAACGCCGGCTGTAGCTGCTGAGGAGGGATTGCACGCGCGCGGCGTCGGGTGAAACGACGATCAACCCGGCGTGATGCCGCTTCTTCAGCCGCCAAACCACTTCGGGGTCGTTGTAGCCGGACAGGTCGGGGTGCTCCTGGCGCGCCAAGCACACCAGGACGCCGGCGTGGTCGCGGCGCGCGGCGGGCGGCGCATAGCCTTCGCCGAGGAAGCGAGCGACCTCTATGCGCGCCCATTCGGCCCAGAGGTTGACGCCGGTCGCATACTCGATCATGTCGGCGATGTTGGCGCCGCCCACGCGCGCGCCGGCCTCGAGGAAGAGCCATCGGCCGGTGTCGAGCGCGCGGAGATATTCGGCGTGCACCGCGCCGCTGAATCCTCGCGGCGCTAATGCGCCGATCACCTGCGCGTTGAGCGCCGCCAGCGTTTGCGCTGCGTCGCTCTCCGCCGGCAGCGTGCGCGTGATGAACACGCCGCCGCCATGCGACACGCTGAGCGGCGGCTCGCCGTAGGCGCCGGCGATGGTGAACACGACTTGGCCTTGCCATACCAGCGCGTCCACATGGAACACGTCGCTGGGCACGAACTGCTCCAACAAGCGGCGGGACTGCTCGTCGCCGAGCCGATCGAGCCAACGCCAGACCTGTTCGGCGTCCTCGCAGCGCTTGATGCCCATCGCGCCGGCCTCGTGGCGCGGCTTGAGCAACCACGGCGGCGGCACGCGCGCCATCCATGCGCGCAGGGCGTCGTAGTTGAACACCGGCGTGAACTCGGGCGTCGGGATGCCGGCGGATCTCGCCCGCGCCCGCATCGCCAGCTTATCGTTGAACGGCTGGGCCTCCGAGGCGGTCATGCCGGGCATGATGAAGTGCTCGCGCAACGCGCCGGCCGTCTGCACCTCGTATTCGTCCAGCGGGATGATCAGGTCGAATTGCAGGCCGCGCGCCATGTAACTGGCTGCGTTGATGACGTGTTGGCGGTTCGCCAGGCTGTGCATGTAATGAATGCCCTCGAGCGATTCGTAGGGCCACTCGTCGTCGCGCCAGCGCTCCTCGGTCAACAGAAACACGCGGCAGCCCAGCCGTTTTAGCTCCTGGATCAGGCGCTGGCCCTTGACGGCGCTGCTCAAGCACAAGACGGTGATCGGTTTCGACATGGTATGTTCCTCGCGCGGCCTCGACGTTTAGCGCTGAATCGTGGACGCGACGGGCCGGAATGTCAACTCAGCCCGGCGGGCGCGCAGATCGCGCCGTTGCCGGCATGATATTCTCTCTCTGCGCGGCGAGCGTTTCGCCCCGCGCCGATATGCGCAAGCCCTCGATTGAGCCAAGGAGCCTTTTTCGAGACTTCCGGAGATTGGTCATTAGCTTGGGATGGTTCTTCGTCGCCGAGGTCGTCATCTTGGTCGCGCTCGTCCTGGCCGCGTCGCCCGTCTCGTTCGCGCCGCCTTCCCCTGGCCTGATCGCGCGCGGCTTGGGCGTAGCCTTCGTCATCGCGGCGGCCAACTTCGCCATTTTGCCGGTGTTGCTGTGGTTGCGCGCGCCGTTGATCGTCTTCGCCGTCGGCGCTGCGACGCTGATCGTCAACACGTTGCTGCTCGTGTTGACGGCCGATCTCTTGCTCGGCGCGCGCGTCGGCGCGACGCCGCTGAACATCGTCCCCAGCGCGCTCTTCCTTTCGCTCGCAAACGCCGTCGCCGGCGGGCTGATCGCCCTGGACGATGATTACACCTATCTGCGGTTCGTCATTCATGCCGTGCGCGGGACCGGCGCTCGACTCGATCAGCCCAAAGACGCCGGCCGTCGCGGCATGGTGCTGCTGGAGATTGATGGCCTCTCTTATGAGCGCATGCGAGCGGCGGTTGCCCGTGGGTTGATGCCGGCCGCGCGCGACTTGCTCAGGGCCGGCCACTGCTTGATGCGGTTCGACTGCGGGTTGCCCTCGCAAACCTCGTCGTCGCAGGTCGGCATCATGTATGGCGACAACGAGGACATTCCGGCCTTCCGCTGGTACGACAAGCGCCGGCGCAGGATGCGGGTGTCGAACAACCCGGACGACGCCCATTTCCTCAACGCGCGCCACAGCAACGGGCGCGGGTTGTTGCGCCGAGGCGCATCCATCAACAACCTGGTCAACGGCGATGCGGCGCGCTCATTGCTCACGCTCAGCACCATCTCGCGCAACAGCAAGCTGCAGACCGAGCGCGCGCTGGACGCGCTCGCCTTATTCTGGCTCAACCCATACACCTTCGGCCGCACGTTGGCGCTGTGCGTCGTGGACTTGTGCATCGAGATTTATCAGGCGCTCCGCCAGCAGATTCGCGGCATCCGGCCGCGGCTCGACCATCGTTTCCCCAGCCCCTACACCGGCCTGCGCGTCATTACCAACGTGTTCCTGCGCGATCTGGCCGTCTATGCGACGATGCACGAGATCATCCGCGGCGCGCCGGTGATCTACATGTCGTTCATCGGCTACGACGAAGTGGCGCATCACGCCGGCCCCGACTCGCCGGACGCGATGAACACCTTGCGCGGGTTCGACCGGCACATCCGGCACATCCAACAAACCATTCGCTACTTCGCGCCTTTCGACTACGACTTGATCATCCTGTCGGACCATGGCCAATCGGCCGGCGCGACCTTTCGGCAGCGCTACGGCAAGACGCTGCGCCGGCTGATTGACGACCTGACGCGCGCCGACGTGCGCGTGGGCGAAGAGCAGGCGACCGAAGCCGGCCACTCCTTCGTGCAAGCCCTGGTCGCCGAGCTGAACGCGGCCAGCCAGCATCTCAAGTTGCAGGAAGGTCGGCGCATTCGCCGGGCGGTGATGCGCGCGACGGCCCGCACGCTCGAAGGCGTGGAGAAGCGCCGACAACAGCCGGGCATTCAGGGCGGGGACGACATCATCGTCTGCGCATCGGGCAACCTCGCTCACATCTACTTCAACTCGGTCGGCGCGCATCGCGTCTCGCTGCGGGCTATCGAGGCCGAGCATCCCGGCCTGGTGGACGCGCTGATCCGGCACGAAGGCATCGGCTTTGTCGTCGCGGCCAACGATGATGGGCACGTGTTGGTGTTGGGCAAGCGCGGCGCGCGCGACCTCAGCATCGGCGTCGTGACCGGCGAGGATCCGTTAGCGCCCTTCGCGGACGGCGACCCGCACCGTCGCGCGGAGCAGTTGCTGCGGCTGGCCCGGTTTGAAAGCTCCGGCGACCTGATCTTGAACAGCGCGCTCTACGCCGATGGCAGCGTCGCCGCCTTCGAGGAGCTGATCGGATCGCATGGCGGGTTGGGCGGCCAACAAACGCACGCTTTTATCCTGCACCCTTGCATCGAGCAGAGCGATGGCCATCACATCAGCAACTCGGCGGATGTGTATGCGCTGCTGGAAGCGTGGAAGCGCCGGGGCGGTTTGGACTGAATCCGCGCGCTGCGACGCGGCCGCAACCCCCTTTCATTCCGCAGCCGCGCCGGCGGTTTGCGCGTCGGCTCGCTGCTCCCAGATGCGCACCAAGTCCCAAAACTCGCTCTCGAACTGGCTTTTGCCTTCCTCGCTGGGCAACACCTGGAACAGCGCGCGGTAGGCCAAATAGAACGCCACGGCGAATGCGGCAAACGACGCCAGCGTGAAGGCGATGCGCGTGATCGCGTTCACCTCCGCCACCTGACCGTTGAACGTATCCGTGCCGAACGGCGCGGTCACGATGTTCACGTTGAGCAGGAAGTTGGCGACGCCGAGCGCTGCGTTCATCGCGCCGATCAGCGCCGTCGCGGTGATCAGGCCGCGTTTCACTTCTGGTTTGGCGACCAGCGCGCGCCATGCGCTGTTCTTCTTCGGCGTGTCGGGCTGTAAGACTTGCGCGATGAAGAACTGGAACATTGGCTTGCCGATGGCGAGCGAACCGAAGAATAGGGCTACGGCGACGATCAGGCCGGCGGTGTCCTTCAGCGCGTAGCGCCAGCCATCCACGAACCAAAACGCCAGCATGCCGTTCATGATCGCCGTGAGTGCGACGTAGGTCGTGATAGCGTTGAAGCGCCGGCTGATGAGGAAAGTGTCGGCCAGCACGTAGGCGACCGGCACCAGCGCGGCGATCACGTAGGCTATCGGCGCGCCGAGCAACCTGGTGAGGTTGTTCAGGATGAGGATGGGGATGACAGCCCCCATCACGATGTCGAGCAGCAGCTTTGTCCAGCCTTTCATGAGCGCTGATTATCCATGAGCATCTGCTCATCCCTCGCTCATGCGCGCGCATATACTGCCGCGCATGTCTCGCGCCGCTCGACCGCTCATCCCAGCAGTAGTCGCCGTTGTGTTGGCGGCCCTTGCGATTTTTAGCCTAGCCCAGGCCGACCGCGGCATAGTGCGTCAGGCGTATGACATAGACGGCGTGCCGATGACGCTCTTCCGGCCTGCCGATTCGACGGTGGGCGCTCAAAACTCAAAACTCCCCGCCGTCCTGGTCGTGCACGGCTTTAGCGGCAACCGCCAGTTGATGTATGGTTTCGGCTACACGCTGGCGAAGAACGGCTACGTCGCGGCGCTGATTGACTTCGCCGGCCATGGCGCCAGCCTGGATCGCCTGCCGGATTCGTTCGTCGGCGATGCGCAATATCAGAAGCTCGCCGCGAACATCGCGACGGCGCTGGCGCACCTGCGCGCGCAGCCGTTTGTTGACCCTGAGCGCGTGGCGATCCTGGGCCACTCGATGGGCGCGAGCGCCGTCTCACGCTACGGCAGCGCGCACGGCGATGTGCCGGTCACGATTGCGCTGTCGTTGGGCAACTTCGGTCGTCAATTGCCCAACGACCCCGGCCGTCCGCGCAACTTCCTGATCCTGGTCGGCGCCAACGAGTTCGCCGGTTTCATCCAGGGCAGCACGGCCGCCCTGACCGCCGCCTATCCGGACGGCGCGCCCGGCGTCACCTACGGCAGCTTCGCCGACGGCACGGCGCGTCGGCTGGTCTACGCGCCCGGCGTGGAGCACATCAGCATCCTCTTCAGCCACGATGTCTATCGCGAGATGGTGCGCTGGCTCGATCAGGCGTTCGCCGTCGGCGCGCCGGATCGTCCGGTCGAGGCCGATTCGCGCATCGGCTGGGTGCTGTTGCTCTATCTGGCGGCGGTCGTCGGTTTTCAACCGCTTGCGGCGACGTTGCTGCGCGGTCGCGCGGCGAACGCAATCACGGCGCGCGGCGCAGTATCCGGCCGGTTTGTCATCCTCAGCGCCCTCGCTGCGGCGGTCGTCGCGCCGGTCCTGTTGCAATTCGGCGGCGCGCTCTATCGCTGGATGCCCCTCACGGTCGGCAACTACGTGGGCATCTACTTCCTGATCTGCGGGCTGATCGTCGGCGGCGCGTATCTTGCGCTCCGGCGGCGCCGGGCGCTGGCGGCTCAGCGCGCGACCGCCGAGCCAGGCGAACGCGCCGCGCCGACGCCGCTCGGCATCGTCAACGCCGCGGCGTCCGATTTCGCGCTCAAGCCCGTCCTGGCGCCCCTCGCGCTGACGGCCTATGCGCTCGTCACGTTTGGGCTAACCGCGCATCTCACGTGGAACAACTTCGCGCTGGTAGGGGATCGCGCCTGGGTCGCCGGAGTGTTGTTTGCTTGTTTCTTCGTCTTCTTCTTGGCCGACGAGTGGATGGTCGCCCGCGCATCGCGCCCCGCCCGCGCCGGCCTCTACGCGCTGACCAAACTGATCGTCATCGTCAGCCTGATCGCCTCGGTCGGCCTGTTCGGCGCGCCGGGCTTCTTGCTTTTGCTCGTGCCGGTGATCGCCGTGCTGTTCCTGTGGCATGGCCTCTATTCGCACTGGCTATTCGGCATGGCGGGCCGGCCGTGGATCGCGGCCTTCCTCAACGCGGCGGTGTTTGCCTGGGTCATCGCGGCGACATTCGCGGTCGTGCAGTATTGACCAGGTTTACGGTTCGAGCGCCGAGACAAACTCGCGGAGCGCGCCGACGACGCGCCGCGCCTGCTCCGGCAGTTGGCCGCCGTCCAGCATCTTGACGCGCTTCGCCCGTCGGCCGTCGTTGACCGAGATCGAATAAGCGAAGCAGTCCGCGCACGCGATGTCCTCGTAGGTTTCATTCAGGTCGAAGAATCCGGCGGCCGTGATCTCGCCCAGCAACTGCGCCACCTGCGCCGGCGGCAGGGCATACGCCTTGCCGTCATGATCCACTACGCTGCCGTCGCCACGGATGATCCATGATTGCGTCACACCGCCGATGCCGCCGCTGATCTGGAAGGCGATCTCGACTTTGGACTCGGCGGACGCGCCGGTCGCAACCGGAGGCGTTGCAGCGGGGGTGCGGGAGGGGCGCGGCGGCGGCGCTACTGCGCAGCCGGCGAGCCACACGAGCAGGCAGAGCGCGACCGGCCCGCGCCAGGCCGAACAGGTGAACATGATGCGCAGATTCTACGGCAGGATCGGCCAAGCTGCGCGCGATGTCCGCTGTTTCAGTTCCCTCTCATCACGTCTCGCTAGCATGGCGTCATGCGCCCACGCCTGGTGGATTGGACGTTGTTCGCGCTGGCGACGTTTGCCGCCGGCAGCGGCTTCGGCGCGTGGGTGTTGCTCGACGCGCAGGCGGCGCCGGTCATCGCCGTCCACGCCGTTGCCGGGCTTGCGATCCTCATCCCGTTGGCGTGGAAGTTCCGCCGCGTGCGGCCGCGCGTGACGCGCGCCGGCGCCTGGGATTGGAAGACGCCGCTCTCCATCCTGACCGCGATGGCCGCCGTCGGCTCGGTCTTCAGCGGGGTCTTCTGGACGCACGCGCAAGCGCCGGCCGGCTACCCGAACGGCATGCACTTGCACATCGTCTTCGGCATTGCGCTGATGCTGTCGCTTGGCTGTCACGTCGTCCTACGCTTCAGGCGGCCAATGCGGCGCGACTTGCCGGGCCGACGCGATGCGCTGCGCTGGCTGGGCATGCTCGGCCTGGGCGCGCTGGCGCTTCCGGCGCAGCGCGCCATTAACGACGCGCTCAAGCTGCCCGGCGCGCGCCGCCGCTTCACCGGCTCGCGCAGCGCGGGCGATGACACCGGCCCGGCCATGCCGGTCACCAATTGGATGTTCGACCGTCCGACGCCGGTGGATGTGACAACGTGGCGCTTGCGGGTGCGCGGCGCCGTGGAGCGCCCGCTCATCCTGCGGTTGAGCGACCTGCTCCAAGAGCGGCAGATTACGACCCTGCGCGCGACGCTCGACTGCACCGGCGGCTGGCACAGCACGCAGGATTGGCGCGGCGCGCGCGTGGGGGACTTGCTCGACCGCGCCGGCCTACGCCCAGAAGCGCGCTTCGTCAGTTTTGTGTCGGTCACCGGCTACCGCTGGAGCTTGCCCTTGGCCGAGGCGCGCGAAGCGCTGCTGGCCACGCACTACGAAGACGCGCCGCTCGAACATTGGCATGGCGCTCCGCTGCGGCTGGTGGCGCCCGGACGGCGCGGCTTCGTGTGGGTGAAGTGGGTGCGCGAGGTCGTCGTGTTGACCGAGTCGGATCCCGGCCGGTGGATCGCGATTTTCACCAGCGGGTTAAATCACGTCAGTGATGGCTAAGCCGGCTTCGACGCGAGTAAAGGCTCACTATGATGATGTTGAGCAGAGGCCTGCAAGGGTGGGCGAAGGCATAGCCTGCGCCCAATCCGAGCTGACTGCCATCATCCTGCGACTGCTTCGGGCGCGCGGGCCAGGTAAGACGATCTGCCCCTCCGAGGCGGCGCGCGCCTATGCGCCGGACGATTGGCGCAGGCACATGCCGGCCGCGCGCCAGGCCGCGCTCGATCTGGCCGACGCCGGCCAAATCGTCATCTTGCAGCGCGGCAGAGTGGTGGACGGCCGTTCGGCCAAGGGGCCGATTCGACTCGCCCTGCGAGACTCGCCGACGCCTGCGCGGTCGAGATAGACGTCGCCGCGGGCATCGTCTCTAACCGGCATTCATCGGCAGGGCGATGCCGAACGTGCTGCCCCCGCTGGGTGCGCTCTCGACGAACGCCGCGCCGCCGTGCGCCTGGGCGATGCTCTTGACAATGGCCAGGCCGAGGCCGCTGCCCTCGGCGCGATGGTTCTTGCCGCGATAGAAGCGCTCGAAGACGTGCGGCCGATCCTCTGGCGCGACGCCGATGCCGGTGTCGCGCACCAGCAAGCGCGCGTGGCTGCCCGCGACCTCCGCGCACACCTCTACGCGCCCGCCGGCCGGCGTGAACTTGAGCGCGTTCTCGATTAAATTCGACAGGGCGATCTCGATGCGCGCGCGATCGCAGCGGACGACGAGCGGCGTGGGATGCACGACGAGGCGGATCCCTTTCTGCTCAGCCGCCTGCGCGAACGGCCGGGCCGCCGACGCGAGCAACTCCGCGACGTCGTGCTCGGCAAGCTCAAGCTGTGCGATGCCGGCGTCCAGGCGAGACAGGTCGAGCAGGTTGCGCGTGATCCACTCCAGGCGGGCAAGCTGCGTCGCATTTTGCGTCAGAAACTCCGCGCGGATGGTCGGGTCGTCGCCGGCCGGGCCTTGTAGCAACTCGTTGGCCATCTTCAGCGCGGTGATCGGCGTGCGCAGCTCGTGCGACGCATCGGCGATGAAGCGACGCAGGGCGTCGCGTTCCGCCGAGAGCGCTTGGAAGCTGGATTCCAGCTTGGCCGCCATGTCGTTGAAGCGGCCGGCCAGTTGTTCGATCTCATCGCGCGGTCGGCCCTTGGCGCGCGTCGGCGCGCGGGCCGATAGGTCGCCCTGCGCCATGCGCGCGGCGGCCGCGGTCAGGTCGAGCAACGGCGCCGATAAGCCGCGACTGACCCACAGGCCGGCCAGCACGGCCAGCAGCGTCGCGCCCAGCGCGGCGAGCATGAAAGCGCGTTGCGCCGTTTGCAGCGTTGCCGTGTTGAGCGCCGAAGCGCTGCTCAGCTCGACGTAGCCGATGATTGCGCTGCCCAGCTCGACCGGCACGCGCACCTGCGCGCGCATCGCGTCGTCGAGCGCCGGCGCTGCCGGTTGCGTCGGCGGTGAATCGGCCTGTTTGCGCAGCTCGGAGAAGACGAATTGATCGCCGTAGGGGCCGGGCAGTCGCTCGACGACCATGATCGGCGCGTTCGGCGACGCTTCGCTCAGGCCCAGCGCCTGGAGCAGGCGCGCCTCGAATTCGGGATAGGTCATCCGGCGCGAGAACAAGCCGGCGATGATCCAGGGCGGCGGCCCACCGGCGCCGATGAATTCGGGGCGACTGGGTGGGGCGATCCACATCAGGCGATCCGCCGCGCCGCGCGGGCCGGAATCTACCAGAAGGTTGCCGCCGGCGTCCAAGATGCGCACTTGCACGTTGCCGAGGAAGGCCGCCATGTCGGCCAGTTGTTGCAAGCGATACAGGTCGGACACGGGCTGGATCGAACGCGCCGCTTGGCGCGCGATGGCTCGCGCGTTCATCGTCAGCAGCTCGGTCTCGCGCTGCGCCAGGTTGCTGCGGATCAGCCCGAGCGCCAGCGCGCCCACTACGCTCACCGTGAGCACGGCCAGCAGCGCGTAGCTCAACACTAACCGCCGACGAATCGAAAGCGCCCGCATCGGGTTATCCCTCCACTGTGCGAACTAGGAAGGCGTCACGGGCTGCCGCATGTTGCCGCAGCCCGTGGAATGAATCATAGGTGAGCGCAGGCGAGATGCCCAGGCTATGCGCCGCGCCCGGTCGCGTCCGGGGCCTGCGGCGGCAGCAACGGCGGCAACGGCAGATCGTCAAAGTTGAACGGCAGGCGGAAGCCGGGGATGATCTCGAACCCTTGCGCGCCGTTCCCTTCGTCACCGGGCAGGATGCGCTCGAAGCGGAGGAACTGCCCAAGCGACACGCCCATGTAGGCGGCGCCGGCCTTGTCCGGGTTCTCGCCCAGCGTTACGGCGATCTCGACCGGCTTATCTTCTCCCTGGCGCTGCACGCTCAGCGTGACGCGGTCGCCGGGTTTGCTGTTGCGCACCAGCTCGACCAGGTCTTGCGGCGACTTGATCGGCTTGTCGTTGGCCGCGAGGATCATGTCGCCCTGCTTCAGGCCGGCCTTGTCCGCCGGGCTGCCGGCCACGACGTTGTTGATCGTCACGGCGGCCCAGCTTTCAGGCGCCGGTGCGCCGTCGCGTGGCAGGACGGGTGGGAGGCGTCCCATCGCGTCGAAGGCCGGCGCGTAGCGAATGCCGAGGAAGGCTGCGCCTTTCTTCTCTGGGTTCTCGCCCAGCGTCACCTTCAACGCTCTCTCGGCATCGTCGCGCCGGAGGGTGAGCGTCACGGCGTCGCCGGGCTTGAAGCGGGCGATCACGTCGGCCAGCGAGTTCTGCGCGTCCAGCCGGGTCTCGTTCACGGCGATGATGATGTCGCCGCGCCGCAGGCCGGCCTTGGCTGCCGGGCTGTTGGCGATCACCTCGGTGACGCGCGCCTGTGACGAAAAGCGCGATAGCTGCTCCTCCAAGCGCTTGCGCAATTCCTCCGGGGCAGGCGGCATCGGTCTGGGCGCGCGGTCGGGCGGGGCTGGCCTGGCTTCGACCCACGGCGGGGGATCTTGGAAGGGCGTCACGCCCAGGATGGGGCGGCCATCGGCTTCGCCCAGGGTGACCTGAAAGGTCAGCTCGCGGTCGCCGCGGGCGACGCGGATTTGCGCCGTTTCGCCTGGCTTGCGGCCGGCCAGCGCGTCGCGCAGCGCCTGCGCATCGTTCACCTCAACGTCGTTCACTTTGAGGATGATGTCGCCGCGTCGGATGCCGGCCTTTGCCGCCGGGCCGCCGCGTTGCACGGCGACGATCAGCACCCCTTTCTCATCCTCGGCCTGCGTCACAACGGCAGCCGGCGTTTGGGCTGCGGCGATGTTCGAGGTCGTCACAGCGCCCGCCAAGGCGACGGCCAGAGCAGCGATCAGGCTTGCCAATCGCATTGTGCGTTTTGCCATATTGCTCATCTCCTGTTTCTTTTTGGTTGGCTTCCAGGCGAGATTCTAGGGATGAATGTTTGCGGCACGTCGGCGCATTCGGTTAAGGTTTGGCAACACGCGCCGGATAGCGAGCGGCCGTTTACGGCTCGAACTTGTAGCCGACGCCGCGCATCGTCACCAGCCAGCGCGGCTGGGCGGGGTCGTCCTCCAGCTTCTCGCGCAGGTGACGGATGTGCACGTCCACGGTGCGCTCGTCGCCGATGTCGCCGCTGTAACCCCATACCGCTTCGATCAGCGCGCTGCGGCTGAACGGCCGGCGCGGGTGCGTGATCAGATGGCGTAGCAGCTTGAATTCGGTCGGCGTGAGGGGGATGGTCTTGCCGTCGCGTTCGACGACCAGGCGCGCCAAGTCCACTTTGATGTTGCCGAAGATGATTTCTGCGGCGTCCGCATCGTTGGCGGCCAGCTCGCCGTATGTGCGGCGCAGGGCGGCGCGCACGCGCGAGATCAGCTCACGCAGGCTGAACGGCTTGACGATGTAATCGTCGGCGCCCAATTCCAGGCCGAGCACCTTGTCTACCTCCTCGTCGCGCGCGGTGACCATGAGGATGGGTTGGCGTTTGCCCTCGGCGCGCAGTTGCCGGCACACGTCGAAGCCGCTCATGCCCGGCAGCCGCGCGTCCAACAGGATCAGGTGAATGATTTGCTTGCGCGCAATTTCCAGCGCCGCCTCGCCGGTCTCGACCACGGTGACGGCGAAGCCTTCCTGTTGCAGGGCAAATTCCAGGCTGCGCGAGATGGCGCGGTCGTCCTCGACGACGAGGATGTGATGGGATGTCTCGGTCATGAGCAGATGGATGTTAGCGGCGCAGGATAAGAGGATGAATAGCGCGCGTTTCGGTTGGACAACTGTCCGGCGCTTCGCGTGGCGAAGGCGACTTGCATCTACTCATAGTGGCCGCCGGCGTCGGTTTCGCTGCGCGAGGCGATGCCAAACCGCTTCAGCATCGCGCGCAGCTCCTGTGGCGACATCGTATCCGAGTCGGGCGCTCCCTCCTCGCGCCGGCGCGCGCTGAACTCGGCAGCCGTGAGCGCCATCTGCGCGACCTCATAAGCCGCCCTGGGATTGCCGAGCCGACGCGCGCGCGCTGCGAACGCGGCCAGCTCCTTGCCCTCCGCCTGCAACCAGTGGCAGACGTGTTCGAGGACATCCAGCGGCGATTCCGCCATCACGCCGGCTCCGCCTTCGAGCACATAGCGCGCATTGCCCTCCTCCTGGCCGGGCAGCGCCTCGATGAAGATGATGGGCAAGCCGCAGGCGAGCGACTCGGTCGTGATCAGTCCGCCAGCCTTGCAGATGATCGCATCGGCGGCGTGCATAAAGGTGGGCATTTGGTCCACGAAGCGGTAGAGGTGCGCCGGAACATGCCACTCGGTCGCGCGCAAGGCGTGATCCAGCTCGTCATCGCCGCCGGCGCTGACGACGAGTTGGATCGGCAAACCGGAATGGTTTAGGCCGCGCAACATCTCGCCTAGTCCTGGCGTGCGCGCGCTGCCGATGGCCAGGATTGTGGTGAGGTCGGGCCGCCAGCCGAGTCGGGCGCGCAGCGCATCCTTCGGGCCTTCATCCTTGCTCAGCGCCGGGCTGACCGGGACGCCGATCAAGCGGATTTTGTCGTCGCGCACGCCGGACTTCACGGCCAAGTCATACGCTTCCTGCGTCGGCACCACGATCTGGTCGCTCACGTTGTTGAACCACACGCGATGCACGCTCACCAAATCGGTGACGACGGTGATCAGCGCAGCGCTGCGGCCGTTCAGCCGGAACAGCGCGCTCAACGGCGCCTGGTAGAGCGGCCAGGTGTTGACGATGGCTTCCGGGTCGTAGGTGTTGAGCGTGTCGCGCAGCGCCTCATACAGCATCAGAATGACCGCGCTCTCGAAGATCAGGCTGGTAATCGGCTGGTCGGTGGCGAGGTAGCCGAGCTGGTAAAGCTCCGGCGCTTGATTAACCAGCCGGTCGTAGTCGGTTTGGCTATCGCGCAGCAGGCGGGGCACGCGCGGGTGTTCGAGCGCATTGACCACGTCGGCTTGCGCTTGGTCGCCGGCAAGTTCGTGCAGCGCGTCGGCGATCGCGTTGGCCGCGCTGCGATGGCCGAAGCCCGCATCGGCGGTCAGGATGAGGATTCGCCTGCGCGCGATGGACATGGCGCTATTATCGCCGTGCGCGGGAATTCCGCCGCTATTACCCCAATACGGCTTTCAAAATTAAACGACGCCGCAAGCGGACTACTACGAGGGCAATGACTCGGCGCTCTCCGACCTGGCAACCGAAGCGATGCTTGTAATGCCGAATTGCCGCTTACGCTGTTGACAGCCTATCGCAGGCAGCAGCCGCGCTGCCCTTGACACTCTCAGGATGAGTGTGCTAACATTGCCATTAAAGGTTAGCACTACTAAGGCTTGAGTGCTAAAAACTAACAACCGTCTAACACTCTCGTAGCAGACTGCTAGCCAGTCAAATTTCCGGAGGAAAAGCAATGGCGAAGAAAGACTCAGTTATGACGAAACTCAACATTCGCCCTTTGGCCGACCGCGTCGTGGTTGAGCCGATGGAGGAAGAAGAGGTGACGTTTGCCGGCGGCAAGTTGGTGCTGCCGGAGACGGCC
>JBKBID010000056.1:0-17633 GCA_046299515.1 Thermoflexales bacterium | reverse complement strand
GAATACGAAACATCGTTGACGTTCTCGTGTCCGGCCGGAGGCGGAACACGGCGGTTTAACACGCTGCTTTGTCAAGGCAAAGAGACAAGGGGTGAACCCTGCGCTTTCATACCGAGGGGAATTTCTCCGGACACAGTCTGGAGCATCCGAGTGAATCTTGTGAAGTGAATCTTGTGAGAGGAGGAAGGGAAGAAACATGTTCACCCGTAAGCCCTTGACTCGCCGAAGCAACCTTTTGAGCTGTCTTGCCTTGTTCAGCGCCGCACTTGCCGCCTGCTCGCCGGTGGCCAACGCGAGACCGGCTGCGCCCGCGTCAACCGAGGTGCGCATCCAAGCTCCATCTGCCTATGAGGCAGGCCGCTACTTTATACTCGTCGGCGGCTGCAACGACTGTCACACCCCTGGCTGGGAACAATCGGGGGGACAGATGGCTGAGAGTGATTGGCTAACCGGCGGCAAGATCGGTTATCGCGGCCCATGGGGCACAACCTACGCTACGAACCTCCGCTTGTTCGTGCAGAAGGTAAACGAGGATCAGTGGGTTGAGATGTTTCGCACGCGCGACGGGCGTCCGCCCATGCCTTGGATGAACTACCGCACCATTAACCAGTCTGATCTGCGCGCTGCCTATCGCTTTATCCGTGAACTTGGGCCGAAGGGCGAAGAGTCGCCGGAGTTCGTCGCGCCGAACCAAGAGCCAAGCACGCCATACCTCTCCTTCGAGCCGCGCATGCCCAACAAGTGACCAGCGCGGGGCTACGCTGGTGCGACTTTCCATCCGCGCCTCCGGCGGCTTTCGGCTGGGGGCGCTTTCGTTTTTGGTCCGCTTCACGCTTTACGGCCGAGGAAACGAGAGAGCACAGTTGACGGCTCAGGCATCAGGGCGCGGCTGCCCACCGGCGCGAACGGCTTAAGCGGCTCCGGCATCCGTTCCGGCAGCGCGATGATGTAGATGGCGCTGCCCTCCTCGACGCCGGCAGTTTGCTCGACCAGCGCCATGCCCAGCAGGTAGCCTTCCCCGTCCGGCGCGCAGGAGGTCACCGTGCCGATCACGCGCCCGCGTTTGTCGAGCACCGGATCACCCAGCTTGCTTGGCCGCACGCCCTTCTCGTTCATCCGAAAGCGGATCATCTTCGCAGTATTGCGCGCGGCGCGCTCCAGATAGGCCGCTTTGCCGATGAAGTCCGCCGCCTTGCCGGCCTTCACGAAGTTATCGAAGCCGATGTGATAAGGCGCCAGGTTGAGCGGCCCGGCCAACTCGTGTCCGTAGAGCGGCAAGCCGGCCTCGATGCGCAAACTATCGCGCGCGGCTAGGCCGCACGGCTTCAAGCCCAGGTCGCGGCCGGCGTCCAGCAGCGCATGCCACAGCGCGACCGACTCATCCGGATGCACGAAGATCTCATAGGCGATGCGCTCGCCCGTGTAGCCGGTGCGCGAGATGAAGACGTCGTGGCCGGCAAGCGAGGCGCGCATCACGCCGGTGTAGGGGAGTTCGGCGAGCGTTGATGATTGGGCATCGCGCACGAGGCGCTGCAAAATCTCCAGCGACCTGGGGCCTTGCAGGGCAAGGTCCACGCGCCGATCGGCGCCGGCGGCCGGATCGCGCAGGTCGCGCAGCGCGCAGCGAAAGCGACCCGCATGCGCGCGCAGCCAGTCCCAGTCCTTGTCGTTGTTCGCCGCGTTGACGACGATCATATAGCGTTCCGGCTCGACGCGATAGACCATGATGTCATCCACCACATCGCCGCGCTCGTCGAGCAGATAGCTGTAGTGCGAGCGACCGACGGCCAGCTTGCTCACGTCGTTGGCGCCGACACGGTCAAGGAAGGCGCAGGCATCCGGACCGCACGCGTCCAGCACGCCCATGTGGCTCACGTCGAACAGGCCGGCAGCAGTGCGCACGGCTAAGTGCTCCTCACGCGCCGAGGCATACCACAGCGGCATCTCCCATCCGCCGAAAGGCGCCATGCGCGCGCCCAGTTGCCTGTGCGTCTCGAACAGCGCGGTGCGTTTGAGGTTTGTCATGACCGTAGCTAGGGTGGGCAAAGGCATTGCCTTCGTCCACCCATGAACAGTTCATAGCCGTACTATCACCGGCCCAGGGATGTGGATGCCAACATCGGCCTCGTCGAAGATCGCGTAGCCGTCGGAGAGCGCGCGCAGCCATTGGGCAACGTGGGACGCTTTGTCCGCGGGCACATTAAGCGCGTAGCCACCATCTACGCGGGTCAACGTCGCCGCGCACAGGGACGCGCGGTTGCGCCCGAGCACGGTCACTTCGGCGCCGTCGCCCAGCGCGCTCACATCCGCGCCCAAGACGACGCTCAAGAATGCCGCCGCCTGCGCGCCGCATACCGTGATTGGCCTTGCCGACTCTCGATCCTCGCCCCCCGGCGCTCGCCCATTGGTCGCATACCACACGAACGGATACCCCTCGCGCGGCAGGTCGAAATCCCGGCCGGCCTTGGCGACGAGCGCGCCGATGCGCGACACGCCTTCCATCAGCGCGTCGAAGTCCACCCGCGCGGTGTAGGTTACCGACTTCTTAGATGGGACGGTGTATGGCTTGGCCGTCTTCAGCACCCGCGCGATCACGTCGGCGATCTCCCGCATGTCGTCTTCCCTCAGGCCGCGCTGGGTGACCCACGGCGTGCCGAAGCGCAGCGCGCTCGGCCGGCCGGCGTCTTTGTCGCCGGGGATGGTATTGCGGTTGCACACGATGCCGATCAGGTCGAGGATGCGCGATGCCACGTTGCCCATCAGCGGCACGCCGTCTTGCTGCGCGATGGACTTGCAGTCCAATAAGACCATGTGCGTGTTGGTGCCGCCATGCACCACGCGCAGGCCGTTCGCCTTGAGGCCATCGCTGAGCGCGACGGCATTCCTGGCGATCTGTTGCTGCAGCGCTTTGAACTGCGGCGTCTTCGCCAGTTTGAACATGACGGCCATGCCGGCGATCTTGTTGACGTTGGGGCCGCCCTGCAGGCCGGGGAACACCGCGCGGTCTATGCGCTTGGCCAGCTCTGGGTCGGTCGTGATGATGACCGCGCCGCGCGGCCCCATCATCGTCTTGTGAGTGGTGAACGACGTGACGTGCGCGATGCCGACCGGGTTAGGATAGACGCCGGCGGCGGCCATGCCGGCGGTGTGCGCGATGTCGGCCAACAAGTAAGCGCCAACTGAATCGGCGATGGCGCGGAACTTTTGGAAGTCGGGCGCCCACGGATACGAGGTGTAGCCGGCGATGATCATCTTCGGTTTCTCGCGCTGGGCCAGCTCGTAGATTTCCTCGTAGTCGAGCAGCTCGGTCTCTTCGTTCACGCGATAGTGCACGATGCGCTGGCGATGGCCGGTGACGTTGACCGGGCTGCCGTGCGAGAGATGGCCGCCGTGCAACAGGTCGAGCGTCATCACCGTGTCGCCGGGCTGCACCAGCGCTTCGTAGATGGCCGCGTTGGCCACGGCGCCGCTCAAGGGTTGCACGTTGACGAACAACTGCTCCGGCGTCATGCCGGGCGGACAAAACACCTCCGCGCCGCGCCGCTGCGCCAACGCCTCGATCAAGTTGCAATACTCGACGCCTTTGTAGTAACGCCGGTCGCCGTTCCGCCGGTAGAACGCCAGTTGCGACTCATAGTCCAGGATCTCGGCCTCGCTCATGCCGTGCATGTCGGCATGAGGATAGCCCTCGGCATAGATGTTCTGGAAGACCGAACCCTCGGCCTCGCGCACGGCCGCCGGCACATACGACTCGCTGGCGATCATGATCAGCTTGTCGAGCTGGCGCGCGTGCTCATGCCCGATTAGCTCGGCCACGTCCGGGTCAACATCGGCCAGCGTGCCGCGAATAAGAAAGTCATTCATCCCGTCGTATCTCCCTGCGAATGCCCCGATCATCGGCTGGTGCGCCGATGGTCGCTATTGCTCATGGAATCACAGCGCTCCGCAACTTCCGCGCCGTACAGATGCCAAAAAAGGAGGCAATGAGGCTGCTCACCTCGATTGCCTCCTGCCCAGACGATCGGCTTGGCACACACGCCGCGCCTCCATGTGGTCTATTCCACTCGCATCGTCAGTCGGCGCGGCGGCCCGATTAACGCGATTCTAGCACGATGATGATAATTCGTTGAGTGTACGGGCGGCCCATCGTGACGTGGCCGCTGCAGTTGACATCAACTTACAGCGAGGATGAACCATCATGATCAAGCATATCCTATTAGCGACAGACGGGTCGGCGGCTGCCGAGCGCGCCGCTGATATGGCGGCTTCGCTCGCCGTGCGTTACGACGCCAAGCTCACGGTCGTGCACGCCTACGCCCCCGTGCCGATGTTCCTGGGCGAACCGAATTACAGCCAAGCCGTGGAGCGCGTGCTGGAAGGCGGCACAAAGCTGGTGGAGGGCGTAGCCAACCGCCTGCGTGAGCTAGGCGTGAAAGAAGTGGTTCCTGAACTGATCGAGGGATCGGCCACGGATGTGATCCTGGGGTTGATCGAAACGCGCAGACCCGATCTGGTAGTGATAGGCTCGCGCGGGCTGGGCACTTGGCAAGGCGCGTTCTTGGGCAGCGTGAGCATGGCCGTGACGCAGCGCGCCGATTGCCCCGTGCTCGTCGTGAAGTGACGCCGGCGCAAGGCGCGCGTGGCCGTCGCCGGATTGCGCGAGGTGGGCCGGCAAAGCCCCCCTCGCATTTTAGACTGGCTTTCCCGCAGAGGCGCATAGCAGCGCAGCGGCGGCGCATGGCGCGCCGCGCTAAAGCAGCCTGAGAGGACATACGTAAAAACAGGCAAACCTGACAACGTGAACTTCATCCTCGGCCAATCCCACTTCATCAAGACGGTCGAGGACATCCACGAGGCGATGGCGACCGCCGTGCCCGGCATCCGATTTGGGCTGGCGTTCTGCGAAGCGTCGGGCGCGCGGCTGATCCGCTGCAGCGGCACAGACGAGGCGATGATCGCCCTGGCGACGCGCAACGCGCAGGCCATCGCTGCCGGACACGCCTTCGTCGTCTTCCTAGCGGAGGGCTTCTATCCGATCAACGTCCTCAACGCGATCAAGGCCGTGCCGGAGGTGTGCCGCATCTACTGCGCCACGGCCAACCCAACCGAGGTGATCGTGGCGGAGAGCGAGCAGGGGCGCGGCATATTAGGCGTGATTGACGGCTATAGCCCCAGGGGCGTCGAAACCGCTGAGGACGTCGCCTGGCGCAAAGATCTGCTGCGCAAAATTGGCTATAAGCTCTAGCCGTCGCCGCTACGACCAGGGCGACCATCCCCATCAGCCTATCGAGGAGGCGCTGGGCTACGTCGCTCAGGGATACAGGGCGATGAAGCTGCGGCGCGGCGCGGAATGGTCGTGGCGGCGTGTTAGACTGCTCGGCGCATGCCGCCTCAATCGCACACTGAGCAGCGCGGCTTTACCCTCGTCATCGCTCTCCTTGCTTCGCTCGTTTGCGCTGCTTGCGCCGGCGATGCGCCGGCCGAACCGGTAACCCCGGCAGTCACTGCGCCGCCGGCCCAGCCGACGATCTATGCGACGCGCGCGACACCGGCGACCGCGACGCCGGCCCCCTTGCCCACGCCGGAGCCGACGCCCGACATCGCCGCGTTGACCACGGGCGCGCACTACGCCGCCTTCATCGGCGACTATGCGCAGGCGATCGCGCTCGGCCGCCAAGCGGTTGCGGCGTCGGGCGGCGAGAACAGCCGAGACGCGCTGCGCATGCGCCTGAACATCGGGCGCTGGCAGTTGGACGCCGGCCAGGCGGACGCCGCAGTTGCAACACTCTCGTCGGTCGTCGCCGACTTGAGCGCCAACGGCGCAGACCCCGGCGCGGAGTTGCCCGGCGCGCAGGTCCTGCTCGGGCGCGCCTACGCCCTGTCCGGCGACGCCGCCAACGCCTCGGCGCAATACGCCGCGGCGCTGGCCGCCGGCGCGGTCATCTCGCCCTGGCTGCACGTGTGGCTGGGCGACGCACACCTGGACGCGCGCCGACCGACCGAAGCGATCCCGCACTACCGCGCCGGCCTCGACGCCGCGCCGACTGTCGTCCAAGAATTCGCCCGCCGCGAGAAGCTGGCGCTGGCCAGTCAACTGAGCGGCGACTTCCAGGCCGCCATTGCGCAATACGAGGTCATCCTCGGCCGCGCGCAACTGCCGGCCTATCGCGCGCGCATCCTTTGGGAATTGGCGCAGGCGCTGCAGGCGGCCGGCCAGGCCGAGGCCGCCTACCGGCGGATGAACGAGCTGACGGCGAACTACCCGAAGACCCCGCAGGCCTTCCAGGCGCTGCAGGCGCTCATCAACGCCGGCCGGCCGGTGGACGAACTGCAACGCGGCATCATCGGCTATCACAACGGTTCGCACGTCGCCGCGCGCGAGGCGTTCCGCCGGGCGATCACCCTCTACCCCGATCGCGCCAACGACGTGCGCTACTGGGCCGCGCTGAACTACCTCAAACTGGGCAGCGTCGCCGATGCCTTCCGCAACCTCGACCAAACCATTGCCAGCAACCCGGTCGGCGCGCCGGCAACTGCCATAGCGCTGGGCGAGAAGGCCAAAATCTATGCAAACGCAGGCGATGCAGCGAACGCACGCGCGACCTTCGAGCGGCTGATCGCCAACGCCCCACGCGGGCAGGCCGGCGCAAGCGTCCTGTTCGATGTTGCCCAGACCTTTGCCCGCAACGACGCGCTCATCGCCGAGGCGGCGCGCGCCTACCAGGCAGCCGAAGCGTTGCAACCCGACGCCGAACGAGGGCCGGAGGCGTTGGCGCGCGCCGCAGCGCTGCGCTACCGGCTGGGACAATACGCCGAGGCTGTAACAACGACTCAGAAGCTCCTGACCCAGTACGACCGCGCGCCGCAAGCGCTGTTGGGGCGACTGTGGCTGGGCAAAGCGCAGCTTGCGCTGGGCGATTTGACCGCGGGCATGGAGACGCTGCAGACGTTGGCGCAACAAGCGCCCGACACCTATGAAGGCGCGCGCGCTGCGGAGCTGGCAGCCGATCCGGATAAGCCACCGCTCTCCGCGCCGTTCCCATCGTTGGACGGCCGCATGGATGCGATGGGACAGGAGGAGGCAGAGGCGTGGCTGCGCGGCTGGCTCGGATTGGAGGCATCGGCCAATGTGCGCGACCTACGCGAGGACGTGCGCGGCGACCCGCGGTTTATTCGCGGCAGCGAGCTGTGGCGCTTGGGCTTCAGGCTGGAAGCGCGCGAGGAGTTCGAGGGCTTGCGCGCCGCGTTCGGGCGCGACGCATTGGCGCAGTATCAGCTCGCGTTGTTCTTCCGCGACATCGGGCTATATCGCTCGTCCATCGGCGCCGCCGATACGCTGATGCGCCTCTCGCCGGCCAAAACCCCCTCGGCCCTGCCGGACTTCATCGCCAGGCTGCTCTACCCGACCTATTACGCCGATCTCGTGCTACGGCACGCCCAGGAATTCGGGCTGGACCCGCTGCTGCTCTTCTCACTCATCCGCCAGGAGAGCCTGTTCGAGCCGTTCGCCGTGTCGAGCGCAGCAGCCAACGGCCTGATGCAGGTCATCCCCAGCACGGGCCGCGAGATCCACAACGATCTGAGCTGGCCGCCGAACTACACCACGGCCGACTTGCAGAAGCCGTATGTGAGCGTGCGCTTCGGCAGCCACTATCTGGCCAAGCAGCGCCGTTTCTTCGACGGCGACCTCTACGCGGCCCTGGCCGCATATAACGGCGGTCCGGGCAACGCCCTGCGCTGGAAAGAACGCAGCGCCGGCGACCCCGACGTCTTCTTCATGGCGATCACGTTTGACGAGACCCAGCGCTATGTGCGCGCGCTCGCGGCGAGCTATGCGATCTATCACCGGCTCTACGCCCGCTGAGCGTCGGCATGGATCGGCGGCCGGATGTCATCCAGCTTGGCGCGCGTCATAGTCGGGCGATCACGGCCTGCCCCATCTCTCGCGTGCCGAGCACGGTCGTCCCCGGCTGCTTGATGTCGCCGCAGCGCAGGCCGTCATCCAGCGCGCGCGCCACCGCCTGTTCGACGCGCTCCGCTTCGCGGTGCAGACCGAACGACCAGCGCAGCATCATGGCCGCGCTGAGGATCATCGCCAGCGGGTTGGCGACGCCCTGGCCGGCGATGTCGTGCGCCGCGCCGTGGATCGGCTCGTATAGGCCGCGCCGGTAGCCATGCCGGTTGAGCGCATCGCCGAGGGATGCGCTGGGCAGCATCCCCATCGAGCCGGTCAACATGGAAGCCTCGTCGCTGAGGATGTCGCCAAACAGGTTCTCGGTCGCGATGATGTCGAAGGCGCGCGGGTTGCGCAGCAGATGCATGGCGCAGGCGTCGGCGAACATATCCTCGTATGCGACGTCGGGATACTCCTCCCGAACCTCGTGCGCCACCTGGCGCCACAGCCGGCCGGTGGCCATGACGTTGGCCTTGTCGGCCTGCGTCACCTTCTTCCTACGCCCGCGCGCCAGCTCGAAGGCCATGATCATCAGCCGGCGCACCTCTTCTTCGGTGTAGAAGGTGGTGTCCACCGCCTGGCGGTGGGGCGCTTCGCCGGATTGGCCCTGTGGCTTGCCGAAATACGTCCCGCCGGTCAGCTCGCGCAAGATGATCAAATCCACCCCACGGATGACTTCCGGCTTGAGCGTCGAGGCGTCGAGCAGCGCATCGTATGCCTTCACCGGCCGCAGGTTGGCGAACAATCCCAGGCCCTTGCGCAGGCCGAGGATGGCCTGCTCGGGCCGGACTTTGGCCGTGGGGTCTTTATCGAACTTGGCCATGCCGACCGCGCCGAACAGCACGGCATCGGCGTCCCGGGCCATTCGCAACGCCTCGTCGGGCAGCGCTGCGCCCAGCGCGTCAATCGCGCATCCCCCAACCAGGGCGGTGTGCAGCTCCAGGTCAAGGCCAAGCGCCTGGAGCACGGCGACGGCTTCGGCGCACACCTCCGGCCCGATGCCGTCGCCGGGAAGAACAGCGATTCGTAGCTTCATGGGACGCCTATTAAACCGCGAAGCGACGATCTGCGCAGCCCACATCGCCGATCGCATCGCCCATGCCCCTGCGCGCATCCGCCCGTCCGCCCGCCGGCGCAGTCGGTGTTAACATTAGATGCGCGCCATGTTCAAGAAGGTTCTGATTGCCAACCGAGGCGAAATTGCCGTGCGCATCATTCGCGCCTGCCACGAGCTGGGCATTGGCACAGTCGCCGTCTATTCCGATGTGGACCGCAACGCGCTGCACGTGCGCTTTGCCGACGAGGCTTATCACATCGGCCCGCCGCCCTCGCGCGATTCGTATCTTCGCATTGACAAAATCCTCGAAGTGGCGAAGAAGTCCGAGGCCGACGCGATTCATCCCGGCTACGGCTTCCTGGCCGAGCGCGAGGACTTCGCCCAAGCCTGCGCCGACGAGGGCATCGTCTTCATCGGGCCGTCGCCGAGCGCCATCGCCAAGATGGGCGACAAAGCCGTGGCGCGCGCGACGGTGCAGCGCGCCGGCGTCGCCGTCATCCCCGGCACGGAAGGCGAGGCGAACCTGTCGGATGAGGAGCTGCTGAACATCGCGCCCCAGATCGGCTTCCCGCTGTTGATCAAGGCCAGCGCCGGCGGCGGCGGCAAAGGGCAGCGCGAAGTGCACAGCCTGGAGGAGATGCCGGCGTTGCTGGCCAGCGCGCGGCGCGAGGCCGAGTCGGCCTTCGGCGACGGGTCGGTATACCTGGAGAAGCTGGTCGAGGGCGCCCGGCACATCGAATTCCAACTGCTGGGCGATCATCACGGCAACATCATCCACCTAGGCGAGCGCGAATGCAGCCTGCAGCGCCGGCGGCAGAAACTGGTGGAAGAGTGCCCATCGCCGGCGATGAACCCGGAACTGCGGGCCAAGATGGGCGAAATGGCCGTGCGCGCCGCGCAGGCGGTGAACTACGTCAACGCCGGCACGATTGAATGTCTGCTCGACAAACAGGGCAACTTCTACTTCATGGAGATGAACACGCGCCTGCAAGTGGAGCATCCGATCACCGAACGCGTGACGGGCGTGGACATCGTTAAGGAGCAGATCCGCATCGCGCGCGGGCGGCCGCTGCGCTACAAGCAAAAGAACATCAAGATGACCGGCTGGGCTATCGAGTGCCGGATCAACGCCGAGGACCCGTTCGCCAATTTCATGCCGAGCACCGGCTTGATCAAGCGCATCAACTTCCCCACCGGGCCGGGCGTGCGCGTCGAAAGCGGCGTGTACGAGGGCTACGAGATCACGCCGTACTACGATTCGATGATCGCCAAACTGATCTGCTGGGGCGACACGCGCGCCGAGGCGATCTTGCGCATGAAGCGCGCGCTGAACGAATTTCGCATCATGGGCGTGAAGACCAATGTGCCGTTCCATCAACAACTCTTCCGCTCGACGCGCTTCCAGGCCGGCCAGTTCGATACCCGTTTCGTCGAAGATCGCTTCGAGATCGAGGAGCAGTCCCAGGCGCACGGCGACGTGGCCGCCATCGCGGCCACGCTGATTGCGCACCGGCAAGGGCGCGAGGCCGCCGAACGCATCGAACGCGCCGATCACGGGCGGGCCTCGCATTGGCGCTGGAGCCTGCGCCACGCCTGGGAGTAGAAATGGCCGTCGCCCTGGCTTCTGAGTTCTGACCTCTGACTGCTGTGAGGCGCTCTCCCGAACGAACGGCGTGGATCGTCCTGTTCGCGTCGTTATTTACCTGTTGCGCGCTGGCCGTCGGCGTGCCGGCGGCAGCCTTGGCCTTTTACAACACCGCCTCGGTCGAAGCCGGCATCAACGTCAAGCTGCAAGCCGGCCAGATGAGCGTGTGGCGGCCAACGCAGACCGACCGCGACCCGCCGAGCGTCGTGTCGTTGGACGGATACGACATCAGCGAAGGCAGCCTCGTCGCGCTGGGCGCCGACTCCGCCGGCCTACTCACCCTGCTGGATAACGCTTCGTCCCCGCCGCGCCCGTTGTTGACGATTCAGATGTATCCGAACGCCCGGCTGCGCATCGAGCGGGCGCGGCTTCCGCGTTTTAGCGCCAGCGCCCTGGGTGATGAATTCGCCTTCCGGCTAGTCGGCGGCCGAGTCCAAGCCGCCATCCAGGCGCCGAATCGCAAATTCAACTTGCGCTTCGCAAGCGACCACGGCAGCGTGTTGATCAGCGCGCCCGGCCTATACGTCATCGAGCGCAGCAACGACGCGCTCCGGCTGGATGTGGCGGAAGGCAGCGCCGTGGCCGTGACGCATGGCGGGGAGATGTCGCTCAATGTGTCGTCGGGCCAGCGCACTGCGGTGACGATGTCCAGCGTTGCCGGCCTGATGCCGCCGCCGCGCAATCTCGTTCGCAACGGCCAATTCCAGGAAGCCCTGCAACCCCTGTGGCAAGTGGAAACGCTGACCGCCGCGCCGAATGCGCCGCTCGGCGCGGCCAAGGTCATCGAGGATGGCGCGACGCGCGCGCTCATCCTCGAACGCATGGGCGAGGGACTGGGATGGGGACGCACCGGCATCTTGCAGACGCTTGATGCGCGGGTCAATGGCGGGCGCGACCTGCGGCTGGTGCTGGACTTCGCCATCTTGTTCCAAGAGCTGCCGGTGTGCGCCAGCGTCGGCAGCGAGTGTCCGCTTTTTGTCTCCATCACCTGGCGCGACACGAAAGGGAGCATGCGCGAGTGGATTCAAGGCTTCTACGCCAACGGCACGCCCCAAATTCAGCCGGGAGCGCTCAGTTTGCCCGACTCGATCCTAACTAATCCGCAGCGCAAGCACGTCAAAATGCCGCTGGGCCAGCGCATGCGCTGGGAATCGGAGAATCTCTACCTGTATCTCCCCGACGTGGAGACGATTGAGGCCATCAAGATCTACGCCGAGGGTCACGCGGTGCGCACTCAGGTCAACGCAGTAGCGCTCCTGCTGACTCGCTGAGGCAGCAGCGGTTCACCGTGAAGCATGCGAGGCGTCGGCCAAGCTAACATCTGCCGGCAGCTCAGGCAGCAGCTCGATCTGTCCGCGATACTTGGCCAGCTCGCCTTCTATGCGAACCCGGTCGCCCACGCTCAACGTCGTCGAGAAGGGCAAGCGCTGCCACACCGAATCAAACATCACGACGACGATCGAAGCCCCGGATGCGTCGGTCACGTCCACGCGCATGCCTTGCTTGAACGGCCGGAGGTCGCTCACCATGCCCTCGACGCCAACCCAGCGGCTCAGCAAGCGCTCATCGAGTTCGGCGATGGGACGGAAATGGTCGGCTGCGGGCGACCGGTCGCCCTGCAAGATGTCCACATGCGACGACAGCACTTGCTTCGCGCCGCGATACTCCCCCACTGCGCCGGTGACGCGAATCCACTGGCCAACGCCGAGCGGCGGCGCGGCGACGAATGCCGATAGTTCGAGCGCGGATACAACTTCGGCGGTGGCATCGCCGTCGCGGAGCGAAATGATGCGCAACCGGTCGCCGACGTTGCGGATGCGGCGCACCTGGCCGGTCGTTCGCACGCGCTCGCCGAGCGGCATTGTGCTCAGCTCGGCGAGGCGGATCGCCGAGGCCGGAGGGGTCTGAATGCTCAACCCCTCGGCGGCATTTAAGATGAGCGATGGCTCATCGTCGCGGATGCGCAGCGTGCCTTCGACGCTGACGCGGTCGCCGGGCAGGGGGATGCGGCGCTCGGCCAGCAGCCGTTCCACCACCGCGCGATAGGCCGTCACCCGCAGTTCTCCGCTGGCGTCCCACACGCGAAACGACAGAAACTTGTCCTGCTCTGAAAGGGTGGGATAGGCGGCCACTACGCCTTCGATGCGCACGTAGCCGAAGTTCATCGCCGGCTGCACTGCGGAGATGGCCGTGAGTGGGCGCGGCGTCGCGCGCGACGCGATGACGAGGGCGATCACGCTAGTCGCGGCCAAAAGAAGGGTGAGGGCTTTGAGCAGGCGCATGACCGACGCGGCGCGCCATCATCAATCAGCGGGCGGCGGAACGGGCAAGTCTTCCGGCTTCACGTTGATCCACTTCTCGCCTTCTTCGATCAACATGATCGGGATGCCGTCTTTGATCGGATACTTTCGCCCGTAGACCGGCTCAATCAACCAGCAGTCCTTGTAGAGGATGAGCCGGCCGGGGTCTTCGCCCGGTTGGCGCGTGGATGTGCTGACGCAGTAAGGGCAGCGCAGGATCTCGAGCAGTTCAGGGTTGATCGGTGATGCCATGCCCTTGATTTTAACGGCGCGCATACAATTGCCGCGTGCGCATTTTCGATTTCGCGACCACCCACCAGCTCCTGCCCTATCCGGAATTGGCCGATGAGTTGCGCGCTGTGTTGCGCGACAAGCGCGCCGGCGTCGCGGTAGCCCCTCAGCGGTTGGCGCTGCCGATCGGCGATGGCGGCGTGTTGTTCGTGATGCCCGCCGCCGACCAGGACATAGCCATCACCAAGCTCGTCACCGCGCACCCGCGCAACGCCGAGCGCGGCCTCCCCAGCATTCATGGCGAAGTGATTGTGATGAATGCCCGCACCGGCGAACGCTTGATGCTCCTCGACGGTCAAGCCGTGACGGCCCGGCGCACAGCGGCGCTCTCGCTGCTCGCCGCGCAAACGCTCGCGTCTGAAGAGGCCAAGCGCGGCGCGTTGCTCATCATCGGCGCGGGCGCGCAGGGCAAGGCGCACCTGGAAGCGCTGGGCCGGTGGCTGCCGGCGAACGACGCGTTCATCTTCTCGCGCACCTTCGCCAACGCCGAGGCGCTGGCCCATCACGGGCGCATGATGGGGATCAATGCGCAGGCCATCGGAACGGTCAGCGATATGCTGCCGGCGTGCGGCATCATCGTGACGGCCACCACCGGCCGACAGCCGGTGCTCGAAGACCGCGTGCGCGATGATGCGCTTGTCATCGCCGTGGGCGCTTATTCAGCCGAGATGGCCGAGCTGCCCGCCGGCCTCGTGCGCCGCGCGCGCATCTTCGCGGATACGCTGGAGGGCGCGCGCGCCGAAGCCGGCGACCTGATCCAGGCCGACGTAGATTGGTCTCGCGTGACGCCGCTGGAGGCGGTTGTCGCAGGAGCCGCCCCGACGCTCTCGGCAGACGCAACGCCCCCCTCGCCGGTCGTCTTCAAAAGCGTCGGCCACGCGCTCTGGGATTTGGCCGCAGCTCGCCTAGCCGCCCGCAAAATGCCGCCGCCGTAGGCGAAGCGCGCAGAGAAGCTGCGCCGCCGGCGTCGCGCGCAGGGGATTTTGGTGACAGCTTACTCATCAACCCACATACGATCCGTCAGGTCGGCGGCCGTTGCATCCAGGGCAGCGAGCACAACGCAGAAGCTCTGTTCGCTCATCCCTGCCCGTGAGTGAATCCCGCTGCGCTCGCTCATGCAGCGCGGACATATAATCTCGTCTGGGTGCATGTGCATTGGAGGCATTCGGGTTTTGCACATACCCTCATTTTGGCTGTGCTTCGCGGCGCAGGTGAAGCGCAAGTCATTAGCAGTGCGCTGGGTCTCTATATTTTTCTGGCCTAGTCAAAGTAAGACTTTCGAGCGGTGAAACAAGGGAGATAGCTTTCTAGGAGTGTCACAGTATGCCAGGAAGAGGAACTGCGCCAAGAAGCGGCGATGAATTGAAAGAACGAGTCGTCGCCCTTGCTCAAAGTCTTGGATTGCGCGCGCAAACTGAAGTGAAAGCAGCAAGAAGGTTATGGGGGCAACGGCGATACATTGACGTGGTGATCACTGATGACAAAAGCGGCAAACGACTGGGCATTGAATGTAAATTTCAAGCCACGCCTGGAACGGCGGAAGAGAAAGTTCCCGCCACTATTCAAGATATAGCCCACTGGCCAATTCCGGGCATTGTCGTGATTGACGGCGAGGGATTTTCTGAGAATATGCGAGGTTATTTGATGTCCACAGGTAAGGTAGTCTGGTTTGACGAATTGGAAGACTGGTTGCGCCTGTATTTTGGACTGTAGCATGAGCGATTTGCCTGCGCCGCGTCCCTTTCTGAAATGGGCCGGCGGCAAGACCCAGTTGGCCGATGCGTTGCTCGAACGCAGGCCGCTCCGCTTCAATACGTATCATGAGCCGTTTGTGGGCAGCGGCGCGATCTTCTTTCGCCTCTATCGAGAAAGGCACATCCGGCGCGCCGTCCTTTCAGACATCAATTCCGAACTCGTAGATACTTACCTGGCCGTTCGCGACCATGTGTCCGAGGTGATTAGCGCCCTGTCAGAATTTCCCTACAACAAGGCGTTCTACTACGCAATTCGCGCAAAAGACCCCGCGCAGTTGAGTTTGCCTGAACGGGCGGCGAGGATGATCTACCTCAACAAAACAGGCTACAACGGTTTGTACCGCGTCAATCGGCAAGGGAAATTCAACGTGCCGTTTGGACGGTATAAGTCGCCCAAGTATCTGGATCGCGATAACCTGCTGGCGGTCTCTCACGCGCTACGCAACGTTGAAATCCTCTGCGCCGCCTTCGATACGGTCTTGGATAGAGCTGAGCCAGGCGACTGGGTGTATTTCGATCCGCCCTATGTCCCTGTCTCTCAAACCGCCAACTTCACTTCTTACTACGCAAACGGCTTTGGCTTGCAAGACCAGGAACGCCTGCGAGATGTCTGCGTCGCCTTGAGCCGGAACAACGTTTACATCATGGTCTCTAATTCCGATACTCCTACCGTGCGCTCCCTTTATCGAAACTTCACAGTGGACGAAGTGCTGGCCAATCGCGCCATTAACTGCAACGGAGCAAGGCGCGGCAAGATCACGGAGTTGGTGATCACAAACTACCCGCCTGATCAAGCCGTTCAACTGCAGTTGCTTGAGCAGCAAGCGCCATATCTCATTACAAGCGCTTGCGCCTAATACCGCCCCGCCGCGCAAGCGGAGCGCAGGTCACTGAGCCTTCCACAGTTCGCCAGTCCGCATCCGCGCACGAAGAAGGAGTAGATATGACCATTCCAGATTACCAGTCCATCATGTTGCCCCTGCTCAAGTTTGCCGGCGACGGGAAAGAACACTCACTTCGAGAGACCATAGAAGCCCTCGCCGACAGGTTCAATCTTACTGAAGAAGAACGCAGTGAGTTGTTGCCCAGCGGGCAGCAGGCAATCTTTGACAACCGCGTAGGATGGGCGCGCACCTACCTTAAGAAGGCCGGAATGCTGGAAACGACTCGGCGGGGCTATTATCGGCTCACGGAGCGCGGTGAACAAATCCTCCGTCAGAACCCTTCCGAGATCAACACGGCTTTTCTCAGGCAGTTCCCCGAATTCGCCGAGTTCCAGAGGACGACAAGGATCAGGTCTGACGAGGCCGAAGATGAGCGAAGCAACGAGACGCAGACACCGGAGGAGGCGATTGAAACAGCCTATCAAAAACTGCGTCAAGAATTGGCAACTGAGATTTTGCAGATGATCAAAGGTCGGTCGCCGGCATTCTTCGAGCGGCTGGTGATTGATTTATTGGTTAAGATGGGGTATGGCGGCACGCGCAAGGATGCCGGCGAGGCGATTGGCAGGAGCGGAGACGGCGGCATTGACGGCATCATCAAGGAGGACCGCCTAGGGCTTGATATCGTTTACGTTCAGGCCAAGAGATGGGATAGTGTGGTGGGTCGTCCGGAGATTCAGAAATTTGCCGGCGCGCTGCAAGGACAACGCGCCCGAAAGGGCATTTTCATCACAACTTCCACCTTCTCACTAGATGCGCTGGACTACGTTGCTCGGATAGATAGCAAGATAGTCTTGATTGATGGCAATATGCTGGCGCAGCTCATGATTGACCACAACGTTGGGGTCGCCTCGGTAGCTTCATACGAGTTGAAGCGTATTGATTCAGACTATTTCACGGAGGAGTAGACTGGCCAATACTCACTGCTCCGGACGACCGGCAGAGTTGAGTGCAGGCGAAGGCATCTTGCCCGTCTGCCACTAGGAAGACATGCTTGCCCGCCGAACCGCACAAGCCTGCGACAGGCAAAGGCAAGCGCGACATACGAGGGTAAGCGCAGGCATCGCTTTCGCTTACCCATGTCTCGCCACTGCAGAGAAATGCTCCCCCGCGACCTACGCGGGGACTTTCAACCAGCCAACGCGAATGAACGCCAAGACCAGCGCCGCCCACACGACGTAAGCGCCTAAGATGGACGCCCACAGCGTCACGCCCAGCCGCAGCAGCCCATATACCGCAATCACCCACACGATGGTTGCGAGCAAGCCGGGCACCAGCGCTTGCACGAATGACGCGGCGGCGTCCTGGTCATAATTGCCGCCCCCGAACACCACCCACAACCCTAGCGGGATATTGATCGGCATCGTCGCCAGGATAGCGGCAAGGGTCTTCGAGCGATCGCGCAGAATGGCGACGCCCAGGATGATGGCGATGGACGCAACGACGGGCAACGCTTTCTGAGTGTTCATCGGCTCCGCTCGGCTGATCGGGTTAGACCAGGCGCTTGAGGTAAGCGAGGTTGTCGCGGATGCGCTGCGCGAGCGGCAGCTCGGTCGAGAAATCCTCGAAAGCGATCCAGCCGTCGTAGCCCAAGGCGCGCAGCGCGTCCATCAGCCGGCGCACATCCACGATGCCCCCTTTCAGCGGGGCGAACGTCGCGCGCCATTCGGCGCTGCCGTCCGCGCGCG
>JBKBID010000055.1:0-18198 GCA_046299515.1 Thermoflexales bacterium | reverse complement strand
TACATATATGTATAAAATTGTCATGCGATGAACAAAATAGAAGATAAATTTAGAGCACCCAGAAATAGAACGATCACGCTCTCAGCAGACGAGATAGCGGTCTATCAAAAAAAATCTACTGAGACTAACGGGGCAAGTTGAGTTATTGAATATTGAGAATAAGATAATTAATCAAGACTTATTTGAAACACTTGACTATTTTCCTGATGCTTTCGTAGACCTACTCTTTATTGACCCGCCGTATAATCTGACAAAGACCTTTAACTCCAGCACATTTCAGGAGCGCGCAATTGACGAATACAGAGAATGGTTCGAGTCGTGGTTCCCTAAGTTATTGCGGATACTTAAGCCAACGGCGTCAGTCTATATATGTGCCGATTGGCGCTCCTCTTCGGCAGTTCATCTTATCGCAGAAAAGTATCTCGTTGTCCGAAATCGCATTACGTGGGAGCGCGAGAAGGGAAGAGGAGCTAAGGCAAACTGGAAGAACTGTTCTGAAGACATTTGGTTTTGTACTGTTTCAAACGAGTACTTCTTCGACGTAGAGGCAGTCAAAATTAAGCGTCGTGTTATTGCCCCCTATACTGATTCAAAAGGGAATCCGAAAGACTGGGAGAAGACTGAAACTGGAAACTTTCGTCTGACATACCCATCAAACATCTGGACAGACTTGACAGTACCATTCTGGTCAATGCCAGAAAACACTGATCACCCAACGCAGAAACCAGAAAAACTTTTGGCTAAAATTATCCTCGCAAGCTCTAGGCCTGGGGACTTAGTTTTTGACCCATTCCTAGGTTCTGGCACAACCTCTGTCGCAGCAAAGAAGCTCGGAAGAAGATACGTTGGTGTTGAAGTTGACTTAACATATTGTTGCCTCGCCGAGAAGCGGCTAGCAATAGCGGAGCACGACAAGTCTATACAAGGTTACGCTGATGGTATCTTCTGGGAGCGCAATTCTCTTCAAGATCAGAAATGTACATCAAGGAAAAGGGCTATATCAAGCATCTTACCGCTTTTTGGTACAACAAGAGAAGGATAATAAAATGAAAAGAGTAAAATTTTCCACACTGGGAAGTACAAGACCATAGAAGAGGCAATTGTCAGACTCATCAACTCTCAACCGGATTTCCTATCTACTCGAACGGCTGCGAGCACAAGGGCTGTCGGTGACGCGATTCAAACAATACTGTCCGAACAATTCCAATCACTCCTTGGTGACTTGTGTGCTGAATACTCAGCCCAGTTTGCACGAAGAGCAATGGCTGACTTAGCATTTAGTGACAGGGATGGTTTTTATTATGTCGTCGATGTAAAGACCCACAGGCTAGAAACCCAATTCAACATGCCCAACTTGACCTCAGTTGAGAGGTTAGCACGATTTTATGAAGATGACATAAATTATTTTGTCATAATGATTATCAAATATGTCGTCGAGGGGACAAAGGTAAGAGTAAAACGGGCACACTTTCTTCCCATTGAGTTTCTCGCATGGGACTGTTTGACGATCGGGGCACTGGGATGGGGTCAAATACAGATAGCGAACGCCAGTATCATTAGCGTCAACGACGGGCTGCCAAGAACCAGCACGTCCGGTTCACCTGGTGGAAAGGTAGGCTCTGCCTGCCGGAGAGTTTTGTAGCCGACCCGCTTCGCTCGCTCTGCGTGCGCCTTGTGCGCAACTTGTTAGCCAGCGCGACCGCTGCGCCGCGCCCTACCCGCGCCGGCTCATGCGCGGGTCGAGCAGGTCGCGCAGGCCGTCGCCGAGGAAGTTGAACCCGATGACGGCGGAGAATATGGCCAAGCCCGGAAAGGCAGCCAGCCACCACTCAAAGAACTTGTGCCGGCCGGCGGCGACCATCGCGCCCCATTCGGGCGTGGGCGGCACTGCGCCCAGGCCTACAAAGGAGAGCGAAGCGGTCAGCAAGATCGCGTTGCCCATGTCGAGGCTGGCCTTGACCAGCATGAGCGGAAGCGCGTTGGGCAGAATGTGTTTGAAGAGCGCGCGGCGGCGCGTCGCCCCCAGCGCCGTCGCCGCGCTGACGAACTCCATCTCGCGCAGGGCGATCACCTGACTGCGGATCAGCCGAGCGTATTCCGGCCACAACACCAGCGCGATGGCCAGCGCGGCGTTCTGCAACCCCGGCCCGAGCGCAGCGGTGATCGCGATGGCCAGGATCAGCGACGGGAACGCCAGCACAGCGTCGGCGACGCGCATGATGATCTCATCAAGCAACCCGCCGGCGTCGCCGGCCACAGCGCCCAACAGCACACCTACTGAGCCGCTTATGGCTACGACGGCCAGCGCCACCGGCAGCGAGACGCGCGCGCCGTGCAACACGCGGCTGAAGATGTCGCGCCCCAGCTCGTCGGTGCCGAACACATGCTGCGCGCTGGGCGGCTTTAAACGGTTGGTCACGCGCTGCGCCGTAGGCGAGTATGGCGCGATCAACGGCGCCGCCAACGCGACGCAAAGCCAGAACAACACAATGACGCCGCCGATCATCACGGAGCGGTTGCGCAGCAAACGGCGCAGGTTGCGCCTGAGCGCAGCCGCGCGCTCGGTGGTCAGCGCCGGCGCGGCGGGATACGCGGAAGCAACAGCCATGTCACGACAATCGCACGCGCGGGTTGAGCAGCGCGTACGAGACATCCACCACGAAGTTGATCCCGATGTAGATCACTGCGACCAGCAATGTCACCCCCATGATCGGCGCGAAGTCGAGTTTGGCTGCCGATTCGACGGCATAGCGCCCGATGCCGGGCCAGGCAAACACCGTCTCGGTCATCACCGCGCCGGCCATCAAGTTGCCGAAGGCCAGGCCGATGGCCGTCACGGCCGGCAGCGCCGCGTTGCGCAGCGCATGGCGCATCACCACGACGCGCTCGATCAGCCCTTTGGCCCGCGCCGCGCGGATGTAGTCCTGTTGCAACACTTCGATCATGGCCGAACGGACGATGCGCGTGATCAGGCTCATGCTGTATGCGCCGAGCACCAGCGCCGGCAACATGAGATGATGCAGCGCGCTGGCGAAGGCATCGCCTCGGCCGGCCAGTAGGCTATCCACGGTGAGCAGGCCGGTGACCACCGGCGGCGGCGACAGTCTCGGGTTCATCCGGCCGGGGCCGGGCATCCACTGCAGACGGTAGTAGAACAGCGACAGGGCCAACAACCCCAGCCAGAACACCGGCACGCACACGCCGATCAGCGAGGCGATCCGCGCCAGGTGATCGGCCAGCGCATCGCGCTTCACGGCGGCGATCACGCCCAGCGGCACACCCAGCGCCACCGCGATGAGCGTCGCGGCGACCGCCAGCTCCACCGTAGCCGGGAAGTAGCGCGCAATATCCGCCGAAACCGATTGCTGCGTGACGATGGATTCGCCCAGATCGCCGCGGATGAGGTTGCCGACGTAGGTGAGATAGCGCTCGTGCGGCGGCTTATCCAGCCCCCACCGCTCACGGTAGGCTTGCACGATCTGCGGGTTGGCCATGGCGCGCTCGGAGAGCACCATCGCCAGCGGGTCGGTGGGGATCAGGTAGGTGATGATGAAGCCGAGCAACGTCACCAGGAACAGCAGGGGAACTGTGACAAAGACTCGGCGGATGAGATAGGCGAGCAGCGACATGTAGGGGTTGAGGCGAGGTCCATTCGGCGCGCGCGGCGCCGCAGTAGGCCGGCGCAGCTCAGAGGGGAGCCCCCATTGCCGAGGGCTCCCCTCTCTTCCCGAACGGGACTTACTGCGACATGAAGTAATAGTCCAGGAAGTACACCGGGTTGTAGATCACGTCCTTCAGCTTCGCCGAGGCGACGATCTGCACTTTGGGCTGGATCAGGCCGATGAACGCCGCATCATCGAGCATGATCTCCTGCACCTTGCGGTACATCTCGGCGCGCTTGGCCGATTCGGTAATCTTGGCAGCGTCAAGGGCGAGCTTTTCGGCCTCTTTGTTCACGTAGTACACGCGCTTGGCGGCCGACGCGCCCTCTACGGCAAATGCCGGCGCCCAACCGTGCGGGTCGAGGAAGTCCGGCGTCCAGTCGGCAATGGTGGCGGTGAGCTTGCCGGCGCGGTAATCGGTGCGCCAGGTGCTGGCGTCGCGCGGCTCAACTTTGAGCGTGATGCCCACCTCGGCCAAGTCCTCTTGCAATTTCGCCACCAGAGTGTCGGCCAGGATGATGTTGCTCATCTTGCGCTCGCCGGGGTAAACCATCGTCAGCTCAAAGCCGTTCTCGTAGCCGGCTTCTTTGAGCAGCGCCTTGGCTTGCGCCACGTCGCGCTTGGGAGCCAGCGCCGGGTCGGTGCCCAGCAGGCCCAGCGGGATGATGGTGGGCAGGTGCAGCGCCGTGCCGCCGAGCAAACCGTTAATGATGCCGTCATAGTCAATGGCCAGCTTGATCGCTTGGCGCACACGCTTATCGGCCAACGGCTGGGACAGCTCGGAGTTCATCGTCAGCGCCAGGTAAGTCATGTCCAGCGTGTTGCCGACGATGATCTGCAGATCAGGGTTGCCCTCCAGCCGCTTAATGGCGTCCACATCGAGGCCGACGGCGATGTCAATATCGCCGCGCTCCAGCGCCTGTTGGCGCGCTGCATCGTCAGGGATTTCGCGGAAGATGATGCGGTCGAACGGCGCTGCCCCGCGCCAGTAGTTCGGGTTGCGCTCGATCACCACTTGCTCGCCGCGCTTCCACTCTTTGATCATGTAGGGGCCAGTGCCGGCGGAGTTGTTGTCCAGCCAGTCGGTCGCTTTGTCGGCGTCCTTGGCGTCATCGGCGTCCGTGCCGCCCTGCTCCTTGACCACCTTGGAATCCACCACGGCGAAGTTGGGCGACACCAACATGGACAAAAACGCCGCGTTCGGCTCTTTCAGCGTGATCTTCACCGTGGAAGCGTCAGGGGCTTCGATGGAGGCGACGTGATCGCCATATAGCCAGGCCGGGTTGTCCTGCAATGCGCCCATGCGCTTGAACGAGAACACGACATCCGCTGCGGTCATGGGGTTGCCGCTGGCGAACTTCACGTCGCTGCGCAGCTTAAAGGTATAGACCAGCGCATCGTCGGAGATCGTGTAAGACTCGGCCAGCAGCGGCTCGACGCGGTCAATCGTCGCGCCCTTGTCGGGCAAAGTGACCAGCGTCTCGTATACGGCGCGCATGATCTGCGGCGGCGTGATCTCATACTGCCGGTGCGGGTCGAGCGTGCGCGTGTCGGCTTTGGGCAGGCCGACTACGAGCACTTTCGCTTCGGCCGGCGCCTCGGTGGGCATCGCCGGCATAGGGGCTTCGGTGGCAGCCGGCTGGGCCGGCGCAGAGGGCGCCGCCGGCTGCGCGCACGCCGCCAGCGTCAGCCCCACGGCGACGGTCAAACCGATGAATAAAGTGTTGCGTTTGGTTGTCTTCATCTTTTCATCTCCTCTTTGAGTAACGGCTTGGCAGGCGGGCTGAACTCAGGGCGAAATATACCCTGTGATCCCCGCATTGAAGCAGCCGCGCTTCACCGAATTGCTATCAGCTCCCGCTCGATCGCCCGCAGCTTCTGAGCGGGATGTCGGAATGCACAACGACGCCGGTCAAGTCGTCGGGCGTCAGTTCGCCCGGCCAGCCCTCCACCTTCACATACCGAAAGCCCATAAACGTGAAGCGCGGCTCATAGACTTCTTCACCCTGGCCTTTCAAGGTGTATTGCAAGGTTTGCCGAGCTGCGCGCAGGTTTGCGGTATAGAAGTTGCCGTCGCGGTCGAGCACTTCGGCATGTTTTAGAGCGACCGTCGCGCCGGGCGCGCCGCGCACCCTCAAGCGCACCCACCCGACCATGTTCTGACCGAAGTCGGCGATGTATTCGCCCCTGGGCGATGTGACGATGCTTACCGGCCGCAGCTCCTCCTGACGGCGCACGAACGGCCCAACCTGCGCGACGAGGTGATCTTTGCGGTAGTCAAGGACGCGCACCGCAGACCAGCCGGCATCGTCAAAGTCGGGACGCTCCCAGCCGGGCTGTTCCAGACGGGCGTCATAGGTTTCGCCGTGATAAATCTCGGCCATGCGGATCGGGCCGGACGTCGCGCGCCAATGCGCATCGCTGATGATGACGGCCGTGCGCCCGTCGGCGTAGGTCACGCGCAACTGCGCCAACAGCGCCAGGCGATCGCCATACAGGTCGCGCTGACCCTTGAAGCCGAGATGCCCGCGATACCAGCCGTCGGCGAGCATGGCCCCGATGACGTTCGCCCCTTCGACCAGCAGGTCGGTCGCGTCGTAGGTTTGATACTGCAATCGCTTGTTGTAGCTCGTCCAGCCCGGCGTGAGTAGGCCATCGCCCACACGTCGGCCGTTGAGATACAGCTCATACAGCCCCAGGCTGGTGGCATACAGGCGTGCGGCGCGCACCTGGCCATCGAGTACAAACGGGCGGCGCAGCAACGGCGCCGGCCGAGGTTGCGCCGGCTCCGGCGGATCGTCCCAGTCCGGCGTGATCCAATGCGCCTGCCAGTCGGCGGCGTCCAACAGCCCCATCTCCCACCAGCCAGATGGGCTCCACTCCGATGGCCGATCATCTTGATCCCAAACGCGCACGCGCCAGTAGCAGCGCTGGCCGGAGCGCAGCTCTGGACCGGCGTAACGCACATGCACCGATCGGTCGGATGACACTTTGCCCGTGTCCCATATCACGTCGCCGCCGCCGGGGCCGGCGGCGACGACGATCTGATACGCCGACTGGCGCACGTCGCGCGCGGCCTCATCGGCGCGCAGCTTCCAGCTCAGTCGAGGACGGCGCGCGCCCAGGCCGAGCGGATTGACGCAGTATTCACACGTGAGATGGTCAGGGGCGAGTATGGGCATCAGAGCAGCGGAGGCTTTGCCGCGCATCGAACACTCAGTACGCGTGCGTGGTCATGCCGCCGTCAACGGCGAGCACCTGGCCGGTGACGAAGCGCGCCAGGTTGCTGGCGAGGAACAACGTCGCGTCGGCAACCTCGGCCGGGTTGGCGTATCGGTCGAGCGAGGGCTGAGTCTCGTCCATCTTGGCCGGATCCACGACGCGCGTGGCCAGGAAGCGCGCCGTCTTAGTTGGGCCGGGCGCAATCACGTTGGCGCGCACGCCGGCGCGGCGACACTCGATGGCCAGGCAGCGGGTGTAGTGCGTGATGCCGGCCTTGGCCACAGCGTAAGCCACCTCGCGCTCGACGCCGAACAACGCCGCCACCGACGCGATGTTGATGATCGAGCCTTGTCTACGCGCGATCATGCCCGGCGCTACCAGCTTGCATACCTGGATCGTGCCGATTAGATTACGGTTGAAGATGGCCTGCAGGTCTTCGGGGGAGATGCCAAGCGCATCGTTGGGATCGGGCTTGCCTTTGCCGCTTGCGCCGATGTCGCCGCCGGCGCAGTTGACCAGGATCGTGATCGGCCCAAGCGCTTCTTCGCCGGCCTGCACCGCGCGCTTCATCGCCTCGTAGTCGGCCACATCGGCCGTCACACCGACGACCTTCGCGCCGCGCTCGCGAAACTGGGCAACCACGGCGTCGAGGCTGGGCGCTTCGCCGAAGACCGACGGCGACTCTGGGCGATGATCATGAAGGATGACGGCGGCGCCGGCGTCGGCCAGCCTTTCGGCAATGGCTCGGCCCAGGCCGCGGCCTGAGCCGGTGACGAGCGCCACGCTATTGGAAGGAAGAAGTTGCATGGGTTAATTTGCTCCGTAGCGAGAGTTGACGGTTGGGTCGCGTTGGTTGAGTTGCTGGGTCGTCGCGCGCGAGCTGTATTTTGGCGAAGGCGCCGGATTTAGCAAATGGCTCATCGGCCACGCCTCAGCAACCCTGCGCGGCGTACGATGTGCTTGCCGTATTGCGCCCGCAGTTCGTCGAGCGCGCGCGCCAGCGCCAGCCGGGCTTCGCGTTGCGGATCGCCGAACAGGGCCATCTGCAATCCTTCGCTCAGGCGGCTCACGCCAACGCCGATCAGGCGAATCGGGTCGCCGCGCTGCCGGTCACGGCCTCCGCCCCGACCCAGCCATGCCTGCCACCACAACGGCTCAACAGCGGCAAAGAGCTCCTCGCCGAGCTGCGTCGGCGCAGGGAGTTTGGTTTGGCGGGTGACCGTGTAAAAATCATGCCAGCGCAGCTTAAGATGGACGGTGTGGGCGAAGCGATTGTGCGCCCGCAATCGAGCGGCCACTTCATCACTGAGTAGAAGCAGCGTCTGGCGCATGGTCTCCGCATCGCGCACGTCGCGGGCAAAAGTGCGTTCCTCGCTGATGGACTTGACCTGGCGCTCGGCGTGCACCGGCGAACTATCTAGGCCATGCGCTCGCGCGATGACAGCCTCGGCGTGATCGCGAAAGACGGGTCGCAACAACTGCGGCGAGGCGCGCTGCAAGTCGCCAATCGTTGCGATGCCGATCTGCTCCAGACGCGCTGCAGTCGCCGGACCGATGCCCCACAACTCGCCAACAGGCATCGGCGCGAGGAACTCGGCTTCCCGGCCGGGAGCAACGACCAGCACGCCGTTTGGCTTGGCGCGCCCGCTGGCCATCTTCGCAACCAGCTTACTTGTTGCAACACCGACCGAGGCGGGCAGGCCCACTTCATCGCGGATGCGAGATTGGATCTCCAGCGCCAGCGCCCGCGGGTCTTGCGTCAGTCCGGTCGCGTCGAGGAAGGCTTCGTCAATCGAGATTTGCTGCAGCGCGCCGCCATACTCGCGCAGTAGGTCTATCACGCGCTTCGCGTATTCGCTGTAGCGCGCGCGTGAGCCGGACACGATGATCAGGCCAGGGCACAGGCGCATCGCCTGCGACGTAGGCATGGCGTTGCGCACACCGAAGCGGCGCGCAGGATACGACGCCGATGACACTACGCCGCGCTGGTCGGGGCGGCCGCCAACGACGAACGGCTTGCCGCGCAGCGAGGGATTGCGCAGCTCCTCGACGGCGCAGAAGAAGGCGTCGAGATCAAGGTGAAGGATGATGCGCTCGGCTATGAGTAGCTCAGATTCTGCGCAGCGCGGACTTCGCTGTAGCTGTCGGCTAGGTCGTTCAGCCGGCGATTCGTCTCGCCCAGTTCGGCGATGATGCGGTCGAGGTTACGCTCGCCGCGAGCGACATCCACCTTCATGAGCGTCACCGGCACGGTCAGCAGCGTCTCGTGTGTGCGGCGCAATTCGCCGACGATGCCGCGCTCCATCGCCTCGATCTCGCCGAGCACATTAGCAGCGCCCTCCGCTCGCTTGGCGATCTTCTTGATGCGACGCAGGCGATTGAGCTTGCACACTGCGCGGTTCACGTTGCCCGGCACATCGCGCACCTGACGCAGCAGCTCGGCCTTTTGCTCGTAGGGGATCGGGCAAGACTTGAGCACGTCCTTGATTTCGTCCACCAGTCGGACGGCGTCGGCAGCGTACTGCCCCTCGGGCATACCGGCCGGCGGACGCTCGGATTGGAAGCGGCGGGCAAACATGGCGAACGGCACAGCCAGCCCGAGCAAAATCGCGAGCGCAATCAGCGCCAAAAGCAGAAACAGAAGAAACGGGATGAACACCTGGACCTCCGATGGGCGCCTATCCGGCGCCCAGACATTCACCCTGAACGCGCGCTGACGCCATTGTAGCAACGCTTGGTGAGAAGCGATACGTCAACCATGCCGATGGACGGCTGCGCGCTGCGTCTACGCCATCTGCGCGGGAAGCTAGCGCCAGCTCCGGCGTGAAGACCGCTAAGTCTGTTGCCGAAATGCCGCTGCGCTGCGACTGTCCGTCGGCCTTAAACATCACGTACAGCAGGAATGTCCCATGGGGCGCGAGCAGGCGCTTCACATGTCGCGCATAGGCCGATCGGCCGTCGGCCGGCAGGCCGTGAAAGCAGCCGATATCGAGGATCAAATCGAATGGCCCGGCCAGCGCGCTGAGCCGCGTCACATCGCCTAGGCGCAGGTCGGCTTGCACGCCGGCGTCGCGCGCCTTGCGCCTGGCCTCCAGGATGGCCCTGACGGCAAAATCAACGCCGGTCACGCGCCAGCCGCGTTGCGCCAGGGTGATGACATTCGTGCCCGTGCCGCAGCCCAGGTCGAGCGCGCGTCCAGGCGGATGCGCCGCGATGAACGCAAGCAGCTCCGGCGGCGAGATTCCGGTATCCCATGGCGGCCGCCCGCGTCGCAGATACCAACGGTTAAATGCGAACCAACGCTTGAGGCGTTCCATTGCTCATCGGACTCTCAGACGATTCGCCTAGACTCACAGGCCGAATACTGACGGATAACCTGATTTACATGAACCAAGCGAGCAATTCACTCCTTTCAAACGAAGTCTGCTTTAACATCGGTCCTAAGGAACGGCAGAAACGCCTAGCTATCGGAATCATCGGCATTGCCGCAGGCACGCTCGCATTTGTGCTGATGCGCGCAGCAGTCGCGCCGTGGTGGGCGAACCTGGCGCTGCTGCCGATCTTCTTCGCCGGCGCCACCGGCGTGATCCAGTGGCGCGAGAAGACGTGCGTGGCGTTTGCGCGTCGCGGCGTGCGCAACCTGGATAGCGGCATCGAGGCCATCGAGGATGAGGCCGAGAGACAGGCGCTGAACGCGCGCGCCGCGAAGATCACCATGAAGTCGTTTGCCTTCGGCGCGCTGGCAACGGCCTTTGCTATCTTCCTATCTGTGATTTGATGAACTGGCTGGCCCACCTCTTTCTGTCCGATGACGACGTCGAACATCGCATCGGCAACGTCATCGCAGATTGGGTGAAGGGCGAGGCGCGCGCGCAGTTCAGCCCGGGCATCCGGCGCGGATTCGCCGGCCACCGCCTGATTGACCTGTACACCGATGCCCATCCGGTCGTCGCACGCAGCAAGGCGCGCGTCGAATCGCCGTTCAGACGCTATGCTGCCGTTTTGGTAGATGTGTTCTACGACCACTTCCTCGCGCTGGACTGGGAACGTTACTGCAAGACGCCGCTGCAAGAGTGGACGGCTGCCGTGTACGCACAGTTCGCTGCGCACTGGCATCGGCTTCCCGATCAAGTGCGCATCGGCCTGCAGCGTATGGCGCAAGACGACTGGCTCGGATCGTATGCCACGCTCGACGGCATCGAGGCTACGCTGCGCCGCATGTCGCGTCGGCTGAGCCGGCCCAACCTCCTGGGTGAGGCCGCACCACAACTGACCGCGCACTACGCCGGGTTGCGCGCCGACTTCCACGACTTCTTCCCCGAATTACAGGCCTACGCGCGAGCGGCCTGGGCGACCTGAAGCGCGTTCATCATGGCGGCCATCTCCGCCGTGATCGCGGCCACGATCGCCTCTGCGCCGCCCAGTGCAAGCAAAGCTTCGCCGTGTAGTGGGCGACCGAACGTCACGGACGGCATCACCGGCGTGCGCTCGCGCCGGCGCATGTGGACGATCAACTGAACCGCTGCGGCGGCGCGAGCGCGGTCTTTCGGATCGCGCCGCAACCTAGCTGGCAAACTGCGCAGCGTCCAGGGCAAAATCACCCCGCTAACCAGGGTGGGGACTACACGCACTGCAGGCGCGCGCCGGACAAATATCCCCAGGCTTGGCGACCACGCGCGCAGCGATTCTATCGCGCCTGACATACACGCCGGATCAGGCTCAATGCGCCCGGCAGGATTGATGAACAACGCCCCGCCCCCTTCCAGATGGCGCGCGACTTGGCGGACGACGGCGAAGCGATCGCGCTCCGTCGCCGGCACGGGGATCATGCGGGCAAACATGTTGGGCAACGCGCGCGCAAATGGACGGTCGTTCGCAACCACCTTCAAATCGCGGCGCGGAATAGCGCTGAAGCACGCGAGCGATTCTGACATGCCGGCGTGATTGGCTGCGAAGATCACCGGCCCATCCACCGGCACGTGCTCCAGGCCGGCGACCCGCAGCCCGCGCGTATGTTGCAGCAGGAATTCGCGCGCCGCCGCCTGCAACTCCACTTCGCCGATGCGTCGGTCAAAGTCCATCACTAAGCGGGTGAAGTGCTCCGCATGCGGCCAAAGCAACCGCTCCAGGACCGGACGTATCCAGCGCGCCTGCGCCAGTCCAAAGTTATCGAGCAGGTCTTGCATATTGATGCGCGTTAGCGTTTGATGGCGCGCGGCGTCATCCGACATATGCCAAAGCTGATCAAAGGGTGATCATCCCCAACTTTGCGGCTCGGCTCACCGCCTCGGTGCGACTGGCGACGCCGAGCTTGGCGTAAATCGAGGAGAGATGAAATTTAACCGTGGATTCGCTCACCCCCAGCTCGTGCGCGATCAACTTGCTCGGCAAGCCACGGCTAACCTGCTCCAGCACCTCGACCTCACGCGGGGTAAGCGTCGGCCTGGGTTCGGCTTCTTCTGAAGGGCCGGTTCGCCGTATGGCCGTCGGCGTCGCCGCGAATTGACCGGCCATATACGTCGGCAGCGCCGCCATCCCTTGTAGCGCGGCCATCGTTGCTGCGCGCAGTTCCTCCGCCGAAGCGTCGGTTGGAGCGATACTCCACCCGCGCAGCGGCAGCGCACACAACATATTCACAGCCGCGCCGTCGTTGGTCAGCACGACGACGCTCTGCTCGCGTTCGTCGGACAACACACCGGCAAGCGGCAAGAGTTGATCGGGATCGGTTAGCAAGAAAAGGTCGGCATTCGCTAGAGTTGGCGATCGCTCGAGCGCAGGCGACTCGCCGACGATCTCCCAACTCGGCTCGGCCTGCGCAAGCAGGGCGCGCAGGCCGAGCCGCAACGCAGGTGTTGGGGCGACGATGAAGACGCGCGGCATGGCAGACGGCGAACAGATTTCCGCAGTCTACTTCACAGCCGATCGTTGTCCGCGATCCATTCGGCGACGACATGGCTGGGGATGGCCACGCTCAGATCGCCGCCGAAGATCATGGCGTTAACGCCGATAACCGCGCCGGCAGCGTTCAGCAACGGGCCGCCGCTGTTGCCCGGCGCCAGCAGCACGTCGGAGCGGATATATGGCGCAATCCGCCTTGTCCCGCGGATCGCCATGCTGCCCAAGCCGCTGATGACGCCGGCGGTGACGACGCCGGCCTGTCCCCACGGGTTGCCGATGGCAAAGACAAGCTCGCCTACCCGCAGCCGAGCCGAATCGCCGATTCGCGCAGTGGGCAATCCGCCCACAGCCAGACCGAGCAGCGCCAGGTCGAGTTGTGGGTCGCCGGCAAGCAGTTGGGCGGCGAAGCTGCGATCGTCGGCGGTGACTATGCGCAGGCCGCCGCTGTTGCGGCGCGTTAGCCCGGCCACCACGTGCGCATTGGTGATGACCTCGCTGCGCGCAGCGTCGCTGCGCCAGATGATGCCTGTGCCTACGCCACGGCTGCCTACATCAATCCGAACGACGCTTGCTTTAGCAGCCTCGACTATATCGGCGAATGCTTGATTGACGGCTGATGGAGATCGCCTCATTGCCTTGCTCAGCTTTTCTGGCCGACGACGACGGTGAGCATTTGAGCAATGCCGCCGCGGCTGACGCGGACGGTTACCGGCTTGCCGACCCGATCGCCGTGCAGCGCCGCCATCAAATCGTCGGCGTCGTTGATGGGCTGTCCCTCGACGGCGAGCAGGATGTCGCCGATCAGCAGCCCGCCCCTCTCTGCCGGGCTGTTCTCTTCTACGCGCACGACGAGCAGGCCGTACTCTTGCGCATCGCTGCGTTGAGACGGCGGCAGCCTCACCTGCTGGCTAACGATGCCGAGATAGCCGCGCTTGACGTAGCCTTGCTTAGTCAAAGCCCCGGCCACCTTCAGCGCGATGTCCATCGGAATGACGATTGCCGCGCCGCGCACTAAACCTGTAGTGAGCAGACCGAACGCCGCGCCGGCGACATCCGCTAAGGCGCCGCCGCTGAAGCCTGGATAGGGGATCGCGTCGGTCTGGATGTAGCGCTCGAGGGTTGCGCCGCTGCGGCCGGTGCGCAGCGAGCCGCCGACCTTGCTCACGACGCCCAAGCTGGCCATCACCCCATCGGGCGATGGGCGACCGACGGCCAACGCAAGCTGTCCCACCCGCGCTTCGGCGGTCGCAGTCGCAAGCGGCACGCCCAGCCCTTGCACGCGCAGCACGGCAAGATCGGTCGAGGCATCGCGCCCGGCGATCTGCGCGCCGAGAACGCGGTTGTCGTGAGTCTGCACGGTCAGGTTGTTTTCACGTTCCAGCACATGATCGGCGGTGAGCACGAGGTCTTCGGCATAGGCTATACCGGTCGCAGGCTGACGCGCCCGCCCATTCACCATAACAAGCGATTTGGCGATGCGCTCAACGGCATCGGCCATCTGGTTAGAAAAAGCGCTAAGCAGGTTGATGTCCATACGGTTGATACTCCTTCTATCTGTTAATTGCCGGTTGGATTCAACGGATTGTGCGACGCCAAGCATAGACCGGCAGCGTTCACCGGAGCTACTCCACTTAGGTATAGTTCGGGCTAGGCGTTCGTTTAGGGTAAAGGCATGCCATCCCTATCCGATGGCATCCTGTGCATACACGTCGCCTATCGTTGTTGAACTCAAGATGAAGGATTAAGGAGATGATGAGACCCAGCGAACGAGATATTGCCGAGGGCATTCTATTTACGGACCAGTACCAGTTGACCATGGCGCAGTTGTATTACCGCGCCGGCATCCATGAGCGACGCGCTCAGTTCGAGCATTTCTTCCGCAGTTATCCTGATTATGGTAAGCACCAAGCCGGCTACTGCGTGAACGCCGGCCTGGGCACGTTGATCGAATGGATGCAGCGCGCCCGATTTCGCGAGGCGGATTTGGCCTATCTTAGGGCGCAAAAGACGCGGGGCGGCAATCCGCTGTTCGGCGCAGACTTCCTGGACTGGTTGAGCCGCTACGGCAACTTCGACGCGATCACTTTGCGCGCTATCCCCGAAGGTCATGTGGTGCATCCTCAAGCGCCGCTCACGGTGGTTGAGGGTCCGCTGGCAACCGCTCAACTGCTTGAGAGTGCGCTCCTCAACCAGCTCAACTTCCAAACGCTGATTGCGACAAAGGCAGCGCGCATCCGCGAGAGCAGCCAGGGGCGGACGGTGCTGGAGTTCGGCATGCGGCGCGCTCAAGATCGCGGCGCAAACGCCGGAACGCGCGCGGCGCTGATCGGCGGCGCTGACTTTTCGTCGAACGCCGGCATGTCGCACATGTTGGGCTTCCCGCCCAAAGGCACTCACGCCCACAGCATGGTGCAAGCCTTCATCGCTATGGGCGGTAGTGAGCTGGACGCATTTCGCGCCTACGCCGAGGTCTATCCGGACGACTGCTTGCTGTTGGTGGACACGATCAACACGCTGGAGAGCGGCTTGCCCAACGCGATCAGGGTGTTTGAGGAGCTGAGGCGCAAAGGGCACACGCCTATCGGCGTCCGTCTTGACTCCGGCGACCTCGCCTACTTGAGCATTCAGGCAGCCAAGATGTTGGACCAAGCCGGCTTTCCCAACACGTCCATCGTGCTGTCCAACCAGCTCGATGAGCTGGTGATCTGGCAAATCACGGCGCAGATCCGCGACGAGGCGCAGCGCTATGGCATGGATCCCGAGAGCGTGATTGCACGTTTGGTCTATGGCGTTGGCACGAACTTAATTACGTCGCATGGTCACCCCGCCCTTGATGGCGTTTATAAGCTGGTCTCGATAGAACGTGGCGGAAGATGGGTGCCGGCGATCAAAATCTCAGAGACGCCGGCCAAGACTCTGAATCCGGGCGATAAGGCGGTTTGGCGACTCTATGATCGTCGAGGGCTGGCTACCGCCGACCTTCTATGCCTATGCGAAGAAGATCCGCGTCAACATGAATCGCTCGTCCTGCGCCACCCGACTGACCACACCAAGTTCCGCAGCTTGCGCAACAATGAAATCTCGAGCTTCGAGCCGCTCCTGGTCGAAGTGCTGCGAGAGGGCCGATTGGTCTGTGAGTTGCCAACAATCGAGGAGATGCGCGCGATCCGGCAACGCGACATCGAACGGCTGGACGCCGGCGTGCGCCGCTTGATCAACCCCCATACCTATCACGTCTCACTCAGCCAGAAACTATGGGATCTCAAGCAGGCGTTGATCGAAGAAGCGCGGACGCAACACGCCATCCACTAATGCAAAGCAGCCGTCTGCGCCCGTCCATCTGAACCCACCGCATGGGCGTCTGCGCCGGCCTGCCGCAGGTAGGCCATGACTTCGGCGTCGGACAGTTGGCCAAAGTCCTGATACCACGCGCCGATGCCCATGAGCAGCTCCGGGGTCAGCAGGCAGACTATCTCATCCGCCTCATCCTGGAGCGCTTCCAGCGTTTGCGGCGCGCCGACCGGCACGGCAACACTCACCGACGCCGGCCGGTGCGCACGGACGGCGCGAATAGCCGCGCGCATCGTCGCGCCAGTAGCAATGCCGTCATCCACCAGGATCACGACCCGCCCCGCCAAGTCTGGAAAGGGACGCTCGCCGCGAAAGACCTTCTCACGTCGTTGTAGTTCGGCCCACTCACGCGCGGCGACGCGCTCGACGTCCTCATCGGTCAATCCCAGCTCCTGGATCAGCTCGCGCGAGAGCACGCGCACGCCGCCCGAGGCAATCGCGCCCATCGCCAGCTCCTCTTCGCCCGGCACGCCCAGCTTGCGCACGACGAAGACATCCAACGGCGCCTTCAACGCGCTTGCGATCTGATAAGCCACCGGGACGCCGCCGCGCGGCAGGGCTAGTACGATAACATCGTTGCGACCGGCGTAACGCCGTAACCGCCGCGCCAGCAACTGACCGGCCTGGGAGCGATCTCGGAAGCGACGCATGTTTGCTCAGCAACCAAAGGCTAAGTCATAGAGGTTAAATCGCCATAAGACCCAAAAGGATGATCATCCGCGCGAACCCACGGCCGGCATCGTCCGAATCAACTTAACCTTAAGATAACATTTCCTTCGCTCAGGGATAATCTCAACGGCTATCATACCCCCCTGGCAAGTCAACTGACCATAAGGAGGCTACACTTTACTATGATTCAGCAAAAGACTCGTCTTGGATTATTAAGCGCGCTCGTTGCAGCGCTCGTCGTGGCCTGTGCTGTGCCAGCGCAACCTGTGCAACCAGCGCAGCCTGCCCAACCTGCCGCGCCTGCTCAGCCCGCTCAGCCGGCCGAACAGAGCGCCAAGCCCACGGAGGCGCCGGCCAGCGCCGCCGGCTCGGCGACCACTACCGACTGCCCGCGCCCCGAAGAGATGGACAAGCGCTTCTGCGACGAGGACGGCGACCTTGTCCCCGATGCGCCTAAGGATTCGGCGCAATGGGTGAACCCCGACACGCTGATCTTCGCCTACACCCCTGTTGAAGACCCGTCGGTATACCGCGTGGCCTGGTCCGACTTCCTCGCCCACATGGAGAAGGTGACCGGCAAGAAGGTGGAGTTCTTCGCCGTGGACTCCAACGCGGCGCAGCTCGAGGCGATGCGCGCCGGCCGGCTGCACATCTCCGGCTTCAACAGCGGCAGCGTGCCGGTCGCCGTCAACTTCGCCGGCTTTGTGCCCTTCGCCATGATGGCTAAAGCAGACGGATCGTTCGGCTACGAAATGGAGATCATCGTGCCGGCCGACAGCGACATCCAGAAAGTCGAGGACCTGCGTGGTCGCACCATCGCCTTCACCGAGCCGACCTCTAACTCCGGCTACAAGGCCCCCTCGGCGCTGCTGGCCTCGCAGTTCAACATGGTGGCGGAGAAAGACTACAAGACAGTCTTCTCCGGCGGTCACGACAACTCGATTGCGGGTGTGGCCAACAAGGACTATGAAGCTGCTTCCATTGCCAACTCGGTGATGAAGCGCATGATCGCGCGCGACGTAATCAAGGCAGATCAGGTGCGCTCGATCTATCGCTCCCAGACCTTCCCCACCACCGGCTACGGCTACGTGTACAACCTCGACCCCAAGCTGGCCGAGAAGGTGCGCGAGGCGTTCTTCAGCTTCAACTGGGAAGGCAGCTCGCTACAGAAGGAGTTCAGCCGCTCCGGCGAGGCGCAGTTCATCCCGATCACCTACAAGGAATATTGGGCGGTCGTCCGCGAAATTGACAAGCAGATGGGCGTGAAGTACGTCCCATAAAACTACGACAACACAAAGCGGCACAAGACGAGGAGCGCTGCGCGCCTCGTCTTGTGCTTTCTGCCTTAAACTTAAGCCCATGCTTCGTATCGAGAAGCTCGTCACGCGCTACCCCA
>JBKBID010000054.1:0-18493 GCA_046299515.1 Thermoflexales bacterium | reverse complement strand
CTGAAGCGAAAGACCTTTTGGGAAATTCTCTCGGCGCATGGCGCCGCTGTGGCAGCCATTGGCTTCCCGCTCACCTTTCCACCTTTGGCGGTCAAAGGCGTGATGGTGAGCGGATATCCTGCGCCGCATCAGGGCGCGACTCTGGTTCACCCGCCGTCATTCCAGAACGAGCTGGACGCACTGCGCTACGCGCCTATTCCGGCGGTGGCCTCGCCGCGCTTACAGCCACGAGCACACATGGCGCGCCTGACCCGCCACGTCCAAATGATCACCGATCTGGCATTGCGGTTGAACAGGCTGTCGGATGATGTGGAACGTTGGGCGATTTTTGGGGTGCAGTTCCAGGCGTTGGACGTCTTTCAGCACATGTTCTGGGACTGCGCCACGCCTGAGCATCCACCAGGCTGTGACAGGGCAAAAAGCCAAGGCGCGCAGGACTTCCTGGGCGCGCTGGACAAAGCCATCCAAAACCTATATGAGGCGCTGCGTCCTACTCATGTGCTGATTTTGTCCGACCACGGATTCGGACCGGCGCACGCGGCAGTTTGCGTGAACCAGATTTTGCTGGAGCGCGGCCTGCTCACCTTGCGCGTCAGCCGGCGACGCTTTCGCGCGATGATGGCGCTGCAAGTGATCGTTAAAAGCCTCGATTTGCTCAATTTGCGGTCGCGCCTGCGCTACACCATGCAAAAACAGCGCGTAGTCAAGATGATGGGCGAGGCCATGCGCGATTCACTGGTTGACGCGCGGCGGAGCGACGCCGTCTGCGTCTCGGGTGGTTACTGCGGCCTGGTACGCGCGCGTCCAGAACGCATCCCGGCAGTGGTGGAAGCGCTGCAATCTGCGCGCCATCCACGCAGCCGAGAGCCGCTGATCGAAGCCGCCTTCCCCGCGCGCGACCTGTGGCCGCAAACACGACAAACACCCTTAGAACACTACGTCATCGTTCAGCCGGCGGAGGGATTCGCAGTGGACACGCGGCTGCGCCACTATGGCGTGACCGGCCCGATGCACTCCGGTCTGACGGGGACGCACCGAGGGACAGGCATCCTGGTTAGTTCGCTGGAGACGCTGGACGGCGCGCGCGGCGTCATGGACATTGCGCCGGGGCTGCTCGGCCACTTTGGGTTGCGGCCCGATGGCGACGCGAGCGCGCCGGCCGCCGCGACCGTCACAGGCAGATACCTGCCCGCAGAGCAAGCCGACATTGAGAAACGCCTGCGCCAGTTGGGTTATTTATGAAAACCATCGGCACAACATGCGCAGGCATTGGAGCGGCTACGCCCCGTCTGGCTGGGGAATAGCGACGATGTTTTGCACTTCTGTCGGTTTCATCAGCCGCAAGTGATATCCAAGGCCCTCCAGGAAATCCCGAACATCTTCCGGCCGATACCCAAAGGCAGCATACGAGCGCGGGTTCTCCTCATAAAAAATGACAGGGCGACAGCGGGCGATGGTCTCGCGCGCGCCGCGCAGTGCGAGCAGCTCTGCGCCCTCGATGTCCATTTTCATCAGTTTGACGTTAGCCGGCCCATGCTCGGCGAGGAACGCGTCGAGCGTCGTCACCGGCACCTCGCGGCGCTCGACTAAGCGCGGCAAGTAGGGCCGGAGCGAGCTTTGCAAAGAGGACTCCGGATCAAGATGCAACGCCATTTGGCCGGCGCAATCGCCGACCGCCTGCGGCGCAAGGATGAGATTGTCCAAGTTATTTAGCCGCTTGTTTTGCTCCAGATAACCAAACGCTTTCTCATTCGGCTCAAAGGCGAAAACCTTGCTGCCCGCAAACCGGCGCAAATGCCAGGCGGCCATCATCGTGTAATACCCGACATTCGCGCCTAGGTCAACAAAACAGTCGCCGGGCTTTAGGCGTCCCAAGAATTGTAAGAACAGTCGCGTGAACTCGCGCTCATATTTGCCAATGCAGTAGATCACGACGATATGAACCGCGCGATCGTTAGGCAAGATGATGCGCGCGCCGTTCGGCAGTCGCATGGTCAGCGGGGTTTCGCGCCCCAGCCAACGCATAGCCGCAAAAACCAGCTTACCTTTGCCCTTAAAGTAAGGCAAGTATGAAAGCGCGTCGAGAAAGCGTGAACCGAGCTGAGTTTGTATGGCCATTCTTTTTGCCGATGGCGATAACTACTGCGGACGGCAAAGCGAAGCGACTAGCCAAAAAATGCCGCTGTTTGCCAAAGCGCCCAGAAATCAAGCAGCGAATATACCAATGAGGCAAGCGAGGCCCAGGCTGGGGATGCGAATGGCGCTGCAAACGCCGCCGCAATCAGCCCCATTCCCGCAAACAAGTAGCGGCCCTGCGGCAGCCAAGTGCCCTCCGCCGAGAAGCTGAGCAGCGGGGCGAAGGTCTGCGCCAACAGCAGGGCCAGGCCGGCCAGCGCCAGCCCCAGCAGCGCGGCAGTGTCCGCATCGGGCCGGCGCCGGACGACGTCGCTCAGCGTGAGCGCCAGCGCGCCGCCGAACAGCATCGCCAGCAGCGTCACCCAGCCCATGTCGAGGGTCGGGTTCGGCCGGCGGGCGAAGATGCCGAACTTGCCCCAGTAGCTCTGTTGCACAAACGCGATCGCCTGCGGCAGGCGCTGGCCCAGCGCCGCCAGGTTAGCGCGGTAGTCTTGCACGACGCGCACGGCCTGGCCATACGCGCCCAACGGCTCGGCTATGCTCAGCGCTACTTGACCAAGCAGCGGCAACGCGGCCTCCGCCGAAGGGTTCGGCAAGGGCAAAGGCCGGGGCGGGTCGCTGCTCAGCGTCGCCTGCAAGGCGTCGAACCAGGCCGGCGTTTCCTCCTGCGCGCGCAGCCACACGGTGATGCGCGTGGCGCGCGGGTCGAGCGTCGCTTCCACGCGCGCGGGCTGCCAGGCCGGTGACGAGGCCAGCGTTGACGTCACCATGTTGCCCGCGTCGTCGCTCACCGCCAGCGCAGCCGCGCCGCCGCGATGTTGGGCTTGCACGACGAACGGCAGCCCGTCGCCTAATCCGAGCGGTCGTCGGAAGCTGGTGCGCACCCAGGTCGGGCCGCTCGGCCCGCCTTGGACGCGGAAGGCGCGCGCGCCATGGACGGCGTCGGTTGATTCCCAGGATGCGCGCCAGGGATCAGCGCTGCGCCAGTTGGCCGGCGTCGGGCCGGGCGCGAAGTAAAGCGCCGCCGCCAGCGCCCCAAGCCCCAGGATGCCTGCGCCGCCGACCAGCGCCAGGCGCCGGCGCAACAGCGGCGACTGCCGCCGCCACCACCACGCGCCGATCACCAGCGGCGCCCACGCCGCCAGAAAGACGCTGGTGCGCTTGGCCTGCACCGCCAGCGCCACCAGCGCCGCGATCAGCAACAGCCGCCGCCACGAGTAGCCGCGCCGCCAGCCGCGCGCGAGCTGCCAGGCGGCCGCCGAGGCGAACAGCATCACGCCGTTGTCGTTGTTCAGCCCGCTGCCGATGTAGACGAACATCGGCTGCAACACGCTGAACAGGCCGGCCCCCAGCACCGGCCCCGCCCGCCAGGCGAACACCTCGCCGGCGGTCAACACGATGAACATCACGCCCAGCGCGAAGATCACCCGCGAGGCCCAGCGCAGCGCGAGCAACTGGTCGGTAACCGGCTGATCCATCACCAGCCGTTGGACCGGCGCGAGCAAGGCGTAATAGGCCGGCGTGGGGTTTTGCAGTTGGCTGAAGGCGTAGATGTAAGCGTCGCCCACCACGCCGTCGTCGGGCAGCGCGCCGCCGGCGGTCCAGGCGCCGGCCAGGATGCGGCGCGGCGGCTGTTCCGGCCGCCGAAAGCCGAGATACTCCCAGTAGCGGTTCTCCCACATCGAGCGCAAGATGGCGGCTTGCAGCTCCGGGTCGGCGTCCGCCGGCGTCGGCCGTCGGCCCAGGCGGGTGAGCAGGTGGACATACTCGAAGTGCGCCGCCTCGTCGGGGATCTGCCACGGCGGGACGATGCTGCCCCACAGCGCCGCATGGAGGAATGCGAGCACAGCGAAGACAACGGCGCTCCACCACGGCGCACGCTCAAAGCGCATGGGCGCGGATTATAATCCGCGAGCACCTGACAGCCGGCGCGGGTTATCACGATGACCGGCGACAGCCCTATGCATACCTCCTGGATCACGGTCGTCTCCGGCCTACCCCGTTCCGGCACCTCGATGATGATGGCGATGCTCGCCGCCGGCGGCATCCCGCCGCTGACCGATCACGAACGCCGCCCTGACCAAGACAACCCGCGCGGCTACTACGAGTTCGAGCGCGTCAAGAAGTTGCCGGAGGGCGACAACGCATGGCTGCCGCTGGCGGTTGGGAAAGCCGTGAAGGTGATCTCGGCGCTGCTGCCGCACCTGCCGCCCACGCACTCGTATCGCGTCGTCTTCATGCGCCGCAACTTGGCCGAGGTGCTCGCCTCGCAGCGCCAAATGCTGGCCTCGCGCGGCGAAGCGACCAGCGACGCCGACGACGCGCGGCTCGCCGCGCTCTTCGAGCGCCACCTGGAGCAGACCGAGCGTTGGCTGGCCGCGCAGCCGCACATGCCGGCGCTCTACGTCAGCTACAACGCGCTGCTGGCGCAGCCGGCGGAGGAAGTGGAGCGCATCAACGCCTTCCTCGGCGGCGGGCTGGACGCGGCGGCAATGCTGGGCGTGATTGACCGCTCGCTCTACCGCCAGCGGCAACCCGACGCGGCTACAGGCCGCGCGCCGTCGGATAGAAAAACTTCGGGCGAGCCAAATACGCCTTGAGCGACAGGCCGGCCGCGTCGCGCTTGGAGAGGATGGGATCGGCGAAGGGCCACTGAATGCCGATGTCCGGGTCGTTCCACATCACCACGCCCTCGGCCGCCGGCGCGTAATAGGCGTCGCACTTGTATTGCACCTCGGCGACCTCGGAGAGCACGGCGAAGCCATGCGCGAACCCCACCGGCACCAGCAACTGTTTGGCGTTCTCCGCCGATAGCTCCACGGCGACCCACTGCGCGAAGGTCGGCGAGCCGACGCGCAAGTCCACCGCCACGTCGAGGATGCGCCCCACCGTGCAGCGCACCAGCTTGGTCTGCGGCGCGGACATGTCCTGAAAGTGCAGCCCGCGCAGCACCTTGTGAAGCGAGCGCGAATGGTTGTCCTGGACGAACTCGTGGGCGATGCCGTGAGCGGCGAATTCGCGCTTGTTGTAGCTCTCCAAGAAGAACCCGCGCGCGTCGCGGAACACCTCCGGCTCGATCACCAACACGCCGTCCAGCTTCGTCTGCGTAACGCGAATGCCCATGCGACAAGCAGCGATTATCGCACCGGATCGGCGGCCGAGGCGAGGGATGGGCGCAACAGCCACGGGTGGGCGCAGGATGCCTGCGCCTAACTGTGGCTCACCCCGCGCAGAGCAATGCGCCCTGCGCCGTCGCTATAATCAGGAACAGTTACATGGCTGAGACTTTCGTATTCGCGGCGAAGTTAGACGAGGTCAAGGAAGGCGAGATCACGGCCGTCGTGATTGACGAGACGCCCATCGCGCTGACCAAGCTCAACGGCGAGGTGCGCGCCTTCGGCGACATTTGCACGCACGACGACGGCCCGCTGGCCGAGGGCCACATCGAGGGGCAATGCGTCGTGTGTCCGCGACACGGCGCGCGCTTCGACTTGTTTACCGGCCAGCCCACCTTCCCGGCTGCGGTTAAAATCCCGATCTACGAGACGAAAATCGAAGGAGACGCGATCAAGGTCAAGATCGAACGTTGACATCGGAATGCCGCGCGGCGGCATTCCCGCAATCAACTGAATAGCGGCCTTCGGGGCAGGGTGAAATTCCCGATCGGTGGTACAGCCCACGAGCGCGTTGAGAGGCGCGCAGGATCCGGTGCAACTCCGGAGCCGACAGTGACAGTCTGGATGTAAAGAAGGCTCGTCGCGCGAAGCGAAAGCGACCGCGCATGCAACATGGCGTGAGCGCATCTAACGCCTCGCGCTTCATGCTTTGCAACTCGTGCGCGCGGTCGCCGGAGCGCATCGAACGCTCGGCTTCGCCGCGCGACCCGGCAGCGCAGACACAGCCCCGAGGGCCGACATGGTTCGAGGGGCTGTTCTCATGACTGCAACGAGCAAAAGCGAAGTCCTTGCAGCGCCGTCGCCGCGCGCGACGCTCGGCGCGGCGACGGCGCGCCATCCGGCCGCCTTCCGGTTCGCGCCGCTGATCGGCCTGACCCTGTTCGTCGCGGCCTGGCAATTGCTTTCGCTGCGCTACCCGCCTTTCATCCTCCCCGGCCCGGCGAGCGTGATGGCGCGCTGGGTTGAGAAGCTGGCCGACGGTTCGTTGATCGCGCACATCGCCGCCACGCTGTCTGCAGCGATCCCCGGCCTCGTCCTCGGCGCGCTGGCCGCTTTCGCGCTGGGCGCGCCGATCGCCAAATCGCCGTTGGCCGACCGGCTGCTCTCGCCGTTGATCGTCGCCTCGCAGGGCGTGCCGTTCGTCGCCGTCGCGCCGCTCCTGTTCATCTGGTTCGGCGACGGCCTGGGGGCGAAGGCGCTGATATGCGCGCTGGTGGTGTTCTTCCCGATCGCCATCAACGTCATCGCCGGCCTGCGCAGCGCATCGCCCATCCTGCGCGACCTGTTTCGCTCGCTGGGGGCGACGCCGGCCGAGACATTTCTCAAGCTGGAGTTGCCGGCTGCGCTGCCGTTCATCTTCGCCGGCCTGCGGGTGGGCGGCACGCTCTCGATGATCGGCGCGATCACCGGCGAGTTCCTCAGCGCCGACCGCGGCCTGGGCTTCATGATCAACCTGGGCAACGGCTTGTACGACACCTCGCTGGTCATCGCCGGCGTGCTCACCATCGTGCTGATCGCGCTGGGCATCTACGGCGCAGTCCGCCTGGCCGAGCGCGCGTTGCGCATGACGCGCTGGGCTGCGTAATTCACATCAGGGATTGTGAGGGATTGTGTATGAACAAGTGGAAGGTTTCTCTGACTGCTAGTGTGCTGCTTATCGCGTTGAGCGCCTGCGCCGTGCAGGCGCCCCCGCCGCGCGCCGGCGGATCCGGCGCATCGCTGCAGAAGATCAGGCTGCCGATGAGCTACATCCCCAACGTGCAGTTCGCCCCCTACTACGTGGCGGTCGAGCGCGGCTACTTCGCCGAGGCGGGGATCGAGCTGGAGTTCGACTACAAGTTCGAGACCGACGGCATGAAGCTGGTCGCCGCCGGCGAGCTGCCGTTCGCCGTGGTCAGCGGCGAGCAGGTGGTGCTGGCGCGCGCGCAGGGCCTGCCGGTCAAGTACTTCTTGCAGTGGTATCGCCGGTTCCCAATCGCCATCTTCAGCCTGAAGACGAAGGGCATCGAGAAGCCGGAAGACCTGAAGGGCAAAACCGTGGGCATCCCCGGCTTCTTCGGCGCGACCTACGTGGGCTGGCGCGCCTTCTTGGACGCTAACGGGCTGAGCGAGCGGGATGTGCAGGTGCAGGAGATCGGCTTCACCCAGGCGGCGGCCGTGCAACAGGGCAAGGTGGACGCGGCGGTGGGCTACATCGTCAACGAACCCCTCGTGCTGGAGGCCAACGGCTTCCCCGTCAACGTCTTCCGCGTGAGCGACCAGGTTGAGATGGTCGCCAACGGCCTGGTCACCAACGAGAAGACCCTGCGCGAGAATCCGGCGTTGCTGCGGGGCATGGCGCGCGCGTTGCTCCGCGGCATCGCCGACACCATCGCCGACCCCGACGCCGCGATGCAGATCTCGGCCAAATACATCGAGGGACTCAAGGCCGACGACCCGATCCAAAAGCAGGTGTTGCTCGCCACCATCGAGCTGATGCGCGGCGAACGCCTGGGCGTCTCGTCGCCGCAGGCCTGGGAGAACACGCAGAACACGCTGCTGGCGATGGGACAGATCAAGCAGAAGCTGGACGTGAACGAATTCTTCACCAATGAATTCGTGCCGTGACATGGCGAACGCGCCGGGCCGGAAGCGCTCGCCAAAGTGGTTTCAAGCGCCGTGCTGATCGCCGACCGCATCTCGCACACCTACCCCAACGGCGTCGAAGCGCTGCGCGACTTTTCGCTGCGCGTCGCGCGCGGCCAATTCGTCGCCATCGTCGGCCCCAGCGGATGCGGCAAGAGCACGCTGCTGCGCGTCATCGCCGGCCTGATCCAACCGAGCGCCGGCGAAGTGCGGCTAGACGGCGAGCGCATCACGCAGCCCTCGCCGCGCATCGGCATGATGTTTCAGGACGCCGCCCTGCTCCCCTGGCGCACCGTCGAGCAGAACATCCGGCTGCCGCTGGAGCTGGGCGGCGGGGCGGCGCGCTCCGTTGCGCCCACGACGCGCCATTCGCCGATCGCCGACCTGATCCACCTGGTCGGCCTGGGCGGCTTCGAGCAGGCTTACCCGCGCGAGCTGAGCGGCGGCATGGCCCAGCGCGTGGCGCTGGCGCGCGCGCTGATCACCCGTCCGCCGGTGCTCCTGCTCGATGAACCCTTCGGCGCGCTCGACGCCATGACGCGCGAAAGTCTCACCGCTTCGGTCGAGGGCATCCTGCGCGAAACAGGGACGACGGCCGTGATGGTCACCCACAGCATCGCCGAGGCCGTCTTCCTGGCGGATCACGTCGTGGTGTGCTCGCCGCGCCCGGGGAGCGTAGTCGGCAACGTGCAGGTTGGGCTGCCGCGACCGCGCGCGTGGACAATGGAGAGCCGGCCGGAATTCGGCGCGCTGGTCGGGCGCGTGCGCGAACTCCTCGCCCAACCTGCCCCGGCAACTTCGCAGGCTGAGCCGCCGACTCGATGACTCAGTGCGTCTCCTGCTTCTCACGCGCGCGCAGGAAGCCAGGCAATATGGAAGCCGCCTTCTGAATGCCGGGTTGCGCCAGGGCGATCAGCGCGCTTTCCAGGTGATCCGGCTCGATGCGGCGGATGAGTCGGCCGTTGTGCGCGATGCTGATCGAGCCGCGCTCCTCGGACACGATGACGGCGATGGCGTCCGTGCCCTCGGTCACCCCGATCCCGGCGCGATGGCGAAGGCCGATGCGCGCATCTTCGGGCGTCGAAGTAGTCAGCGGCAACACGCACCCGGCAGCCGCGACGCGGCCATGCCGGATGATGACGCCGCCATCGTGCAGCGGCGTGTGCGGGTCGAAGATGGTGAGCAGGATGTCCGGCGTCAGTTCGGCATCCAGCAGCACGCCGGTGTCAATCAGGTCTTGCAGGCCGGTGTCGCGCTCGATCACGATGAGCGCCCCGTGACGCCGGGCGGCCAGGCGCCGGGCCGCGTCGCTGATCTTGTGCACCATCACTTCCAGTTCGGTCCTGCGCGGCGCGACCAGCATTTCGTTGACGCGCCCCAGCCGCTCCAGGGCGCGCCGCAGTTCCGGCTGAAAGATCACCGGTATAGCGACGAGGAGCGCCGGCAGCGCCGTGCGCATGATCAGGTTGAAGGTCGGCAATTGCGCCGTCCCGCCCAGCAGCAGCGTGATGGCGCCCAGCACCAACATGCCGCGAATCAACGGCACGGCCTGCGTGGCGCGCACGAGCAACAGCACGCCGAAGAACACCAACGACACCAGCGCGATGTCAATGACGGCCAGCCAATTCAACCGCTGGATAACCCAGATGAGGTCGGTCATAGCACGAGAGGATCGGCAACTTGGGCGATGGATGCGGCGGTTCTGCGCAACGGCGAATCGCGGATAATGGCGAATGGATGACAACTACGCGCGACTTGCACTTCAAATATACGGCGGATTGTACTGCAGCGCCCCCCACATTCACCGCCCGCTTTCCACTCGCCCGGCATGCGCCGCGTTGCTGAGAGCGCTTTCGCCATCACAGTCGCATTGCTGATTGCGCTCACGCTCACGGCGACGTTTGCCGAGCAGGCGCGCGCGCGACTCTGGAAGCGCTACGCGAACTACACCAGCCCGTTCCTGGAGCCGCTGCCGTCCGGCCCTTCCAGGCCGCCGCTCGCGCGGCGCGTCGTCGTGGCGCTGGTGCATGGCTTGCGGCTGGACGAATCGCGCCAGATGCCGGCGCTGAACGCATGGCGCGCGCGCGGGGCCGACGTCATCCTCGAATCGAGGCCGCCCACCTATCGCCTTCCCATGATCCTGACCGGCCTCTCCGGCGCGTGGCCGGAGACGCACGGCGCAACCACGAACAGCCCGCTCCTGCTCGCCCAGCCGGACACGATCCTGCGCGCCGCGCAGGCGAGCGGCAAGGCGACGGCATTTGTCGGATCCGACTCGCTGAGCGATTGGCTCGGCGCCGCGTTGCAGCGCGTCGAGGTGGTGGACGAGCTGGCACCGGCGCAGCGCGACCAGCAGGCGGTTGAGCTGGCGCTCACCGTGCTGAACGACTCGGCGCGTCCGGCGCAGCTCGTGCTGGTGGAGCTGAGCTTGCCGGAGGAGACGGCGCGGAGCGACCCAGGTTCGTATCGCGCCGCGGTCGCCGCGACCGACTTCCGCATCGAAGCCATCGGCCAGGCGTTGGATCCCGGCGCGGATGCGTTCGTCGTGCTGTCCGACCGCGGGCTGACCTACGACGGGCGAAGCGGCGGCGGCGAGGCCGAGGTCGTCCGCGCGCCGCTGGTGTTGGCCGGCGCAGGAGTCATCCCCGGCGCGCAGGCGATTGCGCCCGCCACGGCGGTCGCGCCGACGTTGGCCGCGCTGATAGGCGCGCCGATCCCGGCCCACGCTCAAGGCGGGCCGATCCTTGAGGCGCTCGCGCCTGAGCCGACGCTGCCGCTGGCGTCCGCCCGGCAATTGACAGCGTTCTACGAGCTGTGGAGCGCAACCATGCGCCGGCCGCGCTTCGCTGCGGAGTTGCTGCGCCGCTACGAAGATCGCCTATCGGCGGGCGATGCGGCGAGCTACGCCCGGTGGCTCGCCGAGTTGAACCAATCGGTCAGGCAGGCGGCGACAGATCGGCTGAACGCCGAACGCATCGCGCGCCTGCCCCTCGCTGCCGGCGTCGGCCTGCTCTTGCTGCTGATTGCCGGGCTAATTTTGAACCGGCAGCTCGTCCGACCGGCAGCCGGCGCGCTCGCCTATCTGGTCGCGTGGGCCGCGCTCTTCTTCGTCGCGCGCGGCGGCAGCCTATCGCTCTCGCTCTTTCCAGACGGAGATCCGACGGCGACGCTCGACGAGTGGGCGCGCATCTCCGGCGCGCTGATGGGGCTGGTCGGCGCAGCGATCGCGTTCACCAGCGGTTCGTGTGAGGATGTCTTCGAGGCGATCGCCGCTGCTCTGGGCGCGTTGGGGATGATCGCGATCTTCCAGCTTTTGGTGTTCATCGGGTTCTACTGGCAGTGGGGGGATGCGTTCACCTGGACGCTGCCGGAGTCATCGGCGTTCACGGCCGCGCTGCTGGCTCTGACGCAACTGGCCGGCCTGAGCATCCAGGCCACGCCGGATCTGCCCAGGCTGCCGCTGGCGGCGCTGGTCGCCGTCGCTGCGGCGGTGATCTATGCATTCGTCCGCCGACCTTCGGCCTAGGCGGCGGGGTCGTCGGCGACGCGCGCGCGAAATTCGCCGTCGGACACCACCACGCGCAACGCATCGCCGACGCGCGCATCGCCCACCGAGCGCACCAATTGCCCATCAACGCGCCGGACGATCGCATAGCCGCGCGCCAACGTCGCCGCCGGGCCGATGTCCTCCAAGCGGGCGCGCAGCCCCTCCAGGCGCAGGCGCATCAACGCGAGCCGATTCATCTGGGCGGTGGTCAACCGCCGGCTCAGGTCGAGCATCTTTTCGCGCTGCCGGGCCAGCCAGTTGGCCGGGCTGAGCAGGCGCAGCGCGCGCTGTAACGCGGCCAGTCGCGCGCGCGCGTCGGCGATCCGCGCCGAGACGCGCGCGACCATTGCGACGCTTAGCTCATCTACCTGCATGCGCAGCTCGTTGATGTCGGGCGTGATGATCTCGGCGGCGGCCGAGGGCGTCGGCGCGCGCACATCGGCGGCGAAGTCGGCCAGCGTGAAATCAGTCTCGTGCCCCACGCCGCTCACCACCGGCGCACGCGAAGCCGCGATCGCGCGCGCCACGCGCTCATCGTTGAACGCCCACAGCTCCTCCAGGCTGCCGCCGCCGCGCGCGACCAGAATCACGTCGCACGCGCCAAGCGCGTTGAGCCGCTGGATCGCGCGGACGATCTGTTCCGGCGCTTCGTCGCCTTGCACCGCCGTCGGCGCCAGCACCACCTCGATAAGCGGATAGCGCCGACGGAGCACGTTCAAGATGTCCTGGAACGCCGCGCCGGTGGGCGACGTGACGACGCCCAGCGCGCGCGGGAAGGCCGGCAGCGGCCGCTTGCGCGCCGCGTCGAACAAGCCCTCGGCCTCCAGCTTGCGCTTGAGCCGCTCGAACTCCACACTGAGGTCGCCGGCGCCTTGCGCGACCAGCGCCTCGACGTAGAGCTGATATATCCCATCTCGCTCATACACGCTCACCCGGCCGCGCGCGACGACGGCGTCGCCGTTCTGCAGCGCGCGGGCTGCCCGCACTGCCTGGCTGCGCCACATCACGCATCGGATTTGCGCCGTCGCATCCTTGAGCGTGAAATACAGATGACCGGATGCCGGGCGGGACAGGTTGCTCACCTCGCCGGCGACGCGCACGTCCGAGAGCACCGGATCGCCCTCCATCAGGCCTTTGACGTGCGCCGTCAACTCCGAGACGCTCAGCGGCGCGTTAGACCACAAGGTGGATTGAAAGCCATACTGCATAGATCGTTCGTCGCTTTACGCTTCATCCGTCGGCGCCGTTGCGCAGCGGTCGGCGCAAGACGGGCTACGGGCCGATGATGCTGACGCCATTTTCATATCGCTCGTCCAACGGCGGCAAGGGCAAGCGGGTCGCGCTGTCGTACACGACGACGCCGACGCGCAGCGCCCCACGGTAATCCCCCAGCTCGAACGGATGGCGATCCATCACGCGCGAACCGCGAATCCATTTCAGGGTCGGGAGCGCGCCAAGCGCCGGCACACTGTCGTGCGCGCGATACAAGCCGTCGCCCTCGACGCGCGCCGAGATGACGTAGTCGTTGACCAGCGGACGCATCGCCAGCCAGTGCAGATCCACCTTGAGCGCTGCGCCACCGTGCGCGCTCGCCCCGACCAGCGCCATCTGATCGGCAAACGGCACATAGCGCTGGCCGTCGCGGTAGTCGGGCAGGCGCAGGCCAAATGGCATGACGCGAATCCCGCGCGTTGGCGGAATGTCGAAGGCCAACGACAGGTATTGCGCGCGATCCGGCGTCGTGGCCGCGCTCAGCGTCCGCGGCGGCGCAAGCGGCTGACCCGCCGCGTCCGCAAGCACCACTTCCGCGGCCGCTCGGCCCAGCCGCCAGTGCGTCCAAACGCGACACTGCCCCGCGATGCCGGTATCGTAATCCACACCGATCAACCGGGGCTGCTGGGCGGTCGGCCCGTCGGCGGATGCGAGCGGGCGCTGCGTCGCCGGCGGCAGCGACGCCGGCGCGACGATCAACGCGGCCACGGAGACGAACGCCGCGCCATGGCGATCGCGATACTGAACGAAGCCGCCCTCCGCCAAACGGTATGCCCCGACCAGGATGTCGTACGAGCCGGGGGACAGGTCGAGCGGGAGGCCCAGCGCGACGCGCTGCATGGCGTGATCGCCGGCCCGCGCGTCGGCCGGCAGGCGCAGGTCGGCGTTGGCGGCCAGCCGGCCATCGCGCCGCAGGATGCGCACCGTGATCGAGTCGCCGGGTTGGGGCGCGGCGCGCAGACGCCAGCCCACGTCCAGCATCACCAACTGCCCGACCTCGACGGTCCGGCCATCGAGATAAGCAGGGCCGATCACCGCGATGCGCGCATCGAACAACTCGCCATCGGATTCTGCCGGCGGGTCGAAGCGCCGCGCGACGCGCCAAGCCGGGCGATCGCGGAGCGGCGTCGCCTGCAACCCCTCGCCGGCCAGCTCATCGGCGAAGAGCGAGGTCACATAGACGGTCTGCGAAAGCGCGCGCTGCGCCGCTTGCTCGGCAAACGTCTCAGCGTAGGGCTGCGCGCCGCGCGGGAAGACGTACTCCACCCGCACGTCGCGTCGCAAGCCCTCGATGTCCTGCAACGCCCACATCGGCGTGGCCTGATGCCACTGCGACAGGACGACGCCGGCCGGCTGCGCGCCCTGCAACACCGCCTCGGCGGCAGCGCGCGCGCTGCGGTCGCGGCTCAGATACACAAAGCTCGGCCAGCGTTGGGCAGCGTCCCGGCCGGCGAACGCGATCACGGCCAGCAGCAGCGCGTGGGCGAGCGCGCGCGGGAGCGCCGCTCGGCTGCGAAGGCGCAGAGAAGTAAGGGGCGGCTCGATAGCGTCGCGGCTTGGCGCCCTCCCGGCGCAGGAAGCGCGCCCATCCAAAAGCCCGCCCAGGCCGGCGCCCAGCACAACGCTCAGAATCACCCAGCACGGCATGGCGTATTCCACCGTCTGCGGCGCGCGATAGGTGATGGTGATGAACAGGTGCGCGGCGCAGGCCGATAACCAGACCGCCCCCAGGACGCGCAATCGCCAAAGCATCGCGATCGCTGCGAGCGCCACGCCGACCAGCACGGGGACGCTGAACTGAAAGGTCAGCAACGTGGGCAACAGCGCCAACCGGTCGAACAGGAACTCCGGCGCGGCGAAGGCCAGCATGTCGCCGGCGAAGCCGCGCGCGAAGATGTGGAACAGCAGGCCATCCGGCGTGGTCAGGTTGCCCGGCGCAAAGCGCGCGCCCGCGGCGTCGCGGAGCGGCAAATACAGCCAGACTAGCTGGGTCGCGGCAAAGATGCCCAGCGCGCCAGAGGCCGCGCGCCAGAAGCCATGCCGGTCGGCGCGCCACGTCAGGTAGAGGACATGCGCGCCGAGCGCGACGCCGATAAAGACGAGCGAGATGTGATGACCGACGCCCAGGCCGAACGCAGCGGCGAAGAGCGCCAACGACGAAGCTCGGCCGGTCGCGTGACTGCGCGCCGAGGCGTAGAGCATCAGCGCTGTGAAGAGCGCCGTCAGGCTGCGGATGTTCGTCGTGGTGGCCTGCGCCCAGAACGTCGTGCTGCCGCCCAACGCCAGGGCGGCCAGCAACCCGGCGGCTAAACGGGACGCAGGGGCGCAGCCGGCCGGAGACAGCGCGCGCTGAACCGTCAGGCTCACCATCACCAGCGTGATCGCCGAAGCGATGACCGACAGAAAGGACACGCGCGCGTAGGGCGAACCGACCGGCGCTTGCGCCAGCAGCCATCCCAGCATGGTGAATAGGGGATAGCCCGGCGGATGGGGAATGCCGAGCGTGACGGCGGCGATCTGCAACTCGCCGCTGTCGGCCGGCTGAACATCGCCGTTCAGCGTCAGTGTGTAGAACGCAACGGCGGCCAGGAACAACGCCGCATGCGCGGCAATGTCGAGCGCGGCGCGCCGACGGCTGCCGTTTGCCGTCTCACTTTCGGCTTCGCTCATCGCACACGCGCCGGAACACGGCCAACGTCTCGATCGCCGTGCGCTCCCAGGTAAATTGGGCCGCGCGCAACAGCGCACGCTGACGCAGCCGCTCATGCAGGTCGTCCTCGATGCAGGCTGCGATCAGCGCGCCGGCCATGCGCCGGGCGTCCTTCGGCTCGACCAACATGCCGGCGTTGCCGACCACCTCGCTGATGCTGGCCGCGCTGCTGCCGATGACCGGCACGCCGCAGGCCATCGCTTCGAGCGGCGGCAGGCCGAAGCCCTCATAGGTCGAAGGGAACAAGAAGCAGCGCGCCCCGGCATACAGCGCCGGCTTGTCCGCTTCCGCGACCCGGCCGATGAAGCGCACCACGTCGCTCACCTCAAGCTGCTCGGCCATGCGCGCCAGCGAGAGCCGCTCGCCGCCGTCGGTCATCACCGGCGTAGAAGGTTCGCCGCAGATGACGAGCGGATATTCTTCGCCGATGGACTCGCCGCACCACACATACACCTGCATCAGCGTCTCGATGTTCTTGCGCGGGTCGAAGCCCCCCAGGTAGAGCACGTAACGCTCCGGCAAATCGTAGCGCGCGCGGACGCGGGCGAGGTCCTCTTCCGACACGTTCGGCGTGAAGCGCGGCGCGACGGCCAGGGGCACGACGGCGACGCGCGCGGCATCCACTCCCAGATACCTGAGGATGTCGCCCTTGCTGAAGTTGGAATCGGTGAGGATGGCGGCCGCATTCGCCGACGCCGCGCGCACCAAGCCGGCGTAGGCGCGCTGCAAGGGGCCACCGCGGTAGGCCGGCAGCGCAAGGGGGATCACGTCGTGGATCGTCACCACCACCGGCACATCGCTGCGCAGCGGCGGCGCCCAATACGGCACAAAGGCGATGTCCGCGCGCATGCGCCGAGCGGCCTCCGGAAACTCGATTTGCTCGAAGCGCAACTTGGACCAATCGCCGCGCCGACGCGGCGATACACACTCGATCTGCACCTCCGGCGCAAAGTCTTTGATCGCCGCGATCAAGTGAGCAGCATACTGTCCACTCCCCGTCGTTTGCGCGTCGGGGGAGTCGAGGAACCAGGCGTTGACGGCAATTTTCATGAGTGCGGGCTACAATCCCCTGCAGATTATGCCTGATCCATCGCCGCTCGACACCGCCCCGTTGAGGCGCATGACCATCGGCCGGCTGATCCGCGCCGCCCGCGAAGCCGCCGGCCGCTCACAGAGAGACTGCGCCCGCTTCATCGGCGTCTCGTCCAAAAGGTTCGCCGCTTACGAAGACGGGACGCGCGAACCGACGTTCATCGAACTCGAGGCGCTCGCCTACTATCTGAACGCGCCGGTGCACGCGTTGATCTACGAGGAAGAGGCCAAACGCCTGCCGCAAGCCCAGGTCGGCAACCTACAAACGCTGATGCAGCTTCGCTCGCGAGTGGTCGGCGCGCGGCTGAAGCAGGCGCGCATGGAGCGAGGCGAGTCGTTGAAAGCCGCCGCGCAAGCGATGGGGCTGACCGGCGGACAGTTGAACGCCTACGAGCTGGGACGCCGGCCGATCGCGATCACGCTGCTGGAGCGCGCCATGGCGCACTACGGCCTGCGCCTCGACCAGTTGCTCGATCTGGGCATCGGGCCGCTCGGCGAGTCGCAGCTGCGGCTGGAGCGGCACATGCGCTTCGATGCGCTGCCGGATGAGACGCGCGCGTTCGTCACTTCGCCGAGCGCAGCGCCTTACCTGAAGCTGGCCATGCACCTGAGCAAGCTATCCGCAGATGACCTGCGCGGCCTGGCGAAGGCGTTGCGCGCCATCGCCGAGGATGCGTGACGCTCAAGCTCACTTCAGCATCTCGTCTCGCGCCATTCGCCCATTGGCGACCGCTTGCCGGAACAGGGCGATCGTCTCCGCCACCGCCTCGGCGAACGGCTTGCGTGGCACGCCGCCCACCGGCGCGAGCAACTGCTCCAGCGGCGAGCCATCCATCTCCTCTGGGAAGGGCAGCGGCTTATCGTCGAAGGTGATCCGGCCGCGCAATTCCGGCGCGGCCTGTTCAATGGCGCTCACCACATCGCGCATGCTCAGCGCCACGCCCGGCGTGTTGTAAACCGCCGCGCCTTCAAACGGAATCGTCGCGCAGGCGATGAAGGTCTTAGCGATGTCGTCGGCATATTCGTAATCGGCGCGGCCGCCATACGGGATGTGATAGGGCTGACCGACCGCGGCGGCGAACATCGCTTTGGTCGGCGCGGAGGTCAGGCCCTGGTCGCGTCCAGGCCCGAACACGACATACGGCCGCAGCCCGATCGAGGGCACTTTGTTCTCCTTCCAATACACGCGCGCCGTGCCCTCGTTGGCCAGCTTGTAGACGCCGTAGAGGGTGGCCGGATGGCCGGTCGCGTCATGCGGCAGCGGCTCCCCCGGCTTGGCGTCATCCACGTCATACACCGCCGCGCTGCTGGCGTACACCACGCGCCGCGTGCGTCCCTCGCGCCGCCGCGCCGCCTCGAACACGTTGACCGTGCCGACCACGTTCACCTGCGCGCCGAGCACGGGATTGGCGCGGCAGAACGGCACTTGCAGGCCGGCTAGATGAATCACGTGGGTAATGTCGTATTCGTTCATCACCCGCTCCACCTGCGAGAAGTCGGTGATGTCGCCGCGCACGAACGCCGCGCGCGACAGCTCGTCCTCGGTCATGATCAGCTTAAGGCGGCGGCGATCCGAGCCGAGGTCGAACACGACAACGCGGGCATCGGTTCGGATGAGGTTGCGCACCGTCCACGCGCCGATGCAGCCCAGCGCGCCTGTAACGAGAAAGGTGTGATCAGCCATATATTAGCGACCAAGTATCGCAGAGATAGCCGGACGCGCCGCAAACACTCAGCGCGTTGCGATACACTCCGCGCCGATGGCTTTCGGTCTGATCGTGCTCTCGCACTACCAAGCTAGGCCGCTGCTCGAAGCCAGGCGCGCGGGCCAGGCCGCTGCGCGCACCTCGCTCGACCTCAACCGCTCGCGCTGCGACGTCGCGTTCGACGCCGACGGCGTCGCCTTGCCCGACGGGCAGCGCATCGCCTGGCCGG
>JBKBID010000053.1:0-18835 GCA_046299515.1 Thermoflexales bacterium | reverse complement strand
GCATCGCAGAGCGAAGGCGGCGCAGCCGCCGATGTGTCTCTGGCCGGCCAGGCGTCGCCGCAGCCTGATGTGACGAGCGCAGAGCAGCCGGTCGAGCCAAGAGTTGACGCCTCAATCGTTTCTGAGGTGGAAGCTGCGCCGACCATCTCCCAGGCCGAGCCGCAACCCATCGCGACAACGGAGGCGCCGACCGGGTCGGAATCGTCGGCGTTGCCGGCGACAGACGACAGCGCTCGGGCCGAGCAACCGGCCGCCGTGTCCGACGAGTCGCCGGTTGAATCGCCTACGTTCGTATCGCAATCGGACCAAGCTCAGGCGGCGTTGACCGAGCCAAGCGCCGCGCCCTTGCCTTCAGAGGATACGCCTCAGGTGCAGGCAGCCGAGGCGACCGCTGTTGAGTCCGCAGCGCCCGGTGAAGCTGAGGAAGAAGAAATTGTCATCCGGCCGCCTAAGCGACGCAGCAAAACCGCCAAGTCGGACAAGCCGAAGCCGCCGCGCAAATCGGCGAAGAAAGCCGAAAAGCTGCCCGATCCAGGTGACGGCACCGGTTATGAGGCTCCCTACATGCCCGAAGGCGTTGAGTCGCCTGATGAGCCGCAATGGTATGCCATCCATTGCTACTCCGGCTACGAAAATAAAGTCAAGCACAACCTGGAGCAGCGCATCGAAACGATGGGCATGGCCGACAAGATTTTTGAAGTCATCGTGCCAACCGAAGACGAAATCGAGGTGCGCGATGGCAAGCGTCGCACGGTCGAGCGCCGCGTGTTCCCCGGCTACGTCATGGTGCGCATGAAGATGAGCGAGGATTCGTGGCATGTGGTGCGCAACACCCCCGGCGTGACGCGCTTCATCGGCATGGGCAACCGGCCCCAACCGCTCAGCCCACAAGAGGTTGACCAGATCTTGCACCGCATGGAAGCGGAGGCGCCTAAGATCAAGGTCAACTTCCGCGTGGGCCAGAAGGTGCGCATCATTGACGGCCCCTTCGCCGATTTCGTGGGCCTGGTGGACAAGATAGACACCGAGCGCGCCAAAGTGACCGTGCTGGTCTCCTTCTTCGGACGCGATACGCCGGTCGAGCTGGACTTTGTGCAAGTCGAGAAGATGTAGCGCTTTCACCCGTTCCGCAGCAGGTGAGGGCGATAAGGTGGGAGAGCGCAAGCTCGTTTGACCACAAGGAGTGAACCATGGCAAAGAAAGTCAAGTCAACTGTCAGCATTCAGATCGAGGCGGGCAAGGCCAGCCCTGCGCCGCCTATTGGCCCGTCGCTCGCGCCGCATGGCATCAACCTGATGATGTTTTGCAAGGAATACAACGCGCGCACAGCCTCGATGGCGGGTTACATCATCCCGGCCAGGATCACCGTTTATACGGACAACTCGTTCACCTTCACGCTGGGCACGCCGCCGACCGCGCAGCTCATTCGCAAGGCGGCCGGCATCGAAAAGGGCTCGGCGACGCCGAACCGCAACAAGGTCGGCAAGATCACCCGAGCGCAGGTCAAGGAAATCGCCGAGATGAAGATGAAGGACCTGAACGCGATTGACCTGGAAGGCGCGATGAAGCAGGTGATAGGCACAGCCCGCAGCATGGGCGTGGAAGTCGTGGACTGAGGATGCTGCATGTTTTGGAACATGCGCTCCGCTAGCGTGGGAGAGCGTCGGCTCGTTGGAACCACAAGGAGTCATTTCGATGGCAAAAGCAGGTAAGAAGTATCTCGCTGCAGCGCAGAAGGTAGATCGGAGCAAGTTGTATTCAACTGCTGAAGCGGTGCAACTCGTCAAAGACACCAGCTTCACGAAGTTTGACGCGACCGTTGAGTGTCACATCCGTCTGGGCGTGGATCCGCGCCAGGCTGATCAGCAGGTGCGCGGCGTAGTCGTGCTGCCCCACGGCCTGGGCAAAACCGTGCGCGTGCTCGTCTTTGCGCAGGGGGAGGGCGCGCGCATCGCGCAAGAAGCCGGCGCCGACATCGTGGCCGACACCGACGAATGGATCAAGAAGATCCAGGACGGCTTCACCGATTTTGACGTGGCGATTGCGACGCCCGACATGATGGGCAAGGTCGGCCGCTTGGGCAAGGTGCTCGGCCCGCGCGGCCTGATGCCCAACCCGAAAGCCGGCACCGTGGTGCCGCCCGACGACATCCCGCGCGTGATCAAGGAAGCGCGCGCCGGCCGCGTCGAGTTCCGCCTGGACAAGACCGGAAACCTCCACGTGCCGGTGGGCAAAGTGAGCTTCTCGCCCCAGGCGCTCAACGAAAATCTCAACGCCTTCCTCGATGCCGTGAACAAGGCGAAACCCGCAGCGGCTAAGGGCGCCTTCATGAAGCGCATCACGCTGACCTCGACGATGGGGCCAGGCGTGCGCGTGGATCCCAACCTTGCCGCGCGCGCGTCTGCATAAACGCGCCAGCAGCACCGGCGTGATTGTGGTATAGTTCAAAGTCGCAACTGCCGGTGACTACGGGCCTCCCTCGCCGAGAGGGATATAAACCGCGCCCGTATAGGCGAGAGGCACGAGTGAACGAATGAGCGCGCAGGCGCTTGCCTGCAGCGCTTGCACGGAGCGATATGCGCCTCGGCCTGTCACCGGCCGAGGCGCAATTCCTTTTCCTTCGCTGTGAAGGACTGAACGAGGAGGTGAAGACTTGGCAATCTCAAGAGAGAAGAAACAACGCATCGTTGCCGAATATGCCGAGCTGATCGGCAAGAGCCAGGCGATGATCATCACCCATTACGGCGGATTGAAGATGCCCGAACTCGATAAGGTGCGCAGCCAGATGCGCGGCGCGCAGGCCGAGTTCCACGTCACGAAGAACACGTTGGTGAAGCGCGCGTTGAAAGACGCCGGATATGACGTGCCCGCCGAATGGTTGACCGGCACTACTGCCATGAGCTTTTGCTTCAAGGATCCGGCGGCGGTGGCCAAAGCCCTGAGTGAGCTGACCAAGGAGTTTGAGAAGCTCGAAATAGTCGGCGGCGTGCTGAGCGGCAAGGCCATCACGAAGGAGGAAGTCGAAGCCCTGGCGTCGCTGCCGTCGCTGGACACGCTGCGCGCGCAGATCATCGGCGCGATCTCGGCGCCGGCGTCGAACCTCGTCGGCGTGCTGAACGCGGCAATCGGCGGCGTGATGTATGCCTTGCAGGCGCGGATTGACAAGGAAACGCCCAAAGAGGCATGAATTGGTTCGGAATGATGAACAGTCAACGAATGATTGGTCGATCATCAATCATCACTAAGGAGAAACAGAAATGGCAGATTTGAACGCGATCGTCGAACAATTGAACAGCCTGACGCTGCTGGAAGCGGCTCAGTTGAAGAAGATGCTGGAAGAGAAGTGGGGCGTGACGGCCGCGGCTGCGCCGGTCATGGTCGCCGGCACCGCGCCGGCGGCTGGCAGCGCAGCGCCCGCCCCGGTCGAGGAGAAGACCGAATTCGATGTGGTGTTCGAGGACGTCGGCCCGAAGAAGATCGAAGTGATCAAGGTCGTGCGCGCCATCACCAACCTCGGCCTAAAGGAAGCCAAGGACCTGGTCGAAGCTCCCAAGTCGGTGATTCAGACCGGCGTTTCAAAGGAGACGGCCGAGGACACTAAGAAGAAGCTCGAGGAAGTCGGCGCCAAGGTCATCATCAGGTGAGCGCTGCCGAGCGCACTGCGCCGTTCGCGCCGGGGGGGAAACACCCATCAAAAAATGCTTAGCCCCGGTTTTTTTGTGGCGATGTGGTCGCAAGTCACAGATGCGAGCGCGTGGGACGCAGCGTTGCTCGCGCTCCCCGCGCCTCACCTGCTCCAATCGTGGGCGTGGGGCGAACTCAAGTCGCGTTGGGGATGGACGGCGGAGCGCTGGCTGCTGCGCAGCGCGGCCGGCGTCCCCTGCGCGGCGGTGCAAGTGTTAACCCGCCGGGTGAGCCGGCTGCCCGTCTGCGTACTCTACGCGCCTCGCGGGCCGCTCGCCGCTGACGACGAGGCGTTCGACGCGGCGCTGGCGTTGCTCGAGCAGCGAGCGCGGGCAAAGCGCGCGATCTGGGTGAAGGCCGATGGTGATCCGTCGTCGGCCGACGCGCTCGACCGTCGTCGGGCCTTGCTCGCTGCGCGCGGCTGGCGCTACTCGTCCACGCAGGTTCAGTTTCGCAACACGATGCACACCGACCTGCGCCGGAGCGACGAAGCGTTGCTCGCGGCGATGAAGCCCAAGACGCGCTATAACGTGCGCCTGGCGGAAAAGCGCGGCGTGCGGGTGCGCATCGTTGCGCCGATCGGCGACGCCGACGCGCGACTGCTCTACGCTATGTATGCCGAGACCGCGCGTCGGGATGGGTTCGCCATCCGCCAAGCGGCCTACTACGCCGATGTTTGGCGGACGATGAACGGCGCCGCTTTCATCGCCGAGCGCGAAGGGCAGGCGCTGGCCGGCCTGGTGCTGCTCCGCTTTGGCGACCGCGCGTGGTATTTCTACGGCATGTCGCGCTCGGTGGGCCGCGAGCACATGCCGAACTATCTGTTGCAGTGGGCGGCGATGCGTTGGGCGCGCGACCAGGGCTGCGCCGTCTATGACTGGTGGGGCGCGCCGGACGCGCGCGACGAGCGCGACCCCCTGTGGGGCGTGTATCGCTTCAAGGAGGGCTTTGGCGCGCGCTTCGTCGAGGGCCTCGGCGCATGGGATTACATGCCGTCGCCCGCGGGACGCCCGCTGGCGACGCTGCTGCGCGTCGCTTCATCGCTGATGAGACAATAGGGGCAATTCAAATCGTCACGGGTTCACTATGCGAAAACAGTTTGTCGCCGGCAATTGGAAGATGAACAAGACGGTGCACGAGGCTTACGATCTCGCCATCGAGCTGATCACCGGCCTGCGCGCCGTGCGCGAAACAGAGGTGGCGTTGTGCCCGCCCTTCGTGGCGTTGACGGCGGTCAAGTCGGCCATCGCCAACACGATGATTCGGCTCGGCGCGCAGAACATGCACGATCAAGATCGGGGCGCGTTCACCGGCGAAATCTCGCCGGTCATGCTGGCCGGCCTGGCCGACTACGTCATCCTCGGCCACTCCGAACGTCGCCAACACTTTGGCGAAAGCGACGCTTTCATCAACCGCAAGGTGCTCGCTGCGCTGCGGCATGGTTTGCGGCCCATCCTGTGCATCGGCGAGACGCTGGAGCAAAACGAGCGCGGCGAGACCGAGGCGGTGCTTGCGCGGCAATTGCGCGCCGACCTGGCCGGCGTCGCCGCCGAGGATGCGACGAAGATCGTCATCGCCTACGAGCCGGTATGGGCCATCGGCACCGGACGGGCGGCCACAGCAGACGACGCCCAGCAGCGCTGCGCCTTTGTGCGCGCTCAGCTTCGCGACCTGTTCGGCGCGCCGGCTGAGGAGATGCGCATCCAGTATGGCGGCAGCGTCACGCCGGCGAATGCGTCCGAAATCCTGCGCCAGCCCGATGTGGACGGCGCTCTGGTGGGCGGCGCGAGCCTGAAGTCCGATGACTTCATCGCCATCGTCCGGGCCGCCAAGGGAAACTTATAAAGCGATCCCCCAGCGTCTCTCCACGAGAGGCACAAGACGAGGGACGCCCGGCCCGGCGCACGCGCGCACGTCATGCTCTTCACCTTACTCCTCTTCCTGATTGCTTTCGGCGCTGTGCTGGCGCTGGAGCGATTCGCGCATCGGCGCTTGCAGGAAGTCTTTCTGCTGCTGACCGGGCATGTCGAGGCGGCGACGTTGCTCTATTCACTGGTGCTGCTGCCGGGCGTGGCGCTGCACGAGATCAGCCATGCGCTGATGGCGGCCTTGCTCGGCGTGCGCGTGCGGCGCCTCTCGCTGCGGCCGGAGCGACAGCGCAACGGCGTGGTGCGGTTGGGCTACGTCGAAGTGTTGCGCAGCGACGCTTTGCGCACCAGCCTGATCGGCGCTGCGCCGTTGTTCGCCGGGCTGGGCGCGCTCCTCGCGATCGGCGCGCTGGTGTTTGACCTCGGCGCGATGCAGTCGGCATTGATGGACGGCAGCGCCCGCGGCATCTTCGACCGGCTGCTGGCGCTGCCTGCCGCGACCGATTCGTGGCTATGGCTGTACATGGTTTTTGCCATCGCCAACAGTATGATGCCGTCCTCTTCAGATACGCAGTCATGGCCGCCGGTGATTGGGTTCATGGCCGTCTTCGGCGCGGGGCTGCTGCTGATGGGCGGCGCTGATTTCGTCTCGGCAATCGCGCCATTTGCCCAAGATGCGGCCCGTTGGTTGACGGCCGTATTTGCCCTCACGGCGTTCATTGACCTCGTGGTGATTGCTGCGCTTGCCATCCTGGCGTGGAGCATCGGCTTGTTCACCGGCCGGCGTGTGGAGTTCAAATGATGATGCGCCGGACTGCGCGCGGACGCGCGCTACACGCTGCGCCGCCTCCGGTGAAGTAGCATTGGGGCGTGAACTTCACGTCATTCGATCAACTGCTTCACCTCGATGCGCGTTGTGTGCTGGCGACGGCGCCGGGCGCTGCGCTGCTCATCTTCGGCGATTGCGCCGATGCGCTGGCTCAACAATTGTCGGCGCATCAAAAGATCGCCTGCGCAAGAACGAGGGTGCGCGTGCTGTTCGGCCTGTCCATTTTGACTGCGCCGTTCCCGCTCTTCGTTGGCGCAGTGATGACCGAGCGCAACACGCTGCTCGATCAGATGTCCGCCTTCGCCTGGATCGAGGATAACTACATCGAGCAGCCGCGCGCCGAGGTGTTCGGCCTGACGCCGTTCGGCGAACAGCCGGTGTTGTTTATGCGCGACTTCGACATGGATCGGCCGGTAGAGGCATGGTTGCAGGCGCCTCAGCCGCTGGGCTGGGTGCGCGTGGTCGGCGCAGCGGTCGCTTCGTCGCGTCACGCGGTCGAAGCGCAGTCGCTCCCGCCGGACGAGGCGGCCCTGGCGCTGATGGCGCTCGATCTGCCGACCGATGCGCAGCCGTTCGTCGAATCGCTGGCGATGGACGTAGCGCATGGCGTCCCACTCAAGGCTGCGCTGCGCCAGCGCCGCAAGACAACCGATCCCGCTTTGATGCGCGTGTGCGATGGATGGCGTGTTTTCTCGCGGTCGGCCGGCGTGGTGCGGCTTAATCCGCTTCGCAACCCGCCCGATCGGGTTGAGGATGCGCTCAGGCTCGCTCCGCCCAGGCGTTGGTGAGCGGTCAGAGCAAATCGCGCAGGTCGCCGGTATGCGCTCGCAGCAGCCGGCGGAGGCGCGCCGCTTCAGCTTCGCTGATCGGCGGCAGGCAAGCGAAGAACGCGCGCTCAATGGGAGTCAGTTCGGAGGGGGTGGGCGCGGGTCTGAGTTCGCGCTGCGCTGTGATCAAGCTGCCGGTGCCGCAGCGATGGCACTGTACGGCGAGCGTGATCGTGTCGCAGCGTTGGCGGATGAAGTGGATAGCAGATGGCTCATAGGACGAGCCGCAGAGGGGACAGGTCAGGTCTCCCGCGAGTAGTTCGATGAATTGAGAATCGCTGTCTGTTTCGAGTTCCAGATCGAGCCACTCGTCGTAGTTGGCGTCCACCTATCCCCTCCTTTTAGGTTCTCAGCCGGCCGGCTCTGCCTTTTCGGCTTCTGGGGCCGCTTCTGATGTAGTTGTCTCGGCCTGTGCGGCTGTGTTGGCTGCTGCGTTAGCAGTGCCTTCTTGCTGCACGATTACGGTGACGGCCGGCGCAACTTCTGCGCTCAGGCGCACCGGCACAACGTAGGTGCCGACCTCGCGGATCGGCTCGCGCAACGCAATCTTGCGCTTGTCGAATTCGTTGCCGAGGTTCTTTGCGATTGCGTCGGCGATCTGCGCCGATGTGATCGAGCCGTAGAGCTTGCCCTTCTCGCCGGTGCGGACGTTGAAGGTGAGCGTCATCCTGGAGAGCACCTGGGCGAGCGCCTCCACGTCGGCCTTTTCGCGCGCGCGCTTCTCGATGGCGGCTTGCTTGATGCGCTCGGCGCGCTTGAGCGCTGCCGGGGTCGCCAGCACGGCCAACCCGCGCGGCAGCAGATAATTGCGGCCGTAGCCGTCGGCGACGGTTTTCACTTCGCCGGCCAGGCCGAGGTTATATACATCCTGCAGGAGTAAAACTTTCATCGCGCTTCCGTGTTTGCCAGTCATGTTCTTAGATGAGAACATGGCGATTATAACTGCTTTTCAGGCTCAGCGCGTGGGTGCATTGCTCTGCACAGGCAAGTATGGGTTGTTAACTGCAGGCGTTGCCAAACCACGCCGCCCGCGATGCCGAGACTCATCCTTGAACCTGCTAGGGGTTAGTCCAATTTGCGTCCGACGATCAGCAGGCCGCCGCCGCAGTCGGTCACTTGGGCCTCGTAGTAGGGACGGAGTTTGGCGATGAGCCGGCTGTACACCAGTCGGGCCATGATCGGTTGATAGCCTAGTGACCGCAAGCGCGGGGAGGCCAGTGCGCCGAAGAGCGAACGCTGCCCGATGCCGTATGCGCGGTTCATGCGATCCCACTGCTGCTCGGCTTCTGGCGAGACGTAGTAGCGCGCCTCGATCAGTTTGACGTTCGCCGTGGCGAGGAGCACGCGCCATTCGTCTGCGGTGTGGTAGTGGTAGTGTGCGAGGCGTTGATCCACCTCGCGGGCATAGCGCTCGGCGGCTTCCTTCGTCGGCGCGGCGCGCGCGCCGTCGAGCAGCTCGCGGAAGCGGTCGCTGGGCACGGTGAGCACCAGCAGTCCACCGGGGCGCAGCACGCGCGCCAACTCCGGCAGCACGTTCTGCGGGTCTGGGATGTGCTCGATCACCGAGTTGCTATATACCGTGCCGAAGGCGCCGTCGCGATAGGGTAAGTGGTGCCCATCGGCGAACTGCACGCCATGGCGATATACGCCGCTGTCGCGCGCCGATGGCAGCTCTCTCTTGGCGATGTCGCAGCCGTAGATGCCGTTTTGTCGGCCGAAGATCGCCTCGGTGAAGAGGCCGTCGCCGCAGCCGAAGTCGAGCATGGGCGCCGGGAAGTCGAGCGTGCTCAGCGCCTTGGCCTCGATCGCGCGCCACAGGGCAACCGGCGGCGCGAACCAGTAACGTCGTAGGAAGCGCGAGAGGAAGTCCTGATCGCGGTGGACGTGTAGGGTGTTGGGCATCGGGGCGATTATAGGTTTGAGATTGGGGTTTGGAGATGGATAGCTGTGGAGTTGGGTTAGGATTGAGCTACGTGGACAAAATTCGTAATCCGAGAATCCACGGCTCACTATCTCGAATTGAAATGATCTTCCTCAAACTCGGCGGCTCCCTGATCACCGACAAGACTCGGACCAACACACCTCGCCTGGAGGTGATTCGCCGTTTGGCGCGGGAGGTCGGGGATTGGCGATCGGCGATGGCGCGTCATCCATCCTCTCCCGGCTGCGATGTTCAATTGCTCATCGGTCACGGCAGCGGGTCGTTCGGCCATGCGGCGGCGAAGCGATACGGCACGCGCGCCGGCGTGCGCGACGCGGAGGGTTGGCGCGGCTTCGCCGATGTGTCGGTGGCTGCGGCGCGCTTGAACCGCATCGTGGCCGATGCATTGCACGAAGCCGGCGTGCCGGTGATCAGCTTTTGTCCCTCGGCTAGCGCGCGCTGCGTGGATGGCCGGCTGGTCTACCTGGACGTTGCGCCGATCCGCGCAGCGCTCGAGCGCGGCATCGTCCCGCTGGTGATGGGGGACGTGGCGTTTGACGATGTGCGCGGCGGGACGATCATCTCGACCGAGGAAGTGTTCGCCTATCTCGCCGATGCGCTCTCGGTGACGCGCGTGCTGTTGGCCGGCGAAACCGAAGGCGTGTATCGCAGTTTTGAGCCGCGAAGTCGTGAAGATGCGCAGAGGGGCGACATCATTCCGTGCATCACGCCGCTGAACTGGGATGAGATTCGCAGCAGCGTGGGGGGATCGCACGGCGCCGATGTGACCGGCGGCATGGCCAGCAAGGTGCGCGACATGCTCGCGCTCGTTACGGCGCACCCGACGGCAACCGTGCGCATCTTCTCCGGCCTGGTCGAAGGCAACGTCGCGCGCGCGCTGCGCGGCGAGCCTGTTGGCACAGAAATTGTTGCGACGGATGATGCGCGGCTGGTCGGGCCTGGTGGGCCGGTGAACGTTTAGCCTACGCGCGGCGCAGTCGGTCGCGCGCAGTGATCATGAGATGGCTGCGCTGTCTGACTCGAATTTGAACTGCGCGTGGCCCACGCGAATCACGTCGCCATCCTTCAGTCGGCTGCGCATCACCGGCTGTCCGTTGACGAACGTGCCGTTGCGGCTGAGGTTGTCCTCGATCCACCAAGCCTGATCCTCGGCGCGCCAGAGCACCTGAGCGTGTCGCGCGCTGGCGAATTCGTCATCGGCGTGCACCAGGCAGTTCGGATCGCGTCCGATCCATGCCGCCGAGCGGATCGCGTAGCAGCGTTCCGAAGCCGAGTCCGCTTCGTCGCCCGTCAGCCGCGTCAGCCGGGATGTGGGGACGGCGGGCGCAGTCGCCGAATCGCGTTCTCGCAATAGCGCCCATAGCAATGCGCCGAGGAAGGCGTACAACGCGATGACGATCAGCATGCGCAGCGCGAACAGTACGCCATCCATACTGCGCTCTCTTCAGCATTGGCTCCAGAACGCCATGTTGCCTTCGGCGATTGGCCTGGGCGGGCCGCCGCGGCGAAGCGTCGGCACAACATAGATGAGTGCGCGTTCGCCGCTTTCCTCGTCGCGCTTGGCCATCGGCAGCACGACGGCGTCGCTGTCGGGCGACCAGATGCGGTGGCTGAGGGCATACTGGTCGAAGAACGGCAGAAAGTAGTTGACGAATGCCTCGACCGGCTCGAACGTGGTGATGAGCCGGTGCTCGTCTTCCTCGATGTCTACCACCCAGAGGTTGAACCACAGAGCGCGCGCTTCTGCGCCCTCATCGGATTCGGCGGCTTCCACCTGCTCAGGCTCGATTTCTGCGCCATTCCGAAACCCGCCGTCGCGCGCGGCTGCGTCTGCGTTCGGCAAGATATTGTTTCGGATGTGTTCGGCGATGTGCGCCAGGGTGAAGTAAGCGATGTGGCGGCCGTCCGGCGACCAGAAGAAAGCCAGCACAATGTCATCGGTGAGCAGGGTCACTTTGCCGGTCGTCGCATCCAACATGCGCAGTGGGCCGTAGTACGTGCGCACCGGTTCGGTGGGGCTAATGTAGGCGAGCTGGTCGCGCGTTGGGCTCCAGCTCATCGCGGCGACGCCGTGGTGCGGCACGAGCATGCGGTTGTCTGCGCCGCGCCCATCTACTACGAGCTGTAGTTCCCCAGCCCGGCTGACCTGACCGAAGGCCCAGAAGCGGCCGCTGCGGGCGATGCCCGGCGCCTGAAACAACCCGGGACGAGCGATGCTGGCATTGCCGCTGGCGGGGTTAAACGGATCGATGAACTTGAGCTGTGAGCCTTCCTCACTGGCCGTTCCGGTGTGCAGCAGGATGCGTTTGCCGTCGGCGCTCCAATCCCAGAAGCACGGTCGGCCGGTTGCTACCAAGCGGCTGGACGCTTGGCCGAAAGGGTAGGACATCGCATCGGTCACCGATGCGACACGTAGCCCGAGCGATTGTTCGTTGGGGCGGTTGGTGATAAAGCTCAGGTGTTGGCCATCGGGCGACCAGAACACATAGATAGGCGCTTCGTAGTCGCTCTCGTAGATCGCGCGCGGCGGGGAAGGGCAGGGGGTGTCGCCGGCTTGATCCTCGAACACGAAGACTCCCGCGCGATCGGGCGCGCCGCCTACTGCGGCGACGCGTCGGCCATCGGGCGACCATGCTGGAAATTGAAAGTAGCGATCGCCGAGTGTGAGCGAGCGGCGATCGTTGCCGTCCGGCGAAATGGTCTCCAGCTCGCCGTTTGGGTTGATAAACGCAATACGGTTCACACGTTGAGACATAGGTAACCCGATTAAATCTTAGCGCAGCGACCTGAGAAGATGCCCAGCGCCTTCAAGGCTGCCAGACGAATGCGACCAGCGCGATGATAAGCACGGTGCAGATCAGAGTGAGCGGCGCGCCGACGCGCGGATAGTCGCTGGCCATATAACCTCCCGCGCCCATCACGAATGTGTTCACCGGATGCGCGCTTGGTGTGATGAACGTGAGCGAGCAACCCAGTGCGACGAACATCGCCATCGCGCGTGGGTCGCTGCCGATGGCTTGCGCTGTACTGATGGCGATCGGCGCAAGCACGACTGCGGTGACCTGGCCGGACATCACCTGCGTGAGCAGCATCGTTAGAACCAGCAGCCCTGCGCCGACTGCTACCGGCCCGAAGTTGGCGAGCAGCGCGACGATCAGGCGCCCCAGCCCATCTGCGGCCCCCGTGCGCTGCATGGCGATGCTGACCGGCAGCATGCCGGCGATCAGGAAGACGGCGCGCCACTCGATCGCGCGGTAGGCCTCATCCATCGAGAGGCAGCCGGCCAGCACCATGGCCAGCCCACCCAGCATTGTCGCCAGCGCGATGGGCACGATGTCTAGCGCGGCTGCTGCCAGCGCGACGATCAGGATGACGACCGCAGATACGGCGCGGTCGGCGCGAACCGGCGCATCTTCGGCCGCCGGCGCCCGCAGCACCAGGAAGTCGGAATCGCTCTGCAGCAGGGAGATGGCCTCGCGCGAGCCGTGCACCAGCAAGGCGTCGCCGAATTCCAGTGGGATGGTCGCCAGGTCGGTGCGCACGGAGCGGCCGCCGTGCCAGATCGCCAGCACGTTGGCGCCGAACTTCTCACGGAAGCGCAACTGGCGCAGCGTCTGGCCGACGGCGCGCGAGCGCGGCGCCAGCATCACTTCGACGAGCGAAACGTCGTCGGACGTGATCTCACCCTCGAACGGTCGATCCGGCTCGACAATTGCGCCGTGTTGCGTGAGTCGTTCGGCGCGTTCGCGGCGGCCGATGACCAGCAACGTGTCGTGGGCGCGGATGATCTCATGTGGCGAAGGGGCCAGCAGGGTCTGGCCGTTGCGCAAGACGGCCATGACGCTCATGCCGTATTCTTTGCCGATGCCGCTGTCGGCGATGCGCCGGCTGACCAAACTTGAGGTGGGCGGAATGTGCACCCAGTTTAGGCGCTCGAAGAGTTCATACGACTCGGTGAGAGCATGACCGGCGGCGCGCTCTGGGTTGAGCGCCGCTGGGTCGCGCGCCGGCAGCAGTCGCCGGCCTAGCGTCAGCATGAAGAGTATGCCGGCCGCCGTGACCGGCGCGCCGACCGGCGCAAAGTCGAGCAGGCCATAGCCGCGTTGCCCGCTGACCATGAGCGCTTCGGAAACGACGATGTTGGCCGTAGTAAGCAGCGTCGCCATGCCGCCGAGCGCTGTCGCAAACGCCATCGGCATCATGATCTTCGAGGGGATCAATTTGCGGCGCTTCACCGCATCCATCGCGCCCGGCAGCAGCACGGCGGCGGCAGCGATGTTGTTCATGAACAGCGAGAGGAACGCGCCGCTGCCCATCACCAGCGCAATCATGCCGCGTTCGCCGCCGCGATTGGCCTGGGCTAAAAATCGCCCGAACGCGCGCGTGACGCCGGTGCGCTGTAGCCCCTGCGCCAGGATGAAGATGCCGATGATGGTAACCACGGCTGAACTGCTGAAGCCCACGAATGCTTCGCTCGGTTCGATGACGCCGGTCAGGCCAAGCGACAACGCGACGCCAATAGCGACCAGGTCAGGCCGCAGGCGGTCGGTCAGCATGAGTGCGAACGCAATCGCAAGAATAATGGTCAGTGTCGCAACCGGCGAGATGGACGTCAACATGGGCAAGCTGGGGTTAGTTCGTCAAGTTGACTGCCATCTTCTGCTCTCCGGCTCAGGCCGCCTGGGTCATGGCTGCTGTCTTGTCGTTGGGCGCTTTGCTCTCGCCGGCCGTCTCGCTGCGTTTCTCCAGGAAGATCACTTTGAATGCTTCTGCCGGCGCTAACCCCTTACCTTCTTGGAGCGCCCAATCGCGGATGCGCTGCCCCATCTCTTCGCCGACCTGGCTCTTGTGTTGTAGCAACGCGCGCACCTTCAGCTCGAGCGTGTCGCTGATGTCCACCCACGTATCGGGGTCATCCGCCCACTGAATCCACACTTCGCGCACCTTATGCGCCGGGCCGAGTTCGGGGTACATCAACGGCATGGCGGCGACTGGCGCGATGGCGTCCAGCGTGGCGACGGCCACTGCGCGATGATCGGGATGGTTGATGTACTCCTTGCCGCTATACATGCGGGTTGGATCCATGGCAATCACCACCTCGGGCCTGTGCTTGCGAATCATGCGCACAAGGTCTTTGCGCAGCTCGAGCGTTGGCATTACCTCGCCGTCGTTGTAGCGCAGGAACTCGACTTCGCGCACGCCGCAGATCTCGGCGGCGGCGCGCTGCTCGCGCTCGCGTATCTCGGCGATCGCCTCGCGGGTGAGCGCGGCGTTGTGCGTGCCGCTGTTGCCGCTGGTGACGAGCACGTAGACGATCTTCGCGCCGTGCTTGGCCCACTTGGCGCAGGTGCCGGCGCATCCAAACTCGATGTCATCGGGGTGGGCGGCGATGACCATGGCCGAAGATGGGATGAATGCTTGGCTCATAGATGCGCCTTGATTCTACTGTCGCCCCTTACTTCGTCACCGTCACCTTCGTCACGCCGCGTGATACGTCTGGGTTGTGACCCAGCCGCACCGACAAATGCAGCGCGAATAATTGGCCGGCGATGACGAAGACGATCGGGCTGAGCAGGCTGGGCGGCGCGCCCAACGTCAGCGTGGTCAATGCCGGATTGTCGGCCAACAAAGACAAACTGGCGACGGCCGGCTGCGTCGCCAGGCATAGCACGCGGCCGCCGCGTTGCAAAATGCGCGCCATCACCTGCGCCGTTGTCTCTAACGTCTCGTCATGGTTGAGCAGCACAATGGCAGGATAGCCCGGCTCGATCATCGCCAGCGGGCCGTGCAGGAAGTCGGCGGCGGAATAAGCCTGCGCAGCGATGAAGCAGGTCTCTTTGAGCTTGAGCGCGATCTCGTGCGCTGCGCCGTAGGTATAGCCGCGACCGATGACGACCACGCGCGCGTCGTTGACAAACGACTCGGCTAGGCTGGCAATTTGTGGCTCCAGCGCCAGCGCTTCGCGCGCGTGAGCGGGCAGGCCGGCCAGTTGTCGCTTCAGCGCCGGGTTATCGCGTATGCCGGCAACCAACGCAGCGTAGGCGGCGCATTGCGCCGTGACGGTTTTTGTAGCCGCCAGCGCGCGCTCGGCGCCGGCTTCCAGCAACAGCACGTGCTCGGCAGCGCGCGTAATCGGCGAGTCGGGCGTGTTGGTGATGGCCAGGGTCGCTGCGCCCTGCCGTCGTCCGGCTTCGAGCACGGCGATCACGTCGGCGGCGGCGCCGCTTTGCGAAACGCCGACGACCAGCGCGCCGGCCAATCGCGGCGGCGTGCCATACAGCGTGTAGAGCGAAGGCGCTGCCAGCGCTGTAGGGATGCTTGCTTGTCCTTCGAGCAGATATTTGCCGTAGATGGAAGCGTTGTCGCTGCTGCCCCGCGCAGCCAGGACGGCGAAAGCGCAAGCGCGCGCGGCGTGGGCAACCGGCGCGAGCGCGGCGTCGGCGCGCGCCAGCAGGCGCGCAAGCGCATCGGGCTGCTCGAAGATCTCGGCGCGCATGTGCGCGCCGGGCGCGTAGGGTTGAGTCATGCGGTCAATGTGGCGATGATCGTGCGCAGAAGTTGCGGAGGGTCATTCCGCCGGCTCGGCCTGCACAGGCTGGGGTTGATTCGCCGGCGGCTGAATGCGTTTGCCGGCCAGGTCGTCGCGCGCGGCTTGTTTGAGGGGAATGCTCAGCCGGTAGGAGGCCGAGCTGATGGCGTGCGAAACCACCGGCCCGGCCAGGATTAGCAGCGCGATCAGCACCAGCGCCTTGCTCCAGGCCAACGGCGTGGCGAACACGGCGGCCACGGTGAGCAATACCACGCCAAACGTCGAGACTTTGCCGGTAGCGTGCATGCGCGAATACACATCCGGCAGCCGCACCAAACCGATGATGCCGACGATCGAAAAGAACGTGCCGATCAGAATGGCGACGGTCGCGATCAGGTAGCCGAGGTCTTTCATAAGCGATCAGCGCTAGAACATTTGCCGGTTGGCGATGTAGCGCGCCAGCGCAATTGTGCCGACATAGCTGATGGCCGATGCGCCGAGCGCTAAATCCATGTAGAGCGCATCGTCGTTGAGCAGGGCCAGCAGCACAAAGATGCCTAGCACCAGCGTCGCGATGACGTCGGCAGCTACGATGCGATCCATCACCGTCTCGCCGCGCCATACGCGCTGCACGGCGATGGCGATCATCGCCACGTGAATGACCAACGACACAACGGCGACGAGCATGAAGGTATCTCGCATGTTCATCCTCCAGACTAGGCTTACTCGAAGATGCTCTCCAGCATCGCCCGGCGCTTACGTTGCGCCTCCTCGGCGCCCTCGGCGCTCGCCACCACATCGAGACAGTGCACATACATCACACCGTCGTCGCCGATCTCGACGACCTGTTCGCCGGGCGTGACGGTGATGGCATGTGCGCTGAGCGCAACGCCAAGCTCGCTTTTCATGCCGGCTTGAATGGCGATGATGCCCGGTCGGATGGGCAGCTTGGGATCGAGCACGATGCGCGCCACGCGAATGCCGTTGCGAATAATGTCTACGCCCAGCCAGGCCGCATATTTGGCCAGGTTGAACAGCGCCGCCGGCAACCGACGCAATGACAACGGCTGGCTTTCCGGCCTCAGGATCGCTGCGATGACCAAACCAATGAGCAACCCCACGCCGAGGTTCGATAGCTCGAAGTTCGCCGTGATGGCCAGGTAGATTAACCAGCAAATCAGGGTCAGTCTTAAGTACGCGAGCATGCATTCTCCTTTCAAGTGGCCATTTACTTCAGCCGGCCTGTCCGCTCGCCGAGCACCGCCTGCACGTAGGCCTGCGGTTGGCGAATCCACTCGCTTGTGTCTTGGGATAGCTGCAACAGCGGCTGCGCCCAGATGCCCAGCGCGATGCATGCGGCGATCATCAAGCCTGGCGCCAGCAGGCTGTCGCCGTAGGGCTTCACCTTCGCCTCCGGCGCATCCGGCTTGAACGGTTCCCACCAAATCTTCATCAGCGCGCGGAAGACATAGACCAGCGTGATGATGCTGGAGACGCCGAGCAGCAAGAGGGGCGCCCAGTAAGCGAGCGTCCCGTTCACGCCGCCGCTTTGCGCGGCTTGTATGCCGCTCTGAAAGAGCGTCAGCTTGCTGATGAAGCCGTTGGTCGGTGGAATGCCGGCCAGCGCCATGCCGCCGACGAAGAACAGCACGCCGGCCAGCGGCGCATATTTGCCTGTGCCGCGCAGCACGCTGAACGAGGCCGTCTTCACCGGCGCGCGGCTGGCCAGATAGCCGCTCAGCATCAGCAGCGTGCTTTTGATCAGCGCATGGTTGAAGGTGAACACGAGCGCTGCGGTCAGCGAGAGCGGCGTGCCCCAGCCCACGCCGACGTGGATGAAGCCGATCTGCGCCAGGGTCGAGTAGGCGAACATGCGCTTGGCGTTGTGCGTGCCGGCCGCGCCGAGGCCGCCGAACACAATGCCCACAATGCCCAGCGCGACCAGCAACGTGCGCAGCCAGTCGGCGTGCGGCATCAGCAGCGTGGTCATGCGCAAAAAGCCATATACGCCGATCTTCACCACCACCGACGACAGCATAGCCGAGACCGGCGTCGGCGAGGCCGTGTGGAAGTCGGGCTGCCAGAAGTGAAAGGGGACGACGGCGCTCTTGATCATGAACGTGACGGCCAGAAAGACGATAGCGGCCGGCAGCAAAGCTGGGGTCTGGTCGGCGGCGATGCGCGCAGCAAGGTCGGCCATGTTCAGCGTGCCGTAGCTGATATACAGGCAGCCGATGCCGAACAGCAGGCAAAACGACGCAACGGTGCTAATTAGGAAGTACTTATAGGCCGCCTCTGGGCCGTAGCGGTCATCGCTCATGGCGGTGAGCACCGTGCCGCTGATCACGATCAGCTCGACCATGACGAACAGGTTGAAGATGTCGCCGGTGAGCATGCCGCCGGTCAGGCCGGTAGCTAGGCACAGAAACAGTGGATAGAACGTAGGATGGCGCACGGCTTTGTCCTTTGCGCCCAGCGCGTAGATAAAACCGAACACGAACACGAGCTGCACCATCACGGCCATTGTCGCCGAGAGCAGGTCGGCAGCGATGGTGATGCCGAACGGCGCGGGCCACTGCCCCATCTGATACACGACCGGCCGGCCAGTGGACCATATCGTCCACAACAGATAGACGCTCGTCGCCAGTGCAGTCAGCATCGCGCCGAACGCCCATGCCGCCTGCAACCGGAAGTTGCGCCGCAGGAGCAGCGCCACCGCCGCAGCCGTAAGCGGAATGACAATCGGCAGAATCGCCAGCAAGGATGACATCATGCCTCAGGACTCGATCGTTTGCTTCGATGGCGGCTGCTAATGACTCAGCCCCTTGACTTCGTCGTTGTCCCCCGTGCGATAGCGAGCCGCGATGACGAAGAGCAGCGCCAGCACAAAGGCGAAACCGCCCAGGCTGATGACGATGGCGGTGAGGATGAGCGCCTGCGGCAGCGCATCGCTGCGCTGGCCGATAGCTTTTGCGTAGGCCTCAACCACGCCGTCATAGGCGCCGATGGACAACAGAAACAGATTCACCGCATTCGAGATGATGCTCAGGCCGATGGCCGAACGAACGACGTTGCGGCGCAGCAACTGATATAGCCCTATGCCGAACAATGCGCCGATCGAAATCGCTTTGATGATCTCCATAGCCCTTATCTCAC
>JBKBID010000052.1:0-18930 GCA_046299515.1 Thermoflexales bacterium | reverse complement strand
TGATGATGGCCGACAAGCTGCGCAAGCTCGTGCCCTCCAAGGAGCCGGTGAGCTTGACCAACCGCACCCACGCTGCCGGCGTTCATCAAAAGGGGATGCTCAACAGCAGCCAGACCTACGAAGCGCACCCGCTCGATCAGTTCGGCGTGACCGAGTCGGAAATCCTACTTGGGCCACTCAGCGGATGGAACATCATCCATTACTTCCTTAAGGAGATTTGCAGTTTCGAGATTGACGAAGCGACGGCCAAAGCGATCTCCGCGGAGTTCAAAAACCGCATTTACAACATCGCGCCCGGAGCGTCGCCTGCCGACTTGCTCATCCGCATCGCGCAAGAAGAGTTCGGCCTGCACTCCCTGCAGGTGCCCGAGCAGTTCCGGCACGCCGTGGCGCAGAATCTGACCGACGCCTCGACGAGGGAAATCGGCGAAGTCCGGCACGCCAGCGGCGTTATCCTTCGCACGCGCCAATAAGAGCCGGGATAGGGCCTCGCACCTGCAAGATTTCCCTTTTCTCGGCTTATGGAATAAGCTTGTCGTCGGGAGATGTTCATGAAACGCATAGCTGCTCGTCATCGCATCGCGGCCGTCGCCGCATCCATAAGCCTGATTTTGCCGGCAACGCCCGTTCAAGCCGATATCGCGCCGCCAGAGCAGGCGCCGGGCAGCAACATCCAACCCGAAGGGACGACGCAGGTGCAGATGGCCGCAGAGCGCGTCACAATCGCGGTGTTGCGCGTCAAAGGCGCACGCGACACCGATCTGCCGGTTGCCAACGTCGTCGCCTCGTTCACCATGCGCAACACCGGCAACGCCCCCGAAACAATGACCGTGCGCTTCCCATTGAGCGATCCTGACGGCCGGGGAGACGGCTTCGGCAGCCATCCGGAGATCGAACAGTTGATCGTCGCGGTCAACGGCAAGCGCCTGCCCACTCGGGTCGTCACTACCACGAATCCCACGGGCGCGTCAGAACCGCCAATTCGATGGGCAGCATTCGAGGTCACCTTTCCGCCCGGCAAGGATGTTGTTATTAACGTCCAGTACATCTTGCAGTCCACAGGCTATCCGCCTTATGGCAGATTCAAGTACATCCTAGAAACCGGCGCCGGCTGGTATGGGCCAATCGGCCTGGCGACGTTCGTCTTGAAACTTCCCTACCCTGCGAATGAGGAGAACGTAGTGCTTGGCCGATCCACACCAGGCGGTCAGTTTTTTGGAGACGAGGTGCGATGGACTTTCAAAGACATCGAACCGACCGAGCAGGATAACTTCTACGTGACGGTGCTGGCGCCAAGGGTGTGGGAGCACATTCTGGAAGCGCGTCGGCGAGCGCAGGCGCGGCCAAAGAGCGCTGCAGCTTGGCGTGAACTGGCCCAAGCCTACCTGAGCGCGATCTACGGCAAATATGGCGTGGAGATCGGAGGGAAGTTCGTCCCCTTGATCGAGGAAGCCTACCGGCGCGCACAAGAGAACGATCCAGCTTCAGCGCAACTTCACGCCGAATGGGCGCAGGCGTTGCTCAACTTATATCCGCCCATTCTTGAGCTTAACCCAACCGCCGTCGAGAAGATTCTCGCCGCACTCAAGGCCGCCTTCGAGCGCGACCCAAGCAATCCACTGGCGCAGAGGGTGTTGTCAGACATTCGGGACTGGCTGGCTCGGCGCGCCGAGGCTGCTGATGCAGAAACCGAGACGGCGAAGAAACAACTCGAAGCGCTTGCTCAAATCGTCCGAGACACAGGGGCAGACCAATTCGCGGCGACGCCGACGGCCACATCGTCCCCCAGATTGCCCGATGCTACGGCGACGCCGGCCATTCCAGAAACCACGCCGACCACCGAGGCTATCTCACCTACCACTGAACCCATCACGTCGTCCGTCGTCGCAACGGCCACCACCGAAGTCGGCCTCGTGATCACTTCGACCGCCATCAGCACGGTTGCGACAACGCTGACCGATACAGCGACTGTGAACCCATCGCGGGTGATCACGCCGGGCGGGCAAATTGTTGTGACGGTAACCGGCGCGCCGCCCACGTCATCCGCAGCAACGCAAATGGCCACTACAGACACGCCCGAGCCGGTAGCTACGCCGATGATGCCTCCAACACGGGGAGCCATAACCGGCGCAGAGGCAGCGACGCCAGCTTCTGCATCTGAAGCGACGCCGGCCGCCCAAGAGACAACGGCGCCCGCTGCCAGACAGGGCGAAGAACCCGCTATCTGGCTCATGCTCCTGCTGACCTACATCGCCGGGGGCGCAGCCGTGTATAGCATTCACAGCTTGATGATCCAGCGCGAGCGCACACGCGCCGCACAGGATGAAAGCAGCTCCGACCAGTCCACAGAGCAGGCCACAAATTCACCCGCAGACCCTACATCAAAAGACCTATAATTCCTCCGGGAGATGGCGTTTACTATTAACGACGTACAAGACCTAACGCGCCTACTAGCCACGCATCCGGAGTGGCTCAGCGAAGTGCGCCGCCTCGTCCTGACAGAGGAGTTGCTCTCGCTGCCAGACATCGTGCGCAGCTTAGCCCAAGCTCAGCAGCGCACCGAACAGCGCCTGGAAGAGTTGGCCCAGGCCCAGCAGCGCACCGAGCAGCGCCTGGAAGAGTTGGCCCAGGCCCAGCAGCGCACCGAAAAGCGCCTAGAAGAGTTGGCCCAGGCCCAGCAGCGCACTGAAGAAACTGTGCGTCGCTTAGTCAACCAGATGGCCGAAGTGCGCGGCGAAATGTTCGAGATGAAGTTCCGCGACAAAGCGCACGCCTACTTTGGCCGCTGGCTGCGCCGCATCCGCGTAATTCCCTTCATCGAGTTAGAGGAGCAACTAGAGGACAAGCTCACCGAAGATGAAATAGCCGAGCTGTCCCTGACCGACATCCTGGTGCGCGGGCGGCCACGCCGGACGCCCGAAGCCGATGAAGTATGGCTAGCCGTCGAGGTGTCGGCCGTGGTGGACAAAAACGACGTGTATCGCGCACAACAGCGCGCTGCATTGCTTCGACGCGCAGGATTGCGCGCCGTGCCCGTGGCTGTAGGAGCGCGAATCGTTCCCGAGGCCCGCTCGCTGGCGGAAAGTTTGAAAGTCGCCTTGATGCGCGACGGCGTCGAAGAAGGCTGGGAGAGGAGCTATCAAGCGGCAACGCAGAGTTGATTCTCTCCGAAGCAATTTCAGGTCGCTCACAAATTGCGCAGCACGTCTGGGCCGCGAGTCACCGGCCCATGACCGACGGCGACGATCTCCAAGCCAAGCGCGACCTGCTCTCGTACGCTCTGCAGGCCGCGCGCGTAGTCCCAGTTCACCGACCTATCTACAAAGCGCAGCTTGCCGCCTAGTGCGTCAAGTGAGTCGCCGGCGAACAACAGCTTGAAAGCCGGCGCGTAGAACGAAAGATGATCCGGCGTGTGCCCCGGCGAGGCGACGACTGTTAACCCGCCTAGAATGGGCAATACCTGCCCCGGAACGAGAATCTCATCCACCGGCGTCGGCGCCGTCGGCATTATCAGGCGGCTTAACGCGCCGAATGCTGCGCGAGCCAGAGCGCTGCCGCGTATCGCGCGCGACATGACCCCGCGCGCCATCGCTGCGGCTTCGCCCGCGCTGGCACAGACACGCGCGCCGGTCGCCTGACGCAGCGCATTGGCGCTGCCGTAGTGATCCGGATCGGCATGGGTAATCAGGATGCGGCGAAGTTCCTCCGGCCGTCTGTTTAACTGCGCGATGGCGCGCAACGCAAGTTTCGCGCCGCTGCCGGCAATACCGGCATCTATCAGGGTCAACCCTTCCGGTTCGGCGATGAGGTACAGATTGACGAGTCGGTTATCGAGTTGATATACACCAGGGACGATTTCGAGCACTTAAGACCTCGGATTAGCTGTGCAAGATAGCGACCTGCTGAAGAAAGCGCACCTCTAAATCGAGCGTTTGCTCGATCATCCAGCGGAAGACCTCGGCGATCAGGTCCGCGCTCAGCGCATAGCGCTGCGCTGCGTCGCGCGCCTGCGCAATGACGCCGCTCTCGCGCTGCGGATCGCGCAGGGCCGCGCGCAGCGCATGCGGCCGGCCAGCCAGTTGCAACACCGATGAATCGCGCTCCAACTTGGAATAGGCGACAAACGCGCCGAGGTAAATGCGCTCGTTGATGCGCGCTAACAGATCGGCGTCGGCATAGGCCGTCTCGCCGTAGTAGTGCGGATCATCGCCAGGCCGGCACAGACGGGGCAAGATCGAGATGTAGAAGCGAATGAGCTGGTCGCGCGGCGGAGGGGCAATCGCCGGCAAGCGCGGCAGGTCGAGCTTGCGGCGCACCGGCGACGGGGCAACTACCTCAGGCATCAACGGGTGCTGGTCGGGCACATCGAAGCGGCCCAGCGAGGCGTGATACCGCTCCAACCCTTCCAGCGACCATTCCATCAGCGAGACGCCAGGCCGGCCCTCAATCGGGATCGCGCCGGGCGTATAGACCGCCTCGTTCAACACAAACCACGAGCGGTCTTTGAAGCGGCCGACGATCTGTTCGTTCAGCCGATCGAGTTTGGCGCGCAATTCGGCGAGGTCCATGCGAGGCGTTCACTCTTCCAGCTTGAGCATGGCCATGAAGGCCTCCTGCGGAATTTCAACCGCGCCGAACATCTTCATGCGCTTCTTGCCCTCTTTCTGCTTTTCGAGCAGCTTACGCTTGCGCGTGATGTCGCCGCCGTAGCACTTGGCCAACACGTCTTTGCGCAACGCCGGCTTGGTCTCACGGGCGATGATCTTTGCGCCGATGGCTGCCTGGATCGGCACCTCGAACATCTGACGGGGAATGACTTCTTTGATCTTCTTGGTCAGCGCGCTGCCGCGCTGCTGGGCCTGGTCGCGATGGACGATCATGGCCATGCTATCAAGCGGCTCGCCGTTGATGAGAATGTCCATCTTGACCAGGTCGCCGCTGCGATAGCCGTCAAAGTGATAGTCGAGCGAGGCGTAGCCTCGGGTGACGCTCTTGAGCTTATCGTAGAAGTCCACGATCATCTCGGCCAGCGGCATGCGGTATTTCAGCATCACGCGGTTGGCGTCGAGATATTCCATCGCCTCGCTCACCCCACGGCGCTTCGTCACCAACTCCATGATCGGGCCGATGTATTCCTTTGGCGTGAAGATCTCGATCTTCATCCACGGCTCGCGCATCTCGGCCAAGCGAGATGGATCGGGCATGTCGGCCGGACGATCTACTTTGATCACTTCGCCATTGGTGAGCACAGCCTCATACTCTACGCTCGGCGCAGTCACCACCACGTCCAGGTTGTATTCACGCTCCAGCCGCTCCTGGATGATCTCCATGTGGAACAGGCCGAGGAAGCCAACGCGGAAGCCGAAGCCCAACGCGGCGCTGTTCTCCGGCTCAAAGGTCAGCGAAGCGTCGTTGAGTTGGAGCTTCTCCAGCGCATCGCGCAGCATCGGATAGTCGTCGGTGTAGGTAGGAAAGATGCCGGCGAACACCATGGGCTTGGCCGGTTTGTAGCCTTGTAGCGGCTCCGCCGGCCGCGCTGCATCCAACATGGTGTCGCCCACGCGACATTCGCGCACGCTCTTGAAACCGGTAGCGATGTATCCCACCTCGCCGGCGCTCAATTCACCGACCACGGTCATGCGCGGGGAGAACATGCCGATCTCGATCGCCTCGCAGGCTGCGCCGGTGGCAGCCATGCGCAGCTTGGTCTTCATGTTCACCCGACCGTTGACGACGCGCACATAGGCGATCACGCCCTTGTAGGGATCGTAGTGCGAGTCGAAGATCAGCGCTTGCAAAGGCGCATCGGGGTTGCCCACGGGCGGCGGCACTTCGCGCACTACGCGCTCCAACACCGCTTTGATGCCGATGCCTTCCTTGGCGGAAATGCGCAAAATGTGCGCCGGATCGTCGCCCAGCAAATTGCCCACCTCTTGCGCCACCTCATCCGGCCGGGCGTGCGGCAGGTCAATCTTGTTGATGACAGGAATGACGTGTAAGTTGGCTTCCAGAGCCAGATACAGGTTGGCCAAGGTTTGCGCTTCAATTCCCTGCGAGGCGTCCACGACGAGCAACGCGCCCTCGCAGGCGTTGAGGGCGCGGCTGACCTCGTAGGTGAAGTCCACGTGGCCGGGCGTGTCAATCAGGTTGATCTCGTAGGTCTTTCCGTCGTCCGCCTGATACGTCATGCGCACAGCCGACGCCTTGATCGTCACCCCCTTCTCGCGCTCGATGTCCATCGAATCGAGCACTTGCTCCTGCATCTCACGCTTGCTGATCGTGCCGGTGAATTCCAGCAGGCGGTCGGCCAGCGTGCTCTTGCCATGATCTACGTGAGCAATGATGCAGAAGTTGCGGATGCAGGCAAGCGCGCTGGCAGCCGAATCCGGCGCGGCGTTCGTTACAAGATTGGTCATCACAATTTGATGCGCATTTTGATTATAGGCCATCCGCTTCATGTATTATGAGGACATGCTTAAGGCGGCTGCTCACCCCTTGGATGCTTAACTCAGCCATGAGCAATCCGTATCTCGGCCCCATGCAGCCGGCGCCACAGCTTGCGCCATACGCGCGCACACTCAGGCTTCAATCGCCGGATGTCTCCATTCATTGCTTCGCGGCCGGCGCGCCCCACGCTCCGGCGATCGTTCTGATTCATGGCCTGCAAGACGAGGCCGACACCTGGCGACACATCTTCGAGCGCCTGGCGCAGGCCTATCGCGTCATCGCGCTCGACCTGCCAGGATTTGGGCGCAGCGATAAGGCGCGTCGTCGCTACAGCGTGCCGTTCTACGCGCGCGCAGTGTTGGGACTGATGGACGCGCTGAAAATCAGCTACGCCACGCTGATCGGCAGCTCGCTCGGCGCGATGATTGCCGAGACGATTGCCCTCACCCACCCCGCACGAGTCTTCCGATTGGCGCTGGTCGGCGGCACGATTCATATCGTCGAGCGGCCGGCCGCAGCCCCGCGCAGCCTTGTCCAGATCCTGCGATTGCCGGCGAACGACCGGCGCTACTTTGAGGCGCTGCGCCGATCGCCGCAGGCGGCCTATGATTCGCTGCGCCCCTACTATGCCAACCTAGACAGCCTGCCGCAAACGGATCGCGATTTTCTGTTCCAACGCGTGAACGAGCGGGTGTGGGACGAAGCGCAGCGCCTGGCGTCGCTGTCGGTGCAGATGAACTTGTTGGCCTTCCTGGCGTTTCAAGGGCGTCGGCTGGCGCAGCGAATTCCGACCAGCCCGATACCGACCGTGGTGATATGGGGCGCCGAAGATCGCGTTCTGCCGATCCGCAATGGGATGGCGCGGGCAGCGCTGCAGCGCGACGCGCGCTTTATTTGCGTCGAAGCCGCAGGACACCTGCCGCATCAGGAGAAGCCGGAGGACTTTCTGCGCGCTATCGCGCCGATTGCGCAGACGAGGTGAGCAGCGCAGCATGAAGGAGCAAGCGCTCACGACGGCAGCAGGCCGCGTGGGCCTTCATCGGCTGAGCCGTGCACGTCGGGGTCTTCGTCGTCGAAACTGCCGCCCTCGAGCCAGGCATCTATGCGCGCTTGCTCGCGCCCGGCGTCGTAGCCGACGGCGAACATCGTCTTACACAGCGCGCGAATGACGATCTCGAACGCCTCGCGGGCGTCTTCTTTGGCAAAGCTCCAGGCGCGCTCTTCGCCTTGCAGTTGGAGGCGATCCACATGCTCCATGATTTCAGGAGCGACCAGCTCCTCGATAGGGGTGTCGCCCAGCACGCGCTCCAGCCATTTGGCGAAGTCAGATTGAGTCATCGGTCACTCGCTGCCGGTCAGTTGCTTGCTAGTATACAAGCCGGCCCACAATCGCGCCGACAAAGCCGAGGATCATGAGCCAGCCGAACCAGCCGTGCAAGCTGGCGGTGGCGCGCAGCACACGATTCAGCTTGCGCGGCTCATCGGTGGCGAATGCGCGTTGCACCAGCGAAACGCCCATCGGCAGAACCAACAACGGCAGCAACGCTAACAGCGGCGCATAACCGATCGCCACCAAGGCAACCAGGACGACGAAGCTCCCGCTCACCAGGACCAGATACTCCCATTTGCTGGCCTGCCGGCCCAGGATGTTCGCCAGGGTGCGCTTGTTCTTGGCCAGGTCGCCTTCTAGATCGCGCATGTTGTTGGCATGCAGGATCGCCGCCACGAGGAAGCCGATGGGCAGCGAGAGCAGCACCACGTGCAGCGGCGCAGCCTGCGCCTGGACGTAGTAGCTGCCAATGACCATCACCGGCCCCATGAAGATGAACACCACGATCTCACCCAGACCGATATAGGCGAAGGCTTTGGGGCCGGCGGTATAGAACCAACCGGCAAGGACGCTCAAGATGCCCAGCATCAGGATGAATACGCCGCGCAGCGCAACCAGATATAGGCCGATGAGCGAGCCCACGCCGAAGCAGACCAGCGCGCCGACGAACACCTGCTGCGGCGTAAGCATGCCTTCCTGCAGCGCGCGATTCGGGCCGAGCGACTCCGGCGTGTCCGCGCCCTTCTTCCAATCAAAGTAGTCGTTGGCGAGGTTTGTGCCGGCATGGATGAGCACCGAGCCGACCAGCGTGAGCGCAAACAGCCATGGGTCGAAGCAGCCATCGTAAGCTGCTAACACCGCGCCCAGCGTCACCGGCACCAGGCTGGCCGTGAAGCTAAACGGGCGGGTCGCCATCCACCACACCCGCACGAAACGACGAATGCGCGGCTCCGCGCGAGAAGAGGAAGTCGCCGCAGTGCGCAAGGAGGCATCGGCGACGCGCCATGGCACAAGCTGTCGCTCAAGCTCGCCCATTAGCCAATTCGCCGCAAAGCCGAGCAGCGCGACCACGATAAGCGCGGCAAAGATGGTCGGGATGTCATACACTTGAAAGGCCGACCAGAGCATCGCGCCTAGGCCGCCTTGCGGCAACAGCAGCTCGGTGCCGACGATGACGGTGAGCGCAAAGCCCAGGCCGAGATTCACGCCGGTGAGGATGCTTGGCAGCGCGCCGGGCAGCGCCACCGTCCAGATCATGTCCCATTTGCTCGCCCCATTATTGCGGGCGATGTCGAAGTAGCGCGGATCTACGTTGCGCACGCCGGCGGCCGTGTTGAGCGCCACCAGAAAGAACACCGAGATCACCACGACGGCATACTTGGCCGGCTCGCCGATGCCCAACAGCAACACCACCATCGGCACCAGGGCGATCTTGGGGACGGGGTAAATCGCTGCCACCAGCGGCATGAAGATCGCGCGCGCGACGCCGCTCACGCCCATTACCACGCCGAGCAAGATAGCCGGCGCCGTCGCCAGCACAAAACCCACCGTCACGCGGCGCAGGGTGATGGCCGTATTAGCGAGCAACGTGCCATCTTGCAGCAGGACAACCAGCCGGGTGAAAATCTCGCTCGGCATGGAGAAGAAGCGCGGATCGAGCGCGCCGAGGCGCGCCAGCGCTTCCCACAGCGCCAGCAACATCAGCGGCGATATCAACGTCAACCAACGTTCTCGCGACATATCCAGCCCTACAACTACGACTCTGTTCGGCGCGTAATATAGCCGGCGCAAATAAGGGCGTGCTGAGCGCGCCATCGGGTCAGCCGTATTTCACATACACGGTCTTCGTCCGCGTGTAGAACTCCATCGCTGCGCGACCCTGCTCCTTGAACGTATTGGCGCTGCTGCCCTTGAAACCGCCAAACGGCGCCTGCAAAGCGACGCCGGTTGTCGGCTCGTTCACCTTCACCACGCCGGCCTCAATGCGATCCGCAAAGCGCATCGCCTTGTTGAGGTCGTTGGTGACGATACTGGCCGATAAGCCAAAACCGATGCCGTTCGCTTTGGCAACTGCATCATCGAAGTCCTTAGCCCGGATGATGCCGATCACCGGCCCGAAGATCTCCTCTTGTGCGATGCGCATCTGCGGCTCAACGTCCTCAAACACGGTCGGCTGGACGAAGAAGCCGGCGCCGGCCCGGATCGGCTCGCCGCCGACCAGCAGCTTCGCGCCTTCACTTTTGCCAATGCCGACATACTCCAGGTCGGTTTGCAACTGTTCAGCGCTCACGGCCGGGCCCATTTGCACGCCGCTCTCCAGTCCATTGCCCACCTTTAGGTTGCGCGCAGCTTCGACCAGCGCCTGAGCGAAGGCATCAGCCACCTTCTCCTCCACGATGACGCGGCTGGTAGCGGTGCACGCCTGACCGGTCAGCCCGAATCCGCCGCGCACGGCGATGTCAACCGCCAGGGGAATGTTGGCGTCGTTGAGCACAATGGTGGGGTTCTTGCCGCCCATCTCCAACTGGGTGCGCACCAGGTTACGGGCCGTCTTTTCGTAAATCTTGACGCCGACGGCGTATGATCCGGTGAAGCTCAAGCCGGCGATCTCTTTGCTTTCGGCCAGCGTATTGCCCACTGCGCTGCCGCTGCCGACGACGAGGTTGATCACGCCGGGCGGCAGCCCGGCCTCAATCAAAATCTCGACCAGCTTGAGCGCCGTGTGCGGCACAAGCGAAGCGGGCTTAAACACAACTGTATTGCCGTAGGCCAGGGCCGGCGCAATCTTCCACGCCGGAATGGCGATTGGGAAGTTCCACGGGGTGATGACGGCGACGACGCCCAGCGCCTCACGCTTGGTAAACAGGAGCGTATCCGGCGTATTGGCAGGGATTACGTCGCCGCCGGCGCGAAAGCCCTCGCCGGCGTAATACTTGAAGATGTCTCGTGCGCGCACCACTTCGGCTTTGGCTTCAGCCAGCGTCTTGCCTTCCTCGCGGGTGAGCGTCTCGGCCAGCTCATCTGTGCGCGCGGCGATGAGCTGGCCGGCTTTATCGAGGACGGCCGCGCGGCTCGGCCCCGGCAGCGCGGCCCACTTCGGCAGCGCCTCTTTTGCCGCCGCGATGGCGCGTTTCGTGTCCTCGGCCGTCGCCGATGCGAAATGCCCGATCACCTCGCCGGTGGCCGGGTTGATGTTCTCAATCGTCTTGCCATCGGATGCGCCGACCCATTCGCCGGCAATGTAGTTTTTGAAGATAGACATAGTTCCGCAGGACAGTGGTCGTGAAGTGTGAAATGCGTTTCGCGCAAAAGCGCGCCATCGCGAGATCGCCATCACGGCTCCGCGATCGGCGAAAGGCGCGTTGTGCACAGCTTAGCCTAAACGAATCCGCGCTCAGCCGATTATCTAACATTTCGGGACACCAACGCGATCAGTTGGCACCGCCTAAACAAACAGCGAACGTCCATCCACTAACCGCGCATCAGCCTTGAGGTGCAGCCGCAGCGGCGAACGGCCATGACGACGCCTTCGCTTAGGCCATCATCGTCCGGATGCGCGCATGGACCACGCGGCGCAATTCGCGCAGGCGAGATTCAAACTCCGGGTCGCTATCGTCGGCCAGCGCCTCCGGCGGCCAATCATGGCAATCGGCCAGGTGCAATAACACGCCAGCAGCCTGCGCCCGCGTCTCCCGATTCACGCTGCGCCGCTCCAGCAGCTCCAACAGCGTCCAGCCTGACGCAAGCAGCGTCGTGCGCTCACGAAGCGACTGCCAGAACGCGCCGGTTCGGCCGAATCGGCGCTCGTGAATGAGCGCGTGCAGGTCCGCAATACTCAGGCCATCATAATACGCGCGTTCCTTGCGCGCCTCGGATTCAAATTCCATACAAACGTCACCACGACTGAGCAATAGCCGGTGTAGTTGGACTCGCCTTAAAGAATTCCCCCCAAGTTCCACGGCTGGAACTCTTCTTCGCCGATGCCTTGCGCCTCGCTCTTGGAGGGCTTGCCGGACGCCACCTCGATCACATAGTCCAGCAGCTCATCGGCCACCGCTTGCATAGGCACGCCCTCCAGCACTTTGCCGGCGTTGATGTCCATATCCTCTTCCATGCGCCGGTAAGTCGCGCTGTTGCTGACCACTTTGATGCTGGGCGCCGGCTTGAATCCAAAGCACGAGCCGCGGCCGGTGGTGAACACAATCAGGTTACAACCGCCGGCCACCTGCCCGGTAGCGCCAACCGGATCATATCCCGGCGTGTCCATGAAGGTGAAGCCCTTTTGTGTGATCGGCTCGGCGTAGTCCACTACGTCCACCAGCGGCGTCGTGCCCGCCTTGGCCACTGCGCCGAGCGACTTCTCGTAGATCGTGGTCAAGCCGCCGGCTTTATTGCCGTGCGACGGATTGTTGTCTATCTCCACGCCGTGCTTGGCGGCGTGCTGCTCCCACCAGTGGATCTTGCGGATGAGCTTCTCGCCCACTTCGCGGCTCACGGCGCGGCGTGTGAGCAAGTGCTCGGCGCCGTATATCTCCGGCGTCTCGGCCAACACCACGCTGCCGCCCTGCCGGACGATCTCATCGGAGACCATGCCTAACACGGGGTTCGCCGTCACGCCGCTCCAGCCATCGCTGCCGCCGCACTGCAACGCGATGGTCAGCTCGCTGATCGGCGTCGGCTCGCGCCGATACTGATTGACGACCGGCAACAACGCTTCTACCATCGCAACGCCCGCCTCAACCGTCTTGCGCACACCGCCGGCATCCTGGATCGTGAGCGAGGGCGGGGCGAGGTGCGGCGCGCCGGCAATGGCGGGTTGAGGATTCACGTAGCGCACGGCCGGCGCTTCTTTGACGGTGAGGTGATAGTTCTCAACCAGCGCGCTGATCTGGTTGACCTCGCAACCCAGACCCACAAGCACATAGCCGCCGACGTTAGGATGCGCGGCGATGCCGGCCAGCGTGCGCTGCAGCAAAATGTAGTCCTCGCCGCCGACGCGCGTGGCGCAGCCAAAGCCGTGGGCGATAGCAATAACGCCATCTACGTTCGGGAAGTCGGCCAGCCGTTCTGCAGTGAAATGGTGGGCGATGCGTCGCACCGTATGCGCCGAGCAGTTCACCGTGCTGATCACCGCGATGTAGTTGCGCGTGCCTACGCGGCCATCCGCGCGGCGATAGCCCATGAACCGTCGGCGCTCCGCTTCCGGCGTCAACGCCACCGGCCTGACGTCGGCGCCGAAGGCGTAGTCCTGGTCAAATCGCGTCTGTAAAGACGCTCGATCGCGCGTTTCTGCGCCAACGGCCAGGTTGTGCACATGCACATGATCGCCGACTGCAATGTCGCAGGTCGCAAAGCCGATCACTTGGCCGTAGCGCCGCACCGGCCGGCCTTGTTTCACCTCACGGATGGCGAACTTGTGGCCGGAAGGGATCAACGAGTGAAGTCGCAGCGACGCGCTGTGGCGCGCGCTTATGACTGTCGTGCCGGCAGCCAAATTCACCTTCGCAATCGCTACGTCGTCGTCGGGATGCAACTGAACGGCAACGTCGTCGAAGGGTAGAGGATTCGGTTCAACCGGGGAGAGCAAATCAATGATTGCCATTTAGGAGGAAGTTTTTGACAATCCGCGCGAATTCATCAGTCTTTTCGACCATCGGCAGGTGGCCGCATGCGTCAATCCAAACCAGCTTGCCACGCGGGGCAAGGCCGGCGGTGTATTCTGCGTTGCGCGGCGGCATAATCTGATCGTTGCGACAGTGGATCAGCAAGACCGGCATTGGCAACCGCGCCAAATCGCGCGGCGTCTCCCAGCTCAACGACGCCTTTACCGTTAGGTCTGCCGTCCGCTCATCCATCTGCATAAAATCGTTCAGGCCGTCGCGCAGCACGGCGATGTCGTCGGGCAGGCGATGGAAGTAGCGGCCGCCGAGCAACTTCGCAAATCCATCACTTGCGGCGAATGGGAGCTTGCGCGCTTTGACCATCAGGCCGGTCACGCCGTGCATGAAGGTGATCATGCGGCGCTCGCGCTCATCGCGGAACGTGCTGAAGTTGCTGATGATCAGCCTTCGCACGCGGGCCGGCTGCATCGCTGCCAGCGCGATCGCCACACCGGAGCCGTAGCTGTGCCCGATTACGTCGCACTGCGCGATGTTCATCGCATCCATGAACTCCAGGACGACGGACGCCAACCCACGATGGGAATGAGCGGCTGGGCCATGCGGGTCATTGGCAGTGACTTGTGGGTTCAACGGAGGCGAGAATCCAAAGCCGGGCAGGTCGGGCGCGTAACAGCAGAATGCGTCCGCCAGCGCGCGCATCGCAGGTAACCAGTAGCGCGACGCGCCGCCCCAGCCATGAATCAAAAGCAGCGGCGGAAGCGATGACGATCCGACTTGACGATAAGCCAGCCCGCCGCAGCGCAGGGAAGCAACACAGCAACCATCGTTGTTTTGGAGGTGCATATCCCCGCTTAAGCTGTGTCTCATACCCATCTCAATTGCATACGCACAATCCATTATATGGAAACGTCGAACATGACCAATAACGCGGCGCCACGTGCAGAGGCGGTTCCAGCCCGAGAGAAGACGGAGATCATCAAGGTCTCAGCTCAATCGCGATCCACGGCGGTCGCCGGCGCCATCGCCGGCATCATCCGCGAGCGGGGGCGCGTAGATGTGCAGGCCATCGGCGCCGGCGCAGTCAACCAGGCGATGAAGGCTGCGGCCATTGCGCGCGGGTATCTCCTTCTCGACGGAATCAACATCGTGATCATCCCGTCGTTCTCTGATGTGGTGATCGAAGGAGCCGAACGCACCGCAGTGCGACTCTCGATCGAGCCGAGATAGAACCGTCCGTCGCGCTGTGGTGCGATTCCCTCTTTCATTTTTGGGCCGCATCCATTATCCTCGAATGGATGCGAACTGAGCTTCACTGTCACACCACAGAATCGGACGGGTTGTACACGCCCGCGGAAATCGTGCGCCTGGCGCGCGCGCGCGATGTCGCGCTGATTGCCATCACCGATCACGACACCATCGCCGCCAACGACGAAGCCGCTACGGCGGGAAGTGCGCAGGGGGTGCGCGTGATCCACGGCATCGAGGTGAGCGCGCTCTCTCGCCAGGGGGAGACCCACGTGCTGGGCTATGGCGTCCGGCCCAGCGACGCGACGACGCTCGCCCGGATTGCAGCGCTGCGCGGGGCGCGCGAGTCTCGCGCGCGCAGCATCCTCGATAAGCTCACGCGCTTCGGCATCCACATCCCCTTCGACCAGGTGCGGGCGCTGGCGGGCGACGCGATGATCGGCCGGCCGCATATCGCCCGCGCAATGGTCATGGCCGGCGCCGTCCAGACCGAGCAGGAAGCATTCGACCTCTATCTGGCAGAAGGCAAGCCGGCATTCACCCCGCATGAAGGATTGACGCCTGCGCAGGCCGTGCAACTCATCCACGATGCCGGCGGCCTCGCCGTGCTCGCCCACCCCGGCCTATACGCCGGCGACCTGTCCGCTTTGCTCGATGAGATGATTCCGGCCGGATTGGACGGGATAGAGGTCTTCTACCCACTGCACACGCCGGAGCAGACGGCGCGCTTCGCCGAACTCGCGCGCCGGCATCACCTACTTCTCACCGGCGGCAGCGATTTCCACGGCCCGCGCGGCGACGCAGAGCTATCGCTGGGCAGCATCCACGTTCCGCCGGAGCACATCGAAGCGCTATTGGCGCGGCTGGAAGGGTGATAAGCTCGGCGCCCTGCCGGTAGGAGCATCGCGGGCGGAGACGCGGCCTATGCGCGAATCTCCACCACCGGGCAAGACGACATCATGCTCAAAAACTGGAAATTCTGGCTCGGCATGGCGATCAGCGCCATCGCGCTCTACCTCACGCTGAGGGATGTGAACTTTGCGGCGTTCGGCCAAGCGGTGGCCACGGCGCAGACGACCTGGCTGCTCCCGGCTTTCGTCGCCTTCATGGCCGGCCTGGCCGCCCGCGCGCTGCGCTGGGCGACGTTGATGGGCGAGTCGCATTTTGGCGTCACCTTCCACGCCATGAACATCGGCTACATGCTCAACATGGTGCTGCCGTTCCGCGTGGGCGAGATCGGTCGCGCCGTTGTCATCGGCCAGCGCACCGAGGTCAGCACGGCGACGGCGCTCTCGTCCATCGTGGTCGAACGTCTGCTCGACCTGGCCGCTGTAGTCCTGCTGGCCTTCGGCTTCGCGCAGTTCATTCCGATGGATCCAACCCTCGCGCGCGCCGCGACAATCAGCGCCGGACTGGTCGTCATTTTGATCGTCGCCATCGGCGCGGCAATCTGGCAATCGGCGCGCTTCGAGGGAATGCTCAACCGGCTGCTGGCGCGCCTTCCGCGCATCAACGCGCAAATCTGGCTACGGCGTTACCGCGACTTCTGCGCCGGTTTCAAGCTGATCAACTCCACTAAGCGCCTCCTCATCGTGCTCCTGACGACGGCGGGGATCTGGCTGGCGCAGCTCTTTGTCGCGTACTTCACGATGGCTGCCTTTCTGCCGCCGCGCGTGGATCAAGCCGGCCTCACGCTCGTCGCCGCCAATCTGGGAGGCGCAGCGCCATCCGCGCCCGGCGGCCTGGGGCCGGTGCAGCTCTTCGCCCGCACGGCGCTGGTCGCGCCGTTCAACATTGACCCGACGCAGGCCACTGCGTTTGTGTTTGTGTGGTCGCTCTGGCAACAATTAGCGCTGATCATCTTGGGCGTGATCGGCATGGTGCGGATTGGCCTGTCGTTCGGCCAACTGCGTCCGGCCAGGGCATAGCGCTGCAGGACGCCGGACCCGCTCTGCGCTGACGCCTTGATAGCAGCGCGGGTGTATATTCCCGCCTGAAGCCGGCAGCTTTCGGGGTCAAACGTGCGCATCCTCCAGGTCCTCACCTACTATCGCCCTCACATCAGCGGACTCACCATCTACGTCGAACGCCTCTCGCGTGGACTGGCGCGCGCCGGCCACCAGGTGACGGTGCTCACGTCGCAGTACGACCCCGGCCTCGCGCGCAGCGAAGTCATGGACGGCGTTGTGGTCGTGCGCGCGCCGGTGCTGGCGCGGATCAGCAAGGGGGTGATTATGCCGACTTTCGGCGTGAAGCTGCGCCAACTCCTGCCGCAGTTCGACCTGGTTCATCTGCACCTGCCGCAGTTCGACGGCGCCGGCATCTCCGTCAACGCCCGACTGTTCGGCAAGCCATCGCTGCTGACAATCCATGGCGACATCCGTCTGCCCAACACACTGTTCAATCGCGTCGTTCAGCCGGTCATTGACCTGATGAATCGCGTTGCGGGGCACAACGTGGATCGCGTCGTCTCATACACCGAGGACTTTGCGCGGCACTCGCGCTACCTCTCCCGCTATGCGCACAAGCTGGCGGTCATCCCACCGCCGGTGGAAATGGAGTTGCCAAGCCACAGCGACATCGAAGCCTTTCGTCAGAAGTGGCGCGTGTCTCATGAGCAGCACCCGCTCATTGGAATGTGCGCCCGGCTGGCCACAGAGAAGGGCGTCGAGGTGCTGGCGCGCGCGCTGGCGATCATTCGGGAGATGCGACCGAACGCGCGCGTGATCTTCGCCGGGCCATACAAGAACGTCATCGGCGAAGAGGCATACGCGCGTCGGTTGCAGCCGCACTTCGACGCGCTAGGCGACGCATGGACGTTCGTCGGCTCACTGCAGGGCCGCGCGCTTTCGGCCTTCTTCGCCTCGTGCGACGTGACGGTGCTGCCCAGCCTGAACTCCACCGAGTCGTTTGGCCTGGTGCAAGTCGAGTCCATGCTATGCGGCACGCCGTCCATTTGCAGCGATCTACCTGGCGTGCGCGTGCCCGTGCAGACTACCCGCATGGGCGAGGTGACGCCGGTGGGCGACGCATCGGCGTTGGCCGAGGCCATCCTGCGCGTGTGCGACAATCGCGCTGCCTACGTCAAACCGCGCGACTTCATCCTGCAACACTACAGCACCGAGCGCACCGTCAGCGACTACGAGATGCTCTACAATGCGCTAGTTCGAGCGCGCGCGTCGCAGCCAAGCACGGTGTAAAGCGCAAGAGCCAAACTGCTGAAAGAACTTCCAACCGCGATGGAACCGCAAGAACAAATCCACGAATCAACCCTCAGATCCGACCGCGCTGCGCTCAAGTGGTTCACCTTCGGCGCGGCGTTCGGCGCAATCGTCGCCGTCGGCGCTATGTTGATCTTCACCGCAGCGCGCACGCCGAGCGCTGCAACGCAGAAGAATACAAACGACGGCATGACGCTGACCGACACCCAGCCCTTCCTGCCGAAAGTTGCAGTGCGCGGGCCGAACACCCAGGGCAACGCCGATGCGCCTGTCACCATCGTGGAATATAGCGATTTCAATTGTGGTTTCTGCCGTCGCTTCTACGCCGAGACGCTCCAGCGCATCCTCGACGAATACGTGAAGACCAACAAGGCGCGCTTCAGCTACAAGCACTATCCATTCCTCGCCGAATCATCAACCTGGAAGGCCGAAGCCGCCGAATGCGCCGCGGAACAGGGGCGATTCTGGGACTATCATGCCTTGCTGTTCACGCAGGACATCTTCGGCAATGATGAGGCGACCATGAAACAAGCGCTGACGACCGCTGCTTCCAGCATTCAGCTCAACGTCGAGGCGTTCACCAACTGCCTGAATGCCGGCGGCGCGCGCCAGCGCGTGCAGGCCGACGCTGAGGAAGGGCGACGGTTGGGCGTCTCCGGCACGCCTTCCTTTCTGATCAACGGCCGGGCGCTGGTTGGCGCGCAGCCCTACGAAGCGTTCAAGGCGATGATCGAGGAGGAGCTGGCCAAAGCGCCGCCGAAGCCATAGCGCGCAGCGGCGCGCTCCGCTCACCGGCGGCTAGCGGTAGAGCGCAAAGGCCGCCAGGCTTCCCCGGCGCGCGAGCAACTGCCCGCGCCGAGCGCCTTTCGCTTTAGCCAGCCGGATGGCCAGCGCCAACACCGCTGCATCGGCAGATGGCGCAATCGGTTTGCGGCTGCCTGAGTCGAATAAGCCTTTCAAGCCGATGGAACGGATAGCGGGCGCTTCGCCGGTGAAGAACCGACCGTCCAGCCGCTCGATAGCATGACAGGCAGCCCGTTCATGCGACTGCGGCAGATTCGCCATG
>JBKBID010000051.1:0-19133 GCA_046299515.1 Thermoflexales bacterium | reverse complement strand
CAGGCGTCTTCGGCGTGGCGTCGCCGGCGAAGCGCGGCAGGTAATGCTCGAAGATCGCCTCGGCCACGGCTTCCTTGTCCGGGTCGTCGCTCGTTCGCCGGTGGTATTCGCGCCCCATGACGCCCTGCAGCGCGGTGATCTCCACCACCATGCTGGTCGCCAGGTCAGCCTTGCACAGCCGCGCAGCTTTGCGGGCAATCACCAGCTCTTCAGTTCCCAAGTTCAACTGACGTGCAACCGGCTCGACCAGCGCCTCGATGCGCCGGGTCTTGTCCAGCATCGAGCCGAGCTTGGCCTGGAAGGTGATCGTGTCCAGGCGCGGCAAATAAGCCTCCAGCGGCTTGCTGATGTCTTGGCGAAAGAAGTAGGCGGCGTCGGCGAAGCGCGCGCTGACCACATCCTCGTTGCCTTTGCGCACTTCGTCGAGGTGCGCGTCGTTGCCGTTGCGCACGGTGACGAAGTAGGGCAGCAGCGCCTCGCCATCGGCGCGCAGCACAGTGAAGTAGCGCTGCTTCTTGCGCATCACGGCGGTCAGCACCGCCGAGGGCAAAGCGAGGAAGGCTTCATCGAACGCGCAGCGCACGGCCGTTGGCTGTTCGACCAGATCGGTCACTTCGTCGAGCAGATCGTCGTCCGGGGCGATGCGCCCGCCGACGCCGTCCGCCGCAGCCGCGACCTGGCGCGCGATCTCGGCCCTGCGCGCGGCGCGGTCGCCGATGATGTGGCGCCGGGCGAGGAGCGCCGGGTAGTGGTCGGCGTGATCCACGATGAACGGCAGCGAGCCTTCACCGCGCGGGCCGAAGCTGAGGTTGCCGCTTTGCACGCCGGCAAACGCGAACGGAACGACCTGACCGCCCAGCAAGGCGACGATCCAGTTGATCGGGCGCGCGAAGGGGACGTTGGACGCGTTCCAGCGCATGGTCTTCTCGAAGGCGATCTTGCCAAGCGCCTGCGGCAACACCTGCGCCAGCACCTCGATCGTGGGTCGGCCGGCCTCGCGTTTGCGCGCATACACATACGCGCCGCCGGCATCCTCTCGCACGACCAACTCGCGCACGTCCAAATTAAAGCGTCTGGCGAAGCCGATGGCGGCCTGGGTGGGATTACCGTCCTTGTCGAAGGCCGCCTTAGCCGGCGGGCCTTTAACCATCTCGTCAATGTCGCGCTGCATGGGCGCAACATCCCTCACCAACACGGCTGTGCGGCGCGGCGTGCCGATCAGCGTGGCTTCACCATGTGCGACGCGCGCCGCATCCAGCGCCTCGACGACGTAGCGGCCGAGCTGCTCCTGGCACAAGGGCACGTCGCCGGCGGGGAGTTCTTCCGTGCCCAGCTCGACGAGCAACGTTTGGGGTTCGGCGAGGGTCGGCGGGGCAACGACCGGAGCAGGCTCAGCCTGGGCCTCTCGCGCTCTGTCCTTCGAGAGCCAGGGGAAGCCGAGTTGCTCACGCTGCGCGACATACGCCAGCGCAATTTCACGCGCCAGGTCGCGCATGCGGCCGAGGTAGCGCTGGCGCTCGGTCACGCCGATGGCGCCGCGCGTGTCGAGCAGGTTGAAGGTGTTGGAGCATTGCAACACGTAGTCGTGCGCCGGCAACACCAGCCCCTGCTCAATTGCGCGCTTGCACTCGCGCTCATAGATGTCGAACAGCCCGCGCAGCGCGTCCACATCGGCGTGCTGGAACGCATACGCGCTGCGCTCCTGTTCGTCGGTCAGCTTCACGTCGCCGTAGGTGCGGTCGGCGCTCCACTTGAGGTCGAACACGTTGCGCGCGCCCTGCTGCGCCATGGCGATGCGTTCCAGGCCGTAGGTGATCTCCAGGCACACCGGATCCAGCGTGATGCCGCCGACTTGCTGGAAGTAGGTGTATTGGGTGATCTCCAGGCCATCCAGCCAGACTTCCCAGCCAAGGCCCCATGCGCCGATGGCCGGCTGGGCCCAGTTGTCCTCAACAAAACGCACGTCGTGGCGCGCCAGGTCTATGCCGATGGCGCGCAGGCTTTCGAGATACAGCTCCTGCGAGCGTTCCGGCGACGGCTTCAGGATGACTTGAAACTGGGTATGGGTGTAGAGGCGGTTCGGGTTTTGGCCGAAGCGGCCATCGTCCGGTCGCACCGATGGCTCCACATAGGCCACGTTCCACGGCTCGGGGCCGAGCACACGCAGGAAAGTGGCCGGGTTCATCGTGCCCGCGCCGACGACCTGGTTATAAGGCTGCCAGATCAGGCAGCCTTTGGACGCCCAGAATGCCTGCAACGCAAGGATGAGGTCTTGGAAGGTGTGCATGCGAGCGGAATTGTAGCCAAGTTTGGCGCACACCCTCCGGCCCCAGGCGTGATGGGCTTTTAGCCCTCTCGCGCTGCAACCAGCGGACGCGCAAGCTCACACGCGCCAGATCACCTTGTCTTCGATGGGCGAGCGGCCGGCCTGCGGGACGACGCCGTTGGCCGGCCGGCCCACGAACAAGAAGCCGAGCAGCCTTGACGGCGGTTTTAGCCCGACCAGGTCGAGCACGCGCTCATGGCGCGCGATCTCGCCGCTCGTCCACTTGCACGCATAACCCATGCTGTGCGCCATCAAGTGGATGTGCTGCGCGGCGATCGCGACCGAGGCCAGGTCTTCCCACTCCGGCATCTTGTCGTTGCCTTTTGCAAATACGCCGCCGGTCATGCGTTGCCATGCCGCCGTCAGCGTTCGTGGGCGCTACACGCTCCTATCGGGTTGCAACAACTGAATTGCCTGCACCATGAAGCGCGCACGGGCAGCGGCGCTGGGATTGCGACGATTGCGTTGCTTTTCGTTGATGTAGAACAACGCCCATTTGGCTGCCAGGTCGGCGCTGATGTGCCGCTCGGCTAGCCATTGCGCCGATAGTGAGCGGGCTGCCTCCAGTGCAGCAGCGCTGCCGGTGCGCCAATTCAACCGGTGACCGAACTCGGCCAGGCACTCTGCACAGGGTGTGGGTGGCGGCGGCATGCGGCTATTACGCAGCCGCGCTTGTTCATACGCTTGACACGATTCCGGCCCAGCTAATGACTTGAGCACAGCCAACGTGGGCGGAAACTTTGCAGGCGGTGCACTCATGGGTGGCTCAAGACAAGTGCTCTGATTGCGTAGCTAGGCAGACACTTGTTGCGTTTTTGCGTACTGTTCCGCGATGAATGCGCACCATGCGGCAACACGCTCCTCCGTAAGCTGCGGCTGGTTGACCTCGTCAATCGCCAGACCGGCGAAGTAACCGTCAGCAATCACCGCGTCGGAATGGTCGAAGTCGTAGCCCTCAGTTGGCCAGATACCCACGACCTGGCCACCGCGCTCGTGCACCTTGTCCCAGAAGTAGCGCATCGAACTGACGAAGTGGCCTGGATAGCCGGCCTGATCGCCCAGCGCGAAGATGCCAACAGTCTTGCCGGCGAAGTCTATGGTGTCCATCTGTGGCCAGAAGTCAGCCCAGTCGTCGGTCAGTTCGCCGTCGCCCCAGGTTGCGCCGCCCAGGATCAAAAAGTCATGCGCAGCTACCTCATCGGCGGTCGCGCCGGCGATGCACTTGCACGTGGTAACCACGTCGCCCAGGTAGCGCTGCATCACGCTCACCACCCCTTCCGTCGTTCCAGTTTGCGTTCCATAGAAAATGCCAATTCCCATAGTGATGTGATCCCTATTCACTTTGATTGGCAGCAATGATACGGGAGGCGCATAGCCGACTTCAATCCATGGCGTTACATCCGGCTATTGAGCCTACGTTCGAGGAGATGTTGCACCAGTTGCGGTTGTCGTTTGCTCACAGTTAAGCGGGTGAGTTGACGGTGATGGTTGCCTTTCGACGGAGCTTGCAGTCACAATGGATATGAGGCAAGATACGTGACAGCAGCGCAGGCATTACAGGCTGGGTTGGCAATCGTGATTGTAGTGATCGTCATGTGCGTCGTGATTACGCATTGCCGCTCGATAGCGTCGTTCCGACGCAGCCTTCGTCGGTCGGAGCGAGAGCAACGAAGGAAGCGCAACAACCAAGCCGAGAATACGAAGGAACCGAGCTGATATGAGTGGGGCAATGGACAGTTCTTACTCCCAGTCAATGCAAACCGGCATGGCCGGACGCGGAGATGGAGCACGCTCGATTTGCTGGTGACAGTGATGATCGGCTGACACTCGCCTGCGTTCGCTGCCTACGTTATGCACAAATCCGGCGCAATCGTGCTCATCGGCCTGATTAGCGGTTTGCGGGCGATGCCGTTTACGCCATTTGGCATGGCGATCCTCGGCATCAGTATGCTGACGGCGGCGCAGGCCGAGCCGGCAGCATGGTTGCTCACATGCAATCGTCACTACAGCATGGCGCGCGTGGTGATGATGGGATTTGTGATTATACCATCTGTTACCCTAACAGCCGCGGTACACTGCCGAACCGTCCAGGACTGGGTGGCCTGGTATCGCCGCGTCGGGCTGGCCGAGGCGCTGCGCCGTCGGCACGGTGGGCATTGGAGGAGACCACCGCGCCTGACGCCGGAGCAAGAAGCGCAGCTGAAGGAACCGGCCTGTCAGGGAAGGTGCGGACGATTGGGGACGCGGTGCGTTGGGCCAAAGAGGCGTGTGGGGTGACCTACACCGGGGGATGCGCTGGGTAGTTGCGCGCATAGGGCTGAGGAAGAAGGCGCCTCGACCGATAGCCCCACAAGCCTCTGCGAAAGCGCAGGAGGGGTGGAAGAAGAGATGCGCGTCGGGTTGATCGGGCAGGTGCGACGGGTGTGGACGCTGTGAGGGGTGAAGATTCGCCGGCGTGTGGAGCGATGCTGCGAATGGCATACCTACATCTGGCGGTGAATGGCATAGCGGGGCGATTGGACTGGCAGCGGACGACCGACAGCCGTGCGATCATCAGCATTTCGGTGGACTGCGCCAGCGCCATGACCAGATAGCCGACGCACGAACCAAGCAGGCTAACGAAGAGCAGCGGCTTGCGGCCAAAGCGATCCGATAGTGCGCCCATCAACGGCATACCGAACGCAACTGCGCCAGCGGGTAGGCTGCGGCGACCGCGCTAATAGCGAGTGCGTCCCCACCCAGCCGCGCGCCATACGCGGGTAGCATGGGGATGATGAGGGTAAGCGCCAGCGCGTCCACCAGCGCGACGATGAACACTGTCGAGCGAATGTCGAGCTGGCGCGCAAGGGCGCGGCGATCCATTCAGTGGCCAGGTCGAAACTGCTCCCCGCGCGGCTCGACGGGCAGGTCGGGCTGACTAGAGTCGAGCACTACTTCGTGCAGCTCCAGTTGATTGGGCGCGCTAAAGACGTCTTTGGGCAGCGTGCCACTGCGGGCGTGGCCTTGCACGAACTCCGGCGAGCGCACCCAGGCTTCAAAGTGCGCTCGGCTCTCCCAGAATGTCAGCACGATGTATGGGTCGTCAGGGTTGACCGGCCGCAGCAGCAAGTTGCGGATAAAGCCGGGCATCTTGTCTACCAAACCAGCGCGGTTACGAAAGTTTTCCTCGAACACCTCGGCATATTCCAGGTTTACAAAAATTCGATTGGCAGTTGTGATCATGTAACCTTACCTCCAGATGCGCATGTCGCATACTCACTGCACCAACATCTTGTGTGGGGCGCGCGCCCACTTTGCCGCTGACTTGGATGCCACTTATTACCCACTAGGTGAGTTTCTACAGCCAGCATTTTTGCTGGCCAAAGCGCAGAGTCAATGCGCGGTATTCACTCCCAGTGAACGCATCCGCTATACATCGGCCATCATCAGCTAAGCCCGAATCATGGTCAGCAGCATTTTGCACGACACGTCGGCACGGACAGCGTGCGGCACGTTCGCAGGCAGCAGAATGATGTGCCCGGCCCGCACTATATGCGCCTGCGAGGCAATATGAATGTGGACTTCTCCTTCGATCACCTGCACCAGCGCGTCATAGGGCGCGATGTGCTCACTCAGCTCTTCGCCCGTGTCAAACGCAAACAGTGTCACCGTGCCGGCAGGCTTGCCTATCAGTGTGCGGCTGACCACTGCATTCGGCTGGATTTCTACAAGTGTAGCAAGCTCCTGCGGCGTCTTTGATAGATCGAGCGTCTTCTCATTCATGCGTTCATCGCTTAACTGCTACTATAGCTACAGCGCCAAGATGGTCGGCGTAGCGATTGAACACGGCGCGCATATTTAAGATGCGCCGGCGCGCCGCCGGTGTGCGCAGAATGTTGAGCGCGATGCGCACAGCGCGTGCCAAGCCTTCATCGGCTACCATGCGCGTCGGCTCAAGTAGGCGCATTGGGTTGAAAAGCGTTGCCTCAACGTGCAGCCCGGCTTCGACCAGGAGGGACTGCCATTCGGACACCGTCAGCGGGCGCGCATTGACGCGCAGAGCGTGTGCCAGATCGCGCTGCACGCTCTGCTTGTGCTCGAGCGCGATGTCGTCAGGTTTGAGGCAGAGCTCGTGAATGCCATAGCGTCCGCCTGACCGCAGCAGCCGCACCGCTTCCAGCACGATTTTGAGTTTGCGCGAATCGGCTTGCATAGTGAGCATTGCCTCGCCATACACCACAGACGCACAGGCATCGTCCAGCCCACTATGCAGCACATCGCCGACGATGATGCGCTGCGATGCAGCGTTCAGGATGCGGCGCGCTTCGGCTGCCGCCGCGTCGTCCAGCTCGATGCCTATGTAGCTGCGTGGCCTGCGCTGCAACACCAATCCGGCGGTAAAGCCTAGCCCAGGCGCGAACTCTACTACATCGTCTTCAGGTGATATGTTGAGCGCGTTGACGAGCTTCACGGTCAACTCGCGTCCACCGGGGCGCAGCACGCGTTTGCCCATGCGCGCTAGGATCCAATGGCCAGGCGCCCGGTCATAGTCAAACTCCACCTGTGCCAGCGGTTCGTTTACCTGCGTTTGTTCAGTCATCATGTATTCCCTCCGTTGAGAGTTGCTGCGGCTCAATTGCCACAGTCAACATGGAGATTGGCACGCGATACCAAACCAGCCCCTAGGGTGTTCTAAAGCCTTCTTCACCCAGCGATCTTCTGTCGTGCCAGCTTGGCCAGCCTGACCACCGCCGATCGCAGTTGGCCAGGCTCGGTTAACGGGGGGACGAAAGCGATGCGTGTGGTCGTCTCCTTACCCTGCCCGACAACGCGCAGGTCAAAGCCATAGCGGTCGAGGGCGATCATCTCAGCATCCTCAGCCCAGTCGAGGCCAGCCAGCCCTCGCGCGTAGTCCAGTAGGTTGCCGCGATGGTCTTCGTTCATGTGCTGCACTGCGCCGGTAGCAGTGTTAGCTAACACCGAAGCATCGGCCTGCTGCCATGCCGGCAAACCGCCATCCAAGGCGCTCGCGTTGAACCCTCGCTCGCGCAACAAGGCTGCTGCGCGCTCCCCAGGAGACTCACCACGATGCGACATCGCGCAATAAGTGACGATCGGCGCGCTGGTTAACAACTCGCTCAACTGTGCCTCCAGCTCGGTCAATGGAACATTGATTGCACCAGGCACGTGGCCAGCCGCATACTCTTCTGGGTCGCGAACGTCAATCACTACCGGCGGATTGTTGCCGGCCAGACGCTTCATCAGCTCGTGCGGAGAGATCTTCTGCGTCACGCCATCTGCTCCTTCCATCGTCGCGGCTGCCGTTTGTATAAAGCCACACTCACTACAGCAAAAATGATGCGCCAGCCCAGCACAAACAAGGCGCTAAACAGCAGCGCCATGCTTGCAAAAGCGAGCAGCACGGTCGGTTGGCCGAGCAACCAGGCGCGGATGAACAGGCCGGCCGGCGCGGCGTAGATGAATGCCAAAATCGAGCGCAGCAGAAGGCGTCCTACTTCCGTCCATGTCGCCGGGTGGTGCGCAGGGTATGCGCTCAACAGCCATGCTAACAACATGAACGGCAAGCCGATCGCTGCGATCTGTTCAACCGCACGAAGCGCAGCATTGGCCATCGCGGTCATGTTGTGGAAATACTGGCCGACAATGACGAAAACGGCTACGGCCAGCACATCGCCAATTAGCAAGATGTATCTGTAAGTCAACTTGCTCATAAATGCTCTCCTTGACTGCTCACACAAAGTTTCTGTCGTCATGTCGCTTTGCCATTCTTATACTGAGCGAACAGGCGAAGAGCAACACACGCGGTCAAGGGCGTTGTTTGACCATGCTCACGACGCAGGGTTAACCCGGTCTAATGTTCGAGTAGTCACCTGCGTATTAGTGGACGCATCTTTTATGGCTAACTGAAAGCCGATGAACAGCAGGACAACACCCAGCAGAATGCCGATGAATTTGAGCGTCGAGCCAAGCGCGGTCAGCTCCGGCGTGGTTTCAGCCATTTTGACCAGCGAACCTCCAAACGCTGGGATGATGCCACCGATGGCAATAAAGATATTCCCCAGCACGCGATTGGGCATGATCTGCTTTCGCAAAAACAAGATGGCGGAGTAGACTGCACCACCCACAAGGAGCACTGTGCCCTAGCCATTCATGAACGGCGCCAGCACACGCCGCACCAGGCTGGCCGGCAGAATGTCGCGGTAGCTCTCGGTCAAGAAGACGCCAACATCGCCGCCAGGACGGAACGCGCCCGCGTCGAGCGGAACGCTAAAAGCCCAGACCAACGAGGTAAAGGCCAGCACGCCGATCACGATATCGGTGACGATAAGAATCTCCTTGCGCTTCACCAACAGGTGCAGCGTGCCTTGTCCCAGGATCGGTGGAATGACCAGCGCGCCGGTCCAATACCACAGGCGAAAGGCTGGGGCGTTCCAACCGAAGGCAAGGAGCACTTCACACAAGCCGGCCACAGCCCACAGCGCCAGGCCAATGCCCCAAAGCAACAGGTGCGCGCCCTTGCGTTTGCGCACGTAGCGCTGTAGCACGAGGAAAGCCAGCACAGTCGAAACAGCAGTCGTTGCTAGACCAACATAGAAACTGATTGGCATAGGAAATGTAGAAGTCAGAAGTCAGAATTCAGAGGCAGCTCGGTGCGCCTATCGCGCAGCAGTTGTCGCGCGCGCCGGCGCAAACGCCCTGCGCATTTGCAAATGTCGCGCCAAGAAGAAGCTGCCAATGACGAAGGCAGCCGCAGCCGTCTGCAAGGCTAGCCCCTCCACCGTGGCATATGTGCCGAACCAGATGCCGAACCAGTAGGGCAGTGACAGCCAGCGTATGGGCGTGAGTGGCAGCCAACCGACTACCTGCATGATATGTACGGTATTACCCACCATGACCAGCAGCACAAAGCCGATCATCACGCCGGTAACAACCAGCATTTTCATCACCGGCAAGCGCACCTGCAGCGTGAAGATGGCCAGCCCGATCAGCACAACGCACAGCAGGCCGATGCCTGCGCCGGCCAGCACGACTGCCGATCCGCCTTCTAGCGTGAGCGCTTGCAGAAACAGTGCCGTCTCGAAACCCTCGCGATACACACTGGCAAACCCAAGAAGCATCAGGCCGGTGAATTGGCCTGTGCTGTGCTTGATGATGTGTTGCTTTTGCTTGTGAAAGTTAGTCATCCAACCCGTCCAGTACACATCATGGAAGAACCAATTGGTGATCAGCAACAACACGCCGATTGCGACTAGCGAGACGATCGCTTCCAGCTTTTCGCCAAAGCTGGCGAACAGCGAGATCGCGCTGCGCAGGATCAACCACGTCGCGACTGAAGCGATGACAGCCAGGGCCGTGCCGAGCCACATGGGTCGGCGCAGTTGTCGGTTGGCCGCTGTGCGGAAGCTGGCCATCAATGCGGCCAAAATGAGCACGGCCTCTAGCCCTTCGCGCAGCACGATGATGGTGCTGTTCAGTAGGATGGCCGCCGGCGAGTTGTTTCCACGCAGCGCTTCTTCGGCTTGCTTGAGCTGCGCGTCGAGCTGGCGACGCACGGCACGCACTTCCATTGGTGTCGCCCTGCGCTGTAGTAGGGCAGCTAGTCCTTCACCGCCTTCGTATCCGAACCAGAACAGGCCCTCGATAGGGGCCTTGAGGTGCGGCGCGAACACCGCAATGCGCGCTTCTGGGCCGCTCTCAAGGATGGCATAGGCTTCGATGCGCGCCGATTCGGCCAGAGCATATTCGCCCTGTTTTACCGCCTGCTCCATCTGGTCGAGCGCCGTTGCCACCACATCAAAGTCGGCAGCAGCGTCCTGCTTCAACCACTCCGGCGGCATGACTTCACCCAGCAACTCGACAAGCCGACTGACATCGGCGCGCAGCGCGTCGGGGGCAACCGTCACGCGATGCACACTTGCGCTGGCAATCGCCTGTCCAATGTGCTCAAGCAATGTGCTCGCTTGCTCGGTGCGCGCCGGGTCGCGCGTCTCCAGGACATCACGGAGATCGTTGAAGGCGGCCAGCGCGCCGTCGTAGAAAGCGGCTGCTTCACGGATCTCCAGGTCAACTGCAACCGCGCCGTTGCGAATGCCACGGCCATATTCGATGGGCACCAGTTTGAAATAGCGCATCATCTGGCCGGCGCGGCGCATTTGCTCGGTAGGGGAGAGCGGAGCAGCGCGAAAGCCACGCAACATGGCCTGAATGCGCTGTGTCGCTGACGCGACCTCGCGACCTTCCAGCACTGCTTGGTTCAGCGCCTCAAACGCTGCCAAAGCTTCGACCAACGCCGCCTCACCACGTTGTTCACGATAGGCCGGCGCCAAGATGTCGAAGTAGCCGGCTGCCAACGCCGCCAGCTCGACCTGCCGCGCGGCAAAACCCCGCGCGTGCGCATCGGCGATGTCGTTCAGCGCTGCGAACATGCGGGCTTGATAGGTGTCGAACAGGTCGGCGTTCACTGCTTGGATGGCTGCTTCGGAGGTGGTCGTGCCGCGCGCCAAGCCCTCCAGCGCAAGCGTCGCCTCGGCATCGGGCCGGGCAAAGCGGGTCGAGCGACGGAACTCGCGCAGCGGCAACCATCCCTGCGCCGTCCCCACGTCACCCGCACGCGTTGCATCTATAACGATGCGATAGCTGGCTTCCAAAAGCGCCGTCCAAATGCCGGCGCGCGCTCGGGCGTAGCCGGCCATCTCGCTACTGCGCAGCGCCGCGAGTGCGTCGTCGAAGCGCCGATTGATGAGCGCATGCAACGACGGCGCATGGGCAACGATGACCGGCGCCAGGTCGCGCAGGTAGGCTGTGCGCGCCTCTAAAACGCTTGCAATGGCCGCTTCGCGATCCGGCTCGATCTGCGCAGCGACCAGCGCGCTGCGAATGTCCTCTGCGGCGTCCGATGGCGGACGGAATGCCGCAGCCCACGCACGCGCGCTAGGGAGCGCAAGCGCGATGGCGAGCACACACGCAGCGCTCACTCGGGCGACGCCGGCGAGCGTGCGCAAGACATTTTTAGGCTGCATAGCGGGTTACTGCTCGATCTTGATGCCCAGGCGCGCAGCGACTTGTGCAATTTGGCCGGTAATTGTGTCAGCGCGGTCTTGCGCTTCTTTGCCAAGCACGTCGGCCTCTTCGGGCTTGAAGCGCTTGCCGCCAGTCTCCTGCTTGTGCACGCTGGCGACAAATGCCTTCAGGTCCTTTAAGCCGCGACGAATGGCGTCGTCCTGCGCTGCGTCTACGCTGCGGATCATCGGGCTGATGTTGTCGTACACAACGATCAGGCTGCTCAGGATATCCTGAATGTCGGCTAGGCGAGAGATCGCCACGAAGTCGCGCTGGGTGCTGGCCTCGCCAGAGACGAAGCGCGAGTTCTTCCACGAGTCAAAGTACTCGCTCATCGTCGGCACCATCACCACCAGTGCTGTGAATGCATCAGACTCGGTCGGCGTCCATACCTGCGCTGCCTCGGCCAGCTTACCAGCCAGCTCGTCCAGCGCATCCACGCCACCTTTGAGCACGTTTGCGTCGGGCAGCGACTCGCCAAACGCAATTTGACCGTCACCGTTGAAGTCGAATTGGCCCGGAACGCGGAAGGCTTCAAATGTGCCCCACAAAGTGCTTTCGGTGACGCCGAACAGGTTGCCTGGCTTTTCCAGCACGCGTCCATCGGGCAGCGTCACATCAATCGGCGCCGGGTCTTGTGGATCTTCCTCTTTGCTCGCGCCGGCATCCATGATCACGTCGAATTCGGCCAGCGACGGTGTGCCGGCAACGATGCCTTCCATTTGCTCATACAGCGGCGAGGTGGTCATCCATTGCTCGCGCGCAGTTTGAATCAATTGCACTACCTCATCCTTCCGCATGGCAAATAGTGCGGCGTAGTCGAAGTTGGCCTCCTTTGCCAGCGCATAGTAACGATCGCTGGTCTCTTTGAGCGCTGTGGTCGCCTGCTTGAGCTGGCCAGTCTTCTCAAGTAAGTAAGACTTGATGCCACTAAGATCGACCGATTGGTCGGGTGTCGAGGATGGCACGGTGGGGGCAACGACCGGCGGCGCAGTGCATCCGACGATCGTCAATGTCAATGCCATCGTTGCAGCAAGAAAAGGCGGAAAGTACCGGCGGAACTGGAACATGCAACCACTATAAGGAGACGCCCAATGCACATCAATGCTGGGTGTTCAAGCGGGGCTTTGAGGGTCGAGCAAGCAGGTTTTCAAGCTAGCAAAAATTTGAGTTGCTATGGGTAGAGCGACATGTTGACAAGTCTGTCAACTTTTTGTTGAATTCAGGGTTACGCCAGGCATTGATGCGCGGCGCTTCACGACTTGCGACATCGTCGTTACATTACCGGCCTTGGATGCCGGGCACTGATGGGCCTTCCGCAGCGTCACATGCAACGCAAGTGTTGTTGAAAGAGGTGCTGCTGCGATCGCTAGAAGACAAACGCGTCACGCTGGGTAAGTTAGGCAAACAGCTTGGCGTCAGTCCGCCGGCGATTTCGCGGCGCGTGCAACGGCTGGTGCGGCGCGGTTATCTGGAGCGCGACGGCGCGTGTGGGTTGCGCTTGACTGATGCTGGGTTGAGGATCGCGCTCTATGCGCTGCGCAAGCAGGAGATCTTCGAGGCGTATCTGGTGCGTGAATTCGGCTACCGGTGGGATGAGGTGCGCCCTGCTGCTGCCAGCGCGTTGCGTCTGGACGATGAACTGATCGAGCGAATGTACGCGCAGATTGGCCGACCGCTGCGATGTCCGCATGGCCTACCCATCCCTGCGCGCGATGGACGCTTTCAGTTGCCCCAAGCTGTACCGCTGAGCGAATGGCCGTCAGACCAACCCGCAGTCGTGAGTTACGTGCTGTCGAGCAATGGAGAGATGCTGCGCTACTTGGCCGATCTGAGGTTGACACCCGGCGCGCGCCTGACCGCGGTCGCCCGCATTCCGTTCGGCGATTCGGTCAAAGTGCAGATTGAGCGCGATCGCACGATGCACGAGCACGTTATCGGCGCAGAGCTGGCGGCAATTGTCTTCGTGGAGGCTGCGCCTGCACTCAAAACAAGGCGCGACCAAGCGGATACATCCGCAGCGCTCTAAAATCCGCCTTCAGTTCATTGAGAAGCCGTGCTGAGTCGGTGCTGCGCCAGTCTCCGGCAGCGGCAACCCAAGCGCCTCGAACGCGCGGCGACACAACGCGACGAAGGAATCATAATTGATCGCCGGCATACGCAGCAAAGCGTGACCGTATACGATCGTATAGACATCGTGTCGCTGGCAAAAGCACACGAAACGCCGCGGGCCATGGTGCAGGAAACGCGCGGTGCCAGGTGATGGGTTGCTTTCGCGCGGCATGTGCTCGATCAAGTCAACGAAAAAGCACAGCTCACTCTCGGGCAACACGGCGCCGGCGTAGCTCAGGTCGATTTGCACCTTGCCGTTGAACATGCGGTAGATGCAAAACCCGCGCGCCGGATCCTCGGCTAGGATTTGGACGTTGTGATCGTTCATGAGCATTCCTGCACCATGCACCGCTGTAGACCGAACGAGGCGATGAGCTGGGTTACCCACGCCGAGATGCGATCATTGGTTTGCGTCCACTGGCAATCGTAATCCAGCGCCAGCCCGACGAACTGGCCGTCCTCAACGGCCAGCGATCCCGTGAAATCGTAGCCCTCGGTTGGCCACGCACCTATCAGCGTTGCCCCACGGTCGCGCAACGTCCATGCCAGAATGCCCATCGCGTCTTGGAAGGTGTCGGGATAGCCCTGCTGATCGCCCAGGCCAAACAGCGCGATGGTTTTGCCGGTGAAATCGAGCACGCGCAGCTCACGTTCGCGATCGTACCAGTCCGACTGCAGTTCGCCGATGTTCCATGTGCTGATGCCCAAGATGAGCTTGTCGTAGCAAAGCAGCGCCTGCGTTTTGATGTCACCGACGTCGAACACATCAACCTGGGCTGTTGTGCGGGCGCGCAGCCCGGCAGCGATGCGCCTCGCAGCGTCTTTGGTGTTGCCAGTCGAGCTGCCGAAGAAGACACCGATTCTTTCTATATTGCTCATAGGTACTGCTCAGTTCCGCGACCAGCCATGTGCCCACCATGAAACGAGCGCCGCGCTGGTAGAGGTGTCGGCCGAGGCGCTCATCGTCCCCAGGGCTTCTGCACAAAGGTCGAACAACAGGTTAAACGCGCCTTCGCCAAGCCGCAGCAGCACGCTGTCGAAGTACACGGCGATCGTGGCATGCTCGTGGATTAGCAGCACCTGACGCATAGCGCTCTGCCTGGCCAGCACTACAGCCTGACCGGCGCTGCGCACCATCGCGACCAGGGCATCGTGCAGCAGCATGGTAAACTGATCGAAATTATCGTGCGCCATCATCAGCGCCAGCGCGCCAAAATCGAGTTGAAGCTGGCCGTTGGGTGCCTCGAACACACACCAGCCTAAAGCATTCGTCGCAAGCAGTCGAAAGCAGCTTTTATCTCCTTCGTTCTTATTCACGGCTCCACTCCATCAGCGCCGACTGGCCCAATGGCGATACCGGCGCAACTAGCGGACAGTCGAATGTCGGATGCGGCAAGACCTGCACACGCATGTCGAACACGCGTTGGAGCAATGACTCGTTCAGCACAGCGCTCGGTGGACCGCTAGCAACTATTTCACCGCGCTGCAACACGACGAGATAGTCAGCGTATTGAGCGGCCAGATTCAAGTCGTGCAGGATGGTGAAGACGCCAATGCCCTGGCGCGCCAAAGAGCGGGCGACTGCCAGCGCGATGTGCTGATGGGCAATGTCGAGGCTGTTGACTGGCTCGTCGAGCAACAGATAGCGCACTACATTATCTTCAGGCCCACCCGCGTCGCCTAGCACTTGCGCCAACGCACGCGCCATCTGCACCCGCTGGCGTTCGCCGCCCGAAAGCGATGTATAAATCCGATCTGCCAAATGATCGGCTTCCACCATGCGCATCGCGCGTCGAGCAATCTCATAATCCATCGGCCGCTCGACTCCGCCGCAGTGCGGCATGCGTCCCATGAGCACAACGTCAATCACGGCGAAAGGGAAGTTAAGAAACGAATCTTGCAGTAGCACGGCGCGCCGCTTGGCTAGTTCAATCGGCTGCCACGACCTTAGCGGCCTGCCATCCAGTCGCACATCTCCGGTAGCGGGCAAAAGGTCACCCGCCAGCGCTGCCAACAGGGTGCTCTTGCCGGCGCCGTTCGGGCCGAGCACGCCCACCACTGTACCGGGTACGATCTCCATCGAGACGTCCCGCAGCACCCAGCGATCACCCCTGCGGACAGAGATACTGCAGGCGCAGTAAGCGGATGCTTTCGACGTCATAGCACACTCCGCCTCCGATCGCGTAGAAGCAGCCACAGGAAGAATGGCGCGCCTAGCGTCGCTGTGACGATGCCGATGGGCAGCTCGGCAGGCGCGACGATTGTGCGCGCGATCAGATCGGCGGCCAACAACAGCGCTGCGCCTAACAACGCCGCTCCCGGCAACACACCGCGATGATCTGGACCCATCAGCAAGCGCAGCAGGTGCGGCACGATCAGGCCGATGAAACCGATGATGCCGGCCAGTGCTACCGCTGCGCCGACAGCTAGCGAGACAAGCATAACAACCCAGCGTTTTGTGCGCTCCACGTCGAAGCCCAGGTGACGCGCCTCAGCTTCGCCTAGTGCCATGGCGTTGAGCGCACGCGCCAGCCGCGGCATAAGCATGATGGCAACAAACACGAAGGGCGCGATAGCTGCGACGCTGCGCCAGGTTGCCCCGCCAATGCTGCCCAGAGTCCAGAATGTGATGTTACGCAGTTGAGCATCAGTTGCAATGAAAGTGAGGAAACCTGTGCCTGCTCCAAGGAGGGCGTTCATCGCGATGCCGGCCAGTAGCATCGTTGCCACTATCGTCCTGCCATTCACGTTCGCCAAGCGGTAGATGATGACTGTGGCGCCCACTGCGCCCACAAAGGCAGCTACCGGCAAAGTGAACGGACCAAGTTGCTTGTAGAGCGTATCGGCAAAGCTCACACCGAGCACGATCGTTGCAACAGCGGCTAATGCTGCGCCGCTGCTCACGCCGATTAGACCTGGATCAGCTAGCGGATTGCGAAACATGCCCTGCATAGCTGCGCCGGAGACCGCGAGCGCTGCGCCGATCATCGCCCCCATCAATACGCGCGGGATGCGGATAGCCACTAACACTGCAACTTGCTGCTGCTCGAAGGGCACGACCAGTGTTGGCGGCAACGGCAGGTTGATCTGGTAGGCGAGGATAGCCAGCACCTGCGACGGCGTGATGCCTACTGCCCCAGTGCCGGTCGAGGCGAGCACCACGACGAAAAGCAGGACAGCAAGTACGATGAGTGCACTACGCCTCCGGGTAGCACTCGTCATACTAGGCCAATCAGGGAACCTCAAACCTAGCCTAACGCAGCGCGCTTCATGCTGAGAATCAACTGGGCGGGTGGCCATGGTAACCATTGGGTTTAGGGCGCGCCGGCAACTCGAACGATTTCAGTGCCGGCGCGCCCCTCCCCTGTTTAAGCAGGTTGAGCAAGTCAGGGACAGGAGAGATAGCTGTTCAAGCCCTGAGGTTATTGCTTCAATTCCGGGTTGAGAAGGTAGATCAGGTCAATCACTGCTTTGCCCAGCCGCGGGCCGAACGCGAGCAGGTATTCGTCATCCATGTCAACAATGCGTTTGTTCTGACCAGCCGGTGTCTGGGCAATACCTGGTTCTTTCAGCAACCCCTCGATGCCGCCCACACTTTGCAACCCACGGGTCAGCATCAAGATGACGTCTGGGGCGGCTGCAACCGCAGCTTCAGCGGTGAGTGGCTTGTAGTTCTCGTAGCCGGTGACGGCGTTCTCACCGCCGGCCAGCTCGATCATCGCGTGCGCGCCGGTCTTTAAGCCCGCAACCTGTGCTGTGCCCGCGCCACGGGCGTAGATGAACATGACCTTTGGCTTACTCTTCACCTGCTTGAGCAACTCGCCGGCTCTCTCCAGATCGTCGTCAAGTTCCTTCACCAGCGCCGCTGCCGCTTCGTCCTTGCCCAACGCCTTGCCAAAGGCGAGGATCTTGGCCTTGGCACCCTCGACGGTGTCCTCATCTTTCACGATCAACACAGTCACGCCGCTGTCACGTAGCTGCTGGATAGCCTCGGGTGGACCTGCTTCATCCGTTGCCAGGACAAGCGTTGGCTTAAGCGAGAGCACGCCTTCGGCGGCTAGCCGACGCTGGTAGCCTACCTTGGGCAACGCTTCGACCTTCTCCTTCGGATACGTGCTACTCGTGTCCACCGCAACAACCTGATCGCCTGCGCCCAACGCAAAAATAATCTCGGTCACCGCTCCGCCCAGCGACACGATGCGCGAAGTATCCTTGATCTCGACATCGTTGCCTTGGGCATCCTTGACAACGATCGCTGTGGTCGGCGACAGCTCTGCGGCAGCCCTGGGCGGCAGGATGACTTTATCAATCAAGTGGATCACGCCGTTGCTGGCTGCGACGTCGGCCTGTAGCACTCTGGCGTCATCAACCATTACCGTGTTGCTTGTCACCCTGATGGTGATCTTGCTACCCTGAACGGTCTCAGCTTCGGTTAGCTTGACCACATCGGCAGCCATCACCCTGCCGGGCACGACGTGGTAGGCCAGAATGGCAGCCAGTTTCTCTTTGTTCTCCGGCTTGAGCAGGTCATCTAGCGTCGCCTGACCAAGCTGCGCGAATGCGTCGTCGGTTGGCGCGAAGACAGTGAATGGGCCAGCGCCCTTCAGCGTATCTACTAAGCCAGCTGCTTGCACGGCGGCCACCAGCGTCTTGAGGCTATCTGTAGCGAGTGCCACATCAAGGATATTGCCAGCACTTTTCGCATCACCCTCAGCTACAGCGGCAGGGGTGACCGACGGCGCATCAGGTGCGGCTGGCACAGTAGCAGATGGCGCTTCAATCGGCGCCGAGTTGGTGGGCGCGACAGGCGTGGGCACGGCGCAGCCGGCCAAGAAGGCAATCGTCACAAGCATGCCCACCAAAGACAAACGTCTCATTCTTGTCAAGTCGTTCATGGTTCTGGTACACCTCAGCAATCTCATAAACTTCTACCGAGCAGATAGCGCAGAACTGCTCATCGAGCGAGTGATAGTGTATGAAGTTCAAATGTGCTGGGAATCCCTGGCTGTTCAAAGCAAACATTGCGCCAGAGATACGCTGCAACTTATGGGACGAAATATCGGAAGTTGACGCGAGTTAATGTGGCAGTGTGCTTCGTGTCTGCAACCTGGCACGCGACTCTACAGGTGGATTGCGCAAGCGATTAAAGCGTCGCAGCCAGCATCCGGGCTAACGTGGCGAAATCTGCACAATCAGTGAACTGTCAGCTAGGCCGATTGCGGCGAAGCAGCGCTCAGAGTCGTTGACACAAATGAAGCGCTTATTTAGGTCTGCCACGCAACAGCAGGCTGCGTGTGCACTGCAGGTGCAGCCTGCGCCAACCACACTAAGCGCCCAGCGTGAGCGCAGTAATCAGCGGGACGTCAGCCACACGACCCAGCATGCCAAGCACGCTTTGATACCGTACGGCTTCCTTATCTTGGAATCTTGGAATGAGCAAAGGAGGGATACCCTAGCCATGCGATATCCGTCTTGAGCCGCGCCGCATTAGCCTTGAGCACCGCAGCATCAGCATCCTGCGCGACGCGATCCAAACGCTCGTTTGGCGCAAAGTTCTGGCGCAAGCTCACACGCGCCAGATCACCTTGTCTTCGATGGGCGAGCGGCCGGCCTGCGGGACGACGCCGTTGGCCGG
>JBKBID010000050.1:0-19715 GCA_046299515.1 Thermoflexales bacterium | reverse complement strand
AGCAGCGGCCGCTCGGCAGCGGGCCCTGCGGAAGGCGAATCGGCTGCTGCTTGTTGCGCGTCCATGTGTCTGCGCGCGCCGGGGCTGCTGCGCGGCGTTGCCAGCCACCGCTCGAACTCGGCTTTGCAGCGCTTGGCCCAGGCGATCGTCCGACGGACGCTCTCGCGCTGCTCGGCCTCGCCGTCATCCGGGTGGGTGCAGTCGTCCAGGCAAATGACGACGTCCGCGCCAAAGCCGAGCTGGAGCTGCACGCTCTTCTCCGGCGTCAGCAGCACTTTGTCCTTGCCGTCGGGCCGGAAGAGCAGCCCCCGATCGGTGAGCGAGCCGAACTTCGGGTTCTGGCGGATGAGCGAGTAGGCCTGGAAGCCGCCGCTATCGGTCACGATCGGCCGCCGCCAACCGGTCATCGCGTGTAGGCCGCCGAGGGACTTCACGGTGGTGGCGCCGGGGCGCTGCATTAGGTGAAAGATGCTCATCACGACCCCTTCGACGCCGACGGTTTCGAGATCGGCGCTGTCCACGGCGCGCACGACGCCGCGCGTGGCGTCGGGCAGGAAGGTCGGCAAGGCCAGCGCGCCGTGCGGCAGATGGAGGATGTCGGGCGTCATAGGACGAGAGTCAGGCGTCTGGCATGTCGCTGCCGGCTTCCGATTCCTCCGGCGGCCATCCTGCGGCGTGCGCTGCGCCCTCGATCACCAGCACGTATTCGCCCTTGAGCGCTCGACCTTGCGCCAGGGCGAGCAGCTCCGATAGCCGGCCGCGGTCCACGCGCTCGAACATCTTGGTCAGGTCGTTGGCCAGCGCTGCGCGCCGGTCGCCGTACACGGCAATCGCATCGGCGATCAGCGCGGCGACGCGGTGCGGGCTTTCGTAGAAGATCAGCGTGTGGGGCGACTGCGCGTCCACGGCGAGGAAGCGCCGGCGCGCGGTCGGTTTGCGCGGCGGGAAGCCGCGGAAGATGAACGCATGGGTCGGCAGCCCGCTCAGCACCAAGGCCATGACGAAGGCGGCGGGCCCAGGGATCATGGTCAGCGGCAGCCCTTCTTCGATGCAGCGCCGCACCAACACGAATCCGGGGTCGCTGATGCCCGGCGTGCCGGCGTCGCTCACCAGCGCCACCGCGCGCCCCTCACGGAGCAGCGCGATGATCTTTTCGGCAGCCTGCCGCTCGTTGTGTTCGTGAAACGAGATCTGTGGGCGGGCGATGCCGAAGTGCTTGAGCAGCCGGCCGGTGTAGCGCGTGTCCTCGCTGGCAACCACATCGGCGCTGCGCAGCACCTCTAGGGCGCGCTGGCTGATGTCGCCCAGGTTGCCGATGGGCGTCGCGACCAGGTAGAGCATCGCGGGGAACCTACAGCACGCCCTTCGTCGAAGGAATGCCGCTTCGGCGCGGGTCAATGCGCGTTGCGGCGTCCAGCGCGCGGCCCAGCGCCTTGAACAACGCCTCGGCTTTGTGATGGTCGTCGCGGCCATACAGCACGCGCGCGTGGAGGTTCAGCCGGCCGTGGGTTGCGATGGACTCGAAGACGTGCGGGACGAGCGTCGCGCTGAGGTTGCCGATCTTCGGCCCATCGAGCGCGCCGCGAAAGACGGCGTATGGCCGGCCGCTCAAATCCACGATGACGTGCGCCAGCGCTTCGTCCATCGTCACCCAGGCGTCGGCCATGCGCACGATGCCGGCGCGGTCGCCCAGCGCCTCGTTCAGCGCCTGGCCGAGGGCGATGGCCACATCTTCGACGGTGTGATGCTCGTCCACGTGCAGGTCGCCGGCAGCGCGCACGGTGAGATCGAACAAGCCATGGTGCGCGACATGGTGCAGCATGTGGTCATAGAAGCCGACGCCGGTTTGAATATCGGCGCGGCCGGCGCCGTCCAAATCCAGATACACCGAGACATCGGTCTCGTTCGTCTTGCGTTGAATTCTGCCGATTCTCGCCATGGCTATTTGCCGAGCGCTTCGAGCGCGGCGAGCAGCCGGTCGGTCTGGTCGGGCCGACCCACGCTGATGCGCACGCAATCGCGCAGGCCCTCGCGGTCGAAGTAGCGCACGAGCACGCCCTGCTGTTCCAGGGCTTGCTTCAGGCGGCGCGCGGCCGGCTGGTTGGTCTCGCCGTGGTTCACCGGCGCGTCCTCGGCCACGCGGCACAACACGAAGTTCGCTTCGCTCGGGAAGGGGCGCAACCAGCCGAACTGGGCGAGCGCCTCGCTCATGCGATGGCGCTCCGCCGTCAGCCGGCGCACGTTTTCGCGCAGGTAGTCGCGGTCGCTCAGCGCGGCGATGGCGGCCACCGTCCCGGCCACGTTGGGCGTGTAGGGTTGCTTGATCTTCCACAGGTGCTGGATGATCGCGCGCGGGAAGACGCCATAGCCGACCCGCAGGCCGGCCATGCCCGCCAACTTGCTGAACGTGCGCAGCACAATCAGGTTGTCGTACGCCGGCACCCAGCTCACCCGACTGGGGCGCGCGCTGAAATCCACATAGGCTTCGTCCAGCACCACCACGACCGGCAACGCCAAGAGCGCGCGCAGTTGTTCGTCGCAGACCGTCGAGCCATCAGGGTTGTTGGGGTCGGCGATGAACAGCAGTTTGCAGCGGGTCACTGCGGATGTCGCGTCGCGCGGCGCCATGTGACCGGCGACCCGCGCCTGAACCGCCTGCACGTCAACCGAGAAGTCTGGGCGGCGAGGCGCGGCGACGTAGTCCGCGTTCACCACATCGGCCACCCAGCGGTACATGCCGAACGTGGGCGGCAAGTCAATGATCGCGTCGCCTGGCCGGACGAAGGCGCGGGCCACCAGGTCAATCACCTCGTCTGCGCCGGCGCCGCATAGGATGTGCTCGGGCGGGACGCCGATGTAGTCGGCGATGGCCTCGCGCAGGGCCGTCTGGTCGGGGTCGGGGTAGATGTGCAACGCGTCGGCGCGGGCGAGCGCCTGCAGCGCGCGCGGCGATGGGCCGTAGGGGTTCTCGTTGGCGTCCAGCTTGACGATGTCTTCGGGGCGGCGGCCCAGCCGGCGCGAGAGCACCTCGAACGGGACGATGGGCGTATAGGGTTGCATCGCCCGCAGGTGAGGATTGATCAGCGATTCAACGTCCATACGGTCTGGCCAATTCCCCGAACTTTACACGCGAACGACGACCGTGGGAAGGCGAGCATCGGCGCGGCGACGCCTCACTGCAACGACCGGCGGAAAGCGCGCAGCGCTGCCACGCGGCTGGGCTGCTCCTCGAATATGTAGGTGGCCGGTGTGACGACGACGCCGCTGCCGCCGATGGCGCGCAGTTGTTCGATCGCGTCGGTCAACTCGTGCCGCCCGACGACGATGTTCACGGCGAACCAGTGCGCGCCGGGATTCGCGGCGGCGCTGTGCGGGTTGGGGTAGATCGGCGCGATGGTCGGCCCCTGCAACCCGCCGAGCGTCGTGCGTAGGGTGATGGTGCGTCCCACGTCCTCGAGCGACTGCCCGCGCACATTGGCCCAGATCATGAAGTAACCTTCGGCGCGCTGATGGGCCTCGAAATACTCCAGCATCTCAATCGCCACGTCCATCACCTCCGGCCGCTTGAGGGAATTGCAATTGGCGACCAGGCTGGCTTGCGTGTGGAGGATGATGCCGTCTTCGAGCACGCGCAGCCGATTCTGCTGCAGCGTCGCGCCAGTCTCGGCGATATCCACGATGATGTCGGCGTAGCCGATCTCCGGCACGACCTCCAGCGATCCCTCGGCGTCAATCAAGGTGAACGGCGCGACATCGTGTTTGCGCAGGAACTCGCGCGTGAGGTGATGGTATTTGGTCACCACGCGCAGCGGCTGCGCCATCGCGCGAACCTTCGCGGCCAGCTCGGCCATTGTGCGCACGTCCTCCCAGGATTCCGGCACGGCGATGACCACGCGGCACTTGCCGTAACCGAGCGCATCGTGCAGGACGCGCGCAGCGTCGCCGGCGTTCGCGTCTGCGATCACGTCGTAGCCGGTGATGCCGAAGTCCACGCCGCCGCCGGCCACGCTGACCACGATGTCACGCGGACGCTGGAAGAGCACGGTCACCTTCGGCAACGCTGGGATATGGCCGATGTAGCTGCGCGTCGCCGATTGTTTCACGTCGAAGCCGCAGCGCGCCAGAAAATCCAATGTGGGCTGTTGCAGCCGGCCCTTCGACGGCAGCGCCAGTCGAATATCGTTACGCATGGCGATTGAGCGTGACGCGGATGCGCTGTGGCGTTTGCGTCGCGCGACCTCAGTTCAGGCCGGCAAGTTCAACGGCCTTCCGCGCGGCTTCGGCGGCGCTGTCGGCCGTGATCAGGTTGGCGCTGGCCAGGATGCGGTCGCCTTCTTCCTTGTTCGTGCCGGTGATGCGGGCCACCATCGGCACTTTCGGCTTCACTTCTTCCATCGCCTGCACGATGCCGCGCGCCACCTCGTCGCAGCGCGTGATGCCGCCGAAGATGTTGAACATCACCACTTTGACGTTGGGATCGGAGAGCACGATGCGCAGGGCGGCGGCGACTTTATCGGCGCGCGCGCCGCCGGCCACGTCCAAGAAGTTGGCCGGCTTGCCGCCGAAGTGCTGGATGATGTCGAGCGTGGCCATCGCCAGGCCGGCGCCGTTGACCAAACAGCCGATGTTGCCATCGAGCGAAACGAAGCTGAGGTCGGCGTTGCGCGCCTTGCGCTCGGCCTCGCTTTCCTCGTCCGGGTCGCGCATGGCCGCAAGCTCGGGATGTCGAAATAGCGCGTTGTCGTCAATCACCATTTTGCCGTCCAACGCCAGCAGCTTGGCGCCTCCGTCCGTGCTCACGATTGCGAGCGGATTGATCTCGGCCAGCGATGCGTCGTTGGCGACGAAGGCCGCCGCGAGTCCCTTGGCGATCTTGACGAAGTCGCCCCAGTGCTCGCGCGGCAGGCCGATGGCAACCGCTACGTCGCGCGCCAGATAATCGGGTAGGCCGACGAACGGGTCAATGGGCACGCGGACGATCTTTTCAGGCGTCGCCGCTGCAACTTCCTCGATGTCCACGCCTCCGGCGGCGCTGGCCATCAGCACGGCGCGGCGTCGCGCGCGGTCTATCACGACGCCCAGGTAGATTTCGCTCTGGATGTCGGCGGCGGGGTCAACCAGCACCTTGCGCACAGGCAGGCCCTTGATGTTCAAGGCGAGGATGTGCTCGGCATTCTCTTCGACTTCTTCGAGCGAGCGGGCGACCTTCACGCCGCCGGCTTTGCCGCGCCCGCCCACCAACACCTGCGCCTTGATGACGACCGGCAGGCCGATTTCGCGGGCTGCGTTGCGCGCCTCGGTGGCGTTCTCGGCGACGATGCCCTGCGGCACCGGGATGCCGAATCGGCCGAAGATCTGCTTGGATTGGTATTCGTGGAGTTTCATGATCCGTGCGTCCTATCAGGCTCAGAGCCTATCCGCACACTTGTGACGCAGCGCGCGATTGAACAGGCGAGGCATGACTTGCGCTGACCCGGCGCGCATTTCTGGATGGCTCTCAGGCCACGGATTGTAGCAGCACGCTCGCGCCGTCGCCGCACAATTCGGCTACGACTCCAACACGCGGACGACGGCGTAGCCCAGGCGGGTCAGCCCTGAAACTGCTTCCTCCTCCGCGCGCCGCACCTCCTCCCGAATGGCGGCGAGGTCGCTGCCGCCGATGGAGAGCACCACGGTGAGGTGCAGGCCATCCTCAAGCATCTGACCGCGCGACTTGACATACACCATCGGATGATGGTCCTGCACGTCCTTAAGCAGCGCGGCGATGCGCGATTCATCGCCCTTATCCAGCACGATCGTGCGCTCGACGTAGCCGCCGGCGCCGATGGCGCCCGCCAGCACCGGCTGCAGCGAGGTGGTGAAGATCGCCTTCATCTCGCCGGGCACGCCGGGCAGCGAGACAATCGTCGTCACGCCGTCAGGATGCTCCGACTTTGCGTCGAGCGCCATGGCCGGCGCTGCGCCGTTGGGGTTGAAGATCGGCGTTGCGCCTTCCGGGAAGAGGGCCATCTTGCGGCGCGCGTCGTTCAGCTCGGCGCTGAAGTTGGGGCGCACCGTGGCGAGATAGGCGTAGCGCTGGCGCACCATCTCCAGCGCTTCTGGGTGCATGCGCATCGGCAGGTTGAGCGCGCGGGCGATGGCGCGCAGGGTCAGGTCGTCCTCGGTTGGGCCGAGGCCGCCGGTGGTCAGGATCAGGCGCGGGCCGCGCCGCAGCGCGGCGCGGATCTCATCGCCGATGTGGTCGTAGTCGTCGCGGACCATGGCGGCCCGCGTCACGCGCGCGCCCAGGCCGGTGACCATGCGGATGAGCCAGTGCGTGTTTGTGTCGAGCACCTGCCCGACGAGCAGTTCGTTGCCGATGGCGAAGATTTCTACGGTGCGCAGGTCGCTGAACATGGCGGATTGCCGTTGACGGGTGTGAACGGCCTGAACTATACACCCCGGGTTGAACTATTTGGGAGTTCAGCGCCGCAGGCGCGTCGGCGTCGCGCGCCTGCGGCGAAGATTATCATTTGCGCTTGGCTTTAGTGGAGAGAGCATGACCACCCTCGGCATCCTCGGCGGCGGGCAACTGGCGCGCATGCTGGCGCAAGCCGCGCAGCGCATCGGGGTGAACGTCGCCATCCTCGACGAAGACGAGTTTAGCCCGGCGATGCAGGTGACTGCCCTCGGCGTGACCGGCTCATGGCGCGACCTGGAGACGCTCGGCGCGTTTGCCGACGCCGTAGACGCGATCACCATCGAGAGCGAGTTTGTGCCGGCAGAGCTGATCGCGTTCATCGAGCAGCGTGGCCGGCGCGTGCTGCCCGGCTCGCACACCTTGGCGTTGGTGCAGGATAAGTTCACCCAGAAGCAAACGCTGAACGCGGCCGGCCTGCCTACCACGGCGTATGCGGCCGTCGGTTCGCTCGACGAGGTCAAAGCCTTCGGCGCGCAACATGGCTATCCGCTCGTGCTCAAGACCCGCACGCTCGGCTACGACGGCTACGGCAACGCGCAGATTGACGGCGAGGCCGAGGCGCAGGCGGCATGGGAGAGGCTGGCCGCAACCGGCCGCGCGTTGATGGTCGAGTCGTTCGTTCACTTCAAGCGTGAGTTGGCGATCATCGTCGCGCGAGGGCAAGACGGTCAGCTCGTCACCTATCCCGTGACCGAAACGCTGCAGCTCGACCACGTGTGCCACGTCGTGCGCGCGAATCGGAGCGGCTTCGACCATCCGGCCAAGGAGATCGGCCGGGCCGTAGTGGAGGCGGTGAACGGCGTCGGCGTGTTCGGGATCGAGATGTTCGAGTTGCCCGATGGGCAGGTGTTGATCAACGAGGTTGCGCCTCGAGTGCATAACAGCGGCCATTACACCATCGAAGCCTGCCTGACATCGCAATTCGAGAACCACGTCCGCGCTGTGCTGGGGCTGCCGCTGGGTTGGCCGGACATGGTGAAGCCGGCGGCGGTGATGGTGAACTGCCTGGGCGTGAGCGACCAGATGCCCAAGCCGCGCGACTTCGCGCGCGCGCTGTCCTATCGCGGCGCGCGCCTGCACTGGTATGGCAAGCGCGCGTGCCGCAAGGGCCGCAAGATGGGTCACGTCACCGCCGTGCACGACTCATTATCCGAGGCCGAGCGCATCGCGCGCATGGCGGCCGGCGACTTGATGAGCGCGTCGGCGTGGTTCGTGTGAAAACGCATAGGCCGGCGCGGGCTGAGCCTGTCCCCCGCGCCGGCCCGGCATGGCTGGGTGTTGCGCCGCCCTCGGCGCATCATGCGCCGGACGACTTCATATCGTCGCGCGCGCCTTTGCCGTTCGCCGCCATCATCTCCCCTAACGGCTTGACCAGGCCGGTGAATTCCAGGGGGAAGATGTATTTCGTCGCCGGGCTGGCGCCGATCGCCTTGAGCGCCTCCAGGTACTGGATCAACATGGTGTTGGCATCCACATGCTGCGCCGCCCCGAAGATTGCGTTCAACGCTGTGGCGAAACCTTCGGCGCGCAGCGCCTGCGCCATCTTCTGGCCCTCGGCCTCGAGGATGGCCGCTTGCTTTGAGCCTTCTGCACGCAGAATGGCCGAGGTTTTCTCGCCATCGGCCAGGGTGATGGCTGCCTGGCGCTTGCCCTCGGCTTCGGTGACCAGCGCGCGGCGCGTGCGCTCGGCGCTCATCTGGCGGTTCATCGCCTCCTGCACCTCGCGCGGCGGCGTGATCTCGCGGATCTCGACTGCGGTGATCTTCACTCCCCAGCGCTCGGTCACTTCGTCGAGCTTGCTGCGCAGCGTCTGGTTGATGCGCTCGCGCTGGGCCAGCACATCGTCCAGCGTGATGTCGCCGATGACGGCGCGCAGCGTCGTCGTGGCGATGCCTTGCGACGCCGCCGCGAAGTTGCCCACCTGTAGCACGCTGCGCTCCGGATCGGACACCTTCCAGTAGGTGAGAAAGTCCACCGAGATCGGCGCGTTGTCCTTGGTGATCGCCGTCTGCTGCGGCACTTCCATGAACTGCTCGCGCAAATCCACCTTAGTGGCCGTGTCAATGAACGGGATCAGGATGATCAACCCCGGCCCTTTGGCGCCGATGGAGCGGCCCAGGCGGAAGACGACGTAGCGCTCGTATTCTCTGGCCACCAAGATGAAGGAGCGCAGCAGGCCTCCCAGGATGAACAGCGCGATCACGACGATCAAGCTGACCGCGATCAGCGTAGTCAAACCACTCATTTCTTTTTCTCCTCTGTCGTTTGCGCTTCGCGCTCCGCCTGTTCTGGCGGATGCGCGAGCGCGCGCACAAACAACGTCAATCCTTCAACAAGCACGACGACGACCGGCGCGCCTTCGCCGATCGGCTCATCCGATTTGACCGTCCATAGCTCGCCGGCCACCTGCGCCGTGCCCACGAACTGTGATTCGGGGGTGATGGGCGACTTGATCACACCCTGCGCGCCGATCAGGTTATCCTGCGAGATGACCGGCCGCCGTTGCATGGCGCGCAGGGCGCGATGTAGCCCGAAGCCAAAGAAGACCGCCGAACCGCCCGAGACCAGCATGATCAGCCACCATGACACGGCGAAGGCTTGTTCGTCCGGCCGGAACAGGAAGAGCGAGCCGAGGCCGAGGATGACTGCGCCGCCGAGCGCGACCAGCCCGCTCTGAATCTGTATGTCGGCGATGAACAGGCCGATGCCCACGAGGATGAGTAACAAGCCGGCGACATTCACCGGCAGGCGAGACAGGCCGAGCAGGGCCAGGAGCAGGCACAACCCGGCGCCGATCTCCAGCAGGCCGGTGCCCGGCACGGCAAATGCGATCACCAGCGCGAGCAGGCCTAGCACGAGCAACGCATACGCGATGTTCGGATTGGCGATGACGTCGAAAACAGCCTGGCCGATGTCCATGTTTATCTTCCCGCGCGACGGCGCGACCGCGCCGCCGAAAGGCATCGTCACACTCGCCGAAGGTTGAGACGGACTATATCGCTCATGGGTTAGAGGGATGTAGGTAAAAGGATGAGGCGTGGATTAACGCGCGTCGCCGTCGCTCAGATTGGCGCGGCTGCGCCCAGCGGAGTCGTGGCTGCTGTCGTAGACCTCCTCCATCGAGGCGAGCACGTCGTGCAGCGAATTGACTTGCTCGGTGATGCTTTCGCGCAGGCGTTGGGCCTTGCTGCTGTCTACGTCTCGCGCATCCAGCAGCAGCATCTGCGAGTACACCGTGCCGAGCGCCGTGAGCGTGTTCTCCAACTGCAGGTCGGCGCGGTCCATCGCCGTCTCCAGCTTGAGCAAGTTGTTGTATTGCGCCTGCCGGCGGCTGATGGTCTCGTCCAGCTCGCGCCGGATGGTCTCGTCCCGCTCTTGTAGCGCGCGCTGCTTGAGACGCTTGATAGACTCCGGCACGTCGTTCAAGTCTTTCTTGATGATCTCGTCGTTCTGAAAGGCATCCAGCCGGCTGGCCAGCGCATAGATGTTGTGCACCCATGCTTCCACCTGGTTGGCCACATCCTGCATGCGATGCTGCATCGCGGAGTCGGTGAAGCGCTCCACCGCCTTGTCAATCCGCTCGCGGTAGGCGATGGCCTGCTTGACGTTCATGCGCAGGCTGGGGTTGCGGATGCGGCTGAGGTCGAATTCCTCGCGCAGCGCCTGGGACGCGGCCTGCTTGCCGGCCTGCTGGCTGGCGACGTTCATGCCGATCACGCCCAACCACAGCGGCGCCAACCCGGCCAGCCACCACACGGGCGACAGGTTGAACGGCGGATAGCCCAGGATTGGGATGCGCACGCCAAGCCCGACCAAGATGATCGCGGCTGCGATGATCAACGCGCTGGGTAGGCTGAAGATCGCGTTCTGAATAAGTTTGCCGCGCGCGCGTTGTCTCAGGTCGTCCATTGGCTCGGCCGCTTCGCCGTTGATAAGCGCCGGCGATTACCGGCGCCCGCGTAGCCGTTTGCCGGCTACTGGCTAATCCCCAACCGCCGCTTGCGCTCCTCCAATTGAGCGTCCAGTTCGCCGCGGCTGAGCGCCTCGTCCATCTGCGCATCCAGGTTCTGGGCAGCCATCTCGGCGCGGGCCGAAGCCTGGTCGAGCCGCGTGCGAATGGCTTCGGCCATGCGGGCGACATCGGCGTCGCCCACACCGGCCAAGTCGTCGAGCGACTTGATCGCCTTGTTGGTGATCTCCTTGGCCTTGGCCAGGTCGAGCAGCGCCGCCATCTCCTCGCGTTGTTGGCGGATGGTGGTGAGCTTCGCTTGCAGCTTCAGGCGCGCATCGAGCAATGCTTTGTATTCGCGCTGCTGGCGTTCCAACTGGCTGCTGTAGGTCTCGTATAGGCCGCGCACCGAATTCAGCTTGGCCTGCGCAGCGCGCGCCAGTTCTTCCTTGCCCTGGGTGAGGAATAGGTCAATGTTCCGGTCGAGCTCATCCATCTGCTTCTTGTACTCGGCAGCCTTGCGCTCGAGCGTCTTAACCTGGCCGCCTACGGTGGCTGCGGCGTCCTCCAGGGCGTCGAGGTTGTTGTCCACGTCGCGGATGTATTGGTCTATCACGGCCAGCGAGTTGGACTTCAGCGCATTGTCCACCAGCGCGTGCAAATTGGCCTGAATCAGCGTGCTCACCTTTTCAAGAAGAGAAGCCATTCGTTTTCCTCCGGGATGTTCGGACTATCGCTGCTCTCCGGCTCATCCGAATCGCCCTTCAGACTGCAATCCTGATGAGGACGAATTCCAGACAGCCATGGATGCAAGCATACGACTGAAATTATATCTACCGCAGCGGTTGGGCATGACGTTTGCCCGCCGCGGCTCGGCCGTGGAACTTTGTAGTGAATTTGACGTCTTCAAATTGAAACTGCACACTTGCATGAAGGTCGAAAGGAGGATGACCGTGATGAATATCCACAAACGCCGTCTCGTCGCGCTCGCCGCGATGTTCGGTGCGGTGACTTTATCTGCGTCGGCCTGCGCGCCGGCGGCGCCCCCGCCGTACGCCTCGGAGTCTGCGCCGATGGCTGCGCCGCCGGTGGCCGCGCCGGCAATGCCCGAGCGCGCTGCGCGCGCGCCGACGCAATCTGACGCCGGCGAGGCAGTGGATCAAGCGCTTCAGTCGCGCCTCATCATCCGCACGGCAGACCTGACCATCGTCGTGAAGGACACGCAGGCGCAAATGGACGCGCTGGCCAAGCTGGCCGAGGAATTCGGCGGTTTCGTCGTCTCGTCAAGCACGTCGCGCGTCCGCGATAACGCCCTGCAAGGCTACATCACGCTGCGCGTGGATGCGGCGCGCTTCGATGAGGCGATGAACCGCGTCCGCAGCCTGGCCGTCGAGGTGCGCAACGAAAACGTGCGCGGCGAGGATGTGACCGCCGAGTATGTGGACCTCGACGCCCGGCTGAAGAACCTGGAGGCGACCGAGGCGCAGTTGCAGAAAATCCTCGAACGCGCCAGCACAACCGAGGATGTGTTGGCCGTGTATCGCGAACTCACCCAGATTCGCGAGCAGATCGAGCAGATCAAAGGACGCATGAAGTACCTCTCCCAGTCGGCGGCGCTGGCTACTATCTCGGTCACGCTCATCCCTGATGCGCTGGCGCAGCCGCTCCAGGTGGGCGGCTGGCGGCCGGCGGGTGTGGTCAGAGAAGCGTTTGAGGCGCTGATCGCTACATTGCAGGGGCTGGCTTCGCTGTTGATCTGGCTGGTCATCGTCGTCCTGCCGGTGCTGTTGATCCTGGCCATCCCGATCGTCCTGATAGCGCGGCTCATCCGGCGCGCGCGCCGCAGCAAGAAGGCCGGAGCAGCGAAGGCCGCATGAGCCATATAGGCGGGCTGTTTTACGATAATCGGCCGCATGAGCATCGAACTGCGCGCTGCGCTCGAAGCGATCATCCACGCGGCCCTGCGCGCCGCCGACCCCGCCGAGGCGATTCGCCGTCACGTCCGTCGCGACGGCGAATCGCTCGTGGTGGACGGCATGACGTACGATCTGCGCGCCTTCGATGACGCGCGCCTGATCGCCGCCGGCAAAGCGGCGGCGCCGATGGCCGCCGAGGTGGTTCGCTTGCTCGATGGTCAATTGTCCCGCGCCGTCATCGTCACCAAACAGGGTCATCTATCCCCAGACCTAAGGGCTAAACTCGCCCTTCGAGGCTTCACCTTGATCGAGGCCGGCCACCCGCTGCCGGACGAGCATAGCCTGCGCGCCGGTCGGGCGGTGCGCGCGGCGCTGCGCAGTTGCACGGCGCGCACGCTGGTCATCGCCTGTGTCAGCGGTGGGGCGTCGGCGCTGTTGGTTGCGCCATATGCCGGCATCTCGCTCAACGCGATGCGCGCCGTCAACGAGGCGTTGCTGCGCAGTGGGGCCGACATCCATGAGATGAACGCCGTGCGCGCGCGGCTGGATCGCTTGAAGCGCGGCGGGCTGGCGCGGCTGGCGCAGCCGGCGACGGTGATCGGCTTGATCCTCAGCGATGTGATCGGCGATCCGCTGGATGTGATCGCCGGCGGGTTGACGAACGATCCCCAGGCACACAACGTGCTGGTGGGCAACAACGCGCAGGCGTGCCAAGCTGCGGCGCAAGAGGCGGAGCGGCTCGGCTTCGCCGTGCGCGTGATCACCACCACGCTGCGCGGCGAGGCGCGCGAGGCCGGCGCGCAGATCGCCCGCGCCTTGCTCGACGCCGATCCTCCATCCATGGCGCGCGGCGTGTGCCTGATCTACGGCGGCGAGACCACCGTGACCGTGCGCGGCAACGGCAAGGGTGGGCGCAACCAGGAGTTGGCGCTGGCAGCGGCCGTTGCACTGGATGCGCAAGCGGACTTACGGACGCGCCCCCGCGTCGGCATCGCCGCGCTGGGCACCGATGGCACCGACGGCCCGACCGACGCCGCCGGCGCGATGGCTTTTGCCGACACGGTGCGACGCGCGCGCGAGCGCGGCCTGGAGGCCCGCGACTACCTGGAGCGCAATGACAGCTATCATTTTTTCGCGCCGCTAGGTGAGCTGATCATGACCGGTCCGACCGGCACCAACGTCGCCGATGTCATCATCGCCCTGAGGCTGAGCGATGCAATGGCCGCGTAGAGCGCGATGCGCAACATTTTGGAATCTCTCCCATGACACCGTCCATCACCCTCGCCGACATCTACGCTGCGCAGCAAACATTGCGCGACCAGATCATCCTCACGCCGGTGCTGCCGGAGCTGCGCCTGACGCGCAGTCTGGGCGCGCGCGTGTTCCTGAAAGCCGAATCGCTGCAGCGCGCCGGCTCGTTCAAGATTCGCGGCGCGTACAACAAGATCAGCCGACTGGGCGAGGAGGAGCGCCGGCGCGGCGTCATTGCGGCCAGCGCCGGCAATCATGCGCAGGGTGTGGCGCTGGCCGCGCGCATCTTCGGCATCCCGGCGACGATTGTGATGCCGGAGTATGCCCCGCTGACCAAGGTGGTGAGCACGCGCGACCTGGGCGCGGAGGTGATCCTTCACGGCGCAACCTTCGACGATGCCGGCGCATTCGCCCGCGAACAGCAGCAAGCGCGCGGCCTGACATTCGTGCATGCCTTCGACGACCCGCTTGTCGTCGCCGGTCAGGGCACGATCGGGCTGGAGGTTATGGCTGCCTTGCCCGAGTTGAACGCGCTGCTCGTGCCCATCGGCGGCGGCGGCCTGATCAGCGGCATCGCGATTGCGGTGAAGGCGCTCAAGCCCGGCGTGCGCATCATCGGCGTGCAATCGGCGGCATGTGCGCCGGTGCGCGCGTCGTTGGCGGCCGGCCAAGTGGTCGCGGCGCCCTCGGCCAACACCATCGCCGATGGCATCGCCGTCAAGCGGCCGGGCGAGCTGACGCTGCGCTACATCCGCGAACTGGTGGATGACGTGGTGGAGGTGAGCGACGACGAGATTGCGCGGGGCATCGCCCACTGCGCTCAGTACGCTCGGCTGGTGGTGGAAGGCGCCGGCGCAGCCGGCGTGGCCGCGCTGCTGGCCGGCAAAGTTGCGGTCGGGCCGGGCGATGTCGTCTGCGCCGTGCTATGCGGCGGCAACATTGACGGCAATCTGCTGGCGCGGGTGATCGAGCAGGTCATGGTGCAGCAGGGGCGCATCGTCGTGTTGCGCCTCACCGTGCTGGACCGCCCCGGCCAGCTCGCGGCGGTGATCAACCATGTGGCGGCATGTGGAGCCAACATCATTGACGTGATCCACCGACGGGCGGTGTGGTTGGCCCCGCTCACGCGCACCGGCCTGGAGCTGGTGCTCGAGGTGCGCGACGAGGCGCATGGACAGGCGGTGATGCAGCGGCTGACCGACGCCGGCTATCACGTCGAGCGCGTGCGGCTGGGTGAATGGCCGGACTAGCGGCGCGAAACTGCGCGCCGCGCAGCGAATCGCATGTATCATCCTCACATCTGGTTCATAAATTCAAAACGACGATGGTATCTCCCGATGCATTCAAGCAGGTGATGCGGCGCTGGGCCAGCACGGTCACCATCATTACTACGAGGGCCGGCGACACGATCTACGGGCTGACGGCGACTGCGTTCTCGTCGCTCAGCGTCGCCCCGCCCGAAGTCTTCATCAGCATCAACAAGCAGACGCGCACCCATCCGCTGATCGAGCAGGGTGGGGTGTTTTGTGTGAATTTCCTCGCGCCGGAGATGATTCACATCTCCGACCGCTTCGCCGGCCGCTACCCTAACGAGGAGCGCTTTCAAGATGTGCGCTACCGCGCCGAGGCGACCGGCGCGCCGGTGCTCGACGACGCGGTTGCCTATCTGGATTGCACGGTCGCGCGCGCGCTCGATGCCGGCGATCACACCATCTTCATCGGCCTGGTGCAGGCTTCCGGCGTGCAGCGCCCCGACGACGCGCCGTTGCTTTACTTCAACGGTCGCTACCATCTTCTGGGCGACGCGGCGAACGAGTGATCACGCCTACGATGACGATCAGCACCCCATCCGCCGAGGCCCGCCCCCAGCGATCTGAGGCCGGCCTCCCCGCCATCGCCGCGGCGTTTGCCCGCGCCAGGGCCGAGGGCCGTCCGGCGCTCATGCCTTACTGGTCGCTCGGCTATCCCGATGTCGAGACATCGCTGCGCGTGATCGAGGCAATCGCCCGCGCCGGCGCCGACCTGATCGAACTTGGCGTGCCGTTCAGCGACCCGCTGGCCGATGGGCCGGTGATCCAGCGCGCCAACCAGATTGCGCTGGAGCGCGGCATCACGGTCAGCCGCTGCATGCGGATTGCCGCCCGCGCTCGCGCCGTCGGCGTGTCTGCGCCGTTCCTGGCGATGGGCTATCTCAACCCCGTGATCGCATACGGCGAGGCGCGCTATGTGGCCGACTGGCAGGCCGCCGGCGCAGATGGGTTGATCGTGCCCGACCTGCCGCCAGAGGAGAGCGACGCGCTCAAGCGCGTGTGCGACGAACGCGCCATGGCATTGGTGCAGTTCACCGCGCCCACCGGCACCGAAGCGCGCATTGCATTAGCCGCGCGCTATGCGACCGGCTTCGTCTACATCGTCTCTGTGGCCGGCGTCACCGGCGCGCGCGACCGGTTGGCCGAAGGACTGCGCGACTATGTGGAGCGCGTCAAGGCCCACGCAGCCGGCAAGCCCGTTGTAGTTGGCTTCGGCATTAGCAAGCCGGAGCACGTGCGCGAAGTCGGTCGGTTCGCCGACGGCGTGATCGTGGCCAGCGCGCTGCTCAAGCACGCTGGCGACGCGCCCGACCCGGCGCGCGCGGCATACGAATTCGTGCGCAGCTTGCAGTATTGGGCCTAACCGTATGCCCGTTCATTGCGCGTCGAGCAGCGCGAGGCATGGGTGGTGTGTCTGTCACAGGCGCGCATGGCGGTTACGCCACGTCGAGCAACACCTTGAGCACGCCCGGCCGCTGCGCGTGCTCCAAGGCCTGCGCGCCCTGCGCCAGCGGATAGCGGGCGTGGATGAGGGGGCGCACGTCCACGCGCCGCTGCGCCAGCAGGCGCAACGCAGCAGCAAACGGCCCGCAACGCGAGCCGACGACCGTGATCTCGTCCACCACGATCATAGTGAGGTTCACCTGCGGCAGGCCGTGGTAGGTGCTTTTCAGCACCAGTGTGCCTCGTGGACGCAGCAGTTGCTGAGCGTGCGCGAAGCCATCGGGCGAGCCGGTGCATTCCACCACGACGTCAAACGCGCGCGACGGCGCTTCTTGCGCGTGTAGCGTATGCGCGCCTCGCTCGCGCGCGATGGCCAGTTTGTTGTCGTGCTTGCCGATCACCGTCAGCGCGCATGGCGCGCCGGCGGCGATGACCTGCGCGCACAGCAAGCCGAGCTTGCCATCGCCCAGCACGGCGACCCGATCGGTGGGCTTGATGTGCACCTGTTCGAGGATCTGGCAGGCGGCGGCGAGCGGCTCGGCAAAAACGGCCTCGTCGTCGCTCACATCGTCTGGCACGCGGTGCAGGTTGACGATAGGCAGCACGGTGTAGTCGGCAAATGCGCCGTCGCGCCGGTCAATGCCCAGCGTGTTGCGGGTCGGGTCTTGGGCGCGCTCGAAGTAGTTGCGCGAGGGCGAGTCGCAAGGCACGCAGTTGATCTCGCCGACGACGCGATCGCCGATGCGCACCTGCGGCGTCCTGCCTGGCAGCGGGTTCAGCGACTCGACCACGCCGACGAACTCATGACCCAGCACGCCGCGAAAGCCGAAGTAGCCTTTGAGGATTTCAACGTCGGTGTTGCAGATGCCGCCGCGCGTGATGCGGATGCGCGCCTCGCCCGGCGGCGGTTCGGGCATGGGATAGTCTTCGCGATAGGTCAACGAGTCGGCGACGACAAGCGCGCGCATGGACATAGCTTATAACATTTTGCCCGGCTGCTTGCGCCGACGACGCCGCAATGCTACGCCTACTGCTGAGGCGATGGGCATCACAATCAGCAGGCAGGCCACGCCGATGAGGAAGACTTCACCCGGGCCGACCGTCGTCATGATGCCCATTCTTGCACAGAACCGCGCGCCAGCGCCGGGCATGATTTGGCCTGCTGCGCAGGTTCGTCCTGATGGTGAGCGCGTTATACACTTACACTTTACACTATTGGCGAGGAATTCGCGTTTGGATGCGTAGCTTTGGGCCTTATACCAACCTGGTGGAGATCGGACGGGGCGGCATGGCTGCGGTCTACCGCGCCACTGGGCCGGATGGTCGGCTGGTTGCGCTGAAGTTGCTGCCGCCGCACCTGGCCGCCGACCCGACGATGCGCGCGCGCTTTGAGCAGGAGAGTCGCCTGGGCCTGGAGCATCCGAATATCGTGCGCGTCAACCGGTCGGGCGTGGTGGACGGCACGCCATACATCGAGATGGAATATGTGGCCGGGGAGTCGCTCGACCGGCTGGTTGCGCGCGCCGGGCCGCTCTCGCCGGAGGCGGCAGCGCGCATTTTGCTCGACGCCGGGCGCGCCCTGGACTATGCCCACGGGCGCGGGGTGATTCACCGCGACGTCAAACCCAGCAACGTCATCATCCGGACGGACGGCAGCGCCATGCTGGCCGACTTCGGCGTGGCCAAGGCGATGGGCGTCACTGCTTATACGGCCACGATGACGCGCGTTGGATCGGTGTTCTTCATGTCGCCGGAGCAGGCTGCCGGCGCGTTTGAGGTCACGCCGGCGTCTGATATCTACTCGTTGGGCGCGACGGCGTACTATGCGTTAACCGGTCATGCGCCGTTCGAGGCCGGCAGCGATGTGGCGATTGCGCGGCAGCACATCGAGCAATCGCCGCAACACATTAGCGATGTGCGGCCGGCCATCCCACGCGCGGTCGGCGACGTGGTGATGTGGGCGTTGCAAAAGTCGCCGGCGCAGCGGCCGGCATCCGCCGGCGCGTTTGCCCGCAGTTTTGCCGCGGCGCTTCGCGCGCCTTCGCCGACGCCGCCTCGCCCTCAAGCAGCGCCCGAGCGGGCGTCTGCCCCGCCCGGCAGTCCGACGCCGTTAGATGCGGCGCTGGAGCGCAACGAACGCATGCCGGCCTGGTTGCTGGTTGGCATCGCTGGGGTGGCTGCGCTGGCGTGCTTGGCGGTGTTTATTGCCTTGCTCTCGATCTCGCCCCCTGGCCGATCCATCCCTCGGCCTACGCCTGCGCGCGCGTTGCCGCAAGCTACGGCGCGGCCGGCGCTGTCCATCTTCACCGTGCAACCGACTGACACGCCGGCCGGCGCGCTAGTGCCGGCGACGGCTACGGCTACGCCGAAGCCGATGGTGACCGTCCTGCCTGCGCCGGTTGCGACCGCTACGCCGCAGCGCGTCCGCCCCGCACCGGCGCCGACGCGCGCACCGATTGTTCCGCTGACGCCGATCACGTCGGACGCGACGCCGCCTCCTCCCCCGCCGGCGACCGGCACGCCTCTCCCGTCGCCTCTGCCGACGCCTGCGATCATCGTGATCACAGCGGGTTCGTAAGAGGTGAGCAGGCGCGCACATATAATCCCGCCTCATGGACGACCTCTCCAAAGTTGCCAGTGAAGTGCGCGCTTGCGCGTTGTGCGGATTGTCGGCCGGCCGCAAGAACGCCGTCCCCGGCGAAGGCCCTGCTCGCGCCGAGGTCATGCTGATCGGCGAGGGGCCGGGCTTTCACGAAGATCAACAAGGCCGGCCGTTCGTCGGCCCGTCGGGGCAATTTTTGACCGAGCTGCTGGCCAGCGCCGGTTACAAGCGCGAGGATGTGTTCATTACGAACGTGGTGAAGTGCCGTCCGCCCGGCAATCGCGACCCCCTGCCCGAAGAAATCCAGGCGTGCTCCCACTACCTCGACCGGCAGATCGCGTTGATCAACCCGAAGGTCATCGTCACGTTGGGGCGCTTCTCGATGGCCAGGTGGTTCCCCGGCCAGAAGATCTCCGCAGTGCATGGCAAAGCCAAGCGCATTGATGGGCGCGTGGTGGTGGCCATGTTTCATCCGGCGGCGGCGTTGCATCAACAATCGTTGCGCAGCCTGATCGAGGAGGACTTCCGCCGACTGCCGGAGATCGTCGAGTCGGCGCTGGCCGAAGAAGCGCGCGCAACACCCAAGCCGCCCGATGGCGCGGGCGAACAACTCAGCCTGTTCTGACGGCATAACAGATGACACCCTAGCGCCATGGCTGCGGCTCGTCCGAACCCCTGGCTGCTCGCTGCGCGGCTCCGAACGCTGCCGGCGTCGGGCGGCTACTACGTCAGCATGGCTGCCGACCACATCGTCGCGCATCCCGACACGCTCACCGGCAGCATC
>JBKBID010000049.1:0-19763 GCA_046299515.1 Thermoflexales bacterium | reverse complement strand
GGCCCGTTTACCAGCATCGATCGCGATTGCGTAATCGAGAACGCCGAAATCGAGCGCAGCATCGTGCTGGAAGGATGCCGCATCGAGCACATCCCGGCGCGCATTCACGATAGCTTGATCGGCCGGCGTTCGGTGATCACCCACGCGGCGGCCAAGCCCAACGGTTATCGCCTGCTGTTGGGCGATTACAGCCAGGCGGGTTTGTTGTGACGAACGACGCCTGCGCCCGCCCGCGCGGCGAAACATTCCTCACCGGTCACCTCGCCTACAATGGGCTTTATGCGTTCATTCGACGAGGTGCTGGCCTGCGTGGATCGGCTGGCCGAGGCTTTCGCTGCGCGCGCCGATCAGCATGACCGCGAAGGCTCGTTTGCCTTTGAAAACGTAGCCGACATGCGCGCCGCCGGCTTGCCGCGTTTGCCGGTGCCGGCATCGCTGGGCGGGGATGGCTTCAACCTCTTTCAGTGCGTCTGCGTGTTGCAGCGCCTCGCCCGCGCCGACGCCAGCACAGCACTTGGCCTGGCCATGCACTTCCATGTGGTGGGTTCGCTGGCCGAGCACTGCGCCTGGCCCGAAGCGGCCTATGCGCGACTGTGCGAGGAGATCGCGCGCGACGGCGCGCTGGTCAACAGCGCAGCCAGCGAGCCGGAGATGGGTAGCCCATCGCGCGGCGGCTTGCCTGCCACCCGCGCGACGCGCGTCGCCGGCGGTTACCGGCTGAACGGGCGCAAAAGTTGGGTAACCTACGCGCCGGCTTTGCGCTACTTCCTCGTCACAGCGACGCTCGATGACGCGATCGGCGTGTTCGCCGTAGCCGGCGATTCGCCCGGCCTGACGCTCATAGACAACTGGGGGACGAGCCTCAGCCTGCGCGCGAGTGGTTCGTTCGATGTCGTTCTGGACGATGTGTTTGTGCCGGAGCGCTGGCACGTCGAACAGCGCACGCCTGGCCAGGCGCGGGGCGGCGGCTTGCCGGCGGGTTGGGCTACGTGCGCCTTCGCAGCGGTGTATCTGGGAGTAGGCGAGGGGGCGCTGCATGCCCTGGCCCGCTATGCGCAGCAGCGCGCGCCGACGGCGCTGGGCAAGCCGATTGCCGAGTTGCCCCACATCCAGCGCGGCATCGGACAGATGGATGTTGCGCTGCGCGCCGCGCGCGCGGCGCTATACGCAGCGGCGCAGACGTGGGCGGAGCAGCCGGCGCAGCGCGCCGGGATGGAAGCGGACCTGGCGGCGGCCAAGTATCTATGCACCAACGCGGCCATCGCCGCGACCGACATCGCGCTGCGCGTCGCCGGCGCCGGCGGGCTAGACCGCCGCTTGTCCCTCGAACGCCACTTCCGCGACGCCCGCGCCGGCTTGATGCATCCGCCCCAGGACGATCGCGCCCTGGAATTGATCGGCAGGGCGGCGATTGCAAGCATCGGGCCATGAGCGCGCAGCGCTTGCTCCCCACGCCTGGCTCGCTATGGCTGAACTAACGCGCAAGGAGGTGATTCAGATTCTGGCGGCTGCGCCTCGATTGAAGGAGGGCGAAGCGGGCGTGCGGTTGACGGGCGTGGACCTAAGCGGGCTAGACCTGCGCGGCTTGAACTTCACCTTCGCCGACCTGCGCGGCGCCAATCTGGCCGGCGCGTCGCTGAGCCGCGCAATCCTGGCGCGCGCGTGGCTGGCCGGAGCGGAAATGACCGATGTGGATGCGGCATTTTGCGACTTCGCCGGCGCCGACCTGGCGTCGGCGCAACTCGCCCAGGCGCGCCTGAATGACGCCAATCTGACCGAGGCCAACCTCGAAGCGGCCAACTGCATCGGCGCGGACATGCGCGGCGCCAAGCTACATCGCGCGCGGCTATCCACGGCAGACCTGCGTTCCGCCGACCTGACGCGCGCCGAACTCAGCCGCGCGCGCATGGCCGGCGCGCATTTGTGCCACGCCGACTTGACCGCAGCCGTCATGGAAGAGGCGGAGCTGAACGAGGCCAACCTGGATGAGGCGTTGTGCGAGCGGGTCGTCTTGCGCCATGCTTACTTGCATCGCGCCAGCTTGATCGAGGCCCGGTTGCGCTTCGCCGATTTGCGCGGCGCGAATCTCAGCGACGCCTTGCTGTTGCGCGCCGATCTCGCCGAGGCGGATTGCAGCCGGGCGATATTCCGCGGCGCAAATTTGAACGGCGCCCTCCTCGATCATGCGAATTTGAGCGGCGCGACCCTGCGCGGCGCGCAGTTGTCGGGCGATGCGCTGAAGGCCGCAATCCTCAACCAGACGGTTCTGCCGGATGGCACTGTGGGACCTTGAAGCTGCGGCGCAAGGCGCAGTGCTGTCGGCGGGCGAGAGTGCCCCCAACGGGACTCGAACCCGTGTTTCGGCCTTGAAAGGGCCGCGTCCTGGACCGCTAGACGATGGGGGCGCGTATAGCAAACGTCATTGTAACATACGAGTCGTTGTCTCTATAATCGTGCGGCGTCAAATTGCTCTGCGTTACCTGACAAAATCACCATGAGAGTTGTTCACGGTCATTGCGCCATTGCAGCGCTTGGGCTGATCTCCGCCCTCGTCCTGGCTGCTTGCGGCTCGGGCGAGCCGGCCCCGACGCCGGAGGACTTTCAACCGATTGTGACCATTTATGCGCCGACTGCTGAGCCTTCGCCGACGCCTGAGCGGCCCACGCCGCCGCCCCAGCCTACGGCAACGGCGGCGTTAGAAGCCGCCGGCGCAGTGACCGACGCGGCGGCTCCGGCGCCTGGCCAAATCGGCGAGAATGTCAACCCGTTCACCGGCCTGGTTGTGGCCGACCCTGCCGTCCTCCAGCGCCGGCCGCTGCTCATCAAAGTGGCCAACACTTCCGATGTGCGGCCGCAGTCCGGCTTGAACAGCGCCGATATCGTCGTCGAGCACTACTCCGAAGGCAGCATCACGCGCTTCACGGCATTGTTTCTTACGAACGCGCCTACCAAAGTCGGCTCGGTGCGCAGTTGTCGCCTCATTGACATTGAGCTGCCGATGATCTTTGACGCGGCCCTGCTGTGCTCCGGCACCAGCCCCGGCGTCAAGCCGCTAATGCGCGCCTCGTGGGCGCACCGCAACAACCTAACGATGATCAGCGACATGGGCGGCGCGGAATGCGCCACATGTCCGGCCTTCCGCACCACGGATCGTCTGCCCCCCCACAATCTGTTCGCCAACACGGTTCGCGCTTGGGAAGAGCTGGACAAGCGCGGCAACAATGTTCCCTCCAGCTTCCGCGCCTGGACGTTTGATCCGAATCCGCCTCAGGGCAAGCCGACTACGCTGATCGAGGTCGGCTATAAGTCCGGCAGCGTGATCTGGGCCTACGATCCGCAATCCGGCCGATGGCTCAAGTCGCTGAGGAACGAGAAGCAGATTGATGCGCTCACGCGCGAACAGCTCTTCGCGGCGAACGTATTGGTGGTGCACGCGCCCCATGTGACGACGTTGATCCAGGAAGATGTCAGCGGCGCGCGCTCCATCGAGATCCAACTGTGGGGTGAAGGCCCGCTGCGCGTGTTCCGCGACGGCATCGAGATCGGCGGTCGCTGGCGGCGCGGGCCGGAAATCGGCATGTTCGATCTGCTCGATGTGAACGGCGACAAGATCCCGCTGAAGCCCGGCAACACCTGGATTCAGCTTGTGCCGATGAGCGACATCGCCGTGAACACGCAGTAAGCCCAAGCCGGAGAGCCGGATGCGACCGGCCGGCTCAGCGACAGGTGATGATCGTCAGCCTCTGCCCGGCGCGGATTGTGCGCGCGTCGGCGATGCCGTTGCGGCGCGCGATGGATGCGATGGTGGTGTTGTAGCGCAGGGCGATGCGGAAGAGGTTTTCACCCGGCCGGACGACGTGAACGACGCGCACGCCGCAGGCCACGCGCGCCCCGCCGCTGCTCCCTCGGCTCACGCTTGAGCCGGCTTGAGCAGACGACGGCGCGCCGCTGCCGTCATCCACCTCTCCTTCTACCGGCACCGGCTCAACGTCGCTGGGGAAAACCGGCGGGCTGATCGGGACCGGGATCGCAGTCGGTTGAGGTGTGGGCTGAGCGGGCGGCGTTTCAGGCTCAGCCGGCAGTTGCGCAGGCTCAGGCGGCGGCTGTGGTTGAGCGGGTTCGGGCGGCGCCACGGTGGGAATCAGTCGCGATTCTATCTGGACTGCATCGGGCAAGCCCACGCTGGCCGCCAGCGGGTTAAACAGCCGGCCGCTCCTGATGAGCAACGCGATCAACAGCGCAAGCACGAGCAACAGCAAAACCGCAACGCTCGCGATGATGAAAGTATTCAGCGGCGCTCTGCTTGCCTTTCCTCTGCTCATGGGGCTAAGGTACACTATGCACACGGAAATTGCAAAGGATTGTCATGATGCGCAGAGAAGAGTCACCGCGCCAGGAAGTCTTGACATGGGCAGATGTAGACGCGCTCATAGACCAACTGCTGCCACAAATGGTCGGGGCGTTTGATTCGTTGGTCATGATCACCCGTGGCGGGATCATACCAGGTGGATTAATCGCTGAAGCGCTGAACATCAAACATATCTTAACGGCGGCTGTTGAATTTCCGGCCGAAGATGCGCCGCGTTTGTTAGCATGGCCGACCTTCTTACAGTTTCCAGAAGAAGAGTTGACGCGCGGGCGCCGCGTGCTGGTCGTAGATGATGTCTGGACACATGGCCGTCACATTATGACGGTGCGAGGGCGCGTAGAAGCGAGCGGGGCGCGAGTCGAAACGGCAGTGTTGCACTATAAGCCGGCGGCATCCCTCTTCCCTCATCACAAGCCGACCTACTTCGCGGCTGTCACGGATGCCTACATCGTTTACCCCTGGGAGATTGACCGGCGCCTACGTCCCTCGCGCGTGATAGCTCCTGTCTAGGCCGAATCCGGCCCGTCGAAAGTAAGGCGCGCCGCTTGAGAGAGGGAAACTTTGCTTTCGGTCGCGGCGTCTCAATTGAATCGTGGATCTGAGCAGCATTCCGAAAGATACATGTCCGCTGTGCAGGCGCGTTGCCCTGAAGCGCGCCGGCACGCTCTGGCAGTGCCGCGCGTGCGGGTGCGAGCTAGAGTTCGACCCTCGGACGCAGCGCTCGCGCATCGTGCACTTCCCGGACGAATATGCAGCCTTTGAGAGCGTTATAGGGCCGACCTGGCTCAGCCGACGCGAAATGTTCGAGCGAGCCGAAGAAGCGCATCGAGCGCAGATCGCGGCGGAGCAGCCCGCTACATCTCGTTTGCTCGGCCTGACCGTTGTTGTTGCCTCGCTGTTAATGGCGGCTTGTGTCATCTTAGCGGCGGTTGCGGCAGCGTTCGTCCTCAGTCCCAGCCTGGCGCGCACGCGCAGGATAATTTCGACGGCCTATCAGGCGACGCCGGTGCCGATAGCCGCGCCGGTCTTGACGGCGACCGACAGCCCGGCCACGCCAGTTGCGGCAGACGCATTAGAATCCTCGTCGCCTCAGCCGATGCAGCCAACCGAAGCGGCGACAGAGAATAATGCCGCGGGACCGATAGACCTCAATCAGGAGAATGGCCCATCGGTTCCAACGCCTGTGGCTGCGGCAATACCCGAGCCGCCGCGGCTCGATCTCGTTCCCGAGCCGCCGCCAACGCCCGCGCCGGCGCCGGCGCTGGAATCACCATTGCCGAGGCCGGAACTGACGCTTCCGCCCACCTTTACGCCGCTTCCACCACCCCAACCCGTGCTGAACACGCCGCAGCCGGCGACGGAGGGCGCGGCAACGCTTACGCCGTCACCGACCGCGCCGCCTACGCCGACATCACCCACCCCTACGCCGGTTGACTCGGCGCCCCAACCTACGCCAACTCCGCTCGAGAAGGGGGCGCTTGTCTTTAGAGGCACGGTGCGCATCCTGTCCATTCAGGCGGTAGGTAGCGGGCCTAATCAGGCGGATGAATATGTCGAGTTATACAACGAAGGGGCGCAGCAGGTAGATTTGAACGGCTGGACGCTGAAAGCCATCCGCATAGCCGACAACACCATCATAGACACCTTTCGATTCGGCAGCGGCGCGATTATTGCCGCCGGGCAAATTTGCCGCATTTATACCAACGTGCTCGTCGCGCCTGATAACTGCGGCTTCTCCGGCGGGTTTGCCAGCGCCGAGCCTATTTGGCCGGATAACGGTGGCGCGCAGGCATCGCTGTTCAATCCGGAGAACGTTGAATACGCCCGGTTTACATATTGAACTTGACAATATAATGCAGAGTCACTAATATCCAAGTGATTGGCGGCTCTTCACCGGCCAATTTGCGCGGGTTTTAACGCGCGTCTCATTAGGGGTGTGTATAACACTAAGTCAATGGTTACGAAGAAATCCGCGAAAGCCCTCAAGACTGTCCGCAAGCCGGCGACCAAGCCGACCAAGCGTCAGTCCAAGCGGGTGGCGCAGGCTGCTCACTCGCCGGTGAGCGCTGTACCGAACGCGGCCATTGAAGCGCCCGCTGCGCCTGTTCCAGTCGTTCAGACCGACGCAGTCTCTCCGACGGCTGCCTCAATCGAGGAGATCACCGTCGAAGAGTTGAGCGGCGAAGAGCAGTTGATAAACCTCGGCCGAGAGAAGGGGTATGTGACATACGAGGATATCCTCAACCTCTTCCCTGATGCTGAGAAGAACCTGGATCAACTCGAAGACCTATTCGCTGCGCTGTCCGATGCCGGGATCAACGTAGTCGCCAGCGAGGACGAGGCTGCCGACCAAATCGTGGATGACGAGGACGACGAAGAGGACGAGTTCAACGACCGGACAAACGAAAACCTGCTCGAGGCGATCGAAGCAGACGACACGGTGGGCCTGTATCTAAAAGAGATCGGCCGCGTGGCGCTGCTTACGGCGCCGCAGGAAGTGGACCTCGCCCAGCGCATGGAGCGCGGTCGCGAAGCCCGCGAACAGCTCCAGTCTGACCCGAACCTAACGCCGGAAGATCGCGAGCGTCTGGAGATGCTGGTCGAAGACGGCATGGCGGCGCGTGAGCATCTCATCAACGCTAACTCGCGGCTGGTCATTAGCGTGGCGAAGAAGTACATCGGCCGCGGCGTCCCGTTCCTGGATTTGATCCAGGAGGGCAACATCGGTCTGATCCGAGCGGCCAAAAAATTTGACTGGCGGCGCGGTCATAAGTTCAGCACGTATGCCACCTGGTGGATTCGCCAGGCCGTCACGCGCGCGATTGCCGATCAAGGCCGCACCATTCGCGTGCCGGTGCACATGGGCGACCAGATCAATCGCCTGCTGCGCGCCAGCCACCAGTTGACGCAGGAGCTTGGCCGCGACCCCACGGTGGCCGAGTTAGCCGAAGCGTTGAACGTGACCGTGCGCAAGGCCGAGCAGATGATCCAAGTCGCGCGCCGCCCAATTAGCCTGGAGACGCCGACCGATGACGAGGAAGAGAGTGTGCTCGGCGATTTCATCCCGGACGAGGACAGCCCGGCGCCGGTCGAGATGGTGACGAATCAGATGCTGCGCGAGCAACTGGCCGACATCCTCGACACGCTGCCGCCGCGCGAGGTGCGCATCTTGCAGTTGCGCTACGGCCTGCTCGACGGCGAGACGTACACGCTCGAAGAAGTGGGCCGTAAGCTCGGCGTGACGCGCGAGCGCGTCCGGCAAATCGAGGCCCAGGCGCTCAGCCGACTGCGGTTGCCGGCGCACGCTCGCAAGCTGCGCGACTTCCTGAAAGAATAGTTGCCCACCATGCCCGATCCCGTGTGATCGGGCTTTTCTTTTGCCCCACATTCTTTTTGCAGATGCCATAGCCGTCCGGCGCAAACTGACCCCGCTGACGTTCACATCCGTCAAACTATTCGATCGCTTCTGATGCCGCGCCAGGCAAACGGTTGTTGCTCGATATGACACGTTGGCTGGCGCGCAAGGTATGCGCTCGCGGTCAATCAACCGCCAAATCCGAATCGCTCAAGTGACGGAAGCGTTTATACTTGCGAAGCGATGCCCAAGCCTGGTTCGTCCGTCAATCACTGTTCGTTCTGCGGCAAGAGCGAACTGCACGTCAACCGGCTGATCGCCGGTCCGCGCAACGTGTTCATTTGCGATGAGTGCGTGCAAATGTGCCAGGACATCCTGGATGGCGAGCGACGGGCGGCGCGCGAAAACCGAACTGTGCCGGCAAGCGGCACCGCCCTCGTTTCACTGGCGCCGCGCATGATCTACAAACATCTCAATGAGTATGTGGTAGGTCAAGAGCGGGCCAAACGCGCGCTTGCTGTTGCGGTCTATAACCACTACAAGCGCATCGAGAACAAAGCGCGTTTCGCCGATGTCGAGGTCGGCAAGAGCAACGTGCTGCTTGTCGGGCCCACCGGCAGCGGCAAGACTTATCTGGCCCAAACACTGGCCAAGCTGCTGGATGTGCCGTTTTGCATCGCCGACGCGACGGCGCTCACCGAAGCCGGCTATGTGGGCGAAGATGTGGAGACCATCCTGGTCCGCCTGATCCAGGCCGCCGATGGCGATGTGCGCCGCGCCCAGCGCGGCATCGTCTACATAGACGAACTTGATAAGATCGCCCGCAAGTCTGCCGACAACCCCAGCATCACCCGCGACGTGTCCGGCGAAGGCGTGCAGCAAGCCCTCCTGAAGATCATCGAAGGCAGCATCGTCTATGTGCCGCCGGACGGCGGTCGCAAGCATCCGCAGGCCGAGATGCTGCAGATAGACACAAGCGACATCCTGTTCATCTGCGGCGGCACATTTGAGGGCCTGACGCAGGTGATCGGCGAACGCATCGGCGCGAGGCGGCGCATCGGCCTGCCCGCCTACACTTCCGGCGCGCCCAAGCCTCGCCGCGACGAAGAACTGTTGCGTCATGTAAACCAGGACGACCTCACGCGATATGGGTTCATCCCCGAACTCGTCGGGCGCTTACCGGTGTTGGTCACGCTCGATGCGCTCGACCGTCAGGGATTGATCGAGGTGTTGACCCGCCCGCGGAACGCGATCATCAAGCAGTATCAGCGGTTGCTCAGCCTGGACGGCGTGGAGCTGACCTTCACCGGCGAGGCGTTGAACGCCGTAGCCGACGAGGCGATCCAGAGCGGCAGCGGCGCGCGCGCCCTGCGTGCGATTATCGAGCGCGTCTTGCTCGACGTCATGTATGAGGTCCCATCACGGCGCGACGTACGGCGCGTCGTGGTAGATGCCACGGCGGTTCGCGGCCAGTCCGCGCCCAAGCTCTACGATCAAAATGGGCGCTTGATCGGCGGCGAGTTGGACAAAGCCGCCTAGCCGCGCGAACGGCGCGTCTGCTCCCTGCTATGGCTTCCACCTGGCTGCCCGGCCCGCGCGCGCATCCCCTGCCGCTGATCGCGCTTTGTGCGCTGGCCGGTTTAATCGGCGGCGCATTGGCGGCCCTGATCAACCCACTTGTGCTCATCGGCCTGGTCGTAGCCGCGCCGTTAGGTCTCTGGCTGATCGGCAGCGTCCCGCGCGCCTTATTTGCGCTGGTGGTGGTGATCGGGATATTGCCCCGCTTCGCACTGCCCGCACGGCTAGGCTTTACGCCGACCTTTCTCGACCTGGCGCTGGTGGGGTTGGCAGTCGCATGGGCGCTGCATCAGCTCGGCGTTCGGCGCGATTTGCCGCTGCGCCGGACGCCGATCAGCGTACCGGTGCTTTTGCTGGCGCTCATTGCATTGGCCACCTTCATCGTCGGCTTACCGAACGGCGCGCTGACGCCGCTCGTGCTGCGGCGTTTCGCCGAGCTGGTGCTCAGCCTGCTCATGTCGCTGCTCATCGTCGCGGTATTGCCCGACCTCTCGGCTCAAGAGCAGCTCGTTCGTTGGATGCTGCTGATCGGCGCGCTTTCGGCGGCGATCGGCATTGTGTTGTATGTCATCCCGGATGACCTGGCCATCCGAGCGTTGTCGGCGCTGCGGCCGTTCGGTTATCCCACCGGCCCCGGCGTGCTGCGTTTTATCCGCGACGATCCGGCCTTGATGCAACGCGCGACCGGGCTTTGGATTGATCCGAACGCCTTCGGCGGCTACCTGTTGGTCGCAGGGGCTTTGGGGCTGCCGCAGCTCTTTTCGCCCAGGCCGGTGATGCGTCGCGGGCTGGTCGGTTTGTGCCTGTTGCTCATCGGCGGCGCGCTTGTGCTCACGGTGTCGCGCGGCGCAATGCTCGGCTTTGCCCTAGTCGTCGGGCTGATGGGCGTGCTGCGCTACCGGCGACTGTTGATCTTGATGGCGATCGTGCTGACGCTGGCGCTCGTGTTGCCGCAGACGCGCGAATTGGTGCAACACTTTGCGGAGGGATTCCAGGGACGCGATCTGGCGACCCAGATGCGGTTCGGCGAGTACAAGGATGCGCTGCGCTTGATCGAGCGTTATCCGGCGCTTGGCGTCGGCTTCGTGGGCGCGCCGGACGTAGACCTCTACATCGGTGTGTCCTCGATGTATTTGCTGATGGCGCAGCAGATGGGGCTGCTTGGCGTGGCGATTTTTGCGAGCGTGATCGTCGCCCTGTTTGCAAGCGCTGCGCGCGCCTGGCCGGCGATTGCCCGCGATTCGCGCGCTGCGGCGGTGTTTCTGGGCGCGCATGGCGCAGTGGTTGGCGCGATGTTCAGCGGCATTTTCGACCACTACTTCTTTAACATAGACTTTCACAACTCGGTCACATTGTTCTGGATGATGATTGCATTGGCTGTGAGCAGCCAACTTTTGGAGAAAGGGGAGACCGTGGTAGGGCGCTCTGATCCATTCGAGCATGCGATCCCGCGTCTGGCAGGAGCGAGCAGGCGGGCCGCGGATGTTGCGCGTGAGCCGATGCGTGGTTATACTTTTAGCAGCCCTACCTACACTGGCCGATAGGCGGCCTTCATTGCGCTTACTGTCGCTTGCGGCGAGACGGAGACGCCTCCCCCTCGCCTTCGTTCCGCCGCAAGCCCCCCGCGTAAAAGCTCAGGCGAAACGAGCAGCGCAGCTAGTTTTGTGCGCCTAGAAACCGAAGCGTCTGCTCCAGCGTAGGCGCGCCGGCTTGCCCGCCGGCGCGCGTCGCCTTCAATGCTGCCGCAGCCGAAGCCAGGCGGATGCGTTCTGCGGCCGGCATCCCCTTCGCCAGCGCTGCGCAGTATGCGCCGTGAAACACGTCTCCACAGCCGGTCGTGTCTGCGACTTGAACAGAGAAGGCGGGCTGATGGCTCACGGCTTGGCCGTTATCGCTGAAGAAGCAGCCATCTTCTCCACAAGTCACGGCTACCAACGCGCGCCCGGGCGCCCATAGCCGGCGGACGCCTTCTTCCGGCGAATGAGCGCCGGTCAGCGCGCGCGCGAAATCCCAGCTCATCACGACGTGGTCCACCAGTTCGAGCAGCTCGCGGCAGCCCGGCAAGTCGCGCTCCACGTCGGAGACGACGGGGATGCCGGCCGCGCGCGCGATGCGCGCCGCGCGGATCATGCCCTCGACGCCGACGTGGTCCACGAACAGCACGCGCGCGTCGCGGATCACCGATTCCGGGGGCAGGGTGGGGTGCGCGCCGCACTGCGCCGGGTGTTCCGGGAAGATGTTGCGCGTGCCGCGGTCGGTCCCGACGATGATGGTCGAGCGGATCGGGCCGGCGTCGTCGCGCACGATCAGGTGTGATAGGTCAATGCCCTCGCGCCGCAGCGTCTCTGCGACGAACTGCGAGGCGTCATCTCGACCGAGCATGCCGGCGTAGGCGCAGCGCGCCCCCAGCCGCGACGCCGCCACCAGCGCCGTAGCCGTCAGGCCGCCGCACTGGCGCTCGCTGCGCTGAACGTATGATTTGACGTTGGGCGGTGGATAGCTGGGCACGTAGATCAAATGATCCACTGCGGTTGCGCCCAAGCCGAGGATGTCCATCATGTGAGTCGCAGGTCTTGATACGCCCCGCGCAGGTCTGCTGCGCGAATCTCGAGCAACTCGCGCACGCCGCGCAAGCTGTCCCTCAGCAGATTCACGCGCCGCGAGTGCCGATAGTCCCATTCCACCGGCACTTCCTTGACGCGGTAGCCAAGCCGCTGGGCCACAAAGAGCACCTCCACGTCAAAGCCGGCTGTGACCGTTGCGCCCTGCACCTCGGTGTAGTGGGCAAAGTTGTAGAGATGTAAATGATCCAGAATTGGGCCGATCGCGCTGCCGCGAAAGGACTTGAAGCCGCATTGTGTGTCGGTGATGTCCCTAAAGCCGAGTATCAGTTTGCGCAGCAGAATTTGGCTGCGCGACATGAATTTGCGCCACAGCGGCGCATTGCGCCGGTAGGTGCCCCGCGAACCGATGACTACGTCGTAGCCGCGCTCATACCACGGCAGCAGCTTGGCCGTCTCCTGTATCGGCGTCGCCTGATCCATGTCGGTGAACAGCACGATTTGGCCGGTTGCGGCGCGCAGGCCGGTCGTCACGGTAAAGGCTTTGCCACGGTGCGGATTGCGGATAAGGCGACTGTTGCGGCGCTGGGCGACAAAATCCTCAGCCAGCGCCGCCGTCTCGTCGGTGCTGCCGTCGTCAACGACGATGATCTCATACGGATAGGACTGGGCGCATAGGTAGTCGTGCACAGCGGTCAGCGATCCAGATCGGATGTTGGCAGCCTCGTTGTAAGCGGGGATCACGACAGACAGGTATGGATTCATGGGATGCACGACTCGCGCGCAGCAGTCAGCATAGCCTGATTATCGCAAATCCGCCTTGCGCAGTTGTCTTCGGCCAAAGTCGGTTTGGAGGCTACTCGCTGAGCATTTCGGAGATGGCGCTTGCGCAGGCTGCGATGACACGCTCTAAGCAGCCGGCCGCGTAGGGCGTTTGCCACACCTGGTATTGGTCGCGACCATACATCTCGCGCAGTGGGGGATAGACGCAGCCGCCGTCAGCGAAGCCAGAGGGGCATAGCTCAAGGCGCTCACGCCTTGACCAGCCTGGCGAATCGCCGCTTGCCGACTTGCAGGATTTGTGGCGGGGCAGGGATCTCGCTCACGTCGGAAACCGTGCGCCCATCGAGATATACGCCGCCGCCGGTGATCAATCGCCTGGCTTCGCCCTTGGATGCGGCGAATTTGAGCGCGACCATGACATCCACGATGTTCATGCCGTTGCTCACGGCAAACTCCGGCATCTTATCGGGCAGCTCCTTCTTCTGAAAGACGGACACGAAGTGCGCTTCGGCCCGCTCGGCGGCTTGCGGGCCGTGAAAGATGCCGACGATCTCGCGCGCCAGTTCCATCTTCACATCGCGCGGATTCACGCCGTCGGCCAGCCGTCGCCTCACGTCCTCGATCATGGCGGGCGTGTAGCGCGTGGCCAGCTCGAAATAGGGGATGAGCGCGCTGTCGGGGATGGACATCACTTTGCCATACATGTCTTCCGGCGCGGCCAGGATGGGGATATGGTTACCCAGCGACTTGGACATTTTCACTACGCCGTCGGTGCCGGGCAGGATGCCCAGGATGATGCCGATCTGCGGTCGTTGGCCCACGGCCTCTTGTAGCTTGCGGCCGGCGGTGATGATGTTGAACAACTGGTCGCTGCCGCCCACTTGCACGTCGGTCTCCAGCGCCACGGCGTCGTAGGCCTGCATCAGGGCGTAGAACGTCTCGTGTAGATAGATCGGCTCGCCCTTCTCCAACCGCAGCGCAAAGTTCTCGCGCGTCATGAACTGTTGCACGGTGAAGTTTTGGGCGATCTGGATCAGCTCCAGGAACGATAGCTTGCTCAGCCATTCGGCGTTGTAGCGCACACGGGTCTTTTCGCGGTCGAGGATCTTGAATGCTTGCTCGGCATAGGTGCGCGCGTTGGCTTCCACCTGTTCGGCGGTGAGCATTGGGCGCAGCCGGTCTTTGTCCGATGGGTCGCCCAGCAGGCTGGTGTAGTTGCCGATCAGGAAAGTAACTTCGTGCCCCAGCTCCTGGAACTGCCGCAACTTGCGCATGGGGATGGTGTGGCCCAAGTGCAGGTCGCTGGTGCGCGGGTCGAAGCCGCAGTACACGCGCAGCGGCCGGCCTTCCTTCAGCCGCTCGCGCAGCTCGTTAGCCATGTGGCGCGCCAACGTCTCGTCGCCGTAATCGGTGCCTTGCATCAGCAGGGCGACCTGTTCGTCTAGCGAGCGCGATGTCGGTGTGATTGTCATCGCGGCGATTATACGAAGCGGGTGCGTCTATGACGCGAACGCGCCGAAGTACTCGGCGAAGAATTGCTCGGCGTCCACGCTTACGGCGACCTCATGCCGACCCTCCGCGCCCGGCGACCAGCGCATGACGGCAAAGGCGTCCGGGTCATGCAGCTCAACGCGCACCTCGCCGCGCTCAAACGCGCAAATGCGCGCATCGAAGATCGTGGCCGCTGCCAGCGGGTCATGAAAGGTGATCTTCTCGGCGTTCTGGAACCACACTTCGGCGAAGTCGAGCACCGGCCGCAGCAGCGGCGCTTGAAAGCGTCGGCGCACTTCTGCGGCGTCCATCGTCACTTGTGTGGTCACGTCCAGGCCAATGCTGCGGTGCATGGCAACCGGCGCGCGATAGAGGATGGCGGCAGCATGGGGGTCACAATAAATGTTCCATTCCCATCTGCTCCCGCGCCAGTAGCGCGTGCGCGACGGGTCGAACATCCCGCCCATGCTCACCACGCCTCTGAGCAGCGATGGGATCTCCGGGTCGGCCTTGAACAGCAGGGCGATGTTGGTGAGCGGGCCGATGGTGAGCAGGATGACCTCGCCGGCATACCGGCGGATGGTCTGGCGTAGGAACTCGATTGCCTCGCCGCGCGGGAAGTCTGTTTCGTGCGGCCAGCGCGTCAGCGCATCGGCCTGCGGCGCTTGGGGTTGGCGCTGTGTAACAAGCAATGGCTCAGCGGCACCGGGATAGATCGGGATGTGCTTGCCGGCCAGTCTGCACAGCGCGCTGGCCATCATCGCGCGGCGCTCCGGCTCGCCGCTGACGGTGGTGATGCCGAGCAGCTCGCAATCGGGCTTGGCCAGCAAATAGGCCAGGCATACGGCGTCGTCAATGTCTGAGCCGATGTCGGTATCGAGCAGGAGTCGAGTGGGCACGGGGAAGATTGTAAGTTACAGGTTGCAGGTTACAGGTTACAGGTTACAGGTTACAGGTTACAGGTTGCAGGTTGCAGGTTGCAGGTTACAAGTTGCAGGTTGTGGTTTATGGCATCTAAAATGGCCGGCGAGTTGAGACTTTCCAATGCTCGTGCGGCGGTCATCGCCCTGCTCTTCGCGGCTTTTATCCTGCGCATGGCCAACCTGACCGGCGAAAGCCTCTGGCGCGACGAGGTGGACTCGGTGCGCTTTGCATTCGAGCCGCTGAGCAGTGTTCTCGCGCGCTTCACCGTGACCGGCTTCAACGGCCCGCTCTATCACCTGGTCGTGCGTGGCTGGCTGTCGTTGGCCGGCGTGAGCGATTTTGCGCTGCGTTACTTGTCGGTGATCTGCGGCGTCGCCCTCGTGGCATTGGTCTACGTCTTGGGCCGACGCATGTTCGGCGCACGCGCGGGGTTCATGGCAGCCTGGCTGGCGACCATCTCGCCGGTCTTGGTCTGGTACGCCGGGGAGGGCAAGATGTACTCCGTACAGCCCATGTTGCTCGCCCTGGCGCTCTACGCCCTCCTGCGCGCAACCGATTCCCCATCCAATGGCCGATCGCTGCGCTGGTGGATGGTCTTCGTCGTCGCGGCCAGCTTGAGTTTCTACGTTCATGTGCTCTCGCCGTTGTTCGTGCCGGTGGCGATGCTGTTCTTCCTGGCCCGGTGGCCGGCCTCGCGACGCCACCTCGTCGGCGGCGCGGCGGCCCTCGCGCTGCTCACCCTGCCGTATCTGCCGCTGCTGGCCTGGCAGGCGCCGGCCCTGTTGCAGGGGGGTGACATCGGCCATCGCTTTTATCCTCCTGGTCAAATCGTTTGGGCGTTGGCGTCGCACTGGCTCTTTGGCCTGGACGGGCGGGCGCCCTTGTTGTGGGCGGCGACCGGTGAGTCCGTAATGCTGGTTCGCCGTTTCACGATTGCGCTCGGCCTGATACTCGTCGCGTATGGCCTGCTGGCTACAGCGCGGCATGCGTTGCGCGATGCGCATGAGGCGAAAGCCTGGCGCATGCAACTGGCGGCGCTGGGATGGATGGCGCTGCCGACGCTGCTGATGTTCCTGATCTCGCTGCGCATGCCCCTATTCCTGCCGCGCTACGCGCTGTGGTCGGCGCCGGCGTTCTACTTGCTGACCGGCGTTGGGCTGAGCCGAATGCTTGCCGAGCAACGCGCCGGGCGCGTTATGGCCCAGTTGGGGCTTGCGGCCGTGAGCGTGGTCAGCCTGGCCGGCGTCGCAGCGCAGATCATCCACCCAATCCGCCCTGACCTGCGGGGCGCTGTCGCCTATGTGCTGCGCCATGCCCGGCCGGGCGACACGGTTGTCTTTCAGATTCCCTACATGAAGCACAGCTTCACCTACTACGCCGAGCGGTTTGGCTATCCGCCGGCGCAGTTGCAGTTGGCCGAAGCGCCGTTTACCAACTATGGGATGTCGCCGGACGATGTCGCGCGGGTGATGCGCACCCTGGTTGACTCAGCGCCGCGCGTGTGGCTGTTCGAGTCCGAAGCGGCGATGTGGGATCAGCGCGGCCTGGTTCGCCGGTGGTTCGATGAGGCGCTGACGTCGCTTGACCGGCGGGCCTTTCGCGGCGTGGAGGTGGGTTTGTATGCGGTCGAAGGCAATGCCTTCGGCTATCCTGCGCGGCCGCCGGGCCTCATGGCAGTCCGGCTAACTGCTTGGCCGCCGCGTTAGGGATGACGTACTGCGCCATGACCCATGCGGTGCCGTCCGCGCCGCCGGCGTAGGCGATGCACCACCACTGCTTATCGGGCGATACTCCTTTGACCTCCAGGCTGGCGCCGTTCTGTGCGCGGCCCAAGATCGGCGCCTTCAAGGATGGTGTGGCCCGTATGTTCAATCGGCCGCCGCCGGTGTTGACGACTACCTGCGCCGGCGCGCTGACGACCGTCTGCGCTGATGTTGCCGGCTGTGCGGCTGCGGCGGCGTTGCCGCCGAGCGCGGCCTGCGCAGCAGCGTTCGGCGTCACCACCGAGTTGTGAATGTAGGCGAGGCCGTCTTGTGCGCCGCTGAATTCGATCTGCCACCACTGGCGATCGGCGGTGTAGGCGCGCACCGCGAAGGTCGTCCCTTGCGGAGCCATGGCCAGGATCGTGCTGTTGAGGCTGGGCGCGGCGCGCACGTTGGCGGTCGGCGTCTTCACGACTACGCCTGGCGCCGCGGCGCCTGAGGCGGCCGACGGCTGCGCGCCGGCCGGCGCTGCCGGTTGTTGGGGGACCGGCGCATCGCCGACTACAACAAGCGATGCGTCGTCTACGTGCACATCGTTGTGAATCACCGGGTACTCCGCTGTGGTGTCAATGATGACCGCAACGGAGTCAGATGCAGCGGTAGCCTCCACGACCAGTTCTCCCCAAGCATCGTAGGGCCGCATCCAGATGCTGCACACCACTGCCGGGTCGTTCAGGTTGGGGGTGAGCGCGACGAAGCCCGTGGTGTGGATGCAAGCGCGCGCCTGCAATCCGCCCGGCTGGCGCGACGAATGCAGCGGCAGCACGTCGGAGTTTGTGGTGAGTAAGTTCACCCACACGCTGAAGCGCAATCGCGTTCCGGGTGTGATGCCGCGCACAATCTGATACAGGCCGGCCGAACGGTTGATCGAACGGTAGTTGAAGAAGCTGGCGCTGGTTGGATAACTGCGCACGCGGTCGGCGGCGATGTCCACGGTCATCACCCGGAACTCCGGCGAGCGATTGACCAGGTCTTGGTTTAACTCCTCGCCGCTCTTGCACGTCCAAAACGCCATCCATTCGTGCGGGGTGATCGCGTTGTCTTTGGACCAGCCAGGGGCGCATACGTCGCCGTTGGTCTGCGCCGGCCAGTCGAAGCCGGGGTTCTTCAGCAGGTTCGGCCCGCTGCTTTGGGCGCGCGCGACGCCGGGCGCCATGAGCGCAGCGGTGCACAGCGCAACGCGCAGCGCAAAGCGCGTTAGGCGCGCACGGCTCAGCTGTTGGAAGGGCTTCGCGCCGATCACGGATACGATTATAGGGTAAGCGGAAGAACGCGCGAAGTGCGAATTGGCGGCGCGCACAAGGTTTGAAGGGCATCAGCTACCCTTCACTGCTGGGGCTTGAGCTGAACGGCGTCCTTCCAGAATTGAACTCGACAATTCCAGACCAGTCCAATTTGCTATCCGAGGCGCAGAAGTTATTGAGCAACTCCTTGGTGAGCTTGTTGAAAGGATACGCTCTATCACACAAGTATGACGCTCTCCGTTGACAACCTTCTCCTTGATATTCACGATGAATGTGCCGCTTGGCTTGAGAACGCGCAGGAACTGCGCTGCGCGCGGCAGCAACCAGTCCACATATTCATCAGGATGAATACCGCCATACGTTCTCGCTCTGCTGTCGGCGTAGGGAGGAGAAGTCATGATGAGATCGAAAGAATCATCGGCAAAGCTCTGCAGCACATCTAAGCAATCGCCTTGGATGAGCTCTGTCCTGATCTCGCGCATGGCCCTCTGGGGATTCACAGAGGAATCATATCACCGTTAGTCATGAAGGGCAGGCAGAGGCGCTGCGGAGGACAGGGCTAATGCATCGCATAAACATGAGGCCGGACTGCGATCTACCGGTAAAAGGCTCAATGGCTCGCAGGATGCTTGGTCGGGCAGGGCAGCTCAGATCGTCAGCGCCTGAGCGACCAGCGCCATGCCGGTGATTGCACAAAAGCATACGCTGGAAAGCAGCAACGAAATCGCGGTTGTGTTGGAACTGCTCAAGAGATGCTCATGCTCCAAGGCCGCACTGTGACGGTTGGACGCGGCAAACTGCCAGACCAAAAACGCGCCGATAGTTGGGCAGCCTGTGCCGCGTCGAATGCAAACGGCAGAACGGCGACGCCGACGTCAAACTGATGTTTGCGCCAAGCCGAGGAGATATAGTAGAACAAGAGTCTGCACATCATGGCCGAATCCGCTTCTCAGGCGCTCTACGGCGGCATCGAGGCCGGCGGCACCAAGTTCAACTGCATCATCGCAAGCGGCCCCGATCGCATCGCCGCCGAGGCGCGCTTCCCCACCACTACACCCCAGGAGACGCTCGCCCAGGTCATCACCTTCTTTGAACAGGCGCAGTTGCCTCTGCAGGCAATCGGCATCGCCTCATTCGGGCCGGTTGACCCCGACCCGGCGTCGCCCACCTTCGGTTACATCACCAGCACGCCCAAGCTGGCCTGGCAAAACACCGACTTCGCCGGCGCAATACGGCGCGCGCTGAACGTCCCGATCGCCTTTGACACCGACGTGAACGCGGCAGCGTTCGGCGAATACGTATGGGGAGCGGCGCGCGGGCTGCGCACCTTTGTCTATTACACCATCGGCACCGGCATCGGCGGAGGCGGAATGGTCGAAGGCCGGCTGATGCACGGCCTGATCCATCCAGAGATGGGCCACATGCGCCTGCCGCACGACTGGGCGCGCGACCCATTCGCCGGCGTCTGTCCCTTTCACGGCGACTGTTTCGAGGGATTAGCCAGCGGGCCGGCCATCGCCCAGCGCTGGGGCGCCGACCCCAGGACGCTGCCGCCGACGCACGACGCCTGGCAGCTCGAAGCGCACTACATCGCGCTGGCGATGGTCAACACCGTTTGCATGCTGTCGCCCCAGCGCATCATCCTGGGCGGCGGCGTGATGGAACAAACCTTCCTCTTCCCGATGATCCGGAACG
>JBKBID010000048.1:0-21010 GCA_046299515.1 Thermoflexales bacterium | reverse complement strand
GCCATTGATCGCGCCGGCTACCTGATCTGCGACGCAAGAAGCGCGCTGCGTGCGCCGTGTTTAACAGCGCGATGTTGATCGCGCCGAAGTAAATGAACTGCAAGCGCGAAACCTGCCGGAAACTCATATACAATGCGCCGGCTAGGATCAACAGCGCCGTCAAGACGGCCAACGTCAGCGCGCCGGACTCTTCTCGAAGGCGCGCCCGCCGTCGCGAATACAAGTCGAATTGCGCCAGCACGATCAGCCAGATCAAGCCTGTCAGCACATACACCGGCCAGCCCAGCGCTACATTCGGCTCGTTCAAATCCCGCCCAAATGGCAACGCCAACCGCGCCCGCGCCGACAGCCACAATGAGGCCAGCGTTAATCCCAGATCAAGCCCGATGGCCATGAGCAGGCGATTGGTTTTGATGGGAGCGTTCATTGCTCGGTCACTCAGAAGCATAGCGCAATTCGCAGCGCTATGCGTTCATGGAACAATGCCGGCGCAGTGAAGGCGCGCCATCGCCCCGAGCTGAGCCACAAACGCAACTGCGCATCCGAGCGCTTTTAGGCGCACAACAAAGCCGAGCGGAATCTCACTGCCCCGCTTATTCCTAACCCACCGCGTCGGGCCGATGGCCGAGGCCGTCCACGCCGCCATCCGCGCGAGGTGATGAACGGCATCCTCCGGGTCATGCGCACCGGCGCGGCCTGGGCCGACATGCCGAGCCGATACCCGCCCAGCTCAACCTGCCATCGGTATTTCCAAGTCTCGGCAAGACCAAGCGCGGCAAAGGAAGCAAGATTATGGCCATCGCAGACCGCGCTGGCCTTCCTGTCTCCGTTCACATATCGCTTGCTACGCCGCATGAATCCCAGCTTGTTGAGCCCACACTTGCAGCCCGTTTTGTGGCGGATGAGCCCCAACGCCTGATCGGTGACAAGGCTTACGATTCTGATCCACCGGATGCGGCGCTGGCCGAACGAGGTGTTGAGCTGATTGCGCTGCTACAAGCGGCGCTGGAAGGTCGAGCGTCTGAGTAGCTGGTTGCTTAGCCATCGCCGCATCGTGGTGCGCTACGAGCGCAAGGTTGAGAACTATGTCGGCTTTGTGCAGTGCTACCCCCCGATGCCGCAATATTGCCGCAGCGCGGCGCGCCAGGCCAGGCGGCTCAGCAGCAGCAAGCCTAGCGTCACGGCTAGGCCGTAGCCGGCTAAAGCCCAATTCGGACGCCCCAGCAGCGCCTCCGCCGGCACGGTGCTGACAAAGGCGATCGGCACGACAAACGAGAGTACGGCTCGCAGCGGCTCAGGAAACGCCTGCACGGGGTAGCGCGCCGTCTCCAGTGTGCCGAAGAGCAGCTCCTCAACGTTTGTGAGATCCACCGCCCAGAAGCACAACGCCATCAGCAAGGCCATCAACGCATATAGCAACAACAATGCCAGGATCAGTAGCGCCGCAAAGCTTAGCACGCTGGATATGGCAGGCAGCCTGGGCGCGCGCATCAGTGCCGCGCCGATAAGCGCTAGGCCAACCCATGCGCTGGACAGCTTCTCGAAGCGCTGGCGTTGCATGGTCGCGTATGCCATGGGGTTGAGCGGGCGGAGCAGCATGTAGTCGAGCTGACCGGTGCGAATGCGCTCGATCAACAACCGCAGATTGGGCTGCAGCAGGGCGTCCAGAAAACCAGAGGCCAGGAAGAACAGCCCCACCACTACCAACGTCTCCTCAAAGCGCCAGCCGCCGAGCGTAGGCCGGTGCGCGTAGAAGACCCACGCGCCGCCTACGGCCCATAGCGCGTCAATCAACGACATACCCAGCGCGGTGAGAAAACCTACCCGATATTCCAGCGCAGCCATCAAGCTGCCCTGCGCATGGAGCAAGAAGATACGCAGATAGCGCTGCATGCCCCCTCATGCGCCCACCGCGCTATAAGCCCGCAGTCCCCGCCGCCAAACCAGCGATGCCCCGGCCATCGCCAGCAGCGTCCAGCCGATGCCCACGGCCAAGCGCGCCATCGCCTGTTCCCCGGCCACGCGGCCGGTGAGTATCTCTACCGGCAATGCGACGCTGATCGGGAAGGGCGTCCAAACCAGCCAGCGGCCCAAATCGCCGGGGAAGAGCGCCAGCGGGACGATGTAGCCGCCGAGGAAAGCCTTCACAAACTGGAACGCAGCCGAGACGCCCTGCACCTGCGTGATCCAGAAAGCCAGGCTGCCGATAGCGAACTGGACGAAAAACTCGAACATGAAGCCCACGCCGCACGCTAAGGCGAAGCTCAGCAGCGCGCTCGCGCGCAGGTCGAACTGCGCGCCTGGCGTCACCCATATCCCTACGCCGACGAGCAGCGCGGTGAGAATCGTGATGAACCCACGGCCGGCCAGGGCGCGCGCCAGGTACACGTGCCCCACATGCAGCGGCCGCAGCAGGTGCGGCGAAAGCTCGCCGGTGTGGATCAGGCGCTCCAGATCGGCCGTGATCCCTACTGCGGTAAGACGCCGGACCAGCACTGCGGCGAGGTAGTAGCCGACGAAGTCCTCCGCGCGGAAATCGGCGATCGGGCCATCTCCGGCCAACTCCACCCAGATCGCCATCATCACCAGCGGGAAGGCAGCGTTCATCAGCGCCACGACGAATACGGCGCGATATGCGGCAGCGCGCTTCCAAGCAAAACGGAGCAGCGCGGGGTAGATGCGCAGCAGGCGCTTTAGCTCACCCTGCGCAGTAACGCGCCGCCGTGCTGGTGCTTTGATCAGCATTGACTGAAGCTAATAATATCAGCCTCAGCGTTCGTCCAGGCGGTGCGTCGTCCGCCGGCGCGCGCCCTCTGCCCCGCCAATTGGAGATCGCCGCCGCGACGCGCTATCATGCCCGCTGGCTGTTGCGTGCGTGATATGAACCCGCTGCGCGCTTTGCGTTCGCCGACGATGGGCGTCGTGCTGCTGTGCGCCGCGCCGACGCTCCTTTACGTCGGCATGTTGCTGTGGTATCCCCACCGCGACCTGCTGATCCTGTGGAAGCGCGACTTCGGCGCTGCGCCAACGGTGGTGGCGGCCATCGCGCTGACCGCGTGCATATACCTCACCCTGGCTTGGCTGCTGTTGGAGCGCGGCCCCGGACACTTGAGCCGTCCGCGACGATGGGCGCTGGCGGGACTTGTGCTCGCCGTCAGCTTGGCGTTACAGTGGCTTGTCACGTCGGCGACCGAGCCGGACGTGCTGGCCGGCCTCGCTCGCCGCACGTTCTCCTGGGCCACCGGCGGCTACTGGACCGTCGGCGCAGGGGTGAGCGACGTGCGCGAGTTCCTCGCGCATTACGTGGAGCGCGCGCCTTCGTATCCGGTGCATGTGTCCCGCCATCCGCCCGCGCTGGCGCTGGTCTTCGCGCTCGGCACATGGCTGTTCTCCCTGCTGCCGGCCGCTGCGCAGCCGCTCGCCGATTGGCTTCGCCCGCACAGTTGCCTGAGCTGGGTGAGCGTGGACGCGCCTGCGCCGATGATGGCCGGCGCGGCGCTGGGCATGGCGGTGGAGATCGCTACAGCGATGGCGGTGGTGATCCCGCTCTTCGCGTGGGTGCGCCGCATTGCCGATGAGCGGACGGCGGCCTGGGCTGTAGCGCTCTATCCGCTAATGCCCGGCTTCGGCCTGTGGGTGTCGCAATTCGACCGTGGCGTGGCGCTGGCGACGCCGACCATCTTGTATTGCTGCGAGCGCCTGGTGGCTGAGCGACGGCTGCGCTTCGCGTTCCTGGCGGGGTTGGTCTTTTCGGCGGCGACGTTTGTCACCTTCGGCGCGGCGCCGATTGCGTTGATGGCGGCAATCTACACGCTGGCGCGATGGCGGCAATTGCGCAGCGGCCTGAGCCTTGAGGCAGCGCGCTGGTTGGCTGCTGCTGGGGCAATAGCGCTGGTCGGCAGCGCCATTATCTGGGTGATGGTTTATGCCTGGGCCGGGTTAGACCCGCTCGCGTTGTATCGCGTGGTGTTCGACAGCCACCTCGGCATCGAGTTTCCCTTTTGGCCGTTCGTCTTTTGGCACCCCTGGGACATGCTGACGATGATCGGCCTGCCGATTGGGGCGCTGGCGCTGTTTGCCGGTTGGCGACGGGCGCTGCCGCTGACTGCGGCGTTCACGATCACACTGGCAGCGCTTTCGCTGGCGCACGTGGCCCGCGCCGAGACCGGCCGCGTGTGGATGTACTTCGGCCCGCTCGGCGTCGCTGCGGCGGCATGGGTGTGGGTGAGCCTATCACGTCCGGCGCGAGCGGCGGTCCTGGCGCTGTTAGCGTTGCAACTGATCGTTCAGTCGGCGGTGCTGCGCGTTTTGGTGGACTACGGCCACACGCCGGAGTCGTTGCCCGGCGTCGAGCTGCCGCCCGACGCAATCGCGGTGGACACGCGCTTCGGCGCGGATGGCCACATCGCGCTGCTGGCGTATCAGCTTCAGCCGCTGGAACGTGGCAGGGAAGGGCGCATCGTCCTGTTTTGGCAACGCATGTCCGAGCGGCCGATTGCCGCGCCTTACAAGGGCTTTGTGCATGTGGCCACAGATGAGAGCGATCAAACGCGCGTCGCCCAGCACGATGAAATGCCGATGCGCTCCCAGTTCCCCACTACTTGCTGGCAGCTCGGTCAAGTGGTGCGCGACGAGATGCCGCTCTACATCGCGCCGGATACGCCTCCCGGCTCGTACCTTGTCTTCGTCGGCTTGTACGATTATTGGACCGGCCAGCGCCCGCCCACGTTTGCCTCGCCGCCCGCGCGTCAGTTGCACGGGTCGGTGCTGCTGCCCACGCCGGCGGTTGTGCGCTGAATAGGTTGCCTCGGAATACTGGTAACATCAACACGGCAGACTGCTTAACCGTTCTGTCTCAGCACATTTAATTCTTGAGGGAGGTGTCCGCCCGCGATGTTTGAGTCCTTTGGCGCGCTTAACTTGATAGGTTGGGGTCTGTTGCTTTTGTTGGTGATTTACGTCTACGCGATCAACGCGCAGCGAGCGCGCGGGCGGGCAACGCGGCTCTCGCTCGCCGTGGTCGCCCCGCTCACGCTCGGAGGAGTAGGCTTGAATGTGCTCGGCGCGGGCTTGGTGTTCATCCCGCCTCAAGAGCGCGGGTTAGTGCGCAGCGGCAAGCGATTCTAAAAGGTTTACCCTGAACACTTGGTGTTCATCCCGCCTCAAGAGCGCGGGTTAGTGCTCAACCTGTTCACCGGCCTGCGCGAGCAGGCGCTGTCTCCGGGCGTGCATTTCGTGCTCCCACTGGTGGAGAACGTTCAGCGATTCTCGATTGGCCAGCAGACCTACACCATGTCCAAGACGCCCAACGAGGGCGCCGTGATGTCCGACGACGCTGTGACCGCGCGCACCGCCGACGGCCAGGAAGTGTTCATTGACGCCACGGTGACTTATCAGGTGGATCCCGACAACGTCGCGCTTTTGTTTGTGCGCTGGCAGAATCGCTACCGCGATGAGTTGGTGCGCCCGCAGTCGCGCAGCATCATCTACAACCGTGTGGCGGAATATCGGGTTGAGGAAGTGTATAGCACGCGCCGCGACGAGCTACAGGCGCGCGTGAGCGAAGACCTGCGCGCGGCGTTCAAGGAGAATGGACTCTTGCTCACCAGCCTTGCCTTGCGCAACATCACGTTCAATCAGGAGTACGCCAACTCAATTGAGCAAAAGCAGATTGCTCAGCAGAACGCCGAGCGCGCGCGATTCTTGGTGGAGCAGGAGCGCCAAGAGGCGGAGCGCATCCGCGTCCAAGCGCAGGGACAGGCCGACGCCGCCATCACTCGCGCGCGCGGCGAGGCGGAGGCGCAGGTGATCCGCGCCAAGGGAGAGGCCGAGGCGTTGGCCTTGATCGGCGAACAACTCAAGAGCAACCCCGACCTGCTCACCTTTCGCTACGTCGACAAGCTATCGCCCAACGTGCAGGCCGTCCTCCTGCCATCGGATCAACCCTTGTTGCTTAACCCGGCGCAGTTCATCGGCCCTCGCCCTGTTCAGCGGCCCGCCTCACCTGCGCCGACACCGACGCCAACCCCTGCCCCTTAGAGTGCGTCCGCAGGCGCGCCCTGCCTGAAAGGGGGGCATTTCTCTGTAGGGGCATGTTGTCTGGCTTTTGCAAAGTCTGTGGGCGTGCGTGGGGGAGCTGAAGCGCAGCACCGTCATACCCGCGCAGTCGCCCTGTGCTGGGCGCGGAGTGATCCCGCGCAGCGAGCGCAACGGCTCGGATTGCCCCTGCTGGGAAGTGCGCCCTCTGAAAGGCGCAGCGTTCGGCTGGGCGCGAACGGGCGAAAGCGTCGCTTTTGTCGAGCAAACATTTTGGCGGTAGGCCCTAAGCGCGGCGCTTTAGATGAGAGGCGCGGCAAGGCACGCTTGCCGATCGGCTGGCTTATCAGGTCGCCGGACGGGGGAGCAGGGCGCGACAGACGTGGCAAATCAGATCGCCTTCCGGCGTCTCGTCTATCTCGGCGCGCCCGTGGCATTGCGCGCAGTTCTCGTATTCGTCCCAGTCTTTCTGAAGGATGAACTCGCCGGACTCAGTATTGAAGCGCAACCAGGCAACGCGCCGACCAGCATAGGGCGATACGCGCATCTCGGGCGGAAATGTAACGAGTATGTCCCTGTGTGTCAAGCATCATTTGGCTCGGCGCGCTATGCGCCCTCACGCCTTGCGCGACGCGCGCTACCGGTCGGTGAGCGCGGCATCCGATAAGATCGCTTGCAACTCGCCAAACAAGCGATCCACCTCACTGCGCATGTCGGCGTCCAGATGATAGCCGACCGGCCCGCGCACGACTGCGTTTTTGAACACGCCGCGTTTGACGAGCAGGTGCTTCTCTACGGCCAGAAAGGCGTCCAGGTTCGTCAGGCGGCCGACCAGCGCGCCAAGCGGCGCGGAGAGCCGATTGGCCATATCCATATCGCCGGCCTTGAGCGCGCGCCACAATGCGACGATCACGTCAACTAAGTCGGCGCCGGGCATGACGCCGGCGATGCCGCGCGCGTAGCTGTCGGTCAGCGCCGCGCCGCCGGAACCCTCGAAGATGCCGGCGCGGTGACCGGTGGCATGGCGCAGTTCGCTCAGGCGCGGCCCGATCGGGTGCGCCTCCGGCTTGAACATCACGCGCGGGCCGTGCGTGTTGAACAGGTCGGCTTGCAGCGCGATGGACATTGGCCGGCCGACGTAGCCGCTGGCGTCTTGCACGATGACCGGAATGGAGATGGCGCCGAGGATGCGCGCGTAGTAGCGCCTGAGTTCAGACTCGTCGGCGATGGTCGCTAATGGTGGGATGGCCATCACCGCATCCGCGCCGACGGCCTCGGCGTGGCGGGCCAAGTCCTCGGCTACCCGGCTGGATTCCGCGCTAACGCTGATGATCACCGCGCCGCGCGGGCCGCCGATGGCGCAGGCTGCTTCGGCCATGGCGCGGCGCTCGTCGCTGCTCAGCCGCAGCGTCTCCGACGCCATCGCCATGACGATGCCATCCGCGCCCTGATCGAAGAGCCAGTTTATTTCCTTCTCCAGCGTCCCGAAGTCAATCGTTTCGTCCTCATGGTAGGGCGTTTGGAAGACGGGCAAGACGCCGGCGATGGAGTAGGGGGGTGCGTCATTCATAGCTTCGTTGGCCGGCGACATGGGATGCGGCGCCGGGGCTAAATCCTATCAAAGTTCTCCGCGCCGTTTGACTCGTCGCCCGGGCGCGGGCGCGCTTTGCGCGCAACCGGCGCGTCGCCGAGCCAGGCCGCAACTGCGTTGACATGTGCGCTCACCCTCATATAATGCGCGGCGAAATGCTGGCTCTCGAGATTCGCCTCCGTCGTCTGCGTTCCATGGGCCGTGTGTCCGGCGCATGCGCGCGCGCGCGACGAGGCTAGACTCGATGGCGCTCGGTTTTCGCAGCGAAGCCCCTGACACACGGCGACGGTGTTAGGGGCTTTCCGTTTCGCGCGCGTCTTTTGTTCAATCAGCCCGGCGGCTCAATGACAAACGAAAGATGATCAAGGTAGGAATCTTCGGGGCGACCGGCTACACCGGCGCGGAACTCATCAGATGGCTGGCGCGACACCGCCGCGCGCGCATCGTCTTCGCGCACAGCGAGAGCCACGCCGGCGCAAAGCTGAGCGACGTGATGCCCTGCTTATTCGACCTGCCCCTTGTTCAGGCAGACGATGCGCCGCTTGACGAAGTGGACCTCGTGTTCTCGTGCCTGCCGCACGGTGCCGCCGCCGAGCTGTGCAAACGGGCGTTGGCGGCCGGCAAGCGCGTCGTGGACTTCTCGGCGGACTTCCGGTTGCGCGACGCCGCGACCTACGCCGAGTGGTACAAACACGCGCACCCATATCCTGAATTGCTGGCCGAGGCCGTCTATGGCCTGCCGGAGGTCTATCGGCGCGACATCGCCGATGCGCAACTGGTGGCCAACCCCGGCTGCTATCCCACCAGCATCATCCTCGGCCTGTTGCCGTTGTTGGAGCTGGGCGCATTGGCCGATCCGGTGATCATCGCCGACAGCAAGAGCGGCGTGAGCGGCGCGGGGCGCAAACCATCGCAGGCCACGCACTTCGTCGAAGTGAACGAATCGCTCGCGCCTTACAACGTCGGCCGCGTGCATCGCCATGTGCCGGAGATCGAGCAAGAGCTGAACGCGGCGTGGCGCAACGACGCGGATCGCAGCGAATCCGACCGCGATGCGCAGTCGGCGCTCCGCGTCATCTTCAGCCCGCACCTGCTGCCGATCTCGCGCGGCATGCTGAGCATGATCTACGTCCGGCTCACCCCGCAGGCTGCCCGTCAGGATTGGCACACCATCTTTGTTCGGCGCTACGACGGCGAGCCATTTGTGCGCGTGTTACCGAAGGGCCAGGTCGCAACGATCGCCCACGCCGCGCACACGAACTACGCCGTGCTTTCGGTGCATCCGGTCGCCGACATGCCCGATCGCCTGCAAATCGTCTCTTGCATAGATAACCTGGTGAAGGGTGCAAGCGGCCAGGCCGTGCAAAACATGAATGTCATGTTCGGCCTGGACGAATGCGAAGGGTTGCGATGAACGTCGAGATCGTCGAGGTCACCTCGCCGGAGCAGATCGCACAGTTTCGCGCGCTCCTCCAGGACTACTTTCGGGAGCGTCCGAACGGCTTCAGCGAGCGCATGGCGCAGGACTTGCAAGACTTGCCTGGGCGCTACGCATCGCCGCATGGCGGCATGTTCCTGGCGCTGTATGAGGGTCAACCGATTGCTACGGCGGCCTGGACGCAGCACACGCCGGCGCTGGTCGAGATGAAGCGCGTCTATGTGCGGCCGGAATATCGCCGCAAGGGGATCGCGCGCGCGCTCTCGCAGCATGTCATCGAGATCGTACGCGCGCGCGGATTTGCGCAGGTGGCCATCAGCACCTGGGCCGATGCGGCGGATGCTGTCGCGCTGTATCGGCAACTCGGCTTCACCGAGATCCCGCCGTTCAAGACTTCGACCGTCCCCGGCCTCATCTACCTGGGCCTCGACCTGTCGCCGGCTCGGCCGGCCGGCGCACAAGTGATCAAAGTCGGCGGCGGCGAGCTGGACGATCCGGCCTTTGTGACGCAGTTCGCCGAGTCCATCGCGCGGATGAAGCGCGCCGGAGCGCAGCCGATCATCGTGCACGGCGGCGGCAAGGCGCTGACCCAACTGCTGGCGATGATGAACGCGCCGACGCAGTTCGTGGATGGCCTGCGGGTGACCGATGCCCGGACGCGCGATGCGGCGCTGATGGTGTTGAGTGGGCTGGCGAACAAAAAGCTGGTCGCCGCCCTGATCGGGCAAGGCGTGGACGCCGTCGGCCTCAGCGGCCTGGACGCCGGCCTGATCCGCGTGGAGCGCCTCAACGACGCCCTCGGCTTTGTCGGTCGGCCTGTCAGCGCGCGCGCGTCGCTGATCGCCGCGTGGCTCGCGCAGGGCCTCACGCCGGTGCTCGCGCCGATGTCGCTGGGCGCCGATGGCGAGATCTACAACGTCAATGCCGATCACGTCGCCGGCGCGATCGCCGTCGCGGTGGACGCCGACATGCTCACGTTCGTGACCAACGTGCCGGGGGTGTTCGACCGAGACCGCTCGCTTATTCCGCATCTCTCCGCGGCGCAAGTCGAAGCGATGATCGCCGACGGCGCGATCTTCGGCGGCATGATCCCCAAGGTGCGCGCGGCGCTAGAAGCGCTCGACGCGGGCGTGCGCCGCGTGCGCATCACCGACCTGGGGGGATTAGCCGGCGACGGCGGCACGGTATTTGCCCGTCCGAGTCATCGTTGACGCGCGCAGATGAAAGCCTCTCCCTACTTTTTGATCTGTTGGAGATTTTGAGCAGCACCTATGTCAAGAATCTTGCAATCTCTACCCAAGGGCGAAAAGATCGGCATCGCGTTCAGCGGCGGCCTGGATACCAGCGCGGCCGTGACCTGGATGCGCGAGAAAGGCGGCATACCCTACGCCTACACGGCCAATCTCGGTCAACCCGATGAGCCGAACTACGAAGAAATCCCGGAACGCGCGCTCAAGCACGGCGCCGAGAAAGCGGTGCTGGTGGATTGCCGCAAGCAACTGGTTCAGGAGGGCCTGGTGGCGCTGCAGTGCGGCGCGTTCCACATCAGCACCGCCGGCAAGACGTACTTCAACACCACGCCGCTGGGCCGCGCCGTGACCGGCACGATGCTGGTCAACGCCATGAAGGAAGACGGCGTGAACATCTGGGGCGATGGCAGCACCTATAAGGGCAACGACATCGAGCGCTTCTACCGCTACGGCTTGCTGGTGAATCCCAATCTGCGCATCTACAAGCCCTGGCTCGACCCGGAGTTCGTCGCCGAGCTGGGCGGGCGCAAAGAGATGAGCGAGTGGCTGGAACAGCGCGGTTTCAAGTACCGCATGTCGGCTGAAAAGGCTTACTCCACCGATGCCAACATCTGGGGTTGCACGCACGAAGCCAAGCACCTGGAATTTCTGGACACCAGCGCCTACATCGTCAACCCCATGATGGGCGTGCGGTTCTGGGATCCGTCGGTGAAGATCGAGCCGGAGGTGGTCAAGGTCACCTTCTACGAGGGCATGCCGGTCGAGATCAACGGGCGCGAGTATCACGATCTGGTGGCGCTGGTGATGGAGGCGAACAAGATCGGCGGCCGGCACGGTTTGGGCATGAGCGACCAGATCGAAAATCGCATCATCGAGGCCAAGAGCCGCGGGGTATACGAAGCGCCCGGCATGGCGCTGCTGTTCATCGTCTATGAGCGGCTGGTCACCGCCATTCACAACGAGGACACGATCGAGAACTATCGCACGCTGGGCCGCCGGCTGGGGCGCAAGCTCTACGAGGGCCGCTGGTTCGACCCCCAGGCGATGATGCTGCGCGAGAGCCTGCAACGCTGGGTGGGCAAAGCGGTCACCGGCACGGTCACGCTCGAACTGCGCCGCGGCGACGACTACACCATCCTGAATACCACCGGGCCGCACCTCACCTATCACCCCGAACGGCTGAGCATGGAGAGCGGCAAAGCCGAGTTCGGCCCGCTCGATCGCATCGGCCAACTGACCATGCGCAACCTCGACATCGCCGACAGCCGGGAGAAGCTCGGCGTGTATGCCAGAGCCGGCGTGCTGAATCTGGAAGGCGGCGCAGAATTGGGCCTGCTGGAAGCGGCCGAACGGCCTGCTCCGCCCACGCCTCAGGCCGAGCCGGCCGGCGATGGCAGCGAGTGGATCACGGATTTGGAGGGCTAGAGGGCCGATTGCCGTGACAGTCATCATTCGTCCCGCGACGCTCGACGATGCGCCGGCCATCGTCATGCTGATCGCGCAGAATGCGCGCAAGGGCGGCTTACTGCCGCGCGGCGAGGCGAGCGTGCGCGCGCACATCGGCAATTTCCTCGTTGCCGAGCAAGTCGTCGCCCCAGACGAGGGGGCGTCGGAGGCAAGACCGGGTGCGCCCGGCGCTTCATCCAGGATCGTCGGCTGTGGTTCGCTCCTGCCGATGAACGCCACGCTGGTCGAGCTGCGTTCGCTGGCAGTGGACGAGGCCGCGCGCGGCGCCGGCATCGGCCAGCGGCTCGTCGCGGCCCTGGTTGAAGAAGCGCGCCGCCGCCAGTTCGGCACCATCTTCGCGCTCACCCGCGTCGTCGGGTTTTTTGAAAGGTGCGGCTTCGCCGTAGCGCCCAAAGAGTTCTTTCCTGAGAAGGTGTGGAACGACTGCGTCGCCTGCCCGATGCTGGAGAACTGCGACGAGGTCGCCGTGATGATGCCGTTGCAGCTAGGCGAATCCAGCGCCATCCGCGTCACAGCCGAAGATCGCGAGCGCGTGCTGCAAGCTATCCAGGCCGGGCGCATCGCACGGCGCGGCGTTAGCCGTGAGAACCTCATCCCGCTGGAGACGGTCACCCGCCTGGCCGAAGAGGTCAAGACGCACCGCGCGCAGGGCTTCGTCGTTCCCAAGCGCGACGTGCGAAAGGTGGTGCTGGCCTACAACGGCGGGCTGGTTTCGTCGGCCATCGTGCCGTGGCTGATCGAAAACTACGGCTGCGAAGTGATCTGCTTCGTCGCCGACATCGGCCAGCGCGAGGACTTCGAGGCCATCCGGCGCAGAGCGCTGCACACCGGCGCGAGCAAAGTCATCATCAAAGATTTGCGCGATGAGTTCGCCAACGAATATCTCTTCCCGCTGATCCAAAGCGGCGCGATCTATGAGAACAAGTATCTGCTCGGTTCTTCCATCTCGCGCCCGCTCATTGCCAAGCATCAGGTGGACGTGGCCGAAGCCGAAGGCGCGGACGCCGTGGCGCACGGCGCGACCGGCAAGGGCAACGACCAGGTGCGCTTCGAGCTGACTTACATGGCGATGAACCCCAAGCTGCGCGTGATCGCGCCCTGGCGCGAGTGGGAGTTCGACGGCCGGCAGGAGGTCTATGAATACGCCCGCTCGCGCGGCGCGTCGCTGGGCGAGTATGAGAAAGGCGCGTACACGATGGACGAGAACCTCTGGCACTTCAACCACGAAGGCGGCCGGCTGGAGGACTTGGAGTACGAGCCGGAGGAGTGCCTGTGGGAGTGGACGAACGCCATCGAAGAGACGCCCGATCGGCCAGAATACGTTGAAGTCGAATTCGTCAACGGCATACCGAAGCGGCTAAACGGCGTCGCGCTGGGCGGCGCCGCGCTCATCGAGCGGCTGAACGAGATCGGCGCGCTGCACGGCATCGGCCGCGTTGACCTCGTGGAGAACCGCTTAATCGGCATGAAGACGCGCCGGCTGGACGAGGCCCCCGGCGGCGCCATTCTGCGCGTCGCCCATCAGGGGCTGGAGGAGATCACGCTGGACCGCGAGACCATGCACTTTAAGCAGATCGTGGCGCTCAAATATGCCGAGGTGGTCTATAACGGCCAGTGGTTCACGCCGCTGCGCGACGCGCTGCAGGCCTTCGTCACCGTCACCCAGCGCGACGTCACCGGCAGCGTGCGCGTCAAGCTGTTCAAGGGCAACGCGATGGTCGTGCAGCGCCGGGCCGCCTATTCGCTCTACCGCAGAGACCTGGCCACCCTCAACACCGACGCGGCCTACGATCACGACGACGCCGACGGCTTCGTGAAGCTCTACGGCCTGCCGATGCGCGTCAAGGCGCAGCTCGACCGGCGACGCGTGACGCGCGCGCCGTCGCAGGATTGATCTCGACTCGTCGTCGGCTCATCCGCTGTTGCCCAGCTTTTGGCTTAACGCGGCGAGCGCCTCCAGCTTCTTGAGGGCGGCGCCGCTGCGGATGCTCTCGCGCGCCATTTCGATGCCGGTCGCGATGTCCGGCGCAGCATCGGCGGCGTAGAGCGCCGCGCCGGCGTTCAACAGCACCACATCGCAGCGCGCCTGCACGTCCTCGCCGGCGAGGATGGCGCGGGTGATGGCCGCGTTGAAGTCCGGCGAGCCGCCGCCCAGGTCGTCGAGCGTCGCCGGTTTGAAGCCGTAATCCAGCGCGTCGAGTTGATACTCGGTGACCTGGCCGTCGCGCACTTCGGCGACCATGTTGGGGCCGACGGTAGTCAGCTCGTCAATGCCGGCCACCTGCGGCGACGAGCCGCTGACGACTAGGGCGTGCGCGTCTTCCAGTTGCACCAGCACATCGGCCATCAGGCGCACGTAGCGCCAATCCCACACGCCGAGCAAGTGATGGCGGGCGAGGGCGGGGTTGGTGGCCGGGCCGATGATGTTGAAGATGGTGCGCTGGCCGATCTCGCGGCGCGCGCCGGCGACGTTCTTCATGGCCGGATGGTGCACCGGCGCGAAGGCGAAGCCGATGCCGATCTCGTCTATGCAGCGGCCGACCTGCTCCGGCGTCAGATCCACTTTCACGCCCAGCGCGTTGAGCACGTCGGCGCTGCCGCTCTGCGACGACGCGGCGCGGTTGCCGTGTTTGGCCACCGGCACGCCGGCGCCGGCCACCACAAACGCGGTCGTCGTGCTGATGTTGAAGGTGTTGGAGCGGTCGCCGCCGGTGCCGACCACGTCAATCAGCTTGGGCTGATGGGTGGGGATGCGCGCCATGTGCGCCCGCAGCGCGCGCATGCTGCCCACGATCTCATCGGCGGATTCGCCCTTCATGTGCAGCGCGGCCAGGTAAGCGCCGATCTGCGCCGGTGTAGCCGCGCCGCGCATGATTTCGTTCATCGCTTCCTCGGCCTCTTCGGCCGTGAGCGAAGTGTGGGTGAACAGCTTGGCGATGGCTTGTTGGATCATGATGAGGGATTATCGCCGAGCGGGTCGGCGTCGCGCAATTCGGCGATCTATCTTTTAGCTCTACCAGTAGCCGAACGCCAGGTAGCCGCCGTCCACGTAGAGCGCGTGACCGGTGATGAAGGCGGCTCGCGGCGAGCACAGGAAGGATACGGCGTTGGCGACGTCTTCGACTTTCGCCAGCCGCCCCAACGGGATGCGCTTCTTCAACACATCTACGCTCACGACGCCGCGCCGGATGTTCTCGACCGTCATATCGGTCTCGGTGTGGCACGGCCCGACGGCGTTGACGCGGATGCCGTATTGCGCCCACTCGATGGCCAGCGTCTTGGTCATCATGTTCACGCCGGCTTTGGCGCACGAATAGGCCGCGCGCATGGGAAAGGCGGCCTCGGCGTTGATCGAGGAGATGTTCACGATGCAGCCGCCCCAGCCCTGCTTGACCATCTGTCGGCCGGCGGCCTGCGAAGCGAAGAACACGCCGTTGAGCTGCACGTCGATCATGCGCCGCCAGCTCTCGGGCGAAACGTCGAGCGACGGTTCGGGCCTGCTGATGCCGGCGCTGTTCACCAGCACGTCCACGCGCCCAAACGCCTCAACCGCGCGGGCGATCATGGCGGCGCACGCGTCGGGGTCGGTGATGTCCACCGGCAGGGCCAGGGCCGGCCGGCCCTGCGCGGCGAACGCCTCGGCGGTTGCTCGCGCGGCATCGTCGCGCAGGTCGGCGATCACCACGGCGTAGCCGTCGGCGGCGAGTTGGGCGGCGCAGCCTCTGCCGATGCCGCCGGCCGCGCCGGTGATGACGGCGACGGGAAGGGATGCGACTTCGTTCATGCCCATATTCAAGCCCGAAGCGGTCTCCGGCGCAACAGGCGATGAATCCGCCTCTCCCCGCTGAACCATAGAGTCAGCTAATATGTTGTTAACCGGTAGGCAAGCTGAGCTTAACGTCGGAGCGATAATGTCCTCTCTCGGCAAAGGTAAGCAACCATGACGTATCCCGCTGTGTCCGGCCAAGTCGCGCCCGAAGCGCTGTTTGTGCCGCCCCTGCGCCAACTGCGCCTCGACCGCGTTGCCGGTTGGATCTCCAACGCCACCCATCCCCCCATCATCGGCGTCTTCAGCGTGCTTGTCGCCGCGCTTGTCTCGGCGAGCGTCGCAGCCTGGATGTGGGGCGTAGGGTATCTGGCGCTCGCCGTCCTGCTGCCCACCCTCTACGTGGCCTGGCTGGTGCGGCGCGGCGAGGTCGCCGACATGCAACTGCCGGACCGCCGCCAGCGCCTCAAGCCGTATAGCATCGCCATCGTGTGCATGGCGCTGGCCGCGCTGACGCTGCAATGGGCACATGCGCCGCGCCTGTTGCAGCAGATAGCGCTGATCAACGTCATCCAGTCCGCTGCGCTGTTCCTGACGACTTTGCGCTGGAAGATCAGCGCGCATTGCGCCTCGATGGGCGCGCTTGCTGTGTTGACCTGGGCGCTGTTCGGCGCCGGCAGCCTGCCGTTTTGCGCTGCGGTGCCGGCGGTGGCCTGGGCGCGCGTGAGGTTGAAGCGGCACGACGCGACACAGGTGCTGGCCGGCGCGGCGCTCGGCGTCGCCGTCGCCTGGATCGTGCTGCGCTGATAAGAACGCTATGCGCATCGCCCTGTTTACCGAGACTTTCCTGCCGCGCGTGGACGGCGTGACGAACACGTTGTGCCGCTTGCTCGATCACCTGACGGCGCGCGGGCACGAGAGCATCCTGTTCGCGCCGGAGGGCAGCCCGCCGCGCTACGCGCACACGCCGGTGGTCGGATTGCCCGGCCGGCGCTTGCCGATGTATCCGGACTTCAAGCTGATCTCGCCGTTTGCGCCCGTTGCCGGGCCGCTGCGTGACTTTGCGCCCGACCTGGTGCACACGCTCAATCCCATCACCTTAGGCCTGGCCGCGATTCGGCAGGCGCGCAGGATGGGCGTGCCGGTCGTAGCGTCGTATCACACCGACGTGCCCGGCTTCATGACGCGCTGGGGCTATGCCTTGCCGGCCCGGTTGATGGCGTGCTACATGCGCTGGGTGCACAACCAGGCCGACCTCAACCTGTGCCCGTCGTCGGTGACGCTGGAGGCGTTGGCGCGCCAGGGCTACTGCCGGCTGAAGGTGTGGGGGCGCGGCGTGGATACCGTCCTCTTCAACCCCGACAAGCGCAGCGCGACATGGCGCGCCCGCCTTACCGGGGGGCAGCCGGAACGTCCGCTGCTGCTGTTCGTCGGGCGGCTTTCGCACGAGAAGCGCGTGCACTGGATCCATCGCGTCCTGAATGCCGTGCCGGATGTTCGGCTGGCGATTGTGGGCGATGGGCCGGCGCGCGCGGCGTTGCAACGTCTGTTCTTCGATGCGCCGGTCGTCTTCACCGGCGTGTTGCGCGGCGAGGACTTGGCAGCCGCTTATGCCAGCGCAGACATCTTCGTCTTTCCCGCCGCGAATGAGACGCTGGGCAACGTCGTGCTGGAGGCGATGGCGTCTGGCTTGCCGGTGGTGGCGCCGCGCTCGGGCGGCTTGCTGGATCACGCCGTGCATGGCGAGACGGCGTTGCTGTTCGAGCCGGAGGATTGCCAGGCGCTGGTCGCCGCCGTGCGTGAGCTGACGCAGGACCCGACGCGGGCCAGGCGGATGGGGCAGGCCGGCCGCGCGCGCGTCGAGTCGCGCACATGGTCGGCAGTCCTAGACGGGCTGCTGGACGACTACCGTGCGCTCCTGGCGGCGCAGCCCGCGGCTGGCGCCGAGCTATCCCCTGCGCCGCGCCAGTTGCAACAAGCCGACCATCGCGGCCTCGCGTAACTTGCCGGCCGATGGCGCCCAACCCGGCAACCGAAGCGCGCCTGACGCTTCTGCGGCTGGCTGCCATCGTCGCCGTCAGCTTTGGCCTCACCCTCATCAGCAGCACGCTTGAGCCGGCGCTGCTGGGCAGCAAAGTCATTGCGATCGTCCCCGACCGCTCGGCCGATGCCGCGGTGTTTGGCGCAGTCACATTCGGCGGCTTGCTCGTGGCCATCTTCGCCCAACCGCTCATCGGCGCCTGGTCCGATCGGGCAAACACGCGGCTGGGCCGGCGGTTGCCGTTCATGCAGGCAGGGGCGGTCGGCGTCGTCGTCGGTTTGCTCCTGATCGTCATAGCGGACTCGATCGCGCTGCTGGCGGTCGGCCTGCTCCTCACCCAGCTCGGCGCGAACAGCGTCCTGGCCTCTTGGCAGCCGGTCATCGCCGAGGGCGTGCCACAGGCGCAGCGCGGCCTGGCTTCGGGTTTTAAGGCCGGTTTCGACCTGCTGGCAGCGATCGTCGGACGGTTGGCGGCTGCAGAGCTGGTGAGCCTTCAGCCGGAGTGGGGGAACGCTGCGCTGTATGCGGCGATCGCCGTCCCGATCGCCGGCCTGCTCCTCACGCTGTTCGTCACCACTCAGGCGATGGGCGTGGAGCGATCGCCGCCGAAGACCGGAACGCCCCCGACTGTCGCGAGCGTCCTGCGCCAGGCTTTCGCCGTGGACGCGCGCGCGCATCCGGCCTTTGGCTGGTGGTTCGCCAATCGCGTGTTGTTCTGGGCCGGGATGATCGGGTCGAGCGTCTTTTTGCTGTTCGCTGCGCGCGACGTATTCGGGATGAGCGAGGCCGAGGCGCAGCGCCTGATCGGCCGGGCGATTGCGGCGCTGGGCGTGGCGCTCGGCTTGGTGATTGTGCCGGCGGGCTGGCTGGCGGATCGAGTGGGGCGCCGGCCGATGGTCATCGTTGCCGGACTACTGGCTGCCGCCGGCGCAGCGCTCGCCGTGCTCAATTTCAACCTGATCCTGCCGGTCGCCATCCTGATCGGCGCGGGCGCCGGCATCTACTTGAGCAGCAGCGTGGCGCTGATCAACGACATCGTGCCAAAGGCGGACGCGGCGCGTTACCTGGGTGTGGCCAACATTGCGACGGCCGGCGGCAGCGCTTTGGCTCGGTTAGGGGGCGGCGCGCTCATTAGCGGGTTGAACAGCGTGAGCGACTCAAGCGTGATAGGCTATCGAGCGCTCTATGCGGTCGTCGCCGTCGGCTTCCTGCTCAGCGCAGTTGTGATGGCGCTTGCGCCGGCGGCGCGTCCGACCAGTAGCCCCAGTCGCGCCCGCGCCAGCGCGACGGCAGCAGATTGAAATACAGCAGGAAGCACCGCAGCGAGGAGTGGATCACCTTGCGCATCACGCCGCGCTCTAGCCGGCGATGGTCGCGCGCATAGACCACCAGGCCGGGCGCGAACATCGTCCGGTAGCCGCGCCGCTTGATGCGCCAGGCGATCTCGGAGTCTTCGTTGCAAGTCAGGCGCAGGTCAAAGCCGCCTACGTCGCGAAAGGCCGCGCGGCTGATGAGCAGGTTCGAGCCGGTGGCGGCCGGAATGCCCAGCCAGGCGAAGAAGCGCTGGGCGCGGGTGAACCAGCGATGGTAGGGGATGAAGCGGTCGCAGGCTTTCTTCGCGCCGTAGATCGCGCCCAGGCGCGGGGCGCTCTCGTCTAGCCGAGCTAGATCGCTGAAGTAGGTGAGCGCGAAGATCACGTCGGCATCGGTGAACAGCAGCCAGGGGGTGTTGGCCGCTTCTGCGCCGATCTGGCGCGCGGCGACGACGTTGCATGGCTGCTGAATGATGGTCGTGTTGCGCGGCCGGATGTCGCGCACAAGCTGGGGCGTCTCATCGTCGCTGGCGTCCACCACGATGAGCTGCGCGGCTTCGGGCAGCGACGCCAGAAAGGCGCGGATGTTGTTGCGCTCGTTGCGCGTTGGTAAGATGATGGTCAGATCCTCGATCTGCACAGTCAATCGTCCTCTTCGCTCAACAGCCAGTTGGCCAGCCGGCGCTCCAGCACCACTTGCGCAGTGTCCGCAGCATCGCCGGTTTGCGCGGCCGGCTGAAGCACAATCTGGCACACGCGCCAACCTTGCTGGCCCCACCTGTTGAGCGCCTGGGTCAGTTGCTCACCGGCCGGCTTACCGCGCTCAATCGCGACGGTCTCGATGCGATACTCGAATCGTTGCACGCTCTAATCATCGGTCGCGCGTATTTCGCTGTGATTAAGAGTTTATAAAGAAAAGGTGAAGAGATCGGGATGTTAGTCCATAGCGATGACTAGCTGCGCAGGCGACATAGCGCGCTGACTATCCTCGTGCTACATCGCTGTAACAGCGCTGTAACAGCGCAAACGACAGCGGGGATTTGACGCGATCTTCTACCCCTGGTATAAAATCTACCAATGGTAGAAATGATGGCGGCGCGCGCGCGCCGAGAGCGTGACAAGCTCAATCAGCGTCAGGCCATCCTGAATGCGGCGCGTGAGATCGCCGCCAACGAAGGCTGGAGCGCCGTCACCACCCGCCGCGTCGCCGAGCGCATCGCATACACGCATCCCACCATCTACGAACACTTCGAGAGCAAAGGCGCGTTGCTCGCCGAGCTGACCCGCGAGGGCTACCGGCTGCTGCTGGCCGAGTTGCAGACGGCCCGCGCCAGATCAAGCGGCCTCGGCCAGGCCATCCGCGACATGGCGCAGGCATATTGTGCTTTTGCGTGGACGCGCCGCGAACTCTACGAAGTGATGCACGGCCTGAGCGGCGTCTACATCGAGCCTGAGGCGTATCGCAGAGAGGGCGAAGCCGTGATTGCCGAAGCGCGCGCCGCGATCGAGGCCTGGGCCAAAGCAGAGGGGGTGAGGATTGCCAACGCGGATGACGCCGTGTTGATCTTGTGGAGCGCCCTGCACGGCATCGCTTCGCTGGCGTTGAACAAGCAGATTGTGGGCGGCAAGAAACATGCTGCCGCGTTGGCCGCCCGCGTCGTGGACGACTTGTTGTCGGCCTGGCGCGCGGCGGAACGTGTCTAGTTGTCCGGGTTACTCTGGCGCAAGTGACGCGAAGTCTTATCCGCGCATCACGAAGATGCGCGGCGCGGAGGAGTGAGCATGAAATTCAAACAACCGTTTGCGGCGAAGAAGGATGACGCCGGCGGCGGGGCTGCCGCGAACAGCCTGCGTGGAGGAGCTGCCCCCGCCGTATCTGCGACGAAGTCCGTTGATAAAGCGCTCGATTACTTCGACTTCGATTCTTTGTTGCGTCCTGAGGAGCGCGAGGTGCGCGACCGCGTGCGCGCTTTCGTCGAAAGCGAGGTCACGCCGGTGATCAACGAGTACTGGGAGAAAGACGAGACGCCGATGTTTCTGCTGGAGAAACTGGCCGCGCTGAACATCTGCGGCGGCTCGATCCAGGGCTACGGCTGCCCGGGCTTCTC
>JBKBID010000047.1:0-22342 GCA_046299515.1 Thermoflexales bacterium | reverse complement strand
AGCGCGACCGCCGTCGCGCGCTCGTCCATCGCGAGCCGGCGCGCCGCAGCCGACCTGGTCGCGGCGGCTTCGGCGGCGATGCGCGTCGCGACGGCGCTCCGACGTTCGGCCTCGGCGCGCGTCGCTTGCGCCTCGGCTGTGGCTTGGGCAAAGCCGGCGGCGCCGGCCGTCTGCACGGCGCGCGCGGCGTCGGCCTTAGCAATGGCTTCTGCCGTGGCCGCGGCTTCGGCCTGTTGGCCAAATTGCGCGCGCTGGACGAGGCCGAATGCGCCGAATGCCGCCGCGAGCAAGCCGAACACTGCTGCGACGACCGTCACGGTCTTCATCAGGCGCAGGCGCGCCTCCTGGCGGGCGAAGTGCGATATCGCGCGCTGCTCGCCCAGCGCCTCGCGGAGCGGACGCTGAACGGATGCCGCCGCCTCAACGGTCGCAACCGGCGGCCGGTCGCCTTCCCGCTCGCGCAGCGGGCCGAAGTCTATGTAATCGGCCAACAGCAGCGTCTTCTCCGCGCCGCGCTTGACCGGAATGGCCATAAACAGGTCGCGCAGGACCTTCTGCAGGCTGGGCAGCATGTCCGGCGCGCCGTACACGTCGTTCACCAACCGCGCAACAAGCGCCGGCTCGATGGTCGCGCCCGTCTCCAGCGCCGGCAGCACGATGGCGCGGGCCAGCTCCGTCGGCTCCATCAACGGCAGTTCGACCGCATGCGCGATGAACGGCTTGTGCAATTCAGGGTAGCGCGAGAGTTGATCCAGAAACTCCGAACGCATCGCCAGGATGAGGATCAACCGCGCGGGCGGGTTTTTGGCGAGCTGAGCAATGAGGCCGATGAACGCGCGTCGCTCGGATTCATCCGCCGACGTAAACACATCCTCGAACTGGTCTATGACGAGCACGACGCGCCGCCGGGCATCGGCCTCAAGCAGGGCATCCACGAGGTTGCGCATGTCGTCCGGGCTGGCCAGTCCGTGTCGGCGGAGGGCATCGGCGATCCCCCGGTTCAAGCCGGCGCGCTCGATCAGGCTTGCGCCGGCGTCGGTCAGCCGGCGCATCGGCGCGTCGCCGGGCGTGAAGGTCTGGATCGGCCAGGCGTCGCTATCCATGATCGCGCCGTTGCGCAGCGCGAAGGTCAAGCCGGCCTGGATCAGCGAGGTCTTGCCGCTCTTCGCCGGCCCGTGAATGCAGATGAAACGTTCGCCGCGTTCGATCTGATCGAGCAAGGCTTCAAGCTGGTTCTCATGACCGAAGTACAGCCGCGCATCGGCTTCTCGAAAAGGCGCCGCGCCCACGTAAGGGCAGCGCCCATCGAACGGATGCGGCTGACGCACCGATTGGTAGCGCGCGATCAGCGATGCTGCTTGTTCAGCCGTGTATACGTCCGAGAAATTCATCGTTGTAGGTTGTTTTTTTCTTGCGGCATAGTAGCGGTGACTTCGGCTATCGGCTCAGCAGTCTGAGTCGGAGGCTGCGCGCCGCACTCACGGCTCGATGATTACCTTGACGCCCTCCCGCCGGTTGGCCGCTGCAAACGCAGCGGGGGCGTCCTCAAGTTTATACCGGCAGGTGATCAACGCCTGCACTTCACTCCCATCACGACGTCGCGTTGCGCTCGAAGATCGCGCGCAATCCTTCGCCGAACGGCGGACGCACGATGCCCCGCTCGGTGATGATGGCCGTGACGTAGCGGTGCGGGGTCACGTCGAAGGCGGGATTGTAGATGCGCGCGCCGGGCGGCGCGGTGCGTCTGCCGAAGCCTTCGCTCACCTCCTCGGGGCGACGCTCCTCAATGGGGATCAAGTCGCCCGAAGCGAGCTGCATATCTATCGAGGAAGTCGGCGCGGCGACGTAGAACGGTATGCCGAACTCTTTGGCGAGGATGGCGACGCCGAGCGTGCCGATCTTGTTGGCAAAGTCGCCGTTGGCCGCCACGCGATCCGTCCCGACGATGACGCCTTGCACCTTCCCCTGCGCCATCACCGTCGCGGCCATGTTGTCGGTGATGACGGTCACCGGCACGCCGACCTGTTGCAACTCCCAGGCGGTCAGGCGCGCGCCCTGCAGCAGCGGGCGCGTCTCGTCGGCGAAGACGTGCACCCGTTTGCCGGCGGCATGCGCCATGTAGATCGGCGCGGTCGCCGTGCCCCATTGCGCCGTCGCCAACCCGCCGGCGTTGCAGTGCGTCAGCCACGAATCGCCGTCGCGAATCAACGGCTCACCCAGCCGGCCGATCGCCTGGCACACGGCGTTGTCTTCTTCCACCATCCGCTTCGCTTCGGCGAGCATGAGCCGCTTCACGGCTTCGATGGGCAGCTCAGGGTGACCGACGACTAAGGATTGCATTCGGCGCGTGGCCCATGACAAGTTCACCGCAGTTGGGCGCGCGCTGTTGAGGTAGGCCGCGGCGCGATCCACCGCAGCGCGGAAATCGTCGCGACAGGTCGGCGAGTAGTCGCGCACGGCCAGCACCATGCCCATCGCAGCAGCGATGCCGATGGCCGGCGCGCCGCGCACCCGCAGCATCTTGATCGCCTCCCACATCGTCTCCACATCGCGCGCGTCCAAGTAACGCAGCTCGTTGGGCAGCAACGTCTGGTCAATCAGCCGAGCGACGCCATCTAGATCGCCAATCCATTCAATCGTTTTGACCGGAATCATGGTTTTTGTTGTGACCGCCGGCTTCCGTCAACGCACCGGCTCACCTTCGCACAGGTCGGCGACGGTCGCCCGCGTTACGCGCTGCAGGTCGGCCGGCGCGATCAGCACCTGCACACCGCGCAAACCGGCGCTCACGCAAATACGCGCGTGCGCCATCGCCGATTGATCCACGAACACCGGGAAATCGCGCTTCGCGCCAAGCGGCGCGCACCCGCCCTTGAAGTAGCCGGTCAATCGAAACAGGTCTTCGACGGCCACCAGTTCGGCGCGCTTGTCGCCCATCACCCTGGCCAGCTTGCTCAGGCTGAGCCGGGCATCGCCCGGTATGAGCGCGAAGGCTAACCCCTTGCGCTCGCCCCTGACCAGCAGCGTCTTGAACACCATGCGCAAGGGCAGGCCGAGCTTCTCCGCAGCTTCTTCGACGGTGAACTCGCTCGCGGTGAACTCGCGCACCTCGTGAGGCGCGCCGGCCTTGGCCAGAATGTCGAGCGCGCGCGTGCGTTTCATCGGCGTCCTGCAGCATTGTATCGGCGAAGCCGGCGAATTGCCGAGCGGTAGGCGCGGCAGCCCCGTCCAATCGCGCCCGGCCCATCTGGTAACCTACCGGCCTATCAACGGATCAACTCGTAAGCTGTCAAACCGATGACGCCCCGACCCTGGAAGACCCTTTCGACGCGCGAGATCTATCGCAACCCATGGATGCGACTGCGCGAAGACACCGCCGAAATGCCCAACGGCAAGACGACGATCTACGGCGTGTGCGAGATGAACGCCTGCGTCGGCGTGCTGCCCTTCGTGGACGATGCGCACGTCATGATGGTGCGCCAGTATCGCTACGTCTTCGGCGAAGGGCACCGCTGGGAGATGCCGACCGGCGGCTGCAAGCCCGGCGAACCGCCCGAAGCCGCCGCCCAACGGGAACTGATCGAAGAAATCGGCCATCGCGCAGGGACTTTGCAACACATCAGCACGCACTACACCTCGAAGTCGGTATGTCGCGAAGTCGCCCATCTGTTCATCGCGCGCGACCTCATTCGCGTCGCCGACGACCAGATTACGCCGGACGAGACCGAATTCCTCGAAGTCGCCGTGCTGCCGTTCGCCGACGTGCTGACGATGGTGCTCGACAGCGAGATTCGCGACGCCATGACGGTGATCGCGGTGCTGTGGGCCGCAAGGCATAGACGATGAAAGCGATGCTCTTCGACGCGCCCGGCGGCCCCGAAGCGCTTCGCTACGGCGACGCGCCCGATCCTCAGCCGGCCGAAGGTGAGCTGCTCGTGCGCGTGCGGGCCACCGCGGTGAACCGCGCCGACACCCTGCAGCGCAGGGGCCACTACGCCCCGCCGCCCGGCGCCTCGCCGATCCTTGGCCTGGAGCTGGCCGGCGAGGTGGCCCAACCGGCCGGGCCGTGGCAAACCGGCGACCGCGTGATGGCCGTCGTGACCGGCGGCGGCTACGCCGAACTAGCGACCGTGCCTGCCGGCATGGCCATGCGCATCCCCGACCGGTTCTCGTTTGAGCAGGCCGCGGCCATCCCGGAGGTCTTCCTCACGGCATATCTCAACCTGTTCACCCTGGGCAAACTCAGCGCCGGCGAAACGGCGCTGATCCACGCCGGCGCAAGCGGCGTAGGCACAGCGGCGATCCAACTGGCGCGCGCGGCCGGCGCGCAGGTCATCGCCACCGCCGGCTCGCCGGAGAAAGTCGCGTTTTGCCGCGACCTGGGCGCATCGCTCGCCATCAACTACAAGCAAGAGGACTTCGCCGAGCGCGTCCTGGCCTTCACCGCAGGCCGCGGCGCCGATGTCGTGCTCGACTTCGTCGGCGCGCCATACTGGAACGCCAACCTGCGCGCAATCGCGACGAACGGCCGGCTGATGCTCATCGGCATGTTGGGCGGGTCGCGGGGCGAACTCGACCTCGGCCCGATCATGGCCAAGCGCATCACGGTGACCGGCGCCGCCCTGCGTCGCACGCCGCTGCCGGAGAAGATCGCGCTCACCCAGGCGTTCGCCGCGTTCGCCATGCCGCGCTTCGAGCGAGGCGAACTGCGCCCGATTATTGACTCGATCTACCCCCTGCGCGACGCCGCCGAAGCGCATCGCCGCATGGAAGCCAACCGCAACATCGGCAAGATCGTGCTGGTCGTGGCATGACGCCCGCGCGGTCACGCCAGCGCGCGATGCACGACGCGGCCGCCGACGATGGTGAGCGCGGCGCGCGTGTTAGCGATGCTGGCTTCCAGGTCCGCGCCTGGCACGTCAAACAAATCGGTGTCCAGCACAACGAGGTCGGCCAGCATCCCCGGCTTGATGCGCCCCTTATTGCGCTCCTGAAACTCAAAGAAAGCGCCGTCGAGCGTGTAGCCGGTGATCAGCTCTTCCAGCGTCAGGCGATGATCCGGGAAGTGGCTTCGCGCGTCGCTGAAGTCGAGCTTGGGGCGCGTGAGCGCCGCGCGCATACCCTCAAACGGATTCATCGTCACCACCGGCCAATCGCTGCCGAACGCCATCGGCACGCCGGCATCCAAAATCGCGCGCCAGGGGAAGCCCCACGCCCAGCGCCGCGGGCCGACCAACCGACGCCACGGGTTATCCGGATCGCTGCCGAACGCCGCGTGCAGAGGCTGCACCGAAGCCAACACGCGCTTGCGCTTCATGCGCGTCAAGTCCACCGGGTCGAGCACCTCGATGTGCTCAAGGCGGTGGCGCGAGTCGCGGGGCTGATTCAGCTTGCGCGCCAGGTCGAAGGCATCCAGCGCCGCGCGCGCCGCCGCATCGCCGATGGCGTGCACGAAGATTTGTAGCTTAAGCGCATCGGCCTTGGTGATCAACCGCTTGAATTCGTCGGGATCAAAGTTAGGCCGACCGCGCTCGCCGCTGCCGTCGTCGTACGGCTCCAACATCCAGGCCGTCTTCGACTCGATCACGCCATCGGCAAACAACTTGACGCAGCCGGTTCGGACGAACGGCGTCTCGCCCGGCTCGGCGCGCGCGTCGAGCGTCGCCCGATTGATGTCCTTCGTCTCATCCACCCAGGACTCGATCGCCGCCTCCGGCGCGCCCGGCTCAATCGTGAGCGGCACATAGATGCGCAGCGTCAGTTCGCCGCGCGCCTCGAAGTCGCGATAGACCGCCAGCGACCGGGGGTCGCCGTCCATGTTGTGGACGCTGGTGATGCCGTATTCGGCGCAGGCGCGCAACGCTCGGCGCAGCAACTCGTCCTCTTCGGCGCGCGCCAGGGGCGGGATCAGACGGCGGACGAAGTCCATCCCGGCTTCGCGCAGCTCGCCGGTGGCCAAGCCATCTTCGCCCATCACCACTGCGCCGAACGACGGCTGACTTGCCGGGCCGTTTAGGATGGCGGCGCGCTCCAGCGCAACCGTGTTGACCCAGGCGCTATGTCCATCTGATGCCGCCAAGAAGACCGGCCTATCCGCCACGACGGCATCCAGAACGGCGCGATGCGGCCGGCCGTCGCGGGCGAACAGACTATGCTGCCAACCGCGGCCGGTGAGCCATTCCCGCTCCGGATGCGCTTCGGCAAAAGCGCGCAGGCGCGCTTGCACTTCGTCCACCGCGCGCGCGTCGTCCAGGTTGAGGTCGCGCATGGCGCGCGCACCCTGCAACAAGTGGAAGTGGCTGTCTATCAGGCCGGGCAACACCAGCCGCCGGCCGGCGTCAATCACCTGCGTGTGCGGCCCAACCCAATCGGCGGCGCGCATATCGGGGCCGACCCAGGCGATGCGGTCGCCGACGATGGCCAGCGCCTCGGCCCACGGATCGGCGCGGACGAGCGTGTAGATGCGCGCGTTGCGGAGGACGATTGAAGCGTGTGACATGGTCAGGGTGATGCGTCTGTCAAGGTTCCATCCGCCATGGCGAAGTCATGCAGCCGGCTTCGTCGAAAGCCAGCGGCGCCTCGCCCAGGATGGTCAGTCGCGGATGCGCTTCGATTTGCGGGCGGAGGTTGGGGCTCATCCACAAGTGCCCAACGGCGAGCGTGTTGCGCGCGAAGACGAAGGTGGGTTCGCGGTCAGGCGGCGCGCCACAACAGCGCACAGCCACCTCAAGCGCCCGGCGGTCGTCGGCCATCGTAATCGGGATGACCGAGCGCTTCAGGCCGAAAGTCGTCGCGGTGATCGCATTGGTGTAGGTGGCGATGAAGTCTATCTTGCGCACGGCGCGCGCCGTCGTCACGTTGGCCAGGCCGATGCCGGAAGCGTTGCCGTGCGTCGCTTCGGTCAAATCGAGCAACACCAGGGCGCCGATGTCGTTGCGATCGTCCGGCTCGGGCTGGCGGTTGACCTCCAGCTTGCCGAGGACGTTCGGGTCCATGCCGGCGCCGCTGATGTTCTTGCCCAATTCGCGGATCACCAAGATGTCTATGCTCTTGAAGGGCAGGCTCATCATCAGCGACTTGGCCTTTTGCAGCAGGCGCTCCTCGACCTCCGCGCCGATCTGGTCGGCGGTCAGGCCGACGATCTCAGCGGTCTCCTCGCAGGCATTCTCGATGATGGCGATCGCGCCGCGCACGTTGGTGTTCGCCTCGTAGATGCGCGCCGCCGGCGCCAGGAAGCGCTGAAAGCCAACCGTCCCCCAGGCATGCATCATCTCCGCCCCGTGGCGCTTGCCCAGCCCGATCACCTCCATCTTCGCCGGCCCACTCTCCAGCTTGCCGTGGAAGTCGGTGTGCGGCTTGATGCGGCTGATCAGGATGGTGTGGTCGGCCGCCGCGCTGTGGATGTCCTGGTGCAGCGCCGGGCCGCCGGGGATGCGGCCGATCTCCCGCACCTCCATCGTGATGCGGAACTCGCAGCCGATGCTGGCTTCGGTGATGCCCATGCCGGCCAGCAGCTCGCGCTGGCCCTCCGCCGTCGCCCCGCCGTGGCTGCCCATCGCCGCAACGACAAACGGGCGCGCGCCGTGTTCCTTCAGCCGCTCGACGACGGCGCGCGCAATGGCGACGATATTCGCAATGCCGCGACTACCCACCCCCACGGCGACGCTATCGCCGGCCTTGATCCGCGCGAGGATGCCGCTCGCTTCGAGCGCCCGGCGCGCCGCGGCGGCCGGGTCGTCCACGCGCGGCCCCTCAAACGCCTGATGCACTTCGAGCAGCGTCGCGGGCAAGGGAGCGGGAAAGCGAAGCTGGGGAATCTGTTCGAGTAGCCGCATCGCGCAGTCTGTATTGGGATCGGGTCTTGATGATTATAGGCCGGATGATGGTTGCTCGGTCGGCGAGTCGGCATCATCCATCTGAGTTTTTGACGGTCGCCCCCATTCGCCTGAGCGCCAGCCGGGCCGCGTGATAGCCACACATCCCGTGCACCCCTCCGCCCGGCGGCGTAGAGGACGAGCACAGATAGAGTCCCGCTGCCGGCGCGGCGTAAGGCGGCTGATGCAGCGTCGGGCGCGTGTAGAGCTGGCGCAGATCTTGCGCGCCGCCGTTGATGTCCCCGCCGATGTAGTTGGCGTTATAACGCTCCATCGCGGCAGGGTTCATCACGTGGCGCGCCAGGATGCGTTCGCGGAAGCCCGGCGCAAACCGTTCGATCTGCGCCTCGATGCGCTCGGTCATGTCTACCGTTGAACCATGGGGCACGTGGCAATAGGCCCAGCAGGTGTGAGCGCCGGCCGGCGCGCGGCTGGGGTCGAAGAGGGTATGCTGCGCCAGAAGCACGAACGGCCGCTCGGGATGCCGGCCGCGCATGACCTCGCGCTCGCTCTCGGCGATCTCGTCCAGCGCGCCGCCCAAGTGCACCGTTGCGGCGCGCGCGCACTCCGGCGCCTTCCACGGGATCGGCCCGTCGAGCGCGTAGTCCACTTTGAACGCGCCCGCGCCGTAGCGGTAGCGCATCAGTTGGCGGCGGTAGCCGGCCGGCAGACGGTCGCCGGCGATGCGCGCGAACTGGCGCGGGGTCACGTCGAGCAGCGTCGCGCGAGCCGGCGGCAACTCGCGCAGCGACTCCACCCGCCAGCCGGTGACGATCTCGCCGCCCAGCGCCCTGAAATGCTGAGCCAGGGCGTCGGCGATGCGCTGCGAGCCGCCCTGCGCCATCGGCCACCCCACGGCGTGCGCGCTCGCGCCCAGCACCAGCCCAAACGCCGCCGTGACCGGCGCATCGAGCGGCAGAACGGAATGCGCCGCCAGGCCGGCGAACAGCGCGCGGGCCGCCTCGCCGCGAAAGCAGAACTTGGCCAGCGCGCGCGCCGGCCAAACAGCGCGCAACCCAAAACGCGCCAGCGGCGCGAAGTGACGCGGCGGCAAAGGCAACGGCCCGAGCACATCCTCGACCAGCGCATCCCACGCCTCCACCAGCGGGGCCATCAGCCGGCGATAGGCCGGCCCGTCCGCCCCCAGGCGCTCGGCCGTGGCGTCAAGGGAGCGCTCGGCGACCGCTGCGCGGCCGTCGTCAAAGGGATGCGCAAACGGCGCCGAGGGGTGAAGCCAACTCAGGCCATATCGTTCCAGCGGCAGCGCGCGAAAGAACGGCGAGGAGACGGCCAGCGGGTGAATGGCCGAGCAGATGTCGTGGACAAATCCGGGCAGCGTCAGCGCAGCCGAGCGACACCCGCCGCCCACCGTTTCAGCAGCCTCAATCAGCAAAACGGAGCAGCCGGCTTCGGCCAGCGTGATCGCCGCAGCCAGGCCGTTTGGCCCCGCACCGACCACCACGGCATCGTAGCGCGCCTTGCTGCTCATGGCGATCACCGGCCAAAGTACTCTTCCCGCATGCGGCGCAGGAAGAGGAGCGAGTCGCGCATGTCGTCCATCCCCTCCAGGCCATCTTCGATGCTGATCCAGCGCGCGTAGTCCACCTCGCGCAGGATGCGAAAGATGGCGTGATAGTCGTTCAGCCCTCTGCCGATGACGCCGTGACGCAGATGCGGCGAATAGCCCAGCGCGCCATCGTGTCGTCGCAAGTCGTCCAGCGTCACGCCCCCGATCAGGTAACGGTCGCTGGCGTGCATGCTCACCACGCGGTCTTTCACCGCTTGCAGCAGCGCGATGGGATCATCGCCGGCGACGATCGCGTTGGACGGGTCGTATTGCACGCCGAAGTGCGCGCGTTCTGGTATGGCGTTTACGATGCGCAGGAACACCGCTTGCTTCTGCGCAAACTCCGGATAGCGCCACGCGCCATCTTTGTAGTGGTTCTCCATCCCCAACACCACGTCATACGCCTTTGCGATGGGGATCAGGCGCATGATGGCGTCCACGACCCATTCCACCCCCTGATCGAGCGACACCTGGGGGTGGCGCTGGCCGCTGAGCACGCGACACGTCGCGCCCGGCCCGCCGAGCCGTCGCGTGATGCGAATCATCTCGACCTCGTGATCGAAGGCGCGCCGGCGCATGTCGGCGTCGGGGTGCGTGAAGTCGGGCGAACAGCACATCATCGGCATCGAAAAGCCGGCCTTGCTGATGGCCTCGCCGACGCTGTCGAGATACGCGTCGTCATGACTCTCCAGGAAGCCTTCGTATAACTCCAGCCCCTCCGCCGGCAACGCCTTCGCCATCTCGATCCAGTCGAACAGCGACATCGCGCGCTTGAAGGCGATCTCCTCGATGTAGCACTTGGGGAACGCCGCGAGGCGAGGGAAGCGCTCGGTCGTCATGCGGTAGAGTTTAGCCGGATTACAGCTCGCGTTTTACGTTTTATACCAATTGTCTACTCAAGTCGTATTAAGAGCTCATCTGTAAATGGAAAGAAAGACGTGCTTGCGGCATGATTGAGGTATGAAAAGACTTAACCATCAACGTCGTAAGCGCATCCCCAAGCGTTATATCACTATCTAGGAAGTGGCCAACGAGATGTGGCCTAAGATCGAAGCTGTGTTGCCACCGACCAAGCCGGCTGTCAATGGAAGTCGCTCAAGACGGCGTGGTTTGGCGCAGCCAGCAGCATTCACGCCCGCTTTCAGGCTTGGTGTCAGCACGGGGGATGGCAGCGGGTGTCCCGTTTGGTGTTGGCGTATTACGATCGTCTGCAGCGTATCCAATGGACGTGGCAAGCCTTGGACAGCAAGACAGTGCCCGCCCCGCTGGGGGGTGAGCAGACCAGCAAAAACCCGACTGATCGCGGCAAGTATGGCTCCAAGCGCCATGTGTTAGTGGACGGGCGCGGTGCGCCGTTGAGCGTCATCATCTCGGCGGCGAACACGCATGACTCACGGTGTGCCCTCGCCACCTTGGAAAGCGATGCCGATCAAGAAACCCAAGCAGTCACATCGCGGGCATCATCTGTGTGCAGACAAAGCCTATGATGCCGATTCCATTCGACGCCAAGCCGCCCGGCTCGGCTATCGGGTGCACATCCCCAAGCGCACCGCCAACGCCAACTCTGATCCCGGTGTGTCGCGTGCGCCACATGTCTCGAAACGCAAACGGCATTCTGCTCGCCGGTGGCGCGTCGAACCGACCCTATCCTGGCAGAACAACTTCAGAAGTCCGCACACGCGCTGGCTAAAGAAGGAAGCGAACTGGCTCGGCCTCAATCTTCTGGCCTCTAGCCTGATCGTCTTTCGCACGGCCTTTTACGAATGAGCTCTTAATACGTTTTGACCTGGCAAGTGGTAGTGATATTAGACGGGTTGCTCAGCCCGCGCTGGTTGCGCTGGTTCCAACAGTTGTCGTAGAGCCGTAGTTGTCCGTGACGACCGAGGCGTAGGCCGGATGCGACTTGGGCACGACCACAGATACGGTTGTGCCTATGTGCGGCGCGCTGTTCACCGCCACACTTGCGCCGATGAACGAGGCGCGCTGGTAAAGATTAGCAAGCCCGAAATGCCCTTTGCGGACAAGGCTGTCCAGACTTTCGGTGGGGATGAAGCCTTGACCGTCATCTTCTATCACTAGCACGAGGTTCGTCTCTGAATTCTCAAATTTCAGTGAGAGCTTTCTTGCCTTGCTGTGTCGTAGCGTGTTCGTGCACGCGATCTTCGCTGCAGCCAGCAGGAAGCTTTCCACATTTTTGGACGGGCGCGGCACAACTTCCATGATCTCAGAGATCACGAGGATGTCCGGATTGCTCTCCCGAATCTCCGATACTAAATCGCGCAGTGCAGCTGCGATGCCCATCTCCTCGAGGATGGGAGGCCGCAGGCCGTTGCACAAGGCGCGCAGATCTTCGATGACTGCCTCGAGTCGTGCGCACACGTGGTTGATTTCGGGCGCGGTGTCTGGCCTGAGGCGCATTTGCGCCTTCAGCGCGTAGACCTCGCCGTAGATGTCCTGCATGACGTTGTCATGCAGTTCTTGAGCCAATTCGCCACGGATGCGTTCATCTGCGCTCACCAGTTCAGCATACAGCATCTGTAATTCCTGACCACGGCGTACCAACGCGCTCTGCAGATCAATGTTGTTGAGGGCTAGCTTGCCGGCAGCTGCAACCGTGCAGAGCAGTTCTTCGTCCTGGCGTAAGTAGCCGTCGTTCAGTGGTCGAGGACCGAGCCACAGCAGCGATCTGGAGGCCGATGTGCGGTCGTTGGCAAAGCAGACAAAGATGCCGTCTTCTGGCAGCCGCCGGCGATCAATTGCAAGTTGCGAGGCCGCGCGTGCGAGGTCCTTTGCGCGTTGGACCGGCCGTCTGACCATCCAGCTCATCAGCGCTTCAAGCTCATTGCAGTCGAGAACCAGGTGGGCGCTGCCAACGATTGTGTGTGACCATGTGCCGTCATGGCGTTGAGTGTGTAATTCGGTCACAGCGGCGTCAAATAACCGCCGCAGGCGTTGTGTCAACACGTGAGCGAAGTGCTCATACTCGTAGATCTGCAGCAGCTCGCTGACCAGGCGCTGGCTGATGAGCGCCCGAGTGTTTTCGTAGCCATAGAGCAGTTTGTCCACCAACGTCGCGAGACGCCCTTGAACCGAGATAAACAGAATAGTGATGGAGGCACCGAATATCGCATACAGGACAATCGAGTCACCGATCTGCATGCCCGCGAAACGAATGATCAAGAAGATCATGAGCCAGTGGATGACGAACAATCCGACGAAGGCGAGTATTCGCGTGGAGGAGCGATTGACCAACAAGTCAATCGTATAAACGTCTTTCAACCGGATGACGAACAGATAGGCAATCGGGATCAGAATCTGGCTGAGCAGCGCCAGCCGGCCCAACCAGAACGTGAGCGCATCGTCGGGGGCAGACAGCAAGGCCATGAACGCCATCAGGCGCAGCAGGTAGGTGATCGCAAGCGTCCACACAAGAAATCGGACGCACACTCGGGTGCGGTTGCTGACGGGAGCGCGATATGCGGCGATCAGCAAGCTAGCAACCACAGCAGCCGAAACCAGGTCGAATAACAGGATCACGAGCTGATAGGCCTGGAGCAGCTGTAGCGCGCGCGACAACGCGAGCACCACTCCCAGGCACGTGAGGACGACGCCAAGGAGCAAATGCAACTGGCTAATCAGTTGGGCCATACGCGAGCGTGGACGTTGGGGAAGCACGCTATGAAGCTGCACCTGGCAAGCGGACACCGCCGCCGCAAGCGCCAATGAGATAAACTGCAAGTTGACGCCGGCAGCGGACAAGTCAACAGCGACAGCCCTGAGACTGGACAGCAACACTAACAAGCTAAGCCGCCGCCCCGCCGCGGAGCCGATGAGCTGGCTGGTGACAACGCGAACGCCGATGACGAGATACGCCAGGCCCATCAGCAGAATCCATAATCGCACGGGCCACTGTGAAACTGGAAGGTGAGACGCAATAAGACGGATGTCCCGACGTTGTCCATTGATGGAATCCTCAACGCTGAGCTGCACTTTATCGCCGGCTCGCATCGAGTTCAGCGCCAGATCGAATGGCGCATCGGCGATCGTTAAGGCATCGTTTACCGAAACAGCTACGAGGATATTTCCAGGGCGCACCCCAGCCCTACCGGCAGCGTTGTCGGGGTCCACCTGCGTGATCACTCCACGGTGATTGACGTGCAAGTCCAGGTAGCCAGCCGTCTGAATTGTCCAGAGCATCGTTCCGACAAGGGCAACACCGGTCACAGATGCTAGAATGCTGAGGAAGAGAAGCGTAATCTTTGTAGAACCAGATGGTATTCTGGGCACACAAATCTGTGGTCTCTAGATGCCGACGGACCCGATCGAGACTCGCTGGGATCAACCAAGATTAACCGATATGATGCGGCATCCGCTCGCTGGTTCTGTTGCCATCAACGCCGAGTATGAGTGAGAAGAGTCTTACACGTATACGTCTAATCATCGCGGACGACCATCCGATCGTTCGCCATGGTTTGCGAATCTTGTTCGAGAGCAGCGGCCAATTTGAGATCGTGCGCGAGCTCGACACGGGCCACCGAATGGCCGAGGTGATCCTCACACTCTGGCCGGGCTTCGATGTGCTGATCTTGGACGCCCATATGCCACACTTTCAGCCAATATCAGTTGTGTCTCAACTGGTTTCCGCGCTGCCGGAAATTAAAATTATAGCTTTGTCATCCTACGACAATCCGGAATACGTGACTGGGCTGTTAAATGCAGGCTGCTGCGGATACATCCTCAAGGATGAATCGCCGGACAGCATTCTGTCTGCTGTGCGGATCGTGCACGATGGCGACACCTATATGAGCCCCAAGGTTGCTAGTGTCTATGTGCGCCGTCAACGCTCAAATAGCAGCGATTTGGAGAGGCTAGCCTCGTTGACTGAGCGCGAGCGCGAGGTCTTGAGCCTGGTGGGCAAGGGCTACGACAATTCCCAGATCTGTAACACCTTAGTCATCAGCTATGAGACCGTCAAGAATCACTTGCGCAACATCTATGGCAAGTTGGGCGTCGAGAATCGCTATCAGGCAATTCTATTCGCCATCCGCGTACGCCTGGTCGACGTCTTACACATATAGACGTTTCGACGTTTCACCAAGCGCTCGCGCGCGTAAGCGATACGGGTTCAAACTGCTTGCATCATGGCGATGGTTATCGCCCTGGACAAGGCACAACCCAGGCCATACATAAAGCTGGCAAAAGCCACATTCGACCTGTCAATCCGGAACAGCTGAGTCAACGCCACAGACGTCAACAATACATGGGCGAAGAAAAATAGATCGCACTGCCACAGGACCTGCCACATCAGGCCAGCCAGTGCGTCTCTGGGCCTGACATTGTCGCTCACCAGCCAAGTCAGTCCATTCAGGTCTACCGAGCCGCCCACCAATTCAATCAACCCATGTGCCATCATTTGTAGTGCGAAGGGCAGGCTGGCGCACATCATGAAACTGAGCGCCAGCCGCCACATGCTCCAGGCAGGCCAGGCCAGCGTTGATACGCCAGACAAGCGCGAGATCGCTGCAGGCTCCGATGGTGTACGGTTCAGCTTGATCAGGATGACCAGCAGCACGGCTTGAGTGAGGATTTGCAGCGCAGCTGTTGCGCTGAGCACGACCCAACTGACTGCCCACACCAATCCCGGCATCGTTGCCAACACGCGTTCTGACCGGTTGATATCAACCATGGAGAGCAAGGTGGGAAGCTGGGCCAGAGCCAGAATACCGGCAGCCCATGCGAATGTGAGCGATGCCCACATTGAACCGCGCGGGTGAAGCATCGCTGACCATACAGCCTCTAACAAGTTAGAACGGGAGTATAGGTTTTTAAATTTGATCATACGAACGGTGCTCCTATTGCATGCTGTTGCATGTCGTTTGAATGGATTGCGTCATCGGCCAGCCTGGTTGGCAACGCGCACCCGCTGAGACACTGAAACACTAGGAGACAAGCTGCCGCGCCCGATCTCAACCCCCATTCGTCATCACAGGCTCGAGCAATCTCAACACTGCCACAAGTAACCCGAAGAGCAGCAGGATGAGCAGGCCCAACTTCCACCACTTCAGCCCCGTTCGTGCGATGTAGATGCCGTGGGCCGTGATGTAGCCAGCACTGCCCATGACGTCCCACACCAGCAAGTTTTCGCGGTTCAGAAATGTGTCACTGGCACCCACCAGGAAACCGATCACCATGAGGACGGTGAAGAGACGATAGGCGAGTGGGTCTTTGAATTGCCAGTGCCCCAGCACACGGGTTACCGAGGCGGCTTGCGGCGTCGGCATCAAACGGCTCAACACGCCATCGGGCTTTTGAAGCACAGCTGCCGCCTCGGCGGTGGCAGGCACACGTAGGTAAAGCGGCTGCAGATACGGCGCCGTACCTTTCAGACTTTCAAGACCCCAGGCGATGAAGGAATCGCCGAACCGTGACTTGCTCACCTCCAACTCTTCAGGGATGGTCTGTGGGCTGAAGCTCGGAGTGAGGACCACCTCCGGGTCCACCGAAAAAGCGAGACGATCTCCACCGACGCGGCCAAACTTGCGCTCGACGCCCTGCAGCCACCAATCGAGATCGGCGAGCAGCGGCACGCGCACTGTGGGCTGGTGCACGCTGGTGTCCACAGGCAGCCATGCCTCACCCGAGCTGCCCAAACCCGCGCCGTCCATGTCCAGATACACCTCGTTCCACACGTGCGCACGCATGTCGCCATGTGCAAAGGTACCCACCATGACGCGACATGGAATGCCTAGCGCACGACACCATGCAGCATACAGGAATGAGTACTCGGCGCAGTCGCCATAGCCATTCCGCCGGATCCATTGGCTGCCTCGTTCCGCCGGCGGCCAGCGATATCGGAACTGTCTGATGATATGGTGGTAGAGCCGGCGGGCCTTCTCGGCATTGTTTTGCGCTTTACCTACGATGCGCACTGCCTCAGCGCGAATGCTATCCGTGACCTGGATGAGCGTAGATGAGCGCGTGAAGCGTGCACGTTGAAGGTCGTTCAATTCCTGGGCTGGCTCATACGAATATCCACCGGGCTTCAGCAGTTCGGCGCGGACTTGCATCGAGATACCCTGACCTGGCTCAAGCTTGAAATACGCGATCCGGTTTGGATCACTGCTATCCATACCGGGAGGCGACACCTGGATTGGCTGAGGCGACAAATCCAGTTGCCTGATCCGCTGCCAGGGCAGGTCGAGCGGTAGCGCCAGCCACACCTCGATGGGAACAGGAAAGACGTTGCGAAATGCATATGACAAATCGGCCAACCGGCCCGCGCCGCAGGCTGTGCCCGCAATCGTTTCTCCTCGCGTTGACATGGTTCGTTTCATTTCACTTCGACTCACTGCAACTCATTGCAGCGCTGGTATCGTGCGCAGCAACCGTCGAGTCACTCGCAGCAAACCGGAAGTGCCTCGAGTCGCTTGTGCAATCATCTTGCTGGCACAGTGGCGGAGCGCTGCATATTCCCTGTCCGAGATCAGCACCAACTCAGCGGCGATCATGAAGGTGGAGAACGTAATGAGCCCCATGAGATAGGCAATGCCGAGGTGAAAGCCGATGCCCATCACGACGGCCAGCAACCGCGCATAACGGTTGAGCGCGACCATGAAGGTGTAACCGACCTGGAAGGCGACCGTGAGGTAACTCATAGCGACGACCAGTGGCGCGTTGAGATAAATTTGCTCGCTGACCCCTGGCAATGTGAACTCCTGCACGCGCAGAATGTAGTACATCGCTACACCAGACTGCCAGATTTCGCCTTGAACCTTGTACAGGCCCGCCGTGCCATAGATCAAGCAAAGCTGGATGGCGATGGCAAGGATAGCTATGTTGTGCGCAACGGCTCGTGCATCGGCCACCACACTCCGCAGTCCGCCGGGCTGGGTAGGCTCTGGCTTCGCTGGGCCAAACAGTGTGAAGTGCGCTCCTAAATTTGCAAATATCGCGTAGAACAACAGAAGCTGAAGCGCGTTATCGCCGCCATCCCACAGCGACGGATTACGCTCATGCAACGACCACACGTGCACATACACCAAGACAGTGGTCAACCGCGTGCGCCAGCCTAATGTCCACAGTAGGGTGAAGGCGATGCCCAGGTGGTAAATCACCTCAAACAACGCCGGATTCTGGCTAAGGGCGTAGACCGAGAACCCGCCAGCGGTCTGCAATTTGCCGATGAAGGCGTCAAACGGCCAGACGCCGTCCGGCCCAAACAGGTAATATCGTTGGTGATAGTTGATCAAAAGCTGGTAGAGCAGGCCCACGCCGCAAAGCAGGCGGAACAGGCTGGCGCCCACAAGGGCATGTTCGCGGGTTAACCTGCCAAGTTGCTCTGACCACAGCGATGTCAAACGCGTCATTGGGAAACCTCCTTGATGTGAGGGTCTGCGACCGCCAGCTTGGCGACACCCGACTCGCGCATCTCTTGCCCGAAGATCGGTGCGACCGATTGATGTGGCGCCCAGTCGAGCACGAAGAATTCGCGTTTGCCTGCACTGTCTGGCAGGAAGCGTTCCGAATATCTTGGGAACTCCAGCCGGATGAGCCGGGCGCGCACCTCCAGCGTACGGCCCATGCCATACAACTGGTCGCAATGCGCAGAGGCAATTCGGTTGATCAGTCGAATGCCATTTTCGCGATGCTTTCGATCGGCCTCATCCAGTTCCTTGAGCAGCGCCTTGAACGATTCGTCAGAGCGATCACGCTTCGATTCCAGCTGCTTCAACAGGTCGTCGCGCCCAAAGATGATTTGAATCGCGCTCGATTGAGCACGATCCAGGCGATCTTCGGGCGTGAAGCGATTACGCTGGCGCGCAGCCCAATACGGAGATGAGATATCGACCCACTCGGATATGCGCGTCGTGCCATCTTCGTTGCGAAGCTTGCACGCCACGGTCCATACGCGCGTATCGCGCACCGGGTCGGGCGAAAACAACTGCCAGCTCTGCACAAAATAAGGCTCGATATAACGTTGTATGACAGCGTGAAACTGGAGCTTGATCGGATTGAGCGGAGCGAGATACGCGACGACAAAGGCGAAATGTATGCATAGCACTCCGAATCCAATCAGAAGTAAGAGTGACCGAATGACGATTCGCCGATGTGTTGACGCATTGACCATGTTTACACCTCTCGCCTATGCTCCTCACACCTCACCTAACATCGTGGTGGCTCTCAATTACTTTTCCGTGTAAATTCGAGGTCTTGGCGCTGTTCTCAAGCTCGACGATGGGAGACGATGCTCGACGGGGCTCGATGAAGAGTTCAAGAACATGCAAGTGCTCTCCCTCTCCATCGAGCTAGACCCGTGGCAGGATCGAATCAATGATCGAATGCGACTTCCGCGCGTTCGTCAATCGTGTATCGGCTCGTCTCCGCCCACAACCACTTCTGGCTCTTGGCGTAGTCGTATGCCGCATTGGCGACGAAACTAGCAACGACGCCCACCGCAAACGCAGCTGCCAGCGCAGGAACAGCAGCCGTCTCATAGTCCTCAACGGCTGTGCCGCCACTCGCAAAGGCGCTGTTTGCAGTAGCCCGAGTAGACATGTTTGCGCTGGCGCTGAGCGGCATTGAGACAACCATGGCGGTGATGACGCCCACAGTGATAGCCTTCTTGATCTTGTTCATGTTTACCTCCTTAGCAATTCATGCTTAGCGATTCGTGCTGAGCAATTCGTGATTCATGCTTATTTCTTGAAGCTTGCACCTGACATTGGCTTGCAGTGATCGCTGGTACCATGCTCACTGTTGCTGAGTGCAAATTTACAATGTCCATCTGTGCTTGCCATCCACCTGCACGGTCAACTTCAGCCCACCTGCCTGCGCAGTATCCGCGCTCATTGGGCTATGTGGAAATGACCCATTTGGGGCATCGGTCTCGAGTTAAGGGTTTTGGACAGCTGCTGAATCGGCTACAGCGACGATGACACCGTCCACGACCAGCGCTTCGGGGACGATATTCTGGCACGGATGACACGCGAGGCACTGTTGATCTTTGACTTGGGCTACTCATTGCACCACTTTCCAGGCCAAAGCATTAAGTAAACTGGAGGCCATACGAACAGGAAGACCGCGACGACCGATTGAGATCGCAGAAAGCGAAGCCGAACTGTATGAGTGCTATCGGCAGCAGAAAGACGGCCTGAAGCGTCGGCGCTATCAGTTCGCCTATAAACCCAAGCCCCCTTACGGGGCAAGCCTGGCAGCAGCATCCTGACGGCTTGGACACGGTAGTGTGGGACAAAGCGCCGGCGCACAAGGCGCAGGCGGTGCGAGCGGTGCCACACTATGCCGCACTTAATGCGACTTGAGTAGACAATTGATATTACGTCGTACGTTTTACGTCTTATGTCTCGCGTTGTGCGTCTCGCGTTTCGCGCACGACCCGACACTTGATACCTGACACTTGACACCTGAAACCTAACTCATGCCACCTGACACGCCACAAGCGATGGCCTCACAAAAGTTCGAAGACCTATTCACCAAGCACGGCGCAGCGTCATTCGACAAGCAAATCTACCTGGACGCCATGCTGGGCAAGCATGGCTGGGCGTTTGACCTGAACAGCGGCGTGCTGGCCTTCCGCCGGCCTCACGAAGCCGACCTCCAGTTGAACGTCCAGGTGTTGGGCACCGAGTCGGAAGAGAGCCGCACCTGGTTGTGGGGCTGGGCCAACCCCAGCGGCATCCCGGACACCCTGCTGAAGTCGGCCAACGAGTTGAAAGCGCTCGGCGCAGCCTGCGGCGCCCCCGAACTGGTCACGCCGGAGCTGCCAATCACGCCGGAGGTGAACCCGCAGCGGATCGCGCTGATCGCGTGCGGCGCGCAACGCGCCGGTTGTTTCTTCCGCGCGCCCTACCCGCGCGGCGCGCTCTACTTGTTGATCAAAGACCCGCGCTATAAGCGTTCGGTCACCCGTCCGATCCCGCGCATCTTGCGCATCTTCCCCGCCTTCCTATCCCGTTACCCTGCGACCAACCCGCGCGCGGCGCTGCTGGGCTACTTGCAGTTCTATCGCCTGGATGTGCGCGAGGAAGGCCGGCGCATCATCGCAACGATGAAGGCCGCGCCCCGTTCGCCGCTCGGCGCCGGCGCGCCACAGCAGCTCATCGCCGAGTTTGACGAGCAAGGCCGGTTGATCGCCTTAGGGTGAGATGCGGGCAACACCCGCTCCGGCCGCCGCCCCTTGCTTCAGGCTTTGCGCTCCGGCGGCGTCACCGTGCAACCGGGCAGCGTGCGGAAGAAGCGCTCCGGGCCAGGCGGCGCATAGATGATGAACAGTTCGGCCGGCTTCCAGCCCACGTTCAGCGTCGCGTGATACACGTCGGCGGGGATGAAGATGCTCGCGCCGGCGTGCAAGCGCACGGGCGGCCGGTCGTCAATCATCTGCTCGACCTCGCCGCTGATGACGTAGATGATCTCGTCGCTGCCGGGGTGATTGTGTCGCGCGTGCCCCATGCCCGGCTTAATGATGACCACGCCGCTGCTGAAGCGTTGCGACCCGGTCACCGCCGGCTCGTTGTGCATCTTCAGCGTGCCCCAGTCAAACTGCAGCGACTCGACATCTTCACCGTAGACGACATATCCTGCGCCGATCTTCTGCATGGCATTGCTCCTCGATAGTGAGATGCCGGACAGGTTAGCACGCAGCAGCGTGAGGCGCAACGGCGCGACAGTCACCGTCTTTCGCCGGACAGGGGCGGCAATATATAATCCGACGAAGCGCGCAGCGCAAAGCTAAAAGGGCGCGCAGATGCCTTCGGGTGAATTACCGACGCTCTGGGAGCATCAACTGATGACCGACTGGGGCCCCACAATCCGCATCCGCTCTCCCGCATGAAGACCGAGCTGATCTGGGAGGGCAAGTACGACGAATACGGCAACCGGCGGCCCGTGCGCCTGCCCACTTCGCCCCTGCCGATGCAGCGCATCGAGACCATTGACGAGCCGCGCGACCGCGAGAAGGCGCAGCAACTCACCATGTTCGACGAGGCCGCCTTTCGCCGGAAAGCGCACCGCGACGACTGGCGCAACCTGCTGATCTGGGGCGACAACAAACTGGTGATGCAGGCGCTGCTGGAGCAATTCCGCGGCCAGATTGACCTGATCTACATTGACCCGCCCTTCGACGTGGGTGCCGACTTCACCATGCAGGTGCAGATCGGCGAGGAGGGCGACGCTGTGCAGAAGGAGCAGTCCATCCTGGAGGCCGTCGCCTACCGCGACACCTGGGGCAAGGGCACCGACTCCTACCTGCACATGATGTACGAGCGGCTGACCCTGATGCGCGAGCTGCTCAGCGAAAGGGGGAGTATTTATGTGCATTGTGATTGGAGAGTTAATTATCTAATCCGCCTGCTAATGAACGAGGTATTTGGGACGGATAATTTTATCAATGAGATCGTTTGGTCATACAAAACGGGAGGAATCGGCACGCGTTGGTTCAGCCGAAAGCATGACACAATTCTTCTTTTCTCTATAGGACCGAACTACACTTTTCACCCACAATATGACAAATCCTACTTAACTTCGGGTATGGCCAATGCGCGTGAAGGTTCAGCGACTGCTGAAAAGTATGGGCTTCGTCGTGATGAAGGCGGGACTTACAGGATGGCAACTGCGCGCGATGTCTGGGATGTTCAAGCAATTTACAGGAACTCGCCAGAACTCTTACCCTTTCCCACTCAAAAGCCCGAAGCCCTTTTAGAGCGCATCATCAAAGCATCGTCGAACGAAGGCGACCTGGTGGCGGATTTCTTCTGTGTGCGTCGGGGGACTTTGGTGTGGCGTTTGGATAGCCCCCCTGTCGTCCCCCCGCAAGCGGATTCCAGCCCCCCTGTCGTCCCCCCGCAAGCGGATTCCAGCCCCCCTGTCGTCCCCCCGCACGCGGATT
>JBKBID010000046.1:0-23013 GCA_046299515.1 Thermoflexales bacterium | reverse complement strand
CGCTTCGCCCTCGGCAGGCAAGTGCTCCGTCTCGCGCTTCTTCATCGCATAGCGCAGCAACGAGAAAACGCCGATCCCCGCCACGCCGAACACAGTAATCTCGATCATCGTGTCGAAGCCGCGAAAGTCCACCACAATCGCGCCGACGATATCGGCCGCGCCGGTGAGCGGCTTGGCATTTTGCTCGTAGTAGGGCGTGACCAGCGACGCGCGCGGTCGCGAGGCAAAAGCGTAGAGGCACAACACGGTCACCATCGCGCCTCCGGCGACGGCGAGCAGGGCGTTGCGCTTCTGGCCGCCGGCTCCGTTCAACCCTTCGGCTCGCTCGCGCTGCGCGCGCGGCAGCCGCGAGAGCGCCAGCACTAACACCACCAGCGTCAGCGTGTCCACCACAGCCTGCACCAGCGCCACGTCCGGCGATGGTTCCAAGGCGATGACCACCGCGATGGCCAACCCCGACGAACCGAGCGCGATGATGGCTAATAAGTCGCGCCGGATGACGATGGACACGAACGACGCGGCCACGGCCAACAACAAACCGGAGGCGCGCAGCGCGCTTTGTAAGTTGAGCGGCTCGTCGAGTAAGCGACGGCTTGCGTCGGGCAACACTGCGCCGTCGAACACGCGCCATAGTTCGCCGAAGACGATCACCAGAGCCAGCAGCGCCGTGAGGATGACCGCCAAGTAGGCGCGGATGCGGCCGGCCTGCGTGCGCGTGACGATGCTGGCTGCGCCGTCCAGGCCGCGCAGCACCCCATCGTAGATCAAGTTCATGTTCAACGCCGCTGCGCCTGGGATGCCGCGGATCGGGCTGCGCAGCGCAAACAACACGACGCCCAGGGTGACGGCGATGCCGCTCAAAATCAACGGCAGATTGACGCCGTGGAATAACGCCAGCGACACCTTGACCTTCGCGCCATAGGCGGCAGTCGCTGCGCTGGCCAGCAGACTGGCAATTACTTCCGGTTGCAGCACGCTGATGACGAGCGATAGCCCGGCCAGGATCGCCGGGCCGAGCAACATGCCCGCCGGCGCTTCGTGCGCGTGCGAGTCGGGCTTGTCGCGCGCGTCATCGGCGTCGAGGCGCGAAGCCGGCCATCCCGCCCCCGGCTTGGTCACGAACGTGTCCAGCGTCAGACTGGAGGCCTGCGCCAGCATTAGCGCGCCGGTGAGCACGGTGATTCCGGGCAGCACGATGCGCGCCAGGCTCGGCAGCGCGTCTTCCAGCCCCGCAGCCAGCAGCGTCTCTTTGGCCAGGAAGCCGAACAGCGGCGGTAGGCCGGCCATCGAGAGCGCAGCGATGCTACATATAAGAAAGGCCCAGGGCATCGCACGCCACAGATTGCCCAACCGGCGCAGGTCACGCACACCCGTCTCGTGATCCACGATGCCGGCGATCATGAACAGCGCGCCTTTGTAGAGCGCGTGCGCCAGCACGCCGATCGCCAGCGCCTTGAAGGCCGAGGATGCTTCTGCGCCGATCAGCATCATCAATGCGCCGAGCTGGCTCACGGTAGAGTAGGCGAGGATACCCTTCAGGTCGCTCTGGCGCAGGCCGATGATCGCGCCGACCAGCATGGTGACGCCTCCGGTCACGATCAGCAGCCAGAACCACATCGGCGTATTTCCCAGCGCCGGGTGCAAGCGCGCCATCAGGTAGATGCCGGCTTTGACCATCGTCGCCGAGTGCAAGTAGGCGCTGGCCGGCGTCGGCGCTGTCATCGCCTTGGGCAGCCAGAAGTGAAAGGGGGACTGTGCGCTCTTGGTAAACGCGCCGAAGGCGATCAGCCCAAGCATGACCGGATACCATGCGTCGCTGCGCAGGGCGTCGCCGTTGCGCAGAATGGCCGTCAGGTCGGTGCTGCCGCCGATCGCCGAGGCGAAGAGCAAGCCGGCCAGCAGCGCGATGCCGCCGCCGCCGGTGACGAATAACGCCTTAAATGCGCCGCTGCGCGCTTCTTCATCTTTGGTCTTGTAGGCGATTAGCAGGAAGGAGGTGATGCTGGTGCCCTCCCAGAACAGGAAGAGCGTGATCACGTCGCCGGCCAATACCAGGCCCAGCATGCTGGTCATGAACAGCAAGGTGTAGAAGAAGAAGCGCGCGTCGGCATTCAGGAGCGGCGCGTGGAGCGTGCGCGTCGCGCCCGATTCTGTCTTCCTGTCTCCTCCACCTGACGCTTCGTTTGTGTGCTTCGGCGCAAAGTAATAGCCGGCGTATACCACTACCAGCACGCCGATGCCCGATACTAGCAGCGCAAAGAGCAGGCTGAGGCCATCCAGCATCAGCGAGAAGCGTAATCCAAGCGACGGGATCCAAGCGATGGACCAACTCAACGTCTGGCCGACCGGCACCGTCGGGGAATAGGCGATAAGCGCGCCGAACGCGACGGCCGGCGCAATCGCCAGCAGCCAACCCATCGCGCGGGTAGGGATGCGCGATCCGAATGTCGTCGCCGTCAACAGCCCGGCGATTGCCGCGCCGACGGCGCAGGCGACGAGCGGGATTAAGAGCGCGTCGTTCATCGGCGTTGATGTGGCCTCAGGGTTGCGTTGCCGCTTGTCGCCGGCGCGCTCGGAACTCGCGGAGTACTGTGACCGCCAGGGTGATCACCGTGAGCGGAATGACGAATAGCAACATCACGTTGCTGAAGGCCGGCAAGGCGTCGTGCTGGGTAGCCGCGAGGATCAGATAAGCGAGATAGGCCACGTAGTAACCGAAGAACATCGTCCCTTCCCAGCGCGAAATCTCGTATCCGGTGAAGAACACGGGCAGACACGCGACCGCGACGGCAAGCATCACCCATACGTCGAAGTTGAACGCCGCGGGCGCTACGGCGATGCCCGATGGCGCGACCACGCCGGTCAACCCGAGCACCGCCAACAGGTTGAAGATGTTGCTGCCGACCGCATTACCCACTGCAATATCGCGCTCGCCTTTGATCGCCGCGACGAGCGATGTGGCCACCTCCGGCAGCGATGTGCCTGCCGAGACGATCGTCAACCCGATCACCAACTCGCTCACGCCGATGGCGCGGGCAATGGCCACAGCGCCGTCCACCAGCCAGCGCGAGCCGATCACCAACATGACTAGGCCGATTGCGATGAACGCAAGGTTGATCGCCGCTTGCACCGGCCCGCGCGGGCGTTCGCCGAACTCCTGCTCGTACTCCTGCTGAACCGCAGCGTTGGTCTCGCGCCGGCTTTGCACGAACAAGAAGACGGTATAGATCACCAGGCCGGCGAACAGGATGATGCCTTCAACTCGGCTGATGTTGAGGTTCTGCGCGAACAGCACGGTCAACACCGACACGCCGATCATGACCGGCACGTCGAGCCGCACCAGTTGTTGCGCTACAACCAACGGCGTGATCATCGCCGAAAGGCCGATGATGACCAGGATATTGAAGATGTTGCTGCCGATGACGTTGCCGAAGGCGATGTCGGCTTGGCCGACCAGCGCCGATTGGGTGCTCACGGCGAGTTCTGGCGAGCTGGTGCCGAATGCCACGATCGTCAGACCGATCACCAGCGGCGACACGCCAATGCCGGCCGCGAGCCGCGCTGCGCCGCGCACCAAAAGCTCTGCGCCGACAATCAGCAGTGCCAAACCTACGATGAACAAGATAAAAGTGAGAATGTTCAAGTTTGTCGCTCCTGTAAAACACAACGAGACCACCATGGTTTCATCAATCCATGGTGGTCTCGCCTATCGCGCATTGAACGGCGCTTACAACCGGCCGGGGTCGATGGACCCGTATTGACGACCGGCTGATCTCCTCTCGGAGAAGGCTACTCCCCAGCCAACACCTTTTATATCAGTCCTGCGCGGACTTTGTCAATAGTCGTGAAACCTGGAAACCTGGCGGTTTGTAACTGTTACATACTCAGCAACACAAGCGGCGCTGGAAGAGCGAGCGTTTGAACAGCCGGTTGCTGAGCCATTGCCGCATCGTGGCGCGCTACGAACGCAAGATCGAGAGCTGCGTCGGCTTCGTGCATCTAGCCTGCCGTAGGATCTTACAGCGGTACCGCTTTTGAGATGACTTCTAGCGCCAAAGGTTATTGGGTGCGCGACTTTAGCGGAGCGACATGAGCGCTGCGGCGTGTTGGGCGTGTAGAACGGCCCGGCGGTCTGAGGCGGCGTGGGCCCGTCATCGTCGCCGCAGGCGAGTGTCGCGGGCAGCGTTGCATCGGCCTGCGACGCCCCAGGCTGTTTTGTCATTGTCTCCGGTAGGAGCGGCACCCTTTGTCGGCGGTCAAATGCGCATGAGCACGGCCCGAGCTTTAGCCGGGTGCTTAATCCGGTCAAACGTCACGCTCGCGTTACCGTTGAAAATCACGTGACGAGGCGCGCGCTCATGCTAGAATCCTTAACCGTTAGTGAGTTTATGAGGTAGTTAATGGTTCCCCCTGTAACGCGTGACGCAGAACTCATCAGCGATCTCTACAACGTCGTCCTGATCTTTGCGGTAATTATCTTCGTGCTGGTCGAAGGTCTGCTCATCTACTCCATCATCAGATTTCGCCGGCGCAGCGCCGATGAGATGCCTGAGCAGATCCACGGCAACCGCGCGTTTGAGCTGGCCTGGACGATTATCCCAGCTATTTTGATCGCCGTGATCTTCGGCCTTTCGGTGGATACCCTGGGCCGCATGACGGCGCGCGGCACGCTGTCCAACCCGGTCGCCCATGTGCACGCCATCAACGACGTGGCGGCGCGCCAGCGCGTCGAACGCGCGCAGCCGGTGGACCTGGTGATCGAAGTGATCGGCCGCCAGTGGGTCTGGCAATACAAGTACCCCGGCGGCGACGGTGTGACGGCGAGCGAGGAGTTGGTTGTCCCGGCGAATAAGAACATCCGCCTGGACATGACGGCGGCTGACGTCATCCATGCGTGGTGGATGCCGGAGCTTGGCCCGATGATCTATGTCAACCCCGGCGAGATGTCCTATGTGTGGTTCAATGTGCCGCCCGGCGATTACATCGGCCAATGTAACGTGTACTGTGGCGTAGCCCACGCTCGGATGATCTCTCGGGTAAAAGCGCTGCCGCAGGCTGAATATGACGAATGGTACGCCAAGCAGGCTGCGACCAGCTCAGCCGCGAAGCGCCCAGGCGACCCGGAAGTCGGCAAGAACATCTTCCTGAATGGCTCGTGCATCGCCTGCCACTACATCGAAGGCACCAAAGCCCAAGGGCGCGTCGCGCCCCGCGAACTGACGCGCTTCGCCAGCTATCCCACCATCGCCCAGCTCGACGGATTCGAAAACAACGCCGAGAATCTGGCAAAATGGCTGCGCGACCCGCAGGCGATCAAACCCGGCACTGCTATGCCCAATCTGAATCTGAAGGCGCAAGAGATCGAAGATCTCGTGGCCTACCTACTGACCCTGAAATAAGCTGCTTTGTCGAGCGGTTGTTCCACCCGGATAGCCGCTCCTGAATGAGAAACCCTATGGCAAGCATCAGCATCCCGATTCCCCTCCGTGAGCGCGCCAAGAGCGGCCTGCTCGGCTGGCTCGCAACTGTTGATCACAAGAAGATCGGCGTCATGTACATGGTGATGTCGTTCTTCTTCTTCATCGCCGCCGGCGTGATGGCGCTGCTCATCCGCCTTCAGTTGGCCGCGCCCAACCAGCAGGTTGTGGCTCCAAACACCTATAACCAGCTCTTCACCATGCACGGCTCGGTGATGATCTTCCTGTTCACCATCCCGATGCTGGTGGGCGGGTTCGGCAACTACTTCGTGCCGTTGATGATCGGCGCGCGCGATGTCGCCTTCCCGCGCTTGAATGCGTTTAGCTTCTGGATCACCCTGGGCGCCGGACTAGTGATGCTGCTCGGCTTCCTCTTCGGCGCGCGCTCCGACGCGGCGTGGACGGCCTATGTGCCTTACTCGACCAAATCGTTCTCGCCGACGGTCGGCATGGATATCTGGCTGATCGGCGTGATCCTGCTCGGCATCGGCTCAACGCTGGGCGCGGTGAACTTTCTGGTCACCGTCTACAGCATGCGCGCGCCTGGCATGACCGCCTGGCGCATCCCGATGTTCGTGTGGGCGATGGCGACCACTGCGGCCATGGTGCTGCTGGCTACGCCGGTGCTCACCGCTGCGCTGATCATGCTGGTGGCCGACCGCAACTTCAACACGCAGTTCTTCACCACCAACCGGGTGCAGTTGTGGCAGCACATGTTCTGGTTCTACTCGCATCCGGCGGTCTACATCATGATCCTGCCGGCGATGGGCATCATCTCCGAGATCATCCCTGTGTTCTCACGCAAGCCGCTCTTTGGCCTGCGCGCCGTTGTGATCAGCACCGTCCTGATCGGCTTGCTGGGCTTCACAACGTGGGTGCACCACATGTTCGTCAGCGGCGTGGACCCCGCCATCGAGCGCTTCTTCATGTTCACGACGATGGTGATCGCCGTGCCGACCGGCGTGAAGGTGTTCAACTGGCTTGCGACGCTTTGGGGCGGCTCGTTGAACCTCAAAACGCCGCTGCTGATGTGCATCGGCTTCCTGGGGACGTTCGTGATCGGCGGCATCAGCGGGGTGATGCAGGCCTCGATCCCGATTGACCAGTATGTGCACAACTCCTACTTCGTCGTCGCGCACTTTCACTACGTCTTGTTCGGCGGCAGCGTGTTTGGCATCTTCGCCGCCCTGTACTACTGGGGGCCGAAGATCACCGGCCGCATGTTCGACGAAAAGCTGGGCAAGCTGCACTTCTGGCTCATGCTGATCGGTTTCAACATCACCTTCTTCCCCATGCACTTCCTGGGCTTGCAGGGAATGCCGCGACGCATCGCCACCTACGACCCCGGTCGCGGCTGGGAGGCGGGCAACTTGATCGCCACAATTGGCGCGTTCGTCCTGGCGTTCTCGGTGTTGGTCTTCATCGTCAACGTCATCAAGCTGCGCCAGGGCGCGCCCGCCGGCGATGATCCCTGGGAGGGCAACACGCTGGAGTGGAGTGTGGCGTCTCCGCCGCCGGAGTACAACTTCCTCGAGATTCCGACCGTGGAGAGCGATCGCCCGCTGTTCGACGCGCGAATGCGCACGCCGCACGTCTGAGATGCAGCGGCGACCGTGGCGCTGGGCGAACCCCGGCGATGCACGGTTGCCGGTCGGCAACCAAGCGATGATTCCAAAGCGCGCAAAACGACAAGCGATCGTGATGACCCTGGTCAGCTTCGGGCTGTTGGCGATCGGCATTATCCTCGGCCTGCTCTGGGTGAGCGCCTACAGCGTGAAGTGATGGGCCTTTCGACATCACCAAACTAAGATGACCATCCAAGAAACGACTCAAAACACGTCCCCTGCTGTTGCCGTCTCGACCGGCGATGGGAAGGGCGACCGCGAGCTCTTCGCAGGCGCCGCCGGCCATGATCACGCCGAGGCGCATGAGCCGCACATGCCGGTGCCGAGCCTGTCTCCCATCATCCTAGGCGGGGGCATGACGCTGGCGGCCTTCGGCATTGTGCTGCATCCGGTGATGCTTGCCCTGGGCATCGTCGGCATCCTCGTCGGGCTGGGCACCTGGCTCTACGATGAGATCGTCAACGCCAGCTCAGTGACTTCGGATCACGAGTGATAGATGAGGTGGATTCGATGGCGCAGGTGACTTTGCGCGACCACAGCGCGCGTGCGGCGGGCCGCGTCGCGCGTGGAGAGCGGCCTCGGCGGAAGGACGTCGGCCTGTTGGGCGTTGGTTTCTTCATCGTCTCCGAATCCACGTTCTTCCTGGGTCTGTTTCTGGCCTGGTTTTTTACGCGCAACACGAGCAATGTGTGGCCGCCGGCCGGCGTCGCGCCGCCGCCGATTGCGCCGGCTATCTTCAATACTGTCGTTGCACTGCTGAGCACGGTCGCCGTCTTCTTCGCCGAGCGCGCCCTCGCCCGCGACGATCGCCAAGGGCTGGTAAGGGGAATCGCGCTGGCTGGCGCATTGGGCGTGCTCTTCATGGCAGTGCAGTCGGCGGAGTTTACCGATCTAGCTACGCTGGCCCAGGGCAGCGCCTATGGCTCGACGTTCACTTTCTTGCTCCTCTTCCACGTCGCCCGCGTATTCGCCGGCGTGGTCCTGATGGGCGTCGTGCTGGTGCGCGCGCTGCTGGGGCACTTCTCGCGCAAGCGCCGCTTGCTGGTGCAGGCGACGGCGATGTATTGGTATTTCATCACCGGCGTGTGGCTGGTCGTGTTCGCCGTGCTTTACCTGATCGGATGAGACGACGTGGCCAGAATTGCCCTGCGCTGGGTGATCGTTGCGCTGATTGCCGCATCGCTTCTGCTTGTCGCGGGCGTTGTGCTTGCTCGCCTGCAAGCCCAGCGCGACGTTGCGCGCGCTGTCGAGTTGCAGGTTCCCCTGGATAGCATCGCTGTGCCGCTAAGCGCGGACGGGGTGGGCGCTCAGGTCATTGAGCTGGCGACGCTGAGCGTCAAGCTCGATCCGTATCCGCCGCGCGCCGGTGCGCCGGCCACCGTGACGTTGGTGGCGCTGGATCGCAAGGCAGGGCGCGCGATGACGATCACCCCAACGCTCAGCGTCGCCGAGCCGACGCAGGTCGAGGGGCGCAACTACCCCATGGCGCCGCAAGGTAACGGCGCATACGTCGTCTCCGGCGCATTCTTCCCCAGGCCGGGGCTGTGGCGCCTGCGCGTGCACATTGACTTTGGCACAGCTGAGCCATATCGCATGTTGGCGCTTGTCGAGGCAAAGTGATCGGCGGTCATGCTGCCGGTTCGATCAGCGCAGGGTCGTCGTTCTTGACGTTGTTCACCCGCGACGAAACGGGATAGCACTTCATGCGCTCCGCCGGGAAGGGTTGAAGCAGCGACTGGAGGAAGGTTGCATCGTCGTGATCGTGGCTGAGCCAGTCCGCTTCGCGCTCCGGCGGCAGAATAGCCGCCATGCGATTGTGGAACGGTGCGACTAGCGCGTTTGATTCTGTGGTCACGATCACGCAGGTGCGCATCTGCTCGCCCTCCGGCGTCTTCCAGGCATCCCACAGCCCGGCCAGCGCGAACGGTTCTTCGGATGCGAGCATCACGCGCATCGGCGTCTTCGAGCCGTCCGGGTTTTTGCGCCACTCATAGAAGCTATCGGCCAACACCAGACAGCGCCGCTTTTTGAGCAAGTTGCGGAAGGTCGGCTTCTCCGCCAGCGTCTCGGCGCGCGCATTAATCATGCGCGCGCCGATGTTGGGGTCTTTTGCCCAAGAAGGAACCAACCCCCAGCGCGCCGCCGACAATGCGCGCGGCGACGTGTCATATACGACGGCGACGAGCTGCGTCGGCGCGATGTTGTAGCGCGGCTTGGCGGCGAAGTCCGCGCCGGTCAAATTAAACCGCGCCATGAGCTGTTCTGGGGCAACAGTCAAAGTGTAACGGCCGCACATGGCTCATCGTTCCTTGCGCGTCGCCGCGCGCAGCGCCTGCATCACCGGTCGCTCGTTCCCCTGTGCATCGAGCAGCGAGAAGAACTTCATCTGCTCGCAGGGGTCGGGATACTGCGCCGAGCGGCTGAAATCGTAGTTCCATAGAAACATCGGACCCATCCATGGCCAGTGCTTGCGGGCGAAATCAAAGGCGCGCACGACGTACTCGGCCTGACGTTTGCGCGAGACCCGTTGCCAGTCCAGTTCTGGCCATGCGCAGGTCAACCCTTCCTCGCGCGGGTCCATGAGCCAGCCGAACTCGGTTGCCCACATCGGCTTATCGCCTGCGCCGTAGGCTTCCATCAGTCGGCGGTGCGCTTCGGCGCGGCGGAAGAGCAAGCCGCGCGCCTGTGGATCGTCTGGGTCGTGCTCCGGCTCGTAAGCGAAGCCATAGGGATGGAAGCCGTAGCCATCTATGTAGCCGGCAATGCCGGCCTCGAATAAGGCGCGGGCGTATGCCAAGTCGTCCATAGCACCGTCCCCATCGCCGCCTGTGGGCGCAATGCCGGCCGAGATCACCAGCGCGTCTGGGTCGGCGGTCTTGATGCGCGCATAGGCAATCGCGAGCAGCCGAGCGTAGAGGGTCGGATCGGGCGGACGCCCGCCCCACTCGCGGGACAGGTTAACCTCGTTGCCGATCGAATAGGCGTTGATCACGCCGCGCCGTTCGCGGGCCAGGCTTTCCAGCCGGTCGGCCCAGGCGTTGACCGCGGCCGGCTCGCCGCTGATGGCTTCGCCCAGCGAGACGCGGTATAGCACCTTGTAGTTGGGGATCGGGTGATCCGGCGGGTTGAAAACTTGAACCCATCCGAAGCCAAGCGGCTCTAGCACCTTGAGGTTGTCGTTGCCGTAATCCACTACGTTGATGCCTTCGCCGGACAGCGAGATCTGCGGCAGAGGGTAGGGCGTCTCGGTGGGCGCGGGCATCGGCATTGTAGGCGGTGGCTGCGTGATTTGCGCAGGCTGGGGGGCAGTAGGTGAAGCCGACGGAAGCGCGCCGTCGGCTGGGCGCGATGTGGCGTAAACGGTCACCGGGATGTCGCCGGGCGTCGCGGCGGGCAGTTCGGATGAGGGTTGCGCGCAGGCGCAGAGGGCGAACGCGCCGGCGATCCAGCCCGCGCATATCAGGTGCGTCCGCTTGCCCATCGCAGCAAGCCTACCATATTCGACGAGCCTTTGTCCTGTCCGCGACGCGTCTGCCGCATCTGCGTTCCAACGGAAGGCCGATAAAGCGCCTCACAGCAACTCTTCCAGCGCCGGTGCGCGCGCCATTCGGCGTCCTTGCGCTTCCGCGGCGCCAATCGCATCATGGAGTATGCGCCGCAGGGATGCCCGCCCGTCGTTGGGCGGATGCGCGCTTTCATCGAGCGCCCGATGCAGCGCGCTTAGACAGGCGAGGTAGAGCGCCATGGGTTCGACCTTCGTCAGTCGCAATTCGTACTCGTCCTGTCTGCCGGCCCAGGCGCCGCGTCGTCGCGCCAGCAGCGCCTCGAACTCCTCGCTCAGCACTGTGGCCGGATCTTCCTCCTCGATCAAGTGGAGGATGGGCGCATCGGACGTGATAGTGCAATGGGTGCGATCGGGCAGCGCTTCGACTATGGCATTTCCGCCAAAGCTGAAGAACGTCACGGGTTTATCCACGAAGTCATGCAGGGTGATGCGCCCTGCGCAGACGCGGTAATTCGCCGGGCGCCAGGGATGGTGGATGTCCATCTGTCGCAAGCTGCCGAGGTGAGCGACCGGCAGGTGCAGCAGGCGCGTGTCGTAGTGGCGATGCGTTGGCGCAGCGAAGATATTGACGTCCAATCGCGGATAGCCCGGCTCGCCGTCGCGCGCGGCGGGATGCAGGTAATACCCGAGTTCGTTGCTGTTCATGCTTGCGACGCGGCGCGCACCCGATTAGCGCACGACGACGGTTGCAAGCGTCACAGCATCGGCTCCGCCGACCGTGTGCAAACGCTCGCCGGTGTCCGGGTCGTATAGGCCGGCGACGATCTGCAGCGGCCCCCGATAGTCCGCCGGCAATGCCAGGCCGTGATGGTCGCGCACAGCTTCGCCCATCGGCCAGGTCGTCATCGGTCGCAAGTCGTTGAGCGGTTGCGCGTCGTGCTGGGCGGCCATGCTGCCATCGGGACGAATGGCATGCACGAACACCTTGTAGTCTCTGGGGATCGGCGCCTCGGCGCGCCAGGTGAGCGCTACCGGCACAACGGCGCCGGGCGACACTGCCTTCGGCAGGCGCGCATCCTCCAGGATGACGTCGCCCCAACGCGCGCCGGCGGCATCACTGGGCAGCAAGGCGTCGCGGGCCACCCCGTATAGCCCATAGAACACTTCTTCTTGGCCCCACTGCGCATGGGCCGGGTAGAAGTTCGAGTCCATCCAGCCGCGCAGATGGCCGTTTTGGCCGGCCAGTCCGCGATACAGCACTATCCACAGCCGGTCGTGCTGCTGCGCTGCCTGAGTGATGCGCGCTTCCCAGCGCTCGCGCGGCTCGATCACCGGATCCCACGTCAAGGCATAGGACCAGCGAGGGTCTTCGGCCTGCCGATCCAACGCATAGAACCCCGCCGGGCTGAGCACGTTGAAGAAAACCAGGTCGCCCGGCCGGGCGAGCGGCGCGATGTGCGCGCGATAGGTGTGCGGGTCGTAGGGGTCGAACACTTCAAGCGTTTTCGCATAGACGAACGATGTGCTGGTGGGCCAGTAAATGGCCAGCAACGCCAAGCCGGCCAGCGTGGGCGCGGCGCGGCGCATCCCATCTCGCGCTTTGTTCCCCGTATTGCGCGCGGTTTGTGCGAGGAGTTGATCGAACGACCAACCCAGCAGCATGGCCAGCGCCGGCGCCGCGCAGATCAACATCCGCGCGTTGAACGCCCACTGTCGCGCGGCGAACGCTACACCCAGCAGCGTGAACGCGATGATCATCAGCGGCAGCGCCAACACGCTCGGCCGGCGCTTGCGCGCTAGGGCCGCTGCGACGCCTGCGGCGACGATCCATCCGACGGCCAGCGGGCCGGCGATACCGACCTGCTGGGCCATCGTGAGGTCGAATATGCCCTGACGCACAAAGTAGCTCACCGGAAATTGCTGTCCGATATTGGTCTGCGCCTCGGCAGCGGCGCGGCTCAGAAGCTGCGGCACGGCATACCAACCCCACGGCGCGAAGACGAGCGCCGCAACCACAACAGACAATGCAATGTTGCTCGCAGCCCGCCATGCGCGTCGCGCGCCGGCGCGCCCAAGAGCGTAGATCGCGATGGCTGCCAATGCCCAGACCGCGTGGTAGAGCGTCAACATCGCGCCGGCGGCGCCGACCGTGAAGATAACGTTTGGTTGAAGGCGGGAGACGGCGCCGCTCCCCGTTCCCCGATCTCCGATTGCCAATTTGCGGCAAGCGCCATACGCTGCCAGCAGCACAAACGAGGGCGCGAGCGCATACATGCGCACCACGGCGCCGTAATACACCGCCAGCGGCATCCAGGCCATGAAGAGCGCGGCCAGTATGGCAGTGCGCCGCGAGCGCGACCAAGCGCGCGCGGCGACATACGTCAGCGGGATGGCCGTTGTGCTCAGCAACACGGAGAGGTATCGCGCTGCGAAGAGTTCATGGCCGGTCGCGCGTTGCCATGCGCCTAGGGCCAGGTAGTACAGCGGCGGATGCACATCGGCGGCGGTAATAAAGAGCAGCTCGGCGACCGGCAGCGACGCATGGGCGATGGACCAGCCCTCGTCCCAGCGGGGAGGGATCACGCTGTTGAGCGGCAGGCGCAGCGCGAAGCCTAGCAGCGTCGCCAACGCAACCCACGCTGCGCTGTGGCGGATGAACTTCACGTTGTGCTCCGGTGCGGCGCGCGTGCGTCTCATGGGCCGTTGCGTTTCAGGCTCATCAGCGCGATGCCGGCCAGCGCCAGCGTCGCGCCGATCAGCGTGAGCGCTTGCACGGTTTCACCCAGCACGAGCATCGCCAGGATAGTCGAGCCGACCGGTTCGCCCAGCACAGGGATGGTGCCGTACACCGCCGGTAAGCGACGCACCGACCAATTAAACGAGGTGTGGCCGATCAGTTGCGGCATCAGCGCCGTCAGCACGACCCAGAGATAGGCTAGTGGGCTATTGGCCGCGAGCGACGTTCCGCTGAGCAACACTCCGACCATCAGCACAATTGCCGCTGCGCTGTAGACCAGGGTGATGTAGGCCAGCAGCGAGAACTTGTTGCGCAACGCGCGCGCGATGATGAGGTAGGGCGTCATGCACAACGCGCCAACGAGCGCCAGGGCATTGCCCAGCATCGGGTTCTGTCCGGGCGCCGTCCCGCCGCTGTCGGAGAGGCCGATCAGCGCGCCGCCGCCGATGGCAATGATCATGCCGGCGATGATGCGCGCCGTGAGCGGCTCTTTCAAAAACAACGCCGATGCCGCAGCAATGAACAACGGCGAAAGCGACACCAGCACAACGGAGCTGACGACGCTGGTGAATTCCAGCGACAAGATCCAGGTCGCAAAGTGCCCGCCCAGGAAGATGCCGCTGACGGCGGCGATGAGCGCATCGCGCCTGGACAAGGCGCGGAATTCGTCGCCGCAACGAATCAGAGCGAATGGCAGCAGCGCCAGCGCGGCGATCGTCAGCCGTAGCGCGGCAATCGCCAAAGAATTGACGCCGGCCTGTTGCGCAAATCGGATGAAGATAGAGGCGGTTGAGACCGCAATTACGCCGATGACGATGCCGAGCGCCGGAGAGAGAGACGGCCGCTCTAGCGGCGTTGTCGTTGGAGTTGTCACGTCGGCAATTATCACAAAACGCCGCCGGCGCGGTTTTATAATAAAGGCCGCGATCGAGGAGGTCGCAACAAACAACGCTTGCAGAGGAGACACACATGGCCTTTGAACTTCCCCCACTTCCCTATCCTTACGACTCGCTGGAGCCGCACATTGATACGCTGACGATGCAGATCCATCACGATAAGCATCATGCGGCTTACGTGAATAACCTGAATAACGCGATCAAGGACTATCCTGACCTTCAAAGCAAGACGGTCGAGGAGCTGATTCAGAATCTGAGCGCGTTGCCCGAGGGCATCCGCGCGGCGGTGCGCAACAACGGCGGCGGTCACATCAATCACACCATGTTCTGGGAGCAGCTCAAGGTGGGCGTGCCGGAGCCGACGAGCGGCCCGCTGGCCGACGCGATCAATGCTGCTTTCGGTTCGATGGCTGCTTTCAAGGAGGCGTTCGAGAAAGCCGGCATCGGCCGCTTCGGGTCGGGCTGGGCCTGGTTGGTAGTGAACAAGGACGGCAAACTGGAAGTCATGTCCACGCCGAACCAGGACAATCCGATGATGGCCGAGTATGGTGGCCTGAAGCCGATCCTCGGCGTGGACGTGTGGGAGCACGCCTACTACCTGAAGTATCAGAACCGCCGGCCGGATTACCTGAAAGCCTTCTGGAACGTCGTGAATTGGGAGGACGTGGCGAAGCGCTTCGGCGCGTAGCGCGCTTGCGTTCGCGCGAAATGTCGTGCCTTCCCATGACAAAACGCGCTAGACAACGCGCGCGACATCGTGTATAACCGGCGCTGTTGGAAAGTTAACTACGGTTAACTGCAACGTTGAATCGAATGAAATTTCAGATCACTGATAAGGAGTAGTTCTAAATGACGCACATCATCACCAGTCTGTGCTTGCGCGATGGCGCATGTGTGGATGTATGCCCGGTGGAGTGCATCGTCGGCGGCAAGCCCGAGGATGAATGGCCGTGGTTCTTCATTGACCCGGCGACCTGCATTGACTGCGGCGCGTGCGTGCCCGAGTGCCCGTATGAAGCGATCTTCCCGGAGGATGAAGTCCCCGAGGCTTATGAGCTGAAGCCGGGTCAGGAAGTGCAGCCGTTCCGCGGCGAGCGCTACGCGGCCGCCGGCGGCGAAGTGATCAACCTGCGCGAGGACATCCAATATAACTATGCCTTCTATAAAGAAGGCCCTGGTTACGCCGCGCGCAACATGTGACGGCCTTGCGCATAATCCTTCGAGCTGATCAGCCAAACGAGCCTGTCGTTTGGCTGATTCGTTTTTGTGGGATGATTGAGGCTATGAGGAGCATACTGGAAGGAGAACTGCAAAGCGTTCGCGATGGCATCACTGCGCTGGGCGCGCAGGTCGTGGATGCTACGGCGCGGGCGGTGGACGCGCTGGTCAACCGCAACTTTGACGAGGCGCGTGAGGTGAAGCGGGACGACAAAGCGATGGATGCGCTGCGCTACGACATCGAGCGCGTTTGCCTGGCTGCAATGGCGACTCAGCAGCCGGTCGCGCATGACCTGCGCGAGTTGATCGCCGCAAGCATCGTCGCCGTTGAACTAGAGCGCTGCGGCGACTATGCCAAAGGCGTCGCTAAAGCAGCGCGCCGGATCGCGCGCAGCGATGGCGGCATCCCCCCTTTTAACCTGCCGGACATGGATCGCCTGGCGCGCTCCATGCTGGAGCGCAGCACGCGCGCCTTCCTCGAAGGCGACGTGCAGTTGGCGCAACAGGTGCTGGAAGACGATGAGCGCCTCGATCAGATGTATAACGCGCTGCTGGCGCAGGTCATGAATGCCATGGCCGATAGCCCTCGGCACATCGAAAGCGGCATGTGGCTGCTGCACGCCGGCCACAGCCTTGAGCGCATCGGCGATCGCGCGACTAACGTCGCCGAACGCACGATCTTCGTGGCGACCGGTGAACTCACCGGCGACTTGAACGCGCACGACTCCGGCCAAGCGCGCGCGTTGGGCTAGGCGCAGTGAAGCAACTGGGCGTCGCGCGCGGCTGTGGGAGACAAAACTCATGATCGTCCACTTGAAGATCAACGGCCAGTTCAAAGATATCGCCGTTCAGCCCCATGAGACGCTGCTGACCGCGCTGCGGCGCGAAGGCTACTTCAGCGTCAAACACGGCTGTGAGACCGGCGAATGCGGCGCGTGCGGTGTGATCATGCGCATGCGCGAGGGCGACCCGCCGGCCATTGTCAACACCTGCGTCATGTTGGCGGCCCAGGCGCACGATGGAGAGATCATCACCGTCGAATCGCTGGGCGACCGGCGCGGGTTGAGCGTGATTCAGCAGTGCTTCACCCAGAACGGCGCGATCCAGTGCGGCTACTGCACGCCGGCCCAAATTCTGGCCGCGAAGGCGCTGCTCGACCGCAAGCCTGACCCAAGTGAGGCCGAGGTGCGCGACGCGATCGGTGGCGTGCTGTGCCGTTGCACCGGCTATGTCAAGCCGGTGCAAGCGGTGTTGAACGCAGCCGCCATCATGCGTGGCGAGGCCCCTGACGATCTGCCGCCGCCTTTCCGGCGCGTGATGGCGCCGGAAGGCGCGGGCGTGGGCGGCCTGGGCGCCTTCCGCCAGGACATCGGCGATGTGCGCTGGGGCGGCCAGGGGCCGAGCGCCGGCGGCGGAGGCGCGCAGACTCAGACGCAAACCCAGACGCAGACGCTCACCGCGACGCTTGCGCCGTTCTTGATCGCGCCAGAACCGCAGACGTCCGTCGTCGGCAAAGCTGAAAAGAAGGTGGACGCGGCCAAGTTGGTCCAGGGCAAACCGGCCTTCGTGGACGACGCGCCGTTGCCCGGCATGCTCTACGCCGCGATGCTCACCAGCCCTCATGCGCATGCGCGCATCAAGCACATTGACACCAGCAAGGCGAAGGCCTTGCCCGGCGTGCATGCCGTGCTCACTTACAAAGATGTGCCGCGCGTGGTCTACGCCTCCGGCGGTCAGTCGTATCCCAACCCCTTCCCTTACGATCAGGTAAGCCTGGACAGCAAGGTGCGCCACGTCGGCGACCGCGTGGCCGTCGTCGCTGCGGAGACGCCGGAGATCGCCCAGCGCGCGCTGGAGCTGATCGAGGTGGAGTACGAAGTGCTGCCGGCGGTCTTTGACCCCGATGAGGCGATGCGCGAAGGCGCGCCGGTCATTCACGATGAGCCGGACGCAGTCGGCATCAAAGACGCCAAGCGCAATCTGGTCGCCGAAATCATCGCCGAGCACGGCAACGTGGCGCAAGGCTTCGCCGAGTGCGACTTCGTGATCGAGCGCGAGTATCGCGTGCCGCAGGTGCAGCAGGCCAGCATCGAGCCGCACATTTGCATGACGTGGTGGGATGAGGACGATCGGCTGGTCATCCGCACCAGCACGCAGGTGCCCTTCCACGTCCGTCGCATGATCGCGCCGTTGATCGGACTGCCGGTGAAGAAGATCCGCGTGATCAAGCCGCGCGTGGGCGGCGGCTTCGGCGGCAAGCAGGAGATGCTCATTGAGGACCTGTGCGCGCATCTGACCATCGCCACCGGCCGGCCGGTGCGTTTTGAATACACCCGCGCACAAGAGTTCACCAGCGCCCGCTCGCGCCATCCCCAGCGCATGGTGTTCAAGGCCGGCTTCAAGAAGGATCCGAACGGCGGCGCTCCAATCCTGCACGCGCTCAGCCACTACGTCATCGGCAACACCGGGGCTTATGGCACGCACGGCATCACCGTCCAGACGGTGAGCGGCATGCGCGGGCTGAGCACGTATCGCTGCCCCAACCTGAAGTTTCATTGTCACATCGTCTATACCAACATCCCTACGCCCGGCGCGTTCCGCGGCTACGGCGCGCCGCAGGCCGAGTTCGGCCTGGAGTGCCTCATGGATGAGGCTGCGCAGTTGATGGGCGTGGACACGATCGAGCTGCGCCGCAAGAACTGGGTGCGCGTGGGCGACCCGCTGCCGTTGGCGACGGCGCTCGGCGAGGCGCGTGAAGGCTTCGCGCAGGTGGTGAAAACAAGCGGCATGGAGGAGTGCTTCCAGCAGGCCATGGCGGCCATCGGCTGGGAGCGGCGCAGCGAAATCGCCGGCAAAGACTTAATCATTGACCCGCAACGGCCCAGCGTGCGGCGCGGGATCGGCGTGGCGGCGTGCATGCACGGCACGGCTATCGCCGGCCTGGACATGGGCGCGGCTTCGGTGAAGATGAACGACGACGGCTCGTTCAACTGTCTGGTGGGCGGCACCGACATCGGCACCGGCAGCGACACCGTCGTCGGCCAGATTGTGGCCGAGACGCTGGGTGTGCCGCTGGAAGACGTGATCATGTACTCCAGCGACACCGACATGACGCCCTTTGACACCGGCGCGTATGCGTCCTCGACCACGTTTATCACCGGCGGCGCGGCCAAGAAGGCCGCCGAGAAAGTGCGCGCGCAAATTCAGGAAGTCGCCGCCAGGATGTTCAATAAGGGCTATGGCGTTGTCGTGCCGCCGGAGCAGATAGACACCGTGGAGTATCTCAAGCATCGCCCGGCCATGCCAGACCCGTCGGCGGCGCGCGGCGAGGTGAGGCCGGAGGATGTGCGGTTGCGCAATCGCTGCGCCTGGTCGCCGGATGGCCGCGCGATTACCTTGCAGCAGGTCGCCCTGTTCGCCACGCATACCGAGGAGCAGCACCAGATCATCGCCGTCGCCTCGCATATGAGCTACGACTCGCCGCCGCCGTTTGGCTGCCAGATGGCCGAGGTCGAGGTGGATACGGAGACCGGCGAAGTGACCGTGACGAAGCTGGTGATGGCGGTGGATTGCGGCGTGGCGATTAACCCCGCTACTGCCAGCGGCCAGATCGAGGGCGGCAACCTGCAGGCCTGCGGCTATGCCCACTGCGAGGAGATGGTGTATGACGCGCAGGGCCGGCTGCATAACCCGCGCTTTGGCCCCTATCGCATCTACAGCGCCGATGAGGCGCCGGAGTTGCAATCTATCCTCATCCAGACCTACGAGCCGTCCGGCCCCTACGGCGCAAAGGCTGTCGCCGAGATACCCATGGATGGCGTAGCGCCGGCGGTGGCAAATGCGGTGTACCATGCCACGGGCGTGCGCTTTTATCAAATTCCGCTTACGCCGGAGCGTGTGTGGCGCCGGTTGAAGGGCGTCGAGGACAAGCGCTGGCTCATCGCTGACGCATGAGACGAGCGGTTTCGGGCACTCTGGTGGATGCTCAGAGGTGTATTTCCGACAAGGAGCCGCGCAATATGCGAGGGTAGGCGCAGGCATTGCTTGCGCCTACTCGTGTCTCGTCCCTGCGGAGAAATGCGCCCATGCTCAGATGCGCATGCCGGTCTCGCCGTGAAAGAAGTGCAGGCGATCCGGCGGCAGGCGGCGCGTCCGAGGCGGTGCGCTTGTGCGGCGGCCGTCCGGTCATGCGCGCCTGTCGCTGCTGTTCGCGCAGCAACGGCGCGAGGGTTTCGCCGGAGCGCTTGCTCATGTTGACGACGTGAATGCTTGGCATGCGCGAGATGATCGTGTAGTCTGCTGCAAAACACGGCGAAGCGGGAGGATCATGGCATCGAGTGACGTGCTCTATCACATCGGATTTGGGCGGGGCGATTTAGGCCCTCAGCCGCCCGTGCTGGCGTTCTTGAGTGGCGACCCGGATCGCGCGCGCTACATTGCCGAGCGCTATCTCACCGGCGTCAAGAAGCTATCGGAGAATCGCGGGCTGAACAGCTACCTGGGCCTGCTGCCGAACGGTCGGCCGGCCCTTTCGGCGACCAGCGGCATGGGCGCGCCGTCGTTGAGCATCGTGGTGAACGAACTGGTTCAGGTCGGCATGCGCGTGATTATTCGCATAGGCACTTGTGGGTCTATTCAATCACACGTCAAGCCTGGCAGCATTGTAATTACAAGTGCCGCGCTATGCCGACAGGGTGCGGCCAACGACATCGCGCCGATTGAATACCCAGCAGCGGCCGATCCCTTCCTGACAGTAGCGCTGGCCGAAGCGGCGCGTGAGCTGGGGGTGGAGCACCACGTGGGCATCACCGCCAGCGTGGATACCTTCTATGAGGGGCAAGAGCGCACCGGCTCGGCCAATCCGTATCTGCTTCGCGCGCTGCGCGGCGTCACCGAGGAGTATCGACGGCTCAACGTACTCAATTACGAGATGGAGAGCGGCACACTGCTCAAAATGGGCAGCGTCTATAGCTTCGCCGCCGGCTGCGTGTGCGGCGTCATCGCCCAGCGCACCGAAGGGGAAGCCGTGCTGCTCGAATCGAAAGCGGCCGCCGTGGAGAACGCCATCCGCGTAGCAGTGAAGGCAGCGATGCGGTTCGCCTGAATCTTAGATAATCGCTTTGCGCACCCGCGCCGAGATCGTCTCACTGAGCAGCACCAGCACGAAGATCAAGACGAAGATCATCCCCACGCGGTCCCAGCGGAGCAGGTCAACCGAAGCGTTCAGATTCAGGCCGATGCCGCCGGCGCCCACCAGCCCCAGCACCGTCGCCTCGCGGATGTTGATGTCCCAGCGGAAGATGCTGATGCCGGCAAAGCTCGGCAGCACCTGCGGCAGGTAGGCGTAGTCCAGAACTTGCCAGCGGTTCGCGCCGGTGGCGGTGATCGCCTCGACAGGCTCGTAGCTCGTCTCCTCGATGGACTCGTAGGCCAGCTTGCCGATGAAGCCGATCGAGCGCAGCGCGATGGCCAGGATACCCGCCAGCACGCCTGGGCCGGTGATCGCCACCAGGATTAAGGCCCAAATCAGCGAATTGACCGAGCGCGAGACGACGATGATCAGCAGGGCGATATAGCGCAGGATGGGGTGAGGCGTAGTGTTGCGCGCCGCGATGAAGCTCAGCGGCAGGGCGATGCTCACCGCGAGCAGCGTGCCCAGCGTCGCGATGGTGACCGTGTCCCACAGCGGTTTCCAGAGTTGTTCGGCGTATGCCCAATCGGGCGGGAACATGCGCTGGAGAAATGTGCTGAGTTGCTGTGAAGCGTCAGAGACGAACTCCCAGCGGGTGTTGTTGGAGATCAACTGCCAGCACAGAAGTGTGATCGCTGTGCCTACGATCCACCCGGCCCATATCTTCATGCGGGTGGCCGTGTCGTAGCGTTGCCAAACTTTGGTGTTGTTTACAACGGTGACCGGCATAGATATTCCTCAAGAGGCGCTATTGCAACCTACGGCGGATCTGGCCGGAGACCAGCTCTGTGGTCATTACCAGCACGATGATGATGAGCAGGATCGCGGCGGAGACGTCGTAATCGTAGCGGTTGAACGTGGTCTGCAGGGTCGAGCCGATGCCGCCTGCGCCGACGATGCCGACAATGGCCGATTCGCGAAGGTTGATGTCGAAACGGTAAACGCTCAGGCCCACCAAGCGCGCGCTTACCTGGGGCATGACGGCGTAGGCGACCGTCTTCAGCCAACCGGCGCCGGTCGCGCGGATCGCCTCCAGCGGCGCCGGGTCAATTTCTTCGATGTCCTCGGCCAACAGCTTGGCCATGAAGCCGATGGTGGCGAAGGCCAGCGTGCACACGCCCGCCAGCGGCCCGAAGCCAAACATCACTACGAAGACAATGGCAATAACCACCTCTTGAAAGGTGCGTGAGATGGTGATGATGCTGCGGCAGGCTAGATAGATCGGCGCCGACACAAGGTTGCGCGCCGCGCCCAGGCCGACCGGCACCGACAGCAGCACGCCGGCCACGGTTGAGACGACGGTCATGGTCAGGCTCTCCAGCACGCCGATTTGAATGTCGTACCAGCGGGAGGCGAAATCGGGTTGCAGGAAGCCGGAGAGTATCCGTCCACCGCGCTCTAAGCCGCGTGCAATGCGCGCGCCGTCCACCGGCACCGAGCTGATGGCCACCGCCAGGTAGATCAGCGCCCCGATGAGCAGCCCCCAGCGCAGCCAGGGGTTGCGGATGAGCGGCGGCTTGCGCCAACGACGGGAAACGGCGGGTGAAGTAACAAGCTCTGCCATAGGCGCAGCAAGTTTTAGGTCGAAGCGGCGAAGACGGGCGAAGGCTCGGGGTCCGTCTCCGAAGTGGAATCCGCCCCGGCGATGACTTGACCGGCGCCCCAGTCCTCTGCGCCGTAGATGTCGGTCAGCCGCTCCGGCGTCAGGCCCTCCGGCGGGCCGTCATAGACGATTTCACCGGCGCGCAAGCCGACGATGCGCTTGACGAATAGCTGGGCGAGAGGCACGTCGTGGATGTTGATGATGACGGCCAGGCCGCGCTCGCGCGCCAGCTCGGTGATCAGACGCATAATCTGGCGCGAGGTCTTGGGATCCAGGCTGGCCGTCGGTTCATCTACCAGCAGCATATCCGGCGATTGGATCAGCGCGCGGGCGATCCCCACGCGCTGGCGCTGGCCGCCGGACAGCTCATCGGCGCGCTTATCTACGAAATCGCTCAGCCCGACGCGCTCCAGCAAGGCGAACGCCTGGTCTACGTCACGCTGTGGAAAGCGTCGAAACCAGCTCTGCCAGAAATTAACGTAGCCGAGCCGACCGGAGAGGATGTTCTCCATCACCGTCAGCCGTTCGACCAGCGCATACTCCTGGAAGATCATCCCGATGCGACGCCGCACCCGGTGGAGTTGTCGAGGGCTCAGCGCGGTGATCTCGGTATCGCGCAGCCAGATTTTGCCGGAGGTCGGCTCCACCAGCCGATTGACGCAGCGGATCAGCGTGCTCTTGCCGGCGCCGGAAGGCCCGATCAACGCGATGACTTCGCCTTCCGTGACCGTGAGGTCTACCCCGCGCAGGGCGTGGTCGCC
>JBKBID010000045.1:0-23130 GCA_046299515.1 Thermoflexales bacterium | reverse complement strand
CTGCGGCGCTGGGGTGCACGCGTTGTGTGACGTGGGTCTTGCCGGGATCGAACACGCTCAACTTCTACCAACACTGGGACTTCGTGGTCCCGCGACTACAGCGCGTGGCCGCTGTGCTGGCCGAGCATGGCCTGCGCCTCGGCATGGAGTTCGTCGGCCCGGCTACGCTGCGCGCGAGGTTCAAGCATGGCTTCATCCACACCATGGATGGGATGCGCGCGCTTGCCGCCGTCGTAGGCGCGCATACGCGCAACGTCGGCTTGTTGTTGGATTGCTTCCACTGGTATACTGCGCACGCATCGGTGCGCGACCTCGAGCGCCTTGAACCCCATGAGGTCATATACGTGCACGTCAACGACGCGACCGCCGGGCGCGCCCCTGATGAGCAAATAGACGGCGAGCGTCAGATGGTGGGCGCCAGCGGCGTCATAGACATCCGAGGTTTTCTGTCCGCGTTGCGCAAGATCGGCTACGACGGCCCAGTTACCGTCGAGCCGTTCAACGACGCCATCCGCGCTCTGTCGGTTGAGGAGGCAGTGCGCATCACCGGCGAGGCGCTAGACCGGGTGCTGAGCAGTTGAATTCCGATGTGGGTCACGCCACGTGGAGCGAAGTTTGCCTCTGGTGGTCATCTAGCTTTTAACCTAAAGGAGGGTGGTCTTCCATGACTTCTAGGCGCATCGTTTCGATTTTTGCAAATCTGGCGCTCGCGGTCGCGTTATGCGCGGCGTTCAACAGCCAGCACGGGTGAGCGCGTCGCAGCCCAAACCGGTGTCGTCTTTGGACGATGTCGGCAAAGCGACCGTCTTCGTTTTGGCGCAAGGCTCGTTCTGGGATCCGCAATCCACGGCCCAGGTCTCAGGCGACTGGAGCGGCACAGCATTCATCATCGATCCGTCCGGCCTGGCGGTGACGAATAACCACGTGGTCGCAGGCGCAGCGATCCTTGAAGTCTACCTGGAGGGTGAAAAGGAACCTCGCAACGCCAAAGTGCTGGGCCGCTCGGAGTGTTCCGATCTGGCCGTGATTGATATCGAAGGCGAAGGCTTCAGCTACTTTCAGTGGTACACGGGGACGCTCAAGGCCGGTCTGCCGATCTATGCCGTTGGCTTTCCGCTGGGCAACTCTGAACTGGATATTGAGGACGGCATCGTCTCCAAAGCGAGGGCCAACGGCGATACGCGCTGGTCGTTCGTCAGGCAGGTGATCGAACACAGCGCGGCGACCAATCCCGGCAACTCCGGGGGGCCGATTGTGACGGCAGACGGCGGAGTTGTTGCCGTGCACTTCGCCGGCCTAGACAAGGTGCGACAGTACTTTGCGATCGCGCGCGATGAAGCGCTGCCGGTCATCAGGCAATTGCTTAGGGGAAAGGATGTGGACAGCATCGGCATCAACCCGCTGGCCGACATTCTGGAGTTGGGCGGGCAAAAGTTTGGCGGCATCTGGGCGCAGGCCGTGCAGTCCGGCTCGCCGGCCGATGATGCCGGGATCAAACCTGGCGACCTACTGCTCGAGATGGAAGGCAAGCTGCTGGCCGAGAACGGCACCATGCGCGAGTTCTGCTCGATCATCCGCAGCCGACGCCCCACCGACAAGATGGCCGTCAAGGTGCTGCGCCCCTCCACCGGCGAGCTGCTCGAAGGCCAGATCAACGGACGCCCGCTCAAAGTGGTCGGCAAGATGTCTACGACGGGTTCACAACAACAGCAGGAGGATGTCCCCAGTGCCACGTTGGAGATCGTGAACGAGTCGGGCAAGACCATCCGCGGCATTAACATCGTCACGCCGGACGCGACGGAATGGGGTAGGAATGCGTTGGACGAGCCTATAGCGCCAGGCGAGCGCACGACGATCACAGGCATCCCTGCCGGCATCTATGACCTCCGCGCGCTGGATGAAGAAGATAACTTCCTCTCCGCGGTGTTCAGCGTGCAACTGGAGAGTGAAACGACTTGGACGATCTACGCGCCCTGGACGGGCTGGCCGAAGAATGCCAAGAAACTGTTCGCGGACGACTTCACGAATAACAAGAACAGGTGGCAGGTTGGCTCAACGGATGATTATCAGATCACCCTAGCGGATGAGGTAATGACGATTCTGGCCAAGCAGGAGAGTTGGATTGGTTGGCAAACTTACTCGCGCCAGTTATCCGGCCAGTTCATCGGTGAGATAGTGTGCCGTGTTGACAGTGAAGAAGCAGAGTGCGGCCTTGGATTCGCTCTGGATGATGACAACCTAATCTGGTTCCGCGTGAACCCCGCCAAACAGGAATACTCTCTGCATTTAGGCGAGAACGGCCAGTGGTCGGAGGACCTGATTGCGCCTAGCAATTCGGCCTACATCGCGCCGGCGGGATGGAACCGATACACGTTAGGCCGCATCGGCAAAAGATTCTTGCTCTATGTGAACGGCGCGTTGATTGATTCCGTCGAGAGCAACAAGATTCCGCGCGGCAAGGCGATCTTTGGCGGGGCGTCCGGCCAGGCGAAGAATGTGAAGATTCAACTGGACGAATTCGTGGTGTTCTCGGCGCAATGAAGATGCCTGGTTAGCGCGATCCGGCGCGCGCCGCGGACGCCGTAACGCAGTTTTGAAGCGTAGTTTGCGCCGGCCCTGCGCACCTTCGGGATGCGCAGGGCCAGCAGCGCAACTGTGACCGCGCCGAAGATTAACGGTTCGGGTCGGCTGCTCAGCGATTTAACCAGCAGCGCGAAGTGCATCACCGCGACCGGCGCGGCCAGATAGACAAGCCTGTGCAGCGACTTCCAGCGCTTGCCCAAGCGCGCCATCCAGCCGCGCGTGGAAGTGACCGCCAGCGGGATGAGGATCAGGAAGGCCAGGAATCCGGCGATGATGTAGTACTTCTCGGCGATGGTTTGCCCGATGAGCCGCAAGTCCAGGCCATAGTCCAGCACGGCAAAGACGGCCAAGTGCAGCGCGACATACATGAAGCTATACAGCCCCAACGCGCGCCGCACGCGGAGGGCTTGCCGGAAGCCGAAGACCGTGTTCAGCGGCGTGCAAGCCAGCGATAGCACGAGCAGCACCAACGCGGCCTTGCCGGTGCGCGCGGTGATCTCCTGAATCGGGTTGACGGTGAGGTTGTAGCGATAATTGTCCAGGATGATGACGCCCAGCGGTGCGAGCGCGCCGATGTGCACCGCTAACCGCAACCAGTTCGCCCTTAGCCAGCTCATGCCCCGGTCTGGAAGCTATCACAAAATAGCCGCTAGGTGCTAGGTAAAGGGCCGCAGGTAGGCGAAGGCATTGCCTTTGCCTACCCGACTCCACAATTAGTAGTTCGCCTGCAGATCCATCCCGGCGTATAGCCCGGCAACCTGTTCTGCGTAGCCGTTGAACATGAGGGTGGGGCGTCGGCCGGATTCGCCGATGCGCCGCTCGGTGGCCTGCGACCAGCGCGGATGTGGGCGCTGCGGGTTGACGTTGGAGTAAAAGCCGTATTCGTGCGGTGCAAGCGTGTTCCATAGCGTCTTGGGCTGCTCCGCCGTCAGCTCGATCTTCACGATGGCCTTGATGCTCTTGAAGCCATACTTCCACGGCACGGCCAGGCGCAACGGCGCGCCGTTGGAATTCGGCAGTGGCTTGCCGTATAAGCCGGTCACCATCAGCGTTAAGTCGTGCATCGCCTCGTCCAGGCGCAGCCCTTCGGTGTAAGGCCAGGGGTAAAGGCTCAATGGCCGTTGATTGGGGTACTGCTTTGGATCGAGCAACGACTCGAAGCGCACATATTTTGCCTCGGCCTTTGGTTGCACTTCCTTCAGCAGTTTGTGCAAGGGGAAGCCGATCCACGGGATGACCATAGACCAGCCTTCGACGCAGCGCAGCCGGTAGATGCGCTCTTCCTGGTCGAACTTGCGGCGCAGGTCGTCTATGTCGTAGGTGCGCGGGTTGCTCACCAGGCCGCCCACCGTCACCGTCCAAGGCTCGGCTTTGAAGTTCGCCGCCAGTCGAGCGACGCCTTCCTTGTCTTCGGTGAATTCGTAGTAGTTGTTGTAGGTTGAGATCGTCTCGAACGAATTGGCTGGGTCGCCGAATTCATCCCGCTTGATGCCGAGGGCGTCGGCGGCCGCGTCTGTCGGTTCGGTTGGCGCGGCGGGCGCCGGCCGGCCGACGAGTGTCTCGCCGAGTTGGCCGCCGCAGGCCGTCAGGGCCGTCGAACCGAGCGCAAGCGCGCCGAGTCGCATGAACCGTCGCCGCGAGAGATATACGTGCTCCGGCGTGATTTCGGACGAACGAATCTTTTGCATATCCCGCCTCCGTGACATTGGCGTTGATAGTATCGCCCGAACATTACAGCCGTCTGAGGCGCGCAGATGCGCCAGACCTTCCACATGTGCATCAGGCGCGAAAATCCCCTGCTCCGAAGCCGGTGTTACACTTCTTGCAGATGCCCGAATCGCCTGCCGCGTCGTTCGATGAGTCTGCGCTGTTACGCTTGCTGCGTGAGCATTTTGGGTTAACCGGCTTTCGCGACGGGCAGCGGGCGGCCATTGCGCATGTGTTGGCCGGACGGAACACCCTGGTGGTGATGCCGACGGGCAGCGGCAAATCGCTGATCTACCAGTTCTGCGCGATGGCCTTGCCGGGCACGGCCCTGGTGATTTCGCCGCTCATCGCGCTGATGAAGGATCAAGTTGATCGCCTGCGCGCGATCGGCATCCCGGCCACGTTCATCAACAGTTCGCTCAGCGCGACGGAGCAGCAGCAGCGCATCGAGGGGCTTGAGCGCGGCGAGTGGCGGCTGGTCTACATCGCGCCGGAGCGCCTGCGCAGCGCTGCGCTCGTCAATGCGTTGCGGCGCGCGCGGGTGTCGCTGCTGGCGGTGGACGAGGCGCATTGCATCTCGCAATGGGGACACGACTTCCGCCCGGATTACCTGCGCATCGGCGCCATGCGCCGGGCGCTGGGCGATCCGGTCACCGTCGCGCTCACGGCGACGGCCACGCCCGAAGTGCAGGATGACATCATCGGCCAGCTTGGTTTGCCTGCGGTCGAGCGCGTGATCACCGGCTTCGCGCGCCCCAACCTCGTCTTTCACGTCCGCTTCACGCCGGACTTGGCGTCGAAGTATCGCGCCATCCGCAAAGTGCTGAGCGCGGTGCGCGGCGCGGGGATCATCTACGTCGGCACGCGCCGCGAGGCCGAGGAGCTGGCTGCAGCGATCGAGTCGGAACGCGGCGTGCCGGTCTACGTCTATCACGGCGGTATGGAGCGCAGCCAGCGCGCGCTGGCGCAGGATGCCTTCCTCGATCAGGCGGATGCCATTATGGTCGCCACAAATGCGTTCGGCATGGGGGTGGATCGCCCTGATGTGCGATTCGTCGTGCACTACAACATCCCCGGCGCACTCGAAGCCTACTACCAGGAGGCAGGTCGCGCAGGGCGCGATGGCAAGCCGGCGCAGTGCCTGTTGCTCTACGCGCCTCAGGATCGCCAACTGCAGGAGTGGTTTATCGAGAACGACGCCCCTTCGCGAAACGAACTGGCGCGGCTTCACCAGGTGATCGCCTCACACGTGGAAAGGGGAGCGGCTCGGTTGTCGCTCGATGCGCTGTGCCGCGCGACGCGCCTGTCCGAGGTCAAGCTGCGCGTTGGCCTATCGCACCTGGAGCGCGTCGGCGCGCTGGAAACGTGGCATGAGGATGTCCACGTCACGCGTTTTGCGCCGGGCGAGCTGACCGATGACGCGCTGCGCCAGGTCGAGGCCGACATCCGGCGCTGGCGCGCGCACAAGCGCGCCCAGCTCGATAAGATGATTGCCTACGCTGAGACGACCACGCGCTGCCGGCAGCAGATGCTCATCGAGCACTTCGGCGACACGAGCGAGGTGCGCGCGTGGCCGTGCTGCGACTTTCACGTGCGCGAGGCGCGCGGCGAGCCGCATCCACAATTCCAGTTGCCCGCGCTTCCGCGCGCGCAAGCCCAAACGCAGCCGGAGAAGCAGAACTCGTTGGACGCGACGGCGCAACTGTTCGACGCCGGCATGAGCGTTCGAGAAGTGGCCGCCCGGCGCGGCCTGAGCCTGAGCACGGTGTATGTGCACGCCGCGCAGCTCATCGCGGCCGGCCGACTGGCGCTGCGCCGCGTCGTCAGCGAATCGGCCGAAGCGGAAATTCGTCGCGCAATCGCCCAGGTCAATTCGACGGAGCGTTTGGCGCCGATCAAGGCGCTTTTGCCCGACACGATTGACTACGGCGAGATTCGTTGCGTGGTGGCCCAGATAGCGCGGGCGAAGTTTGACGACGGCCCAGGCGCTTGCGACGGATGAGCGCGTGGAGTCACGCCGCCGCTCCCAGAGCCTGGGCCAGGATTTCCATCGTGTGCATCACCGGCAGCGGCCGGTTGGCGCGCTTCAGGTGCGTGCGGATTTGCACCAGGCAGCCGATGTTGCCGGTGGCGACGACCTCGGCGCCGGCGGCCAGGATGTTGCGCGCCTTGCGCTCGCCCAACTGGTCGGCGATGTCGGGGTGCTCGATGTTGTATGTGCCGGCCGAGCCGCAGCATATCTCGCCTTCGGGGATTTCGACCAGCGTGAGGTTGGGGATGGCTTTCAACAACCGACGCGGCGCGCCCCAGATGCCCTGAGCGTGGGCCAGGTGACAGGCGTCGTGATAGGCGACGGTCAACGGCTGAGGGAGCGGGCGCACCTCGCGCGGGCCTAGCTCGTCGAGGAACTCGCTGACGTCCTTCACCCGATGCGCGAACGCGCGCGCATTGTCCTCCGGCGGCGCGCCGCGAAAGAGCAGCTCATACTCCTTCATGGCCGACCCGCAGCCGGCGGCGTTGGACACGATCGCGTCCACGTCGCGCGGGAAGGCTTGCAAGTTCTTCTCCGCGAGTCGGCGGGCGCCCTCGGCATCGCCGGTGTGCATGCCCAGCGCGCCGCAGCAGCCTTGGCCCTTGGGTATGACGACCTCCACGCCCTGCGCGGTCAGCGCCTGGATCGTCGCGCGGTTGATCTGCGGCGCAAGCACCTGTTGCACGCAGCCGAGCAGCAGCGCTACGCGCGCCCGGCGCGCGCCGATAGCCGGATACACGTCTGCCGGCGGCTCGCTCCTCGGCGGGATGTCGTCGGGCAGCAGGGTGAGCATTGCCGCGAGCTGGCCGGGCAGCGCGCCCTTGAACGGCCGCGCGAGCCGACCGGCCATCGCCGCTGCGCGAAAGCGATCGGGGTAGGGCAGCGTCTCGCGCACCAACCATCGCCCCAAGCGCTCCATCGCCGGGCGCGCGCGCTGTGGCTCGGCGTAGGCGCGGTAGGCAGTGATGAGTTCACCGTACTTCACGCCGGAGGGGCAGGCCGTCACGCAGCCGACGCACCCCAGGCAACGGTCGAGGTAGGGCGCGGCCTCTTCCGGCGTGAGCGAGCCTTGTAGCACATCGCGCATCAGGATGATGCGCCCGCGCGGCGAATCCATCTCTTCGCCCAGCACCTTGTAGGTCGGGCAGGCGGCCAGGCAAAAGCCGCAATGCACGCAGGCGGCGACGGCGTCGGCCATCGTTTGCCCGTTCGGGCCGAGCTTGTCAACGGGTATCGTGTGTTGCATCTGCCGAGAGTGTACTCTTGAAGCAGGCCTAGCCGAATTTATTTTGAGGGTCGAGCGCGCGCGCGACGCGCTCGGCGAAAGCGTTGCTGACGCGGCGGCCGATGCGCGGGTCGCCGGGCGCGTTCAGCAAGACCAGGCCGGCCAGGTCGAGCGACGCGAGCGTTGCGCCGAGTTCATCGAGCGCCGAGGTCGCGATCCAGGCCACGTGGCCGCCCACGCTATAGCGGCGGCGCGCCGATGAGACGCGCGCATCCAGCGCGGGGATGCGGCCGGGCGTCAGCGGCACCTTGACGACCGGCGCGCCGTCGGCGACCCAGGCGAACTCGCGCGCGTCGCGCCAGAGCTGCGCTTCGGCGTCGCCGGTGACGATGTCGCCGCCGCCGCACAGCGACCGAACGCGATCCATGCGCTGCGGCAGGCCGGCGGCCAGCCCGCCTACGCGGACGAGGATCGCCGCCTCGTTTGCTGCGCCGATGACCAGGTCAATTGCGTTGAGGTCGTAGGGGCAATTGGTCAGCTTGGGCAGCAGCGCCAGGGCGGCATCGAGCGAAGCGCAGTCCACGCGCAGCGTCGCGTAGGCCTCCGGCTTGGGGAAGACCTTGAACGTCAGCTCCACCAGCGCGCCGAGCCGGCCCAGGCTGCCGACCATGAGCTTGGGGTAGTCGAAGCCGGCGGCGTTCTTCACCACCTTGCCGCCGCCCTGGATCAAATTGCCGTTGCCGTCAATGAAGCGCGCGCCGATGATGAAGTCGCGCGCGCCGCCGTAGCGATAGCGCTCCGGCCCACATGCGTTCGCGGCGACGGTGCCGCCCAGCGTCGCGCCGCGTTCGGTCAGCAGCGGGTCGAATGGCAAGTACTGCCCATGCTCGGCCAGCAGGCTCTGCACTTCGGCCACCGGCGTGCCGGCCCAAGCGGTGATGACGAATTCGGTCGGCTGGTAGTCAATCACGCCGGCCAGCCGCCGCATGTCGAGCGTCGCGCAGCCGTTGGACGGCGCGCGCATCTTCGTCATCGCGCCGCGCGGACGCACGCAGGCGCTCGATGCGATCGTTGCTCGGAGTTCGCCGATGAGGTCAGCAGACATAGGATGTGGCGCTATCGCGGCGCGGCGTAGTCAATGACGAACACGTAGTAGCCGGACGCCGCATGACGGGCGATGCCGACGCCGATCTCGCGATACTCTGGGGAGAGGATGGCTTCGCGCTGTTGCTCGTCGTTCAGCCAGCTCACGAAAGCATCCTGCCAACGGGCGAAGAGTCTCCAGTTCTCCGCGCCGGCGACAAGAGAATAGCCGACGGCGCGCATGCGTTCGGCCGGCGCCGAGCCATCCGGCCCAAGGCGCGCCGCATCGCCTAAAGCGTTCAGCGTTTCCAGCGGGAGTTTGGCCAGGTATTCGGCTTGTCGCTGCGCGGTCTGCTCCAGCGCCGGTGCGATGACGTAGAGCGGCAGGTTATAGCCGCGCCGCACCTGATTGTGTAGCCGGAGCAGCGCCTGTCGAACGCCGGTGGCGTCATCGGCAGCCGGCGCCGGCGATCGCGTTGGCGTGGCCGTCGGCAATGGACGCGGCGTCGGCGTTGGTGTTGCAGTCGCCGTTGGCGTGAGGGTGGGCGCGACGGTAGGCGCCGCGAGGGTCGGCGCGGGCGCCGGACCGGTAGGAGCAGGCGCCGGCTGGCGCGGCATCCATGCCTGGCATCCGGCGGTGAAAAGGGCTATCCTGGTCAGGGCTGCGAAGTGGGTGAATCGAAGTGCGCGCATGGCTTGCCTTCCTCAAATAGCAGCTGGTGGTGTGAAGCGGTGTGTCTATACAAGCTACTCCCGCGAGATCACGCCGGCCTGCTCCAGCGGATGCGATCCGACCTGGCGCAGGGAAGGCGCTTCGCCGTCGGGGAAGACTTTGCCGCGATTGGCCAGCTCCAGCGGGTCTATGGCCTTGCGCAGCGCCCACATCGCGTCCATGTCGGTTGGGCTGAATTGGCGCGGCATGTACTGGCGCTTTTCCATCCCGACGCCGTGCTCGCCGGTGATCGAGCCGCCGAGTTGGATGCACAGGTCAATGATCTCGCTGGCCAGCTCCTCGGCGCGGCGCAGCGCGCCGGGTTCGCGGCCGTCGAACATGATCAGGGGGTGCAGATTGCCGTCGCCGGCGTGAAAAACGTTTGCCACGCGAATGCCCCACTTGGCGCTGAGTTTCTCGATTTCGGCCAGCGCCTCGCCCAACCGACGGCGCGGCACCACGCCGTCCTGCACGATGTAGTCGGGGCTGAGCCGGCCCACGGCGCTGAACGCGCTCTTGCGCCCCTTCCATATCTTCATGCGCTCCTCGTCGTCGCGCGCAACTTTGACCAGGTAGGGCCGCGAGGCGTCAATCACTGCCTTGAGGCGCGCCCACTCCGCTTCGACCTGTGCGCGCTCGCCTTCCAGTTCGACGATGAGCAATGCGGCGGCGTCCAGCGGATAGCCAGGCTTCACCGCAGCCTCCGCAGCCTGGATCGAAAGGTTGTCCATGATCTCCAATGCGCCGGGCAGCAAGCCGGACGCGATCACGCTGGAGACGGCGTCGCCGGCGGCCTCCAGGGTGCGATACGCGGCCAGCAGCGTGCGGTAGGTCTCCGGCTTCGGCAGCAGCCGGACGGTGATCTCCAGCGCAATGCCGAACAGGCCCTCGCTGCCGCCGAACAAGCCGACGTAGTCCGCGTCCACGCTCTCCAGGCTGTCGCCGCCGAGTTCGGCCACTTCGCCGTCCGGCAGCACAACCTTCAGCCCAAGCACGTGGTTGCTGGTCATGCCGTATTTCAGGCAATGCGCGCCGCCGCTGTTGAAGGCGACGTTGCCGCCGATGGTGCAAACCGGCTGGCTGGAAGGGTCGGGCGCGTAGAGCAATCCGAAAGGGGCAGCGGCTTTGGTGATCTCAATGTTCACGACGCCCGGCTCGACCACCGCGATGCGCTGCTGGGGGTCGAGTTTGAGGATGCGGTTCAGCCGATTGAGCGCCAGGACGACGCCTTCCTTTACCGGCAACGCTCCGCCGCTCAGGCTGGTGCCGCTGCCGCGCGCGACGAACGGCGCGCCGAATTCGTGGCAGGCTTTCACCGCCCGGATCGCCTCTTCCTGCGTTTCGGGGATGACGACGACGAGCGGGCGCGCCTGGAAGGCGGTGAGTCCGTCCGATTCATATGCAGCCAGCGCTGCCGGCGCGGTCAGCAGCCGATGTTCAGGGAATATCTTTCGCAGCGCGGAGAGGAAAGCGGCCTGGTTCATCGGAGGAAAGCATACATGGCCTCGTTGAAGGCGTCGGGCTGTTCAAGCGGGGTGAGGTGGCCGGCGTGGGGAATCACGACGAGCTTCGCGCCGTCCACCTCGCGCGCGATCAACTCGGCATCGCTGGGGGGTGAGATGACATCCTTCTCGCCGACGATGGCGAGCGTCTTCACCTGTATGCGGCGCAACCAGTCGGTCATATCCTTGCGCGCGGCCAGCGCCTCAAGCGTGGCGACGATGGTGTCGAGGTGAGCACGCTCGATCATGTGGCGCACTTCGTTGCCGCAGCGTTCGATGTTCTCCGGCGCGAGCAGCCGGGGCAGCATCTCGTCGGCGTAGGGGCGCGTGCCTTGCGCCTTGACCAATTCGGCCTGCCGCTTGCGGTTGGCTTTCGTCTCCGGCGCGTCGCCGGCGGCGCGCGTGTTCGAGAAGATCAATCGTCGCACCAGTTTGCGGGTGGCCAGCCGGCGCCAGATGGCCAGCGCGATGTAGCCGCCCATGGACAACCCAACGAAGTCGGCGCTCTTGATGTGTAGGTGGTCGAGCAAGGCGACGACGTCGGCGGCGAAGGCGTCCACGGTGAGCGGCATTGGCTCGGCCGTCCTCTTTAACTCGCTCGATGCGCCGAAGCCGCGCAGATCAGGCGCGATACATCGGTAGCTGGTTGAGAAATAGTCTAGCTGGTGCCGCCAGATGCTGTGGTCAAGCGGGAAGCCGTGCAGGAAGACGATCACGCCGGTGGGATCGCTGCTGCTGCGATCCTCGTAGAACATGCGAAGGCCGTTAAGTTCCGCGTACATTTAGAATCGCCCTGCGAGCCGTCCGACAGCGCCAAGCGCGCTCACGCGGGCGGCTTGTCGGTCAGTTCGCTCATCGTATGGTGTCATTGCGTCCGGCGACCGAAGCAGACCGGAGCGCGATTCGGCGCATGGTCTTCGCAGCGCGCCTCGATCCAACCTCGCTGGACTGGAGGAATTTTATCGTCGCTGTTGACGGTGCGAAAGTTGTCGGCATCGCGCAGGTCAAGCCGTATGCCGATTGCCGCGAGTTGGGCAGCCTGGTAGTCGCGCCGGCCTATCGCAAGCGGGGAATCGGCGGGCGGTTGATCGAGACGCTGCTGCAGCGCGAGCGCGGCGAAGTCTATCTGTTGTGCGTCTCGACCCTGGCGCCGTACTACGCCAAATTCGGCTTTGAGGTCATTGATGGTCGCCAGGCGCCGGCAACGCTGCGCCGCAAGCTGCGTTTCGCTGCGCTCTTCCGTTTGGTCGGCGCGCGCGTGGTGGCCATGAAGCGCGCGGCGTGATTCAATTCGCCCGTCCCAGCAAGCTGCGCGCCAATTCGCGCAGCGCATGGCTGGCGGCGTTGTCCAGCCTGGTCTTGTCGAGGGCGGCCAGGGCGCGGGCGTAGGCTTCTTCGGCGGCCTGTTCGGCGTGCGCCCTGCCGCCGGCGGCTTCGATCATCTCGCGTATCGGTTGCACGGCGTCGCTGCTCAGCGCGCCGGCCTCGAGGTAGCCCTGGCGAATGCGCGCGTCGCGTTCGGCGGCGTAGAGCACCGGCAAGGTCTTTTTGCCATGCGCCAGGTCGCTATCGTGCTTGCCGGTGATGGCCGGATCGCCCCAGATGCCCAACACGTCGTCTTGCAACTGAAACGAAACGCCCAACCAATGCCCGAAGTCGGCGAATGCCTGCGCGGTTGCGTCATCTGCGCCGCCGAGCAGCGCGCCGATCTCGCATGCGTTCGAGGTCAGCGCGGCCGTTTTGCCCTCGATCATGCGCAGATACTCATCGGCGGTCACGTCGCTGCGCGACTCGAAACTCAGGTCGAGGTGTTGGCCGATGGTCAGCCGAATGCACATCTCGTCGAAGGCGCGCACGGCGCGCACCACGCGCTCGGCCGATGCGCCGCACTCCGCCGAGCGCAACAATGCGAGATGGGCGAACGCGAACATTGCGTCGCCGGCGTTGATCGCCTGCGCCTCGCCCCACAGCTTCCACAAGGTGGGGCGGCCCCGCCGCAGCTCATCGCGGTCTTCAATGTCGTCGTGGATGAGCGAGAAGTTGTGCAAGAGTTCGATCCCCGCCGCGGCCGGGATGGCGTGGCGGGGATCGCCGCCGCATGCCTCGCAACACAGCAGCGTGAGCATGGGCCGGATGCGCTTGCCCGCCGGCGCGGATGTCGGCGCGCCGGCGCTATCGGTGAAACCGAGATGGTAATTCAACATCACGTTGAACAGTCGCGGCTGCGTCGGCGCGTTGATCACGGCGCGCATCTCCGCTTCGATGAGGGGCACGTAGCGCTGGAAGGCCGCGCTGAGGGTGTTCGCGACACTATACATACATGCGCAACTTTAACCCAATTTGCCCCGCAGACACAACCTGCCGCCGACCCGTCCGGCGGCCATGCGACAATGCTACACTGCGTTGCCCGCATGGTCACGACATTTCGACTCGACACAAGCGCCCCGGCCGGCGACAGCGGCATCGCCTTGGTCGGCGAGCATGCTTCGCTCCGCGAAGCGTCCGGCCAATTGCCCGACGGGGCCTATACCACCTTTCGCACCTACGCGGGCAGCCGCGTGTTGCGGTTGCGCCAGCACATCCGGCGCCTGGAGGAGTCGGTCGGGTTGCTCGGCAGGCCGGCCAGGCTCGACGAGGCCGCAACGCGCCGGGCCGTGGCGCATGCTCTGCGCGCGACCGGCTATCCCGAATCGCGCTTCCGGCTAACCTTCGCGCCGCCGATGCTGTTTGTCAGCGTCGAGCCGTTCACGCCTTATCCGCCGTCGCTCTACGAATCCGGCGTCTGGTGCGTGAGCGTGTCGCTCCATCGCGATAACCCGCATGCCAAGAGCACGACGTTCATCGCCTCGGCTGCGGATGCCTATCGCGCGTTGCCCACGGGCGCGCACGAGGGCCTGATGATCGGCGAGGATGGCGCCGTGCTGGAGGGGCTGAGCAGCAACTTCTTCGCGGTCATGCCCTCGGCCGCCGTGACGGAGGCTGCATACGTGCTGCGCACGGAAGAGGCGCGCGTCCTGGCCGGCGTGACGCGCGCGCTGGTGTTGGAGGTCGCCCGCGAGGTGCTGCCGGTGGTCACCGAGGCAGTGGCCTATGGCGACCTGCCGCAGGCGCGCGAGTGTTTCATCACCAGCGTCTCGCGCGAGATCCTGCCCGTGGTGAAGGTGGATCAGCTCATCATCGGCGATGGCCTGCCCGGACCGATCACCCGCGCGTTGATGCAGCGCTTCCGCGCGCTGGTGGAGCGCGAAGCCGAACCCCTGCTGTAACCGACCATGTCCACTTCGACCGTTGCGCCGGTGGGGAGCGCATCGCGCCCGGCGATCCGTCTGGCGCCGGCCATCGCTTCGCTGGTGTTGCTGCGCGGGGCGATGGATGCTGCTTATCGCGCGCCGCTGCCGTTTCTCGTTTACATTGCTGCGGCCTTCGGCGCCGATCCGGCGCAGGCCGGCTGGTTAGCCGTCGCGTTGAGCGCTGCCGGCCTGGCCGCGCCGATAGTCGGCCCGCTGGAGGCCCGGCTGGGCCGCCGGATGACGACGATAGCCGCGTCCGGCGCATTTATTGGCGTGTGCATGGTCATGCCCTTCGCGCCGAGTTACTCGGCGGTCTTGTCGCTCTATCTGGCTGTGGGGGTGGCCAAAGCGCTGTTCACGCCTCAGGTGCAGGCGTTCATCGGCGATGCCGTGCCCTACGAGCGGCGCGGCGCTGCCATCGGCTTCGTCGAGCTAGCCTGGGCGCTGGGCTGGATCGTCGGTGTGCCGGTCTTCGGCTTTCTGATCGAACGCGCGACCTGGTGGGCGCCCTTCGTCGCCTTCGGCCTAGCCGGATTGGTCGGATTGGCGCTGGTGTTGCGTTTTGCAATCGGGCGCGATGTGGCCCCGGACGCGCGGGCGACGCCCCGATTCGACCTGGGCGGCGCGCGGCGCGTGTGGAAGACGCCGGCGGCTGTATTGATACTGGCTTTTGGATTGTTGGTCTCGTTCTCCGCGCAACTGGCTACGCTCACCTACGCGCCGTGGCTCGTTGCGCAGTTCGGCTTGACGCCGGCGCAGCTCGGCCTGGTGTCTATTGCGCTGGGCGTGGCCGATGTCGCCGCCGAGGTCGGCGTGATCGTTCTGGTGGATCGCATCGGCAAGCGACGCTCGGTGCTTGCGGCGGCGGCGCTGTATGCGGCTGCCTTCATCTTGGCCATTGCGTTCAGCAGAAGCCTGGCGCTGCTGATGGCGGCGCTCTTCCTCGTGTTCTTGACTTTCGAGTATGCGCTGGTGGCGTCGCTCGCCGTGGCAAGCGAGGCGACGCCTGGCGCGCGCGCCGCGATGGGTGGTTTTGTCGTTGCGACGCACTCAAGCGGCCGCATCGGCGCTTCGCTGATCGCCCTGCCGTTGTTCGGCCTGGTCGGGCTTGGGGGCGTCATGGCTATGGCGGCGATCGCAACTGCGCTTGCCGTTGTCGTCTTCTGGTTTGTGCGGGTGAAGGAGGGCGAGTGGGCAGGCGCCGCACAGGCCGGCTCAAGGCGTGGTTGAGCGGATCTCGGCGGCGTTGACGGTTGGCTGACTGCTGAAGAAGCGCTCGCGTAACTCGGCGATGCGCGCGCGGATGGGGATAACGACCTGTGATCCATCGGGCGTGGTGGCGAACTCGGTGTAGCGCTGGTCGAGCACCTCGGACTTGATCTTATCGCGCTCAAGGTTTCGCGCGAGCACGGCCAATTGCTGCATTTGATCGAGCGTCATGTCGGTCTTGATCGAGGAACCGAGTTCGCGCAGCATGTCCGGCGCGCCGGCGATGAGCAGCGCCAGGGTTTGCGGATTCTTGAGCTTCTCGCGCACGGCTAGGATCACCTGTTGCTGGCGGCGGGCGCGGTCGAAGTCGCCGTTGCGCGAGTGGCGCGTGCGCGCGTATTTCAGCGCGGTAGCGCCGTCCATCGTTTGCAGCCCGGCCGGCAGCGCGAACACCTCCACGCCGTAATCTTCGGTCGGATATTCAGGGTCGTAGATCGGCTCGGGCACATCCAGGGTGATGCCGCCGATGCGGTCTATGAAGCTCTCAAAGGCGGTGAAATTGATGCGCACAACGAAGTGAATGGGGATGCCCAGGAAGTTTTCGACCGTCTTGCGGGCCAGGGCGATGCCGCCGCCGGGATAGTCATAGGCGTCGCCCAGGAAGTTTGCCTGGTTGATGCGATAGTTGGGCTGATCGAAGTTGCCCGGGATCGGCACCCAGATGTCGCGAGGGATGGATAAGATGCCGGCTTCCATCGTCATCGGATCGAGCGTGAACACGATCATGGTATCGGTGCGATAGGCGCGCTCGCTTTCGCCGGCGCGCTGGTCAATGCCCATCAACAAGATGTTTACGCGCTCTTTGCCGTCCCAGGCCTTCGGCAACACGATGACCTCGTCTTGTGAATCGCTGGGCGTGGCGATGCTAATCGGCCGAGGTTGATTGAGGATCTCCGGCAGGATAGTGAGTTCGTTGGCGAAGTATTCGTAGGCGCTCCGGTAGGCGTAGACGCTCGCGCCGATCGCCGTTGCGATCAGGCCGAAGATGATGAGCCCGATAACGAAAGGTCTGCGTAGCATCATTCCCTGGCCGGAGTCAATATACCATCCTCGCCTGGGCCGGTTGTATACGCTCCCCTTGCGCTAGGCTGACGAATCCTCTACGATGCGCGCCTATGTCCGAATTGCTGCGACCGGACTCGCCATTGGTTGTGTGTTATGGCGATCTGGTGACTGATTTGGTAATAGCCGTTGAGCGCTTGCCGATCGAGCCTGAGCGCGTGCAGAACGTCCGCGCCATCAGCGTTGAGCCGGGCGGCGCCGGCAACTTCCTCATCACCGCTGCGCGTTTGGGCGCGCGGGCCGTCGCCTTCGGCGTAGTCGGCGAGGATGCCTACGGCCAGGCTGTGTATGACATGCTGCAGGCCGAGGGCGTGGATGTGAGCTACGCGCAACGCGGCGCCGGCAGCGTGAATGTGCTCGTGCTGGTAATCGTAGATGACGCCGGCCAACACGTCTTTCTCGTCCGCGACGGCGCGGGTGACCCGTTTGTGCTGGATGCGCGTTCGGCAGCGTTGATTCAAAGCGCCGATCTATTCTTTATGCCGGGCTATGCGCTGCATGAGCGGCGCGTGGCCGGCTCTGCCGTTGAAGTGGCGCGCCTGGCGGCCGCAGCCGGCGTGCCGGTGATGAACGACCTTGGCCCGATCGTCTCGGAAGCCGGCGCGCGCAAGGCGGCGCTGGAGATCGTCCGGCTGAGCGAAGTGAGCTTGCTGACCGCGGACGAAGCGACGCGCTTCACGGGAGAACGCGCCGAGGCCGACGCGGCACGGTGGATGATGGGGCAGGGGACGCGCTGCGTTGTCATCAAGCGAGGCGGCGCGGGGTGCGTCGTCTTCTCGGCGGAAGGCGAATACGTCATCCCTGGCATCCCTGTGCCGGCGCGTGATACGACGGCTGCGGGCGACGCCTTTGCGGCCGGTTTTGCCGTGGCTTGGCTGAAGCATCGCGATGTGCGCAGAGCGGCGGAGTTTGCCAATTGCGTCGGCGCGGCGAAGGTGCAGAAGCTCGGCAGCGGCCGGCAGTGCCCGACCGCGGCGGAGGTCGCCGCCGTCTGCGCCGACATGAGCTTATATTTCTCTCTTAACACCGGGATAAACTCCCTTTGAACTAATCCACTTATCATCTGCGACCGTAAGGCTGTAAGCAACAACAGGAGAGAAGTAAGATGAAGACCAACATTCGAAAAGGTATTGTCGGTTTGGTGATTCTTGGCTTAATGGGCGCCAGCCTAGCCCTAAACTCACCCGCGCAAGCCCAGACTCGAGTTGGTAAGATTTACGGCGTAGCCTTTATTGACACCAACGCCAACGGCAAGCGCGATCCGGGCGAGCAGACAACGCTTGGCCGCTTCAAAGTGACGAACGGCGGCAACTTCTCGACGTGCGGCCACACGGGCAAAGACGACACCTACGGGGTTGTCGTCACGCCCGGCACGTACTACGTGATGCCGGTCGCCGGGCCTAATCAATACACCTCGGCTCCGGTGATCCGCGTTGAAGTGAAAGGGCCTGGCTCGGCGGTGGTTGCCAATTTGCCCTTGGTGCCGCAGGCCGGCGCGGCAGCCGAGAACTGCGGCGCGTATGCGCCCAGGCGCACGGCGCGCGTGCCTTGGGGCATTCCCGAGACGGCAGTTGCGAATGGTTTGACTACGCTTGCACAGGCAATTGATGCCGCTGACTTGTTCAACACGCTAAGCGGTCGTGGGCCGTTCACAGTGTTTGCGCCGGCCAATTCAGCTTTCGCTAAGTTCACCGAGGAGGAATTGGCCGCCATCCTGAAGAATAAGGCGCTGCTCACCTCGGTGTTGACATATCACGTTGTGCCTGGCAACTTGTCGGCCAACACGGTGGTGAACTCGACCGAGCTGACCACGGTGAATGGCAAGACGCTGAAAGTGGAGATCAAAGGTGACGAGGTCTACATCAACAATGCGCGCGTGATTGCTACCGATGTGACCGCCGCCAACGGCATCGTCCACGTGATTGACACGGTGCTCCTCCCCTAGGCTTCGGGCAACCGTTGGCGTATCTTCGGGTGAGGCTGCTCATGTCAGTCTGACCCTCTTAAGCTGCGCTTATTCGCTGTTCATTTCTTGCTTAGGGTGTGTGCTCTATCGTTTCTGGCTGCCTGAGCAGATGGGCATGCGAGAGGAGCGTTTTCGGTGAGCTTGCTAGAGGTGCGCGACCTGCGCTTGGTCTATCCCAACGGCCACGAAGCGCTGAAGCGGGTGAGCTTCAAAGCGGAGGCGGGTGAGATCATTGCCCTCATCGGTCGCTCCGGCGCGGGCAAATCTACGCTGCTGCGCTGCATCAACGGGCTGGAACGGCCGACCGAAGGCGAAGTGATAGTGGGCGGACAAGTGATCACGCGCATGAATGAGCGTCAACTGCGCGAGGTGCGGCGTCGCATTGGCTTCATCTGGCAAGAGCACAACCTGGTGGAACGCCTGCCGGTGTTGACCAATGTGCTGACCGGCCGGCTGGGGTACAAGTCGGGCCTGGACGGCTTGTTCGGCTATTTCAACCGCAGCGAGCGGGAAGTGGCCGTGCGCAGCCTGGAGCGCGTAAATCTGCTTCATCGCGCGAAGCAGCGCGCCGACCGACTCTCCGGCGGCGAAAAGCAACGCGCTTCAATTGCGCGGGCGTTGACGCAGCAACCGCGCATCATCCTTGCCGATGAGCCGGTCGCCAGCCTTGATCCGGAGCTGGCCGTGCAGGTGATGAGCGACCTGGCTCGCGTAGCGCGCGAAGATGGCGCGCTGGCGCTCATCAGCATCCATCAGGTCGAGCTGGCCAAATCGTTCGTGGATCGCGTGATCGGCCTGGCGCAGGGCGTCGTGGTCTTCGATGGGCCGACCGAGCGGCTTGATCAAGGTGTGATGGATCGGGTGTATCGGTTCGACAAGGCGCTTGCCTGAAGGAATTCTCGATGGCTCAAGAGTTGCCAATCGCCAAGGCTGATGCGACCGGCGCGAAGCCTCAACAATCCGCAGCGCGCGAAGACCTGCTGCGCCCATTCCCGAAGATCACCCTACGCGGCCTGGTCGCCGTGATGGTTGTGTGCGTCGTCTACTGGTGGGGCGTGCAAGGCACCAACGCGCGTCCCTCGGAATTGATCGAGGGCATCCCGAACATTGTGAACTTTCTGGTGCGGCTGGTTCCGCCGAATTTTGACATGCAGCCGGTCGCGCGCCTGCCGTTCACGATCAACCTGCCGTTTACGATCAACCTGGGCATCGCTGCGCCGGCAGAGGAAACGGAGGTTGATCTAGAGGAGATTGCCCGCCAGCTCGAGGCGATCCAGGCAGATCCCTCTAATGCTTCGCTTGACCTCGCCCTGGGCGATGGGCTATCGGAAGCTCAAGGAGACCTGCCCTTCTTCTCGTGGCAGCCGTCGCAGATCACACACCTGTATCTGCCCGGCGTCGTGCCCTATGTGATCGAGACGATCCAAATCGCCATCATCGGCACAACGCTTTCGATCTTGCTCTCGATCCCGTTTGGGCTGTTGGCTGCGCGCAACATTTCGCCGCATCCGGTGGTGTATCAGGCGACTCGCCTGGTGATGAACGCCATTCGCGCCGTGCCGGAACTAATCTTCGCGTTGGTGTTTGTGGCGGCGGTAGGGCTTGGCCCATTCGCCGGCGTGTTGGCGCTGGCCATCGGCGCGATCGGATTCATGGCGAAGCTGTACGCCGAGTCCATCGAGCAGATTGACCCGCAGCAGGTGATGGCGCTGCGCGCGACGGGCGCTTCGGGCTTACAGGTGTTTGGCTTCAGCGTCATCCCGCAGGTGTTGCCGCTGGCAGCGGCCTATTCGTTGCAACTCTTTGAGCACAACGTGCGCGCGGCCACCATCCTCGGCCTGGTCGGCGCCGGCGGCGTGGGCTTCATCCTCCAAAAATACATGGCGCTGTTCCAGTATCGTGAGTTGATGGGGGCGGTGATCATCTTGATCATCGCGGTAACCATCATTGACCGCATCAGTGACCGCATTCGCAAGAGAATCATCTGATTGAAAGAAAGGAGTGTGCTGACATGAATCGTAGATCGTTCATTCGTGGCGCAGGCGCCCTAGCGGCGGCCGGCGCTCTGGCCGGCTTGTCCGGCGCGCCGGTCTTCGCGCGTCGGCCTGAACAGCGCGAAGGCTGGCCGCGCAAGTTCACCATCGGCATCTACCCCGATGACGACGCCGCGAAGGCCATCGCAGCTAATGAGTCGCTGCGGGCGTATCTGGAGAAGCAGCTCGAGATACCCGTTGAACTCTTCACAGGCACCAGCTACAGCGCAATCGTCGAGGCGATCCGCGCCAGGCGCATTGACGCAATGGAGGTCGGGCCGTTTGCCCACGTGTTGGCGGTGCAAGAGGCCAAAGTGGAGCCGCTGGTTGTGGCGATCTATCCGCGCATCGTCCGCGGGACCCTGCTCTTCGACCCCAAGGCGCAGCCCTACTATTACAGCGTCATCTTCACCAAGAAAGGCTCCGGCATTGCTACGCTGGCAGACTTGAAGGGGAAGACGCTGGCCTTCACCGACCCGGCCTCGGCTTCCGGCCACTTGATGCCGAAGACGTTGCTATTCCAGCGCGGCCTGAACCCCGATAAAGACCTCAAGACGGTGTTCGCCGGCAACCATCCGGCAGCAGTGCTGGCCGTTTGGAACGACAAAGTCGCCGCCGGGGCCACCTTCGAGGAAAACCTCTACCTGCTGGCCGGCAGCGGCCAGGTGGATACCTGCGGCTTTGCCGACGGCATCAACCGCCAGCGGACGGATGCCGAAGTGCGCCTGCGCTACAACGCCTGCAAAGAGGGGCAGCTTGTCATCGTCGCCTTCACGCCGCCCATCCCCAACACGCCCTTCGCGGTTCGCCCCGGCCTGCCGGAGTCCTTCAAGCAAGCCGTGCGCGATGCGTTGCTGAACATCAAGAACAACCCCGAACTGCTGAACAAGCATCAGCGCTACTACGACGACCCGACGGCGCGCCTTAAGCTGAAGAAGCTGGACGACTTCTACAACATCCTGCGCGCTGCGGCGCGCTTCCTCAAGCTCGACTTGACGAAGCTGCGCTGACCACAGCATGCTTTCGTTTAAGCCTCAGCCGTGTTGTAAACGCGGCTGAGGCTTTTGTCATTGCATTGCAGGCGAGTCGCACATTCATTATGGGAGATGTTTGAATGCTTAAGCCCAACGTATTGTTCCTATGCACCGGCAACTCGGCCCGTAGCCAAATGGCCGAGGCCTTTCTGCGCCACTACGCCGGCGACCTGTTCAATGCCTACAGCGCCGGCATAGAACCGAAGGGCATGAACCCGTTCACCGTGCGGGTGATGAATGAGATCGGCATCAGCGTCGAAGGGCAATACTCCAAAAGCTTGCGCGAGTATCTCGGCAGGGAGCTTTTCGCCTATCTGATCACCGTGTGCGCCGACGCCGAGGCGCGCTGCCCTTCGGTGTGGCCAGGCGTGCAACACCGGCTGCATTGGCAGTTCGACGATCCCGCCGCTTTTGAGGGCGCTGAAGAAGAGAAGCTGGCGAAGTTCCGCGAAGTGCGCGACCAGATCAAAGCGGCGGTGGAAGCGTTTGTCGCTCAGGAACGCGCGAAGTATGCTGCGGGGGCTACCCCTCGGCGATAGCCGACGTAGCCGCCAGCATCCCAAGCGGCTCGCGTCTGGCGATGGCCGTGTCTTGGTCAATGGTTGGAACAGCGCAGCGGGCGCATCACATGCGCCCTGATGCGCCGGCTTGCGTTCGACAGCGCGAAGGAGGCCGACGGCTTATTGGGCGCGCGCAGCGTCATTGAGTCGTCGTTGTTCATCACCGGCTCGGTCAGCGCCAGGCGCGGCGCGTCGCGCTGGATGATGAACTCGCCCTGCGAATCCACGATCATCATGCGGCAGTCGCCACGATGCCGCGCATCGGTGATGGCCTCATGCACGGCCCTTGCAGGACTTGATCGGGTAGCGGCAGAGCGCTGAGTTGTGAATTGCCGTTGCGTGACAGGAACGGAGAGCAGGCTACGCCGCGGGTTCCATCCCACACCCGGCGCGCGACGGGTGATGGTCGTTGCCCCGTTCAGATACAATCTCGGCGATGTCTCAGCTCATCGAACTGTTCGACCGGTTGGCGCAAGCGACGGTGACCCCGCTGCTCGTTTTGTTGGCCGTCTCGGCCGGCATCGTCGCGATCGTGCGCAACTGGCAGCTCGCCCTGCCGATGATGGTGTTGCAATATGTGGCGGTCGGCCTTCTGCTGGCGCGCGTGATCGAGCCGAGCGTAGCGGTGATCAAACCGCTGGCGGGCGCGATCGTGTGCTTTGCGCTCAGCATCGCAGCGCAACGAGGCGACGTCGCGCGCGCCGAACGCGGCGAGTCCATTGCGCGCGAGCGGCTGGCGCAACCGGACTGGCATCGGCTGCCGGCGCAGTTGTTGTTGCGCGCCATCGTTGCCATCCTGGTGTTGACGGCGGCTTTTGGCGCGACCATTCGCTTCCCGTTGCCCGGCGCTGCGCGTGAATTGGGCCTGAGCGCGTATATCCTGATCGGTTTCGGCTTGTTGATCGCGGCGACGGCCTACGAAGCGCTCAACGTCGGCTTGGGGTTGCTGATGCTGTTGTCCGGGTTTGAGCTGGCCTACACGCCGCTTGAGCCGAGCATCGGGGTCAGTGTGTTGTTGGGTCTGACGACGCTGCTGGTGGGCGCAGCAATCGCCTACTTAACGCTCGCGGAC
>JBKBID010000044.1:0-23231 GCA_046299515.1 Thermoflexales bacterium | reverse complement strand
GAGGCTGAACGAGCGAGACCAGTTGGATAGCGCGGCGATGCACCCTCCGCCGGTTTCTTATCGAATTGAATCAAGTGGTTGAGTCTGAGCTGTCGGGTCGTTGAGGCGTTTGTGAGAGCGGCGGCCGTGTTTGAGTCAGCGACGCTGCGAGTGTTTTCATCATCCTTTTATCCATCATTCGCCCCGCCTCCACACGGACGACCGCATCAGTGACGACAAGCCTACACGCCCTCAGCCCTGGCTCTAAGGAGACAGGCTTATGTTGTCATTCGAGGCGAAATATCGCCAGGAGGCGATGGCTGTCCCCGCGCGTGCCTCGTTCGGTCTGCTGAAGATTTGGATCGGCCGCTTCTACCTTGGTTTCTGGGGTGTGGTGGCGCTGTTCTTCGGCGTGCTCGGATCGGGCGTATGGTTCTGGCAGGTGTTGTTCGTTGACCCCAATCGGACGAACAACCCGTTGCTGAATTTCATCCGCGGGCAAATTGCGCCGCCGCCGCCCAGCGTCGGCCTGGCCATCACCTTCGACCCGAACCAAGGCTTCTGGTGGCTCTTCGTGGTCTTCTGCGCGACCGTCACGTTCTTTGCGTGGATGATGCGGCAGATAGATATCTCGCGCCTGCTGAAGATCGGGTATCAGGTGCCGATCGCCTTTGGGGCGGTGTTGTCCTCTTGGGTGACGATTCAGATCGTGCGCCCCATCCTGCTCGGCAGTTGGTCTGAGGGCTTCCCGCTGGGTGTGATCGCTCACCTGGACTGGCTCTCGGCCTTCGGCTATCGCTACTACAACTTCTTCTACAACCCCTTCCACGCCATCGGCATCACCCTGCTGTTCGGCAGCGCGTTCGTGCTCTCCCTGCACGGCGCTACCATCCTGAGCGCTGCGCGCAAGAAGAGCGAGGGCGTGACGGAGGAGAACGTCAACCGCTTCTACTGGGACTTCTTCGGCTACAGCATCGGCGAGGTCGGCATCCATCGTCTGGCCTTCTGGGCGGCGGTGATGTGCGTGCTGATGAGCAACCTGTGCTTCGTGCTGTCCGGCACGGTGGTCCAAGACTGGAGCGGTTTCTGGAACTTCTGGGATTATGCGCCGTTTTGGAAGGCCTTTCCCTTCAATTAGTTCGGCTGGTGGGACTCAGGATCGGGTTGGGATTTAAGCCAATTGAGGCTGCTGATGACCGACTTCGGATTCTGAACGCCGACCATCCGACTCCTGGAGAAACGTATGGCTACAGAAGTGTATCGTGAGAGCTTCGAGCGGCGCACCAAAACCGTAAGGTATCTCCGCTTCCTGGAGGGTCTGGCCGACACGCAGATCGGCCCGATTTACCTGGGGATGTGGGGTGCGCTGGCGTTCTTCTCCTACCTGCTGTGCGTGTTCATCACCGCCATTGGCTTTGGCGAGCAGGTGGGCTACAACCCAATTCGCTTCCTGCGCGAACTGCCGGTGCTCACGCTCTATCCGCCGCCGCCATCGGCCGGCTTGCGGATGGCGCCGCTGCAGGAGGGCGGCTACTGGCAGCTCGCCACGTTGTTCCTATCGTTGACGCTGGTGTTCTGGACGATCCGCATCTGGACGCGCGCCGTGGCCAACGGCCTGCGCCCGATGGTGCCGATCGCCTTCAGCGCGGCGCTGTTCCTCTATGCGGCCATCTACATCATCCACCCGATTTGGGTGAACTCGTGGAACGAAGCGCCGCCGCATGGCCTGCGCGGCATCTTGTTGTGGACCAACCACTTCAGCGTCAAGTACGGCAACTTCTACTACAACCCATTCCACATGGTCTCGATCTTCGCGCTGCTCGGCAGCACGGTGATCCTGGCCATGCACGGCGCCACCATCCTGGCTACGCTGTCCTACGGCGCGCATCGCGAGATTGACGAGATCGAGGACAGCGACGAAGGGACGCACCGCGCGCAGTTGCTGTGGCGCTGGGTCATGGGTTTCAACGCGACGGCCTACACCATTCACCAGTGGGCTTTGGGCTTTGCCACATTGGTCGCCGTGGCCGGCGCCATCGGCGTGTTGCTGAGCGGGCCGGTCGAACCCAACTGGTTCGATTGGGGTTGCCGCGCCGGCATCGTGCCAGGCTTGCAGAAAGCCTGCGTGCCATAGGAGGCTGTCATGTCCCACGAGAATAATCCCGCTCCTCCTGGCGCAATCGCCGTTTACGACGAGAAGCAACGCGAGATCCTGCGCGGCGAGCTGGTCGGCCTGGTGGCCATGACCATCCTCGCGCTCGGCGGCGTGATCGCCCTGTCCATGGCGCTTACCGATTGGCGCGCGTTCCAGGGCTACCGCGCCGAGAGCACCTACAACTACGCCGGCGTGCAGCGGATTGACTACGTCGAGTACCTCAACCGGCTAAAGCAGCCGATTGCGCAGCCGAGCGCCGAGGCGCTTCAGGCATACAACGTCTGGCAACAGCAGAATCCGCAGACGGTCAACGTGCAGGTGCTCACCCAGTATCTCGGACCGCAATACAACTCCACGGCCAAGGTGTTCGAGTACATGAGCAAGTACTTCACGCCCGGCGTTGGCCAGAGCTGCGAGTACTGCCACAACCTGCAGAACTTCGCCGCCTACGAAAAGCCACAAAAGACCGTGGCCAAGGCGATGCTGATCATGCAGTTCGAGCTGCAGAATAAGTGGATCAGCAGCATCCCACGGCCACCGGGTCAGCCGCTGTATCAACTGCAGTGCGCGACCTGTCACTATGGCAAGGCGCAGTTCTGGAACACCGACCAGAAGAACGTGCCCACGATCGAGAACCTGGCCATGTTCGGCATCGCCGGCGGCGGCAACCCGACGCAGTATGACATGAAGCACTACGGCATCACGCTGAACGGCAAGCCGCCTGCCAGCTACGAGATCGTGGACGACAAACTGCTGGCGGTCCGGCCCGACGCGCAGGGCAACGTCAACTACTTCCAGGTAACCGCCAAAAAGGATACGCCGGCCGGCCTGAACGACACCTACCGCAACCAGGCGGCGATGTACCACATGAACACGGCGCTGGCCGTCGGCTGCGACTTCTGCCACTACGGCGGCTACTTCAAGTCCTACGTGCTGGAAGACGGCACGTTCAAGTGGCCCAAGTCGCAGTCTCGCCACATGCTCGGCATGGTGCAAGACATCGCCATCAACTGGTTCCCGCAGATGCCGAAGGCCGACCCGACGCGCGGCGCGTTGGCGCAGCCGAACTGCTGGATGTGTCACCGCGGCAACGTCGTGCCGCCCGGCGCCTACCTGCCCGGCGAAGGCGAAGTGCCGCAGAAGGTGAGCGATCCGCAGATCAAACCGCTGGTGGATCTGCCGGTGCCTGCGCCGAAGCTGCCGTCGCAGTAGTTCGAGAGATTAGAGGCTGGCGCTTGGAAATGGCCCCCGACCTTCCAGCTAACCAACCTCTAATCTCTCACTCGAAAGCATCGTGGCGATTAACAAACGTCTCCTGCGACTCAGCCTCTTTCAGCTTGGCCTGGGGTTCAGCGTGGTCGTGTTCAACGGCGCGCTGAACCGCGTGCTGATCGCGGAAGAGGGCATCCCGGCCGGCATCGTCGGCTGGCTGCTCAGCCTCGGCCTGTTTGTTGCTCCCGTGCGCGCGCTGATGGGCTTCCGCTCCGATAAGGAGAAGAAGACCTTCGGCTACCGGCGCCTGCCCTACGCCTGGTATGGCACGATGTTCGTGTTCTGCGGCCTGTCTGCCGCGCCGTTCTCGTTGTTGCTGCTGAGCAAAGCGTCCCAGTTGCACAGCGATGTGCCCTTCCCCGTCGCCGTCTTCTTCTGCACGCTGATCTTCCTGCTGTATGCCGTCGGGACGCACGTCGGGCAAACCGGCTACCTAGCGCTGGTCACCGACCTCACCCCCAAGCATGAGCGCAGCCGCGCCATGGCGCTGCTGTGGATTGCGCTGATCACCGGCCAGATCATCAGCGCGTTCGTCATCGGCTTCTTCTTGCAGGACTTCCATCCGATGAAGCTGATCCAGGTGATGCAATCGGCCTCGGTGATCTTCCTGGTGTTGGCCATCGCGGCCATCTGGAAGCAGGATCAGCCCGTGGAGCTGGAGGACGATGCGGAAGATTTCTCCAGCCAAATCTGGACGGTGCTGGGGACGCCGAAGATGCGCCTGTTCTTCGCCGTCTTGTTCTTCGGCACGCTGGGGCTGACGGCGCAGGATGTCCTGCTGGAACCGTACGGCGGACAGGTGCTCGGCATGAGCGTCGCAGAGACCACTCGGCTCACGGCCATGTGGGGCATCGGTATGCTGATCGCCATGCTGATCGCCTGGCAGGTCATTCCACGCCTGGATTCGCCGATCCCGGTCACGCTGGCCGCCTGCCTGGTCGGCCTGGCCGGCTTTGGCCTGATCGCCATGGCCAGCGCGAACCACTCGGCGGCGATGTTCATCAGCGGGACGGGCGTGATCGGCGTGGCCAGTGGCTTGTTCCTGATCTCCACGCTCTCGCTGGTCGTTTCTCTAGCCGACATCAAGACGGCCGGCATGTACGTCGGCATGTGGGGATTGGCGCAGACGTCGGCGGCCGGGCTGGCCGCGCTGGCCGGCAGCAACCTGCGCGATGTCGTCTCGCGCGTCACCGGCGACCTGGCCCGAGGCTATACGACCGTATATGCCGTTGAGATGGTGTTGATCGCCGTGGCGCTGGCGTTGTTGATCGCGATGCCGCGTGAGGCGTTCGTCACTCGTGAGAAAGGCCGATCGGCATTCGCCGGGTTGACGGACGTTCCGGGTACTTAGGTGTTATGACTTATGAACGGCGACTAGCGGCTGATGACCGGCGACAGCAACTAATCGCCGAAGCGGGAGGTTGAACATGCTCATCCCAAGCACAGAATCGCTGTTATGCGTGGTGCTGCTGCTGCTCGGCTCAGCCGGGCTGTTTGTGCTCTTTCTGGCGACCGACCGAAACGCCGTCGAGGAGAGCCAGTTGCCGCAGCACGCCACCGAGAAGCGCGACGAGCAGGCTGCTCGTTAGCTGGATAGACCACTGGGGACGCGCTGTGTGACCGGACTGCCCACAGCGCGTCTCTGTTTCACGTCCTCCGCCTCTGCTGCGTCGGTCATCGCCTCTGGCCGCGCATAGCCGCGCCGCTCGCCTTCGGTAGAATCGGGCGAATCAAAAGGTTGAGGCGACAATCGTGACGACACAACTGCACATTTGCCACCATCCGCTTGCACTGCACAAGCTCACTATCCTCCGCGACCAGAAGACCGAACCGAAGAAGTTCCGCGAAGTCGTGCGCGAGCTGGCGATGATGCTCGTCATCGAGGCGACATCCGACTTGCCGTTGGTCGAGCTGCCGATTACGACGCCGATGGGCGCGGCGACCGGCTACAAGTTGGCCGAGAACGTCGGCCTGATCCCGATCTTGCGCGCCGGCCTGGGTATGGTCGAGGGCGCGCTGGAGATGCTGCCATCTGCGGAAGTGTGGCACATCGGCCTCTATCGCGACGAACGCACTTTGCGGCCGGTGGAGTATTACAACAAGTTGCCGGTTGGCCCGACGGTTCAGGTGTGTCTGGTGCTGGATCCGATGCTGGCCACCGGCGGCAGCGCCGTGGCGACCGTGGATATCCTGAAGCGTTGGGGGGCGCAGCGCATTAAGTTCGTCGGCCTGATCGGCGCGCCGGAGGGGGTGAAGCGACTCAGCGAAGCGCACCCCGACGTGCAGATCTACCTGGCGGCGCTGGATGATCACCTGAACGACATCGGCTACATCGTGCCTGGCCTGGGCGACGCCGGCGACCGACAGTTCGGCACGGCTTGAGCGATAATCCTTCGCGTTCACACACTCCCACGAGGCAGAACCGTATGGAATACCGCATCGAGAAAGATTCCCTGGGTGAAGTGCGCGTGCCGGCTCACGCCTATTACGGCGCCCAGACGCAGCGCGCGGTCAACAACTTCCCCATCACGGGGCGCAGACCTTACTTCGCGTTCGTGTGGAGCATGGCCGCCATCAAGCGCGCCGCCGCCGAGGTAAATCGCGACTTGGGCTTGCTGGAGCCGCGCATCGCCGACGCCATCATTCAGGCTGCCGAGGAAGTCATGGCCGGCAAGTTCAACGAACATTTTGTCGTGGACCCATTTCAAGCCGGCGCAGGCACCAGCCACAATATGAACACCAACGAGGTCATCGCCAACCGCGCCAGCGAGATCCTCGGCGTGTCGCTGAACAGCAGCGAAAAGAAGCCGGTCAGCCCCAACGACCACGTGAACATGGCGCAGTCCACCAACGACACCACGCCCACGGCGATTCGCCTGGGTGTGTTGTGGCGTTTGCCGGAGTTGCAAGCTGCGGTGCAAGGGCTGATTGACGCGCTGTGGGCCAAGGCGAGGGAGTTCGATCCCATCGTGAAGTCCGGCCGCACCCACCTGCAAGACGCCGTGCCCATCCGGCTGGGCCAGGAATTCGGCGGCTACGCGCGCGCGGTGGAACGCGACCTGGAGCGCATCAATCGCGCTGCCGATGCGCTGCGACGCATGCCGATCGGCGGCACGGCCGTCGGCACCGGCCTGAACGCGCATCCCGAATACCATCGGCGCATGGTCCAGGCGCTCTCGCGCCTGCTCGGCCAGCCGCTCTACGAAAGCGACAATTTGTTCGAGGGGATGCAGAGCATGGCCGACCCGGCGGACTTCAGCGCCAGCATGCGCACGCTGGCCATCACGCTCACGCGGATCGCCAACGATCTGCGCCTGCTCAGCTCCGGCCCCACCACCGGTTTGGATGAGATCCGGCTGCCTGCCGTGCAACCCGGCTCGTCCATCATGCCGGGCAAAGTCAATCCGGTGCTGGCCGAGATGCTGAACATGGCCATGTTCCACATCCAAGGCTGCGATCACACGGTGGCGTTGGCGGCGCAGGCCGGCCAGCTTGAGCTGAACGTCATGATGCCCATCATCGCCCACAACCTGAACGAGATGATGCAGGTGGCAATCGGCTCGATCAACGCCTTCGTCAAGTTCTGCGTCGTCGGCATTGTGGCGCAGCCGGAGAAGGCGACCGGCTGGTTGGCGAAGAACGCCATCGTGGTTACAGCGCTCAATCCCATCATCGGCTATCTGGCCGGCGCCGAGCTGGTGAAAGAAGCCATGAAGCGCAACGTCACCATTCGCGAGGTAGCGGCGGAGCGCATCGCCGGCGGCATGTTGACCAAGAAGGACGGCTCGCCGCTCACGCTTGAGGAAGTGGACGCTGTTCTATCTGACCTGCGCCGCTTGACCGAAGGCGGGTTGGGCGGGCCCGCCGGCGGCGGGTAAACGGCGCAGGCGCAAGCGCCTCAATGGCCCACGCTTGGCGTTTGGCGACGCCTGCTCCGGATAAAATCCCGATATGGCACCCACTACGACCCCGCAGGAAGACCCAGATGATTGGGGGACGCCGGAGAGCGCCGCCGGTCGGTGGGAAGAAGACGAGGGAGCAAGCAGCGCGCGCAAGCGGTTGTCCAGCTCGCTCAGCGCGGTTCTCAGCCCGCTGTGGAACGACCCGCGCGGGCGTCCTCTGCTGTTGGTCAGCGGCCTGGCGTTGCTGGGCATTTGCGCGCTGTCGTGCTTTATCCTGAGCCTGGTGTTGCTCTCGGAGCGCCCAGGCCCCTTCCTGCCCGGCCCGGAAATTGCCGAAGCGACGCGAGCGCCGGTCAAAGATGAGCCTACCGCTCGCGCCACCGATGCGCTCGTCATCCGCGTCAACGACGCGATCCAGCCGGCGCCGGTTCCAAGCCGACTCAACATCGGCGTCAATGCTTATCGCCTTGTGCCGATGGACGTGCAGGGCGCGCGATGGCAATATGACCCAGGCGCGCAAAAGACCGCGTTTTGGGTGCCCGGCACGTTTGTGAATTACGTGGTCGGCCTGCATGCGTCGCCGGAGAATCGCGCAGTCATAGAGTCGCTCAGCTCCGGCGATTTGATCCTGCTGGACACCAACCTGGGCACACAGCGCTACCGCGTCGCGCAAAAGGACGCCATCCGCAACGACGACGTCGGGACGCTGCTCGCGCAGAACAGCCCACGGCTCACGTTGGTGCTGCTGGGTGAAGGCGGCGACCAACGCCGGATCGTAATCGCAACTTTCACCGACGAAAGCACTCCCAACCAGCTCACCGCGATCGGCACGCCGATCAACCTGGGCGATGCGCGCGTCCGCGTGATCAACCAGCGGCTGTTGCCGGGTTCGACGGTCGGCTTGCCGGCGGGCAAGAGCTATTTGCAGGTGGACTTCGAGGTGACCAACGTGGTCACGCGAATCCTGGACGCCAGCCAGTTTTTCAGCGAGATTGCCGACGTCACCGGCATAGCCATCCCGTTCTCGCGCGAGGCCTCGGCCGCTGCCGGCGGTCGGGGTTTCACTCAGGGGGCGTTGCAGCCCGGCGAGACCATCACCGCGACCGCCGGATTTGAAGTGCCGAACACGCTCTCCGGCCCCAGCCTGGAGTGGCGCTTCTCGTTGGATAAGACAAGCCCCTACATCGCCAAGGTGGCCATCCCGTATCGCCCGATCGCGCTTCCGCCGACGCCGGCGCCCACCAGCGCGCCGATCGCCGACGTCACGATTCTCAACGCGCAAATCTCGCCGGAGGGGAACGAGCTGCGCATCGTCGGCAACGTGCGCAACCTGACCGGTCAATTCCTCTCCGGTTCGTTGCGCGACGTGTCGCTGAGCGGGCCGGGCGGCCAGCTATACCCGCTCAACTCCAGCCTGCCGGCCTTCCCGTGGAATATCACGCCGGGCGAGACGTTGGTGTTCCAGCTCTCCTTCGCCAGGCCGCAGACCTCACAGCCGGTCGTTTTTACGTTATTTGGGCAGAGCTATCGCATCTGTGAGCCGGCGCAGCCTTGCGATTAACCATGTGGTTCGGCCTCAATGGCCGTGCAGCGACGGGTCCTTGGTCAGCTCGCCTACGCCTAGGTCTTCGAGCGGCTTCGAGGGCCGTGACACATCGCGCGTGAACGAGGCGACGCGCGTCGGCGCAGCCCAGCGCGCGCCGTTGGCGATGACCTGTCGAACCAGCGGATTGAAGTAGGTCGGATAGGTTTCATGGCCGGGGCGGAAGTAGAACACCTTGCCCATGCCGCGATGCCAACAGCAGCCGCTGCGGAACACCTCGCCGCCGGTGAACCAACTGATGAGCACCAGCTCGTCCGGCTCCGGGACGCCGAAGAACTCGCCGTACATCTCCTCGGAATCCAGCTCGAAGTAATCCGGCAGGCCCTGGGCGATTGGATGGGCGGGGTTGACGACCCAGAGGCGCTCCTTGTCGTTGGCCTCGCGCCAGCGCAGCGCGCAATCCGTGCCCATCAGTCGCTTGAACGGCTTGGAGAAGTGGCCGCTGTGCAGCACGATCAGCCCCATGCCGTCCCACACGCGCCTGACGACGCGCTCGACCACGTCGTCGCGCACTTCGCCGTGCGCCGCGTGGCCCCACCAGATCAGCACATCGGTGGCGTCCAGCACGGCCGGCGGCAGGCCGTGCTCCGGCTCGTCCAGCGTGGCGGTGCGGATGATGAACTCGCCGCCGCGGTCATTCTGGCGCAACCCCTCGGCGATCGCTTGGTGCATGCCCTGAGGATATAGGTCGGCGACGACCTTGTGCGTCTTCTCGTGGCGGTACTCGTGCCAAATCGTGACGTTAATCGCGTTTAAGGTGGACATGCGAGGATTCTAGAGCAGATTTCGCGCTCGGCGCTCAGGGCGCGTCAAGCGTCACGTGCGGTAAAGTAAGCGGCAATCGCCCTATTCGCTTTTCAGTGTCCAATGGCCACCTCAGTCCCCGCCCAAGCCCAACCGTTTGTGTCCGATTCGGCCGCGTCGCCGGCCTCCGCTGTCAAAAGGCTTCCGCTGTTCTCCGTCTTCCTGGCGCACATTAGCGTGGACATGCAGACCAGTTCGTTGACCGTGCTGCTGCCGTTGCTGCTGGCCTCGTTCGGCCTCAACTACAGCTTGGCCGCGCTGATCGTCAGCGTGAACAATCTGGTGATCGCTGTGGCGCAGCCGCTGTTCGGCATCCTCGGCGATCAGAAGCCGATGCGCTGGTTGATGTTCGCCGGCGCGCTGCTATGCGGCGTGGCGATGGTGAGCGTGACGCTGTTGCCCAGCTACTGGCTGGTGCTGGTCGCCGTTGTGTTGAGCGGGCTTGGCTCGGCGGCCTTCCATCCCGAAGGGCTATCCGCCGTCCGCGCGGTGAGCGGGGATAAGCCGGCCAGCGGCACGTCGTTCTTCTTCTTTGGCGGCAATCTGGGCTTCGCCCTCGGCCCTTTTCTGGCTACGCTGCTGATCGCCGCCTACGGCGCGACCGGCGCGCTGGGCATGATCGCGCCGACCTTGATAGCCACAGGCGCATTGTTCGCGCAGCGGCGGGCGTTTGGCGCGCGCGCCGGCGGCGTTGCCGGCAACCGGCTGCCCGGCGCAACGACGACGCCGGCGAACGTCCGGCGCATGTTCTGGCTGGTCGTCTTCCTGCTCGCCTTGATCGCCGTCCGCTCGCTGATCCTGAGCGGCTTGCAGACGTTCATCCCGCTCTACTTCACCGGCTACAGTGACTTGCCGAAGGAACGCATCGGCGCGATGGTGTCGGCGTTGATCTTCAGCGGCGCATTTGGCACGCTCCTCGGCGGCCCGATCAGTGAACGCATCGGCCGGCGCAACACGATGTGCCTGGCGATGCTGATCGTGCTGGCTGCGCTGTTCGTCTTCCTGCGCAGCGAGGGCCTGGCTCAACTCATCGCCATCAGCATCGCCGGCGCGTTCATTACCATGCCGTGGCCGATCAGCGTGGTGATGGTGCAGGAGGCCATGCCCAACCACGTCGGCCTGGCCGGCGGCCTGACGCTCGGCTTGGCCTACGGCGCCAGCGGGCTGGGCGTTAGCCTGCTCGGCGGGATGGCCGACGTAGCCGGCTTGCCCGCGGTAATGACGCTGATCACCTTGCTGCCTATCTTGGTCTTCTGCATGAGCCTGTTCGTGCCGGAACGACCGAGGGCGCGGCGCAACATGGGCTAAGCCGCCGGCCGCCGACAGCGCCTATCCCGAAACGCAGTAAAGCGCGGTTCAGGCCGGCGCAGGCACAATCTGCGCCGCTTGCGAGGAAGTATCCATGTCTCAATCATCCATGAAACAGCCGCCGCCGATCAACGGCGACTTGTACGACATCGAATCGGAGCTGAGCGACGACGAGCGCGCCATCCTGCTGCGCTGGCGCGCGTTCATGCGCGACGAGGTTGCGCCGATCATCAACGATTACTGGGAACGCGGCGAATTCCCCATGCAGCTCATCCCGAAGATCGGCGCGCTGACGATGGACACCATCGGCAAAGGCCAGACGCACTACCCGCGCATGTCGCCGTTGCTGTCCGGCATGCTCACCGCTGAGATAGCGCGGGTAGATCCGTCGCTGTGCTCATTTATCGGCGTGCACCGCCGACTGTGCATGACTTCGATCTGGCTGTTTGGCTCGCAGGAACAGAAAGACCGCTGGCTGCCGCCCATGCTGCGCTTCGAGAAGATTGGCTCGTGGGTGTTGACCGAGCCGTTGGTCGGCAGCGGGGCGGCGCGCGGCCTGCTCACCACCGCTCGCCGCGAGGGCGACTCCTGGGTGCTCGACGGCGAGAAGAAGTGGAGCGGCAACGCCACGTTCGCCGACGTGAACTGCATCTGGGCCAAGCACGCCGAGACCGGCGCCGTCAACGGCTTTTTGGTGGAGCGCGGCACGCCGGGCTATCACGTCGAGAAGATCCACGACAAGATCAGCAAGCGCGTGGTGCAGAACGTGATGATCCGGCTAGAGGGTTGTCGCGTGCCGGAGGCCAACCGGCTGCCCGGCGCGCGGACGTTCGACGACGTGGCGCGCCAGTTAACGAACGCGCGCGCCGATGTGGCCTGGGAAGCCGTCGGCATCGCGCGCGGGGCGTATGAGCGCGCGCTGGCCTATGCGCTGCAGCGGGAGCAATTCGGGCGCGCGATCGCCGCCTTCCAAATTCAGCAGCTCAACTTGGCCAAGATGCTCGGCAACGTCACGGCCATGCAGAGCATGATGGCGCAATTGGCCAAGCTGATGCAGCGCGAAGGCGGCGTCTCGCCGGAGCGATCCTCGCTGGCCAAGGCCTGGTGCACCGAGAAGATGCGGGAGACGGTCGCCATCGCCCGCGCTATGCTGGGCGGCAACGGCATCCTGCTGGAGCATGACATCGCGCGCCTGTTCGCCGACGCCGAGGCGGTGTATTCCTATGAAGGCTCGTACGAGATCAACAGCCTGATCGTGGGCAAGGCCATCACCGGCTATTCGGCATTCGTCTGAGCGCGCCATGCGCCGGCCTGGACTTCGGCGGCCATGCGGTTGAGCATGTCCTGCGCGCGTCGGACCGCCTCGCCGAGCGGCACGATCTCCCGCGCGTCGGCGTCGCGGCGCTTGAACTCGGCGCCGCCGGCGGCCAACGACTTTGGCGCAACGGTGATGCGCAGCGGCAGTCCGATCAGGTCGGCGTCGGCGAACTTCACGCCGGGCGATTCGGCGCGGTCGTCGAAGAGCGTCTCGACCCCGGCGCGCTGCAGCGCTTGGTAGAGCGCCTCGGCTTGGGCCAGGGCGTCGCCGTCGCGGCCGGCCAACGCGACGAGATGCACGGCATACGGCGCGACGCTCGGCGGCCAGAGCAGCCCGCCGTCGTCGTGATGCTGCTCGGCGATGCACGCCATCAATCGGCTGATGCTGACGCCGGCGCTCAGCATCATCGCCGGCCGCGATGCGCCGTCGCTCGCCAGGTATGTCGAAGATGCTTCTGCGCCCTGCGCGCCGAGCCGGCGCAGGTGGCCGATCGAGACGCCGCGCGCAAGTTGTAGCGGCGCGCCGCAACGCGGACAGGCATCGCCCGCATTGGGGGCGGCGATGTCGGCCACGATGTCCGCGACATAGTCTCGGCCGTAGTTCGTATTGAGCAGGTGATAGCCGACTTCGTTCGCGCCGGCGACCAGGTTCGGCGAAGCCGGCACGCTATCGTCCACGACGACGACCGCCGGCCACGGCGCGCGTTTGATGCGCTCTGCCAGCCCGATCGGCGAAGCATATCCCGGCGCTGCGCCGATGGCGCGGATCTCGTCATCGGTCGCCGGCCGCAGCTCGGCCGCGCCAAGCGCGGCGGCCAGCTTAGCCGCGCTCACCTCCAAGTCGCCGCGAATGACGACGAAGACGAAGCGGGCTTGTCGGCCCTCGGCTGCCGGGCGCGTCGCTACGAGGAAGACTGCCTTAGCCGTCCTGCGCTTGGGGATGTCGAGGAAGCGCGCCAGCGCCTCGATTGTCCTGGCGTCGGGCGTGGCGACCTTCTCCATCGGTCGGAGCGGCTCGGCCTCCCCCGGCGGCTTGCGGAAGGTCGCCATGCGGCGGTCGGCGGCGTAACCGCATCCGTCGCACATGACGATCTCATCTTCGCCTTCCGATGTGAGATAGACGAACCGGTGCGCAATTGCGCTGCCCAGGCCGGCTTCGACGATGCTCACCGGCAACGCGCAACGTCGGAAGGCGCGCTGCCACGCCTCGCGCAGCGCGGCTTCTTGCGCTTGCGCGCCGGCTTCGTCCGCGCACACCCCAAACGCCTCCAGCGCTGTGAACTCGCGCGCGTCGAGCAGGCCGGCGCGCGGGCGCAGCTCGTCGCGAAACTGCGGCTGGATGTGGAATAGCAATTGCGGCAGTTGGCGATGTGAGCGAATCTCCTTCCTGACCATCTCGGCGATGGCTGCTTCCCAGGACGCCCCCAGCGCCAGGTCGCGCGCCTTGCGGTCTGTGAAGCGCGCCGCCTCGCCGTCAGTTGTTTTGATCATCTCGGCCGGCAGCGCCGCCGACAGGCGCATCTCTTGTCCGCCGATGGCGGTCAACTCTTCCCGCAGCACGCCTTCGACCCTGGTCAGCGTGCGATGGGCGAGCGGCAGGTAAGCGAACAGGCCTGCGCCGAGCGGACGGATGAAGCCGGCGCGCAACAGCAACCGTTGGGCGGCCGGTTCTGCGCCGGCGGGCGCCTCGCGCAACGTGGCGCCGAACAGCGAGGATAGACGCATCTCAGGGCAACTCGCGCTCCAGCCACGCCAGCGGATTGACGGTCACGCCGCCTACGGCCAGCTCGAAGTGCAGGTGTGGGCCCAGGCTGCGGCCGGTGTTGCCGGTGTAGCCGATCACATCGCCGGCGTTGACGATCTGGTTGACTTCGACCTCGAACTTCGACAGGTGACAATACACGGTGAACACGCCGCGCCCGTGATCTAGGATGATGACGTTGCCGCGAATCGGGAACGTCTGCGCAGCGGCGACCCGCCCAGGCGCGGCGGCTTTGACCGGGGTGCCGATGCGCGCCGAGAGATCTATGCCGCTGTGGAAGGTGTTCAGCATGCCGCGATTGAAATTGCGCCGCGTGCCGTAGTACGACACAATCTTGCTGTTGATCGGCCACTGGAGCGGCCCCTGCCACCATTGCGTGCCCGAAAAGTCGCTGAAGATCGCGTCGAGTTCGGCGCGCTCTTCCTGGTTGACCTGAGGTTCGAGCAGCGGCATTAACTTGGCGTTGAGGTTGAGGGTCTCGTAGCCGAATCGGCCGGCGCCCACCTGCAGTCTTCCCTGCGCGACGCCGGCCAGGCCGTCTTGCGTGATGGCGCGAATGACAATCGGGTAGATGCCCGGTTCTTGCAGCGCCGCCACGCCGCTTAGCGCGATGTATTCGCCGTCCTTCTGGGCGAAGCGCATGGGCTGGTCGGCCAACAAGCCGGTGATCTGTTGCAGCGGCGTGCGCGCGGCGACGCGCACGACGACGACTTCGCCCTGGCGCGGCACGATCGGCGCGACCTCGATCCGCTCGAACGGCTCCGGTAGGTTGCTCGGTGCGCCGGCCTGTGGGATGCGCAGCGTTTGGCCGAACACCAGGCACGCGCTGCACGGCAGATCGTTGACGCGACGCAGCGCATAAGGCGAGATGCCATACTGCGCGGCGATGCTCGTCAAGGTTTCACCGGCCGACACGCGATACAACCGGATGTTGTTCGACGGCGGCGCCGGCAGGCGGATCTGCTGACCGACCAGCAAAAGATAGGGGCTGGTGAGCCGGTTGCGCTGGGCAAGGTCGCCGACCGAGAAGCCGGACTGCGCCGCGAGGCTGTGCAGCGTCTCTCCCACTTGGACGAAGTGCACCAGTGGGTCGTCGCTGCGGGGCGGCATGATGGGGGGCTCCGTAGGCTCCGGCGTCGCCACCACCTCGATCACTGCCGTGGGCAGCTCGGCCGGTTGGGCTTCGACCGGCGGCTGAGATGGCGCACTGGGATCGGCAGTGGGTGACGCCACAGGCGGCGGCTGATCTTGCGCGTAGGCAGCGGATAAACGAAGCGATGTCAGCGCGAGCGCCGCAGACAGGAGCGCAGCAGTGACACAGCGGACGGAGTGGTTCAACGCAGTTCGGCCCCCGGACACGATGACGCGCGGATTCTACCAACGACGGGCGACGAGGCGGATGACTCTCGCCCTCACTCGTCGAACAGCACCGTTGGCTCGACGTAAGTCCGCACGCGCCGGTTCATGACGCATTCATGAATCCACTCGCTCAAGTGCCCCTGCTTTTGCGCCAACGGCATGTCGCTGCGCAGGATCGCCATCGGGTAGTTCACGCGCAGGGCGCGCAGCGGCAACACATGGCGCGTGATGCCGGCGGGCAGCATCACGCCGGTGCGCGCCAGCTCGACGATTTCCGCCGGCTCGTAACGCGGGAAGACCACTACCGCGCTGGCGTCGGAGAACGACTGCTGCACCTCGTGCAGGTTGTCGCTGGTGGTGCGCTGCACTTTGGCGCAGCCCTCATACATGCCCACTAACTGGTTGAGCAGCTCGGTGCGTTCGCGCGCGTCGCTGCCGCCGCAAATGATGTCGGTCTTATGGCTGTGATCGCATGAAATGAAGGCCAGCGCTTCGCGCCGCGCCAGCATAGCGCGCGCGTGAGTGAGGTCGACTTCGCAGATGTGCAGCCCGGGGATGCTTCGGATTTTCGCCAGCAATTCCTCTGCGCTGCACTGAGTGATAGCATGATGCCACACGCCCAAGCGCACCTGGCTGTAGTCCACGACCTGGACGAGCACATGCGGCGCCTCAAGCGCGCGCATGGCGGCGATGCGGTTGGCGCCGTCGAGCACGACGAACTGCTTGTCGCCGTCGCCGAACGGCGCGACGATGGGTGGGTTGCGCAGGACGGCTTCGTCGCGGATGCGCGCGAGCAGCGGGTTGACGCGGCGCGGGTCGGTGCGCTCGTGCGGGATGAGGAGATCGAGCGGCAAAATGCGCAGGTCGGGAAGTTGCATAGACTGCCGATTGTAAGCAGCCATGACCATCGCGTCATTCGAGCAGCTTTGGCCCTATGTCGCCAGCGCGCTGCAGGTGCTGGTGTCGTTTCGCGCGCTGGCGGCCATCGGCCTCGGCGCGATTGCCTACTGGCTAGTTCCGCACGCGCACCGTCCTAAAGCGCTCATCCCCATCAGCATCGCGATCGTGCTGCTGGGCTATCAACGGCCGATGATGCTGGTTATAGTTGCCGCGGCGATCTGCGCGCTGGTCTATCTCGCCGTTTGCCGGGGCGCGCCTCGGGCGTGGATCGTCGCCGGCGTCGTCGCGCTCTACGTCGCGCTGCACGGTTTGTTCGGTTTGCTCACGTTCACGCCCTGGCTGGACTGGTCGGGCCTGACGCCGGAATACGTGTTGCCCACCATCGGCCTCACGGCAGCGTTCGCCTTCCTGCGGCTGGTGCACTTCAGCGTGGACTATGGAGCCGGGCCGTGGCCCGACGGAGCGACGCCGCGCGCGCCGATTCCGTCGCATCCGCTCACCTACGCCGCCTGGTGTCTGTTCTTCCCGACCTTCGTGCACCTGCCGCTTATCCGCTACCAGGATTGGTCGGCGCAGTTCGCCGCGCTGCCGAGGCGTTTGGAGGTCGCGCGCCTGCGCAAGGGCATCTTCCGCATCGCGCAGGCGTTGTTCAAAGGCGTCTGCTTAGCGCTCGTCTTCGCCGCGTTCAACCCGAACGCGATTTTGCTCAGCCCCGCCGGACGGCCGTTCCTCGAACTCTTCGTCGCGGCGATCGTCTCGGCCATCGCCTACTACATCGGCTTTTCGGCGTTCATGGATTTGGGCATCGGCGCGGCCAGCCTATACGGCATCACGCTGCCGGAGAACTTCGCGCCCGTGCTCAAGATGGCGCGCATTAGCCGCATGCGCGACTTCTGGCGCAACTGGAACATCACCACGACGCGCTGGTTGAACGATTACGTGTATCAACCGCTAGGCGGCCACCGGCGCCATCCGCTGCGCAACGTGTTGCTGACCATGACGGCATGTGGGCTGTGGCACTCGGTGAGTGTATTCGGCGCTGCGTGGGGCTTCGGATTAGGGTTGATATTGGTGGCCGAGCACGGATGGAATCGTCTGCGCATCCGGCGCGGCTGGCCGGATGCGCCGCCCTTGCTGCGCAGCGCGCTGTTGTTGTGCGCCGTCGCGTTCGTCAACCTCGCGCTCACGCCTTACGGCTACACGGCGCACTCCGCCAAATATCTCTATCCGCTGTATTGGCTGGGGCTGGTTTAGGAATGTGCGTTTGTCTGTGTTCCAGAGGCTATCGGCGGGCTAAACGGCGGCAGCGCCATCCGCTCAGACTCGATTCGGTCGGTGAGCTGCCGCCGATGCGATAATTTCCGCCGATGGAGCCTTCCGCCGGCCTATCGCCTTTGGACGAAGCGCCCGACTATCGCCTCTTCGACCTGCATGGCAGCCACGCCCAACTCGGTTATGCGCTGGGCGAGGCCGACCCGCCCTTTCGCATGCAGTTCTGGTGGTGGCCGCCGCCGTCGGCGCGCTTTGCGGACGCTTGTCTCGATGTGGTGCGCGACATTCACCCTCACCTGGTGGACGAGCTGCGCGCCTACGCCGACGCCCAGCGCCTGCCGGCCCGTGAGCTGTGGCGCAAGTGCTGCCGAGTGAATCTGAAGGCCCGACTGTCGCCGGCGCAGACCGCCGGCCGCGAGCTGGCCGAGGGCTGTTCGACCTTCGTCTGGTTCATCTCCACCCGGACGACCGCCGGCGAGGAGGTGCGCCGCGTGGTCGTCGGCCGCAACTATGACTACCTGCCACAACAGGCCCGCCGGCAGCGCATTCGCTTTGTGCCGGACTGCTGCGCCAATCCCAGCATCGGCGCGCGCGGCAGCGTGCCCTGCGGCCGATACGATGGGCTGAATAGCCATGGCCTGTTCGCCTCGCTGCACGTAGTGATGACCGAGACGCCGACCGAAGACGAGGTAAAGCCGGGCGTGCCGTTTCACCTCGTGTTGCGCATCGCGCTGGAGCTATGCCGCACGGCGCACGAGGCGCGCGACCTGTTGATGCGCATCCCGCACCTCAGCGCGCTGAACTACTTGGTGGCCGATGCGCGCGACGCCTTCGTGATCGAGGCCGACCCGCGCCGCGTGCGGGTGATCGAGCGCGACCCGGCATCGGGCGCACAGGACATCTGCGCGGTCACGAACCACTTCCGACATCCCGATATGCGTCCTCTGCAAGGCAGCCGCACATTCGCGAACTCGGAATGCCGGCTGGCCTTCCTGCTGGGGCAGGGTAACCGACCGGCGCATCGCGCCGATTTATCGGTGGATGCGCTGCTCGATCATGCCCAAGCGGTCATGGCCGACCGGAGCGCGCCGATGTGCGGCCTAAGCGGCTCGCTCACGACGCTGTGGTCATGCGTGGCCGAGTTGACGACGAAGCGCATCCGCTATGCCGCCGGCCCGCCGTGCTTCACGCCCTATGCGGAGATGCCGGCATTCTCATCATCGCTGTGATCCGGCGCCGCGCGCTGTTTGCCACCGCTCGCGCATGCTGAACACCGCCTCCAGCACGCCGCCGGCGACGGCCAGCGCCTTGTCGCTGATCGAGAAGCAGTAGCGCGGTTCACCGCGCGGGTCAATGTCGGCCACTTTCAGCCCTGCGCTGACCTGCACGCCGTCATGCAACAGCCCGCGCAACACCCCATTGAGCGTCGCGCGCACCGGCGCGTCCTCGATCTGGGCGATCACTTCCCCCTCCTGTACGTGGTCGCCGATGGCGCGCCGGCCGTAGAAGACGCCGTCGCGCGGCGCGCGCACGACGCGCCGCGCATCCTCGCCGCCGACCTTGCCGGGCGTCCCCGTATTCGGCGAGGCGCTGCCCGACCAGATCACGCGCCCCAAATCATGCCCGCGCTGGGTTTCGATCACCGCGTGGCAATCCTCGCCGGCGACAAAGCCCGGGCCTAGCGCGACCACGCATGGCGCGTCGTGGATCGTCGTGCCGAGGTTGCGCTTGGCCATGATGGCGTCTACGACAATTTCCGGCTGCAGCGACTCGACTACGCGCCCGACCGGATCGGCGACCACGGCCAGGGTGTCGCGCTGCCACAGGTAGATCGCCTCGTCGGCGTAGAACACCCGCTCGCACTGTATGCCCTCGACCGTAATGCGTCCGTCGTAGAGCGCCGAAGCGAACGCGACCGCGCGCCGGATGACGAGCGGCTTCTCCAGGTCGGTGCACAGCACGCGAAAACCGCACTTCCACAAACGATATGCGACGCCGGTGCCCAGGTCACCTGCGCCTTTGACGACGGCGATGGGTATGGCGCGATGAGTCATGCGGCGATTGTAACGACGCAACGGCCGTGGTTGTTGGTGATACGCAGCGCGGCTTACTTATAATGCCGCATTATGGCCAACGAAGACTCGAAGCTGGTGCTCGTGGTGGATGACGAGCCGCGCATGATCAACTTCATCCGCATGAACCTGGAGCTGGAGCGCTTCCGGGTTGTGCAGGCCCAAGATGGCCTGGAAGCGGTGCGCAAAGTGCGCGAGCTGCTGCCCGATTGCGTGTTGCTCGATGTCATGATGCCCGATATGGACGGCTTCGAGACGTTGCGCATGATCCGCGAGGAGAGCAATGTGCCGGTCATCATGCTCACGGCCAAGGGCGAAGAGGATGACAAGGTGAAGGGCCTCTCGCTCGGCGCCGACGACTACGTCACCAAGCCGTTCAGCCCGCGCGAATTGGTCACGCGCATCAAGGCCGTCATTCGTCGCGCCGAGCTGCCGGCCATGGTGGAGAAGGCGCCCATCAAGGTGGACGACCGGCTTTCGATTGACTTCAACCGGCGCGAGGTGATCGTGGAGGGCAAGCCGATCAAGTTACGCCCTACTGAGTGGCGGCTGCTCTACCATCTGGTGCAAAACGCCGGCTGGGTGGTGCCGCACGAGACGTTGCTCAGCAAAGTATGGGGCTGGGAGTATCGCGACGAGACGCAGTATCTGCGCCTCTACATCACCTATCTGCGCCAAAAGATCGAGAAGGACCTGGCTCATCCGCAATATATCCTGACCGAACGCGGCACCGGCTACCGCTTCGTGGATTTCCGCAAGAGGGAGCGCGAGCAGCGCGAACGCGACAAGCAAGGCGAAGAGGTGAAAGGGGCTGCAGGACTGAGTTGACGAACGGCTGCGCGCTCGGCGGCGTTAACCAAGCCGGCCGAGCGGCGCGCATAAGTGGGTCGTCCCTGCGAGTCACTCCAGCGCGATAAATAGCGATCGGCGCGGTTTGCCGCTCAGTTCGCGCGTGCGGTGGCCGCGCCCGGTGGTGTCTTCTACCAACAACACGTCCCCGCCGCGGAACTCCCGCTTCGTCCCGTCGCCTACCTCGACCTCAATGTGACCATCGAGCATCACAATGTATTGGCGGCGCGGGGCAACGTGCCAGTCGTAATCGTAGTCCGCCCCCGTTTCGCGAAAGGCCAGCCGGGTCACCGGTTGCCAGGCGGATAGCTTGCCGATCGGTCCGCTGCTGACACACTCGATTTCAAGATCCTCAAAATGCGATTTGCCATCAGGACCGGTATAGATGCGCGTGATCTTCATCATTGCAGTCACTGCGCTGCAAATTATCCCCCAGCAGCAGCGGAGGCATCCGGCTGCATTCAGCTTGTCCACGTCAACCATCTCCCCTATTTCATCGTCTTCTAAACTTGAGCGGTAACATTCAGCCCGTGTTAGCGCTGTTCAGAGAACGCTATCGCACCAGGGCGCAGCCCCTTCAGAGCGAGACGCTGGACGAAACGACCTGTGAAGATCCCTACCGGCACGGCAACTGCCACCTGATTGAGCTGAAGCGCGTGGTGAAGGTCTACGACACGCCGGCGGGCAAGTTCTATGCCCTGCGCGGCGTCAATTTGCGCGTGGACACGCACGAATTCGTCGCCGTAATCGGCAAGAGCGGCAGCGGCAAGTCTACGCTGATCAACATGATCACGGGCATTGACCGGCCAACCTCCGGCGAGGTCTTCGTGGGCGATATGGCCGTGCACAAGCTGAGCGAGGGTCAGATGGCGGTCTGGCGCGGCAAACATGTGGGCGTGATTTTTCAGTTCTTCCAATTGCTGCCGACGCTCACGCTTGTTGAAAATGTCATGCTGCCGATGGACTTTTGCAATACATATCCGCCGCGTGAGCGTTATGAGCGCGCAATGCAACTCCTAGCCCATGTGGATATGGCGCAGCATGCGCACAAACTGCCCTCCGCGGTTTCGGGCGGACAACAACAGCGCGTCGCCATCGCCCGCGCGCTGGCCAACGATCCGCCCGTCATCGTGGCGGACGAGCCTACCGGCAACCTCGATTCAAAGACGGCCAACCAGGTGTTCGATCTCTTCACCCGGCTCGTTGAGGAAGGTAAAACGATTTTGATGGTCACCCACGACCAGGATCTCGCCCGGCGCGTCACGCGCGCGGTATTGGTCGCGGATGGCGAGATCAAGGATGAGATTTACTGACTCAGCGAAAACCTGAAATTGTCTATTTGCTGCGTAGCGCTTTTCGTTGCGTGAGTATAATTTCACATTAATTGCGGCCGGAGAAATTCTGGACGCAAACGCATCAGCCGATTGTTCCGTTTGCGCTGCCTTTGCGCGAGAGCTGGAGCTAAATACAATATTTACCCTAAAAGTAATCATCAAAGAGGTTGAACCGAAATGACACACTACGATGGCGCTGGAGAGACATTGTTAATCATCGGTGCAGGCGAAACCAGCGACCGAATCGCCAAACAGATTGTGGAGCGCGGCTATCACGTAGCCCGAGTCTCAGGGGCGCGCGATGCCGTATCGCGCGTGAGCGCCGGGGAAGCGAGCGTGATCCTGCTCGATCTCACCGCCGGTCAGGCCACCCTTGAGCTGGCCGATACGTTGATGGGATTGCCATCTTGCCCGCCGGTGGTTGTGCTCGACCAGGAGCCGACTGTGGAGCGTGTCATTGCTGCCCTGCGCATCGGCGTTGCAGATTACCTGTCCCTCTCTGATGGTGATGACGAGATTGCCCGCCGGCTGACGGCTCATCTGGACAAGGCCCGAGTCGCTGCACACCTGGCGACGGCGCGTCAAGAACCGGCGCTGCGCGGCAAAGAGCAGAGCAACGGCGTGACGCAGGAGCTGACCGGCCTGGAACTCAACATGGCGCGACGCATGTTAATCCTCGAGGACACGCCGATCCTCCTCTCCGCGATTGAGCTGAGTTTGATCGAGCTGCTCATCCGATGCGCGCCGAGCTTGGTGACCTACGAGGAGATGGCGCGCGCGGCCTTCCCATCCGTCACCGATATGGAGCATGCCCTTCGATTGCTGCGGCCGCACATCGCCCGCTTGCGTCGCAAGTTCGAGTCGGTTCCCAACGTTCGCTGGCGCATCGCCAATCTGCGCAGTCAGGGCTATGCGCTGCGGCGCATCGGCGCGCCGTTGCCCGCGCGCGCGTCTCAGCCTGCCTAGCCGGCATGTGTGGCCGGCCGTCAGCCGCGCCTCATGTTTCAATCGCCTGCGGGATTGACGATCCGCACCGCACCGTGCGCACGACTGCGCCGGCGTTTGCCAGCGCAGCGATCACGTCGTCGCTAGACTCTGCCGCACCGAACGACCGGCTGTCAAGCACGATGGCGACCACGTGAACGCCGTTGTGAACGATCTGCTGAACTGCCAGCGCCCAGGTGGTATCGGGCGAAGCGGAGATAGCGATCAACGTCGTCCCGCGCGCCAGCGTCACCGCCTCCGCACCCAGCACGCGGTCGAATGGGAGCTCGCCTTGCGCGCGCACAACGGACAACGTCTCTAGGATCTTGGTGAGCTGGCGTTCGCCGCGCTCGCCGGGG
>JBKBID010000043.1:0-23369 GCA_046299515.1 Thermoflexales bacterium | reverse complement strand
GTGCAGCGCCTGCTGAACGGTTATATCAACCACGCGGCCATCCTCGAAAAGATAGAGGACTACATCGTCCCGCCCGCGCTGGGTGGGCGCGCCGGCGCGCTTGGCGCGGTTGCGCTGGCGCAGAATCTAGCGGCCGAAATGCGCCTCGCTTGAATGCCAATCATGGCTGCGCGAGCCGCTGTCTCCCACACGTGCGCACGCGGAGGCGCAACTGGCCGGCGCGCTTCGCCAAAAGGTGCGGTATCCTCGCGCCCATGCCGATCATTCACTGGTTCCGCCGCGATCTGCGGCTGGCCGACAACACTGCGTTGAACGCCGCCGCGCGCGACGGCGAGGGCGCGGTCATCCCCACCTTTGTGCTGGACGACAACCTGCTGAAGGGTCGCGATGTCGCGCCGTTGCGCGTGCAATTCATGCTGGAGAGCCTGCGCGCGCTGGATGACGGGCTACGCCGGCGCGGCGCGCGGCTGGTTGTGTTGCGCGGCGATCCGGCGACCGAGCTAGTTCGGCTGGCCCAGGCCACCGGCGCATCGGCTGTGTATTTCAACCGCGATTACACGCCGGCCGCCCGCCGGCGCGACAAGCGCGTGGTTGCGGCGCTGCAATCGGCCGGCGTGCGCGTCGAATCCTTCAAGGACTTGGTGATCTTCGAGGAGGATGAGCTGCTGACCGCCGCCGGCCAGCCCTATACCGTGTTCACCCCCTACAAGAAAGCCTGGCTCTCGCGCATCACGCCGATCCGGCCGGAGCGCGGAGAGTGGAAATTAGCGCCGCTGCCCGACCTCCCCGCCGATGTCTTTTACATTCCTTCCGCCGCCGAACTCGGCTTCACCAACACACAAGACGGCCCCAAGGGCGGCGAGCCGGAAGCCATGCGCCTGCTGACGCAGTTCAAAGACAGCGGCGCGTTGCAGGCATATTCGACTCGGCGCGACTTCCCCGGCGTCGAGGGCACGTCGCGGCTGTCGCCGCATCTGCGCTTCGGGACGATCTCGCCGCGCCAGTGCTACGCCGTCGCCGTCTCGACGCTCAGCTACGCCTTTCCGGCCAAGCGCAGCTTCTCGCCGGCGGCCAGCGATGCAAAGAAGGAAGGCGCGGATGCGTGGATCAGCGAGTTGATCTGGCGCGAGTTCTACATGCAAATCCTGTATCACTTCCCCCACGCCGACCGCGCCAACTTCAACCGCGCCTACGACGCCGTGCGCTGGGGCAGCGGCGACGCTGCGCTGGACGAGGCGCGCTTCGCTGCATGGTGCGAAGGGCGCACCGGATACCCAATCGTGGACGCAGCGATGCGCCAGCTTAACCAGACCGGCTGGATGCACAATCGCACCCGCATGATCGTCGCGTCTTTCCTGACCAAGGACCTGCTGTTGGATTGGCGCCTGGGCGAGCGCTACTTCATGCGCAAGCTGGCGGATGGCGACCCGGCATCCAACAACGGCGGCTGGCAGTGGGCCGCCAGCACCGGCACCGACGCCCAACCGTACTTCCGCATCTTTAATCCCAAACTGCAAAGCGAACGCTTCGACCCTGACGGCGCATACATCAAACGCTGGCTGCCGGAGCTGGCGCGCGTGCCGCTGGAATACATCCACGAGCCGGCGTCCATGCCGCCGCTGGTGCAGGCGCAGGTCGGCTGCGTCATCGGCCGGGATTACCCTGCGCCGATCGTAGATCACGCCGAGCAGAAGGAAGAGATCCTGCGCCGCTTCAAGGCAGTCAAGGCCGGCTCGTGATGCCGTGGTGCGCTTGTAAGCTGCGCACTTTGAAATCCTTCGCGCGCACGGCGCGGATGGCCTGCACGGCCGCCGAGGCGGCGCTCAACGTCGTGAGCAGCAACACCCTGTGCTGAATCGCCGCCGCGCGGATCGCCTGGCCGTCGGTGTAGGCGCGCTGACCCAGCGGCGTGCTGATCACCATGTGCACTTCTCCGCGCCGGATGTAATCCACCACGTGCGGCGGACCTTCGCTCACCTTGTTCACGGCGACCACCGGCACGCCAAAGCGATTGAGGAACTCCGCCGTGCCGCGTGTGCCCAGCAGCTCAAAGCCCATCCGATGCAGGTCGCGCGCGATCTTGATGATGTTGGGCTTATCGTTGTCGTTGACGGTGAGCAGCACGCGGCCGGAAGACGGCAGGCGTTCGCCCGCGCCCAGTTCGGCTTTGGCGTAGGCGTGCCCAAAGGTCGAGGCGTGGCCCATCACCTCGCCGGTGCTGCGCATCTCCGGCCCAAGCTGATAGAACGCGCTGGGGAACTTGTTGAACGGCAACACCACTTCTTTCACAAAAAATCCGTCGAGCTTCGGTTCGTCGAGGAAGCCGATTGCTTCGAGCGTCTGGCCGGCGGCAACGCGCGCGGCGATCTTGGCCAGCGGCACGCCGGTGGCTTTGCTCACGAAGGGCGTCGTGCGGCTGGCGCGCGGGTTCACCTCCAGCACATATACGATCTCATCCTTGATGGCGAACTGCACGTTCATCAGGCCCTTGACGCCCAAGCGCAGGCCGATGCGCTCGGTGTAATCGCGGATGATGTTGAGGTGATATTCGCTCACCTTGAGCGGGGGCATCATGCACGCGCTGTCGCCGCTGTGCACGCCGGCCTCTTCGATCTGCTCCATGATCCCGCCGATCACCACGCGCTCGCCGTCCGCCACGGCGTCCACATCCAGCTCGAAAGAGTCTTCCAGGTAGCGATCAATCAGCACCGGCGCATCCGGGCTCACGCGGGTGGCCTCTTCAATGTACTCCTGCAGCTCCTCCTCGCCGTAGACAATGCCCATCGCCCGACCGCCCAGCACGTAGGATGGGCGCACCAGCACCGGATAGCCGATCTGGGCGGCGACCCGGCGCGCCTCGTCCAGCGACATAGCCGCGCCGTTCTCCGGCTGAGGGATATCCAGCTCGCGCAGCACCTCGGCGAACTTCTGGCGATCTTCGGCCAGCGCAATTGCATCGGGCGATGTGCCCCAAATCGGCACGCCGTAGTCCTTGAGCGCCTGCGCCAGGTTCAGCGGCGTCTGCCCGCCAAATTGCACCAGCACGGGGGTCAGGCAGCGAGGACTGCTGCGCTGCGCTTCCTCGACGGCGATCCCCGACTCGCTCTCCCACACATTCAGCACGTGCTCCAGCGTCAGCGGCTCGAAGTAGAGCCGGTCGGCGGTATCGTAGTCGGTGCTCACCGTCTCCGGGTTGCAATTAATCATGATGGTCTCGAAGCCGAGGTCGCGCAGCGCGTAGCAAGCGTGCACGCAGCAATAGTCGAACTCGATGCCCTGGCCGATGCGATTGGGGCCGCCGCCCAGGATGATGATCTTCGGCTTTTGGAACTGCGGCTCGCTCTCATCGAAGCCGTCGTAGTTCGAGTAGAGGTAGGGCGTGCTGCTCTCAAACTCTGCAGCGCAGGTGTCCACGCGATAGAAGGAGGGGACGATGCCGAGTTGACGGCGCTTCATGCGCACCTGGAGCCAGGAGGCAGCGCCGGCCGCGCCCGGCTTCAACAGCTTAGCGATGTACGCATCGCCGAAGCCCTCTTGCTTCGCCCGCAGCAGCAGCTCGCGCGGCAGCGAGTCGAGCGTGTGCTGCGCCAGCGCGCGCTCCGTTTCGATCATCTGGCAAAACTGCTCGATGAACCAGGGGTCATATTTTGTGGCTGCGCGCACGCGTTCCGGCGATAGGCCACAGCGCAAGGCATCGAAGACCTGAAAGAGGCGCTGCGCCGTCGGCGTGGCAATTTGTTCTTCGATCGCCGACGCCGGTTCCCCAACACTCGCCCCCGCAATTCCGATCTTGCCGATCTCCAACCCCTGCACCGCCTTGTTCAACGCTTCCTTGAAGGTCCGGCCGATGGCCATGACCTCGCCCACGCTTTTCATCTGCGGGCCGAGGGTGGGGTCGGCGCCGGGGAACTTTTCAAACGCCCAGCGGGGCGCCTTCACCACTACGTAGTCCAACGACGGCTCGAACGACGCCGGCGTCTTCTTCGTAATGTCGTTGGGGATCTCATCCAGTGAGTAGCCGACGGCCAGCAGCGCTGCGATCTTGGCGATGGGGAAGCCGGTCGCCTTGCTGGCCAGCGCCGACGAGCGCGACACGCGCGGATTCATCTCGATCACCAGCGCTTCGCCGTCGTCGGGGTTGACGGCGAACTGCACATTGCTGCCGCCGGTTTCTACACCTACCGCGCGCATGACGATCTTGGCCATATCGCGCAGGCGTTGCAGCTCCTTGTCGGTCAGGGTCATCGCCGGCGCGATGGTGATGCTGTCGCCGGTGTGCACCCCCATCGGGTCGAGGTTCTCAATTGAGCACACCACCACGAAGTTGTCCTTACAGTCGCGCATCACCTCCAGCTCATATTCCTTCCATCCCAGCACGCTTTGTTCAACCAGGACTTGGCCGACCGGGCTTTCGCGCAGGCCGCGCGCGCACTTCTCGCGCAGTTCCGCTTCGCTGCGGGCCACGCCGCCGCCGCTTCCGCCCAGCGTGAACGAGGGACGAATGAGCACGGGAAATTTGAGGGCCGAAAATTGGTCTTGGAGAAAAGGAGAGTCGTCGGGCAAGGCGCCGGTATTGATGCCGACGAGCGCCAGCGCTTCATCCACCGAGCTGACCGTCGCCCCCTGCGGGCACTTTAGGCCATGGGCCTCCATAGCTTCTTTGAACAGTTGGCGGTCTTCGGCCAGCCTGATGGCGCGCACGTTGGCGCCGATGAGCTGAACACCGTACTGCTTCAATATGCCTTGTTCTTCCAGCGCCGTCGCCAGGTTGAGCGCCGTTTGCGCGCCAACGGTGGGCAGGAGCGCGTCGGGGCGCTCCTTGTCAATAATCTTCTCGATTAACTCTACCGTGAGCGGCTCAATGTAGGTCACGTCGGCGAATTCAGGGTCGGTCATGATGGTCGCCGGATTGGAGTTCACCAGGATGATGCGATAGCCCTCCCGGCGAAGCACCTTGCACGCCTGCGCGCCGGCATAGTCGAACTCGCACGCTTGACCGATGACGATTGGACCGGAGCCGATGATGAGGATGGAGTGGATGTCAGTTCGCTTCGGCATGTCGAAGGGCAATGTTAAACGATTCATGCGCCGAGGCGAGCGTTGATGCCCAGATCATCTCGTAGGCGAGCAAGGCTCACTCCGCTCACCCCAGCAGCGAGCGCAGAAACGCAGCCAAAAGCGCACTTAATACAAAAGTGAGACAATCCAAGCGGACATCTATTTAAGGAGAGTGAGATGCTCAAACTTAGAACCATCCTGCGCCCCACAATAGTGGGCGGGATTGCCCTGGCCATAGCCGGCCAGAGCTTCGGGGCAACCTCGCCATCGGCCGGCCCAGCCGCCAGCATCTCCGCCGCAGTGGGTCGAAAGACCCGATCCCGCGCAGTCCATCCGCCCGACGCCACGCCCCACCCTATCCCCCACGCCGACCCCAACAAAGGCGCCGGCAGCGACGGCGGACGAGCGCATCGAGGAGCGCGACGGGGGGTTCGCCTATATCCCGCCCGCCGGCTGGCGAACCGAGGCAATCTCACAGTCACCCTTCGAGGTGCTGTTTGCCCCATCGGATGGGAGCGGTTTTACCGCTAACGTGAATTTCAACGTAGACGAGTCTGGGGTTGACCTGGAGACTTACATCGAATTGGCAATTGAAGAGCTAAAAAAGGGAATCTCAGGATTCACTTTGCGCAAGGAGGAGAGACTATCTACAGACCAGGGCAGTGACGTGGTCAAGCTGACCACCGATTCGACGCTCCAGGGACGGCGGTTGCGCCAGGTCTATTACCTCGTCGAGCTGGGACCGCGTCGGCTCATCGTCACTTATACCCGCCTGCAGAACAGCCAGCAGCGATACGACAGGGACGTGGACAACTTTGTCAAGACCATCGAACTACTTGAGGTTGACGAGGAACAAACCAAGACTTCAAGACACAGTGAGCCGGATGGCGGGTTCTCGTATGTCATCCCGGAAGGCTGGGAACTTGAAGACATACCCAACGCCGAATTCAAATCCCTCGTCAATCCAGGAGAAGAAGGCAGCGCCAAACCAACTGTCGCATTCTTCACGCTGGATGATCCCGCGCCTATTGATCAGGCATTTAGGCGCAAGTACCGCACCCTGCTGCCGAACCGACTGCGGGAGTTCTACGGCGGCACGCAGAGCGTCCGTCTCGTTCGGGATTCGCTATTCACCACCGATGCGGGCTACGACGCCGCTAAGTTCATCCTAGAAGGCGCGGTTGCCAACCAGCGCGCGCAGATCACCGCTTACATCGTTGACGTTGAGGGGCGCAAGATCGCGGCGCTCTATGCGCGGCCGCGCGGCAGTTCGGCAGAGAACGACGAGCAAATCGAAGCGATGATCAACACGCTGGGACCCGCAGATGCTGAGCCGGCAGCCGATGCTGAGGATACTGAGGAAGAGGCGACGGAAGACGGACGGCACTATGAGCCACTTGGCGACTTCTCCTACAACCTGCCGCAGGGATGGAGTTTGAAGTCCCCCCCAAGAACTGAATGTCTCAGACACCGAATTCAGCATCCTGCTCGGCCCTATTTCGCAGAACTTTGCTCCGAATCTCATCTTCCTCGAAGAAACAATGTCCGGCAAACTGTCGGACTACGTCAGCTCGCTGACGCGCCAACTGCGCAGCAGCGGCCGGCGCGTAAGCTCAGAGCCGCAAGAGCGAAAGACCGATGACGGCCTGACATACGTGCGCTTCACCACCACGAGCACAGACGGCGGGCAGCAGGTGCAACAAGCCTTCTACGTCTTCCCTGGACAAAAGCGCGTGGTCGTTGGCATATACACGCGGCTGGCGCAACGCAGCCAGGCATCACTTGACAGTGAAATCGAGGCAGTGATGCAGTCGTTCCGTTTTGGAAGATAACCCTGCTGTCGCATCCAAAGCTGAAGCCGGCCGATAAGCCGGCTTCAGCGTCTTAAATTTCTGTTAATTCTCCAGGGCTGCATCGAAGGGCGAATCGCGGCGCTTGCGACACTGCTGGCTGTCCCGGCTCGGTTTGCGTAGTCGGCGTCCTTGATTAGAATTCGCCTTCATCAGAGGAGGTGACCGCCAGCAAAGCGCTCGCGCCGATCGGCCATTGACCTCAATTTGCACAATCCCACCTCAAATCATTTAAGGAGGAACGACAAAGATGACGCATAAACCAGAAACGACTCTCAGCCGCCGTCAGATGCTGAAATTATTGGGCATCGGCGCAGGCGGCGCGCTCTTGGCTGCGTGTGCGCCGGCTGCTCCCGCAGCCCCCGCAGCTACCGAAGCGCCTGCCGTCCCTGCGCCCACTGAGGTGCCGAAGCCGACCGAGGCGCCCACTGAGGCGCCGAAGCCGACCGAGGCGCCCGCTGCGCCGGCCGGCCCGATGAAGAATAGCGTCGGCAAGGTGCTGCCAGAAGACGCTGCGCCGCCAGAGCTGCAGGTATACGTCACCGCCGGCCAGGGTAATCCCGGCCAGTTTATGGACATCAGCGCGAGCGTCTACAACCGCGCCGCGCTGGCCGACCTGTATGGCGTGCCGCTCACGCGCATTAACAAGGATTTTGAGCTGGTACCCGGCGCGGCCAAGGAATGGAAGGTGTCCGAAGACGGCCTGACATGGACGTTTACCCTGCGCAATGACATCGTCTGGAGCGATGATACGCCGCTGACCGCCGATGACTTCGTGGCTACCTTCCGCTACATGGCCGATCCAAAGAGCGGTTACGACTTCACCTGGTACTACAGCAAAGGCTCCGGCAACATCAAGAACTTTGACGAAGTCGTCGCCGGCCAGGTGCCTGTCGAAGAGCTTGGCGTGCGCAAGGGCGCCAACGACTACGAGCTGATCATCGAGACCAGCGAAGTTACGCCGTATCTGCCGCGCCTGTTCCTGTTCGCCATGCCGCTGCAAGCCAAGGCGCTGGCCGCCCACGGCCCGGCATACAACTCCAACCCGGCTACTTGCGTCTCATGCGGCCCGTTCATCGTCAAAGAGTTTAGCCCGACCCGCATCGAAGTCGTCGCTAACCCGAAGGCCGCCGACGACATCAAGCCCTTCCTCGAACGCATGATCGCCGTGCCGTTCCCCGATGCCTTCCAGGCGTATCAGGCTAATCAGTTGGACTACGCTACCGTCGGCAACGCCGCACAGGTGGATGCGGTGTTGAACGATCCGCAATTGAGCGCTCAGGCCACGCCGGACGTAGGCGACTTCCGCACCGACTACTTCTTCTTCGATGTCACCAAGCCGCCGTTCGACAACCTGAAGTTCCGCCAGGCGCTCTCGCACCTGCTCGACCGCGACAGCATCGTTAAGTTCATCACCAAGCCGCTGCTGGCGCGCCCGGCATACTCCTTCCTCGCGCCCGGATTCCCCGCAGCCAACGGCGAAGCGCTGAAAGAAATTCAACGCTACGATCCGGAGCTGGCCAAGCAGCTCTACGCAGAATCCGGCGTCAAGGTGGACAAGCTGCTGTTGCAGATGCGCGGCGACCTGGAGGGCTACTTCGGCAAGGAGATCGCCCAGGTCTATGCCGACTCGATTAAGCAGAACCTTGGCATCGAAGTTGAGGTCAAGTCCGTGCCGCAGAAGGACTACATGGCCGACCTGCTTAAGCGCGGGCCAGACGGCAAGCCCGCCACGACGATTGACTTCGGCTACATCTCCTATGGCATGGACTACCTCGATCCATCGAACATGCTGACGGTGCTGAAGGGCAGCGACCTGGGCGGCCGCCATACCTGGAACAATAAACAATACCAGGAGTTGCTGGCCAAGGCCGGCCCGATGACCGACATCGAGGAACGCACCAAGCTATACCAGCAAGCTGAGAAGTTGATGGTCGAGGAATGCGCCTTCATCTGGTGCATCCATCGCACACCGGTCAACCTGTGGAAGCCCTACATCAAGGGTGTGCCGATGGAACCCGGCAAGGTTAATACCAACCGCGGCGTCGCCTGGCCGAACATTGGCGCGATGAACGGCAGCGCCTCGGAGATCTACATCGCCAACAACGTCCTCGAGTATCGCAAGAGCATCCCGTAATCCAAGCCGCGCAAAGCAACAAGCGTCAGAACCTAAGGTCCGTTGAGGGCCTTAGGTTCTGATTCGTATCGTATGGCGAGATATGTCCTAGGCCGCCTAGCCGGGCTGATTTTCGTGCTGCTCACCGTCTCGTTCCTGACGTTCTTTTTGATGTACAACACACCCGGCGGCCCTTTCGATGAACTGAATCAGCCCCTGTCGCCTGAAGCCAAAGCCAACATGATGCGCAAGTACGGGTTGGACCAGCCGTTCTACGTGAACTGGTGGAACTGGCTCACCAAGGCCGTGCAGGGCGACTTCGGCATGTCCTATTATTACCCCAAAACGCGGGTGATTGACTTGTTCTCCAAGCACTGGGGATCGAGCTTGATGTTGGGCTTCTTGGCGGTGGCGTGGAGCTTCCCGCTCGGCGTTGTGCTCGGTGTGATCGCTGCGCTCAAACGCAACACCGTCGTGGATCAAGCAATCACTACCGTTGCGCTGGTCACCGTTACCGTACCCATCATCTCGTTGATCTTCTTCGGCATAGCTATCTTCGTCATCGGGCTGAAGTGGTTCGGCTTCAACAACGGCCAGCCGCTGTACCAACAGCCCCCCAACACCTGGGTGCTGCCGGCGTTCATCTTCGGCCTGGGCACGGTCGGTTCGCTCACGCGCTACACGCGCTCCGGCATGCTGGACGTGCTCGGCCATGACTACATCCGCACCGCCCGCGCCAAAGGGCTGAGCCACACCATCGTCATCATGAAGCACGCCATGCGCAACATGCTCATCCCTCTGGTCACCATCTTCGGCCCGGTGCTGGCCAACGCCATTACCGGCTCGACGTTCGTCGAAATCGCCTTCGCGATCCCCGGCATCGGGCGCTTCTTCCTGGAGAGCATCTACACCCGCGATTATCCCGTCATCATCTTCACGGTCATCATTACCGCGACGATTTTGACGATCAGCAACTTGCTGATAGACATCGCCTACACGCTGATTGACCCGCGCGTCCGATTAGGAGGAGGGCACTGACCGATGGCCACGCAGAACCCCCCGGTACAAGGCGCGACCTCTGCCCGCGCAGCCGTCCGAGGCACGACGACGATCGCATACAAGCCGCTTTCACCAACGCAGTTGGCCTGGCGGCGCTTTCGACGCAACCGACTGGCCATCATCGGCTTGCTGATCGTGCTGATATTCATCGCCGCCGGCGTGCTCGCGCCGGCCATCTCGCCTTTTCCCTACGACAAGACCAACCTGTTCAAGACGTGGCTGCCGCCCGGACGCGACCCGGCGCACCTACTGGGCACCGACGAACTTGGGCGCGACATCCTCAGCCGTCTGATCTGGGGCGCGCGCGTCAGCCTGGTCGTTTCGCTCGCTGCGACCGCCATCGTTGTGACGCTCGCTTTGCTCTTCGGCTTCCTCTCAGGCTACTTCGGCGGCGCATGGGATTATTCGCTCAATCGCATGTTCGAGGTGATCGGCGCGCTGCCGGGATTGCTCTTCCAAATCCTCTTGATGCTGCTGATCGGCAACGGCATCTTACAGGTCACGATTGCTATCTCGATACTTGGCTGGCCGGGATTAGCGCGCCTGGTGCGCGCGCAAGTGCTGACCTACAAGGAGCGCGATTTCGTGAGCGCAGCGCGCAGCTTGGGCGCAACGACGCCTTTCATCTTAGTGCGGCACTTGCTGCCCAACATTATCAATCCGCTCATCGTGGCGGTCAGCTTTGCCATTCCCAGCTTCATCGGCGCCGAAGCCGGCTTGAGCTTCCTGGGCTACGGCATCAACGATCCCTTGCCGAGCTGGGGCAAGATGGTCGGCGCTATCGGCCGATACCTCTCCAGCCCGAACTATCTCTACGTCGGCGTCATCCCCACCGTCGCGCTGGCGCTGCTGGTGCTGGGGTTCTCCTTCCTCGGCGACGGTCTGCGCGACGCGCTCGATCCATCATCCGACCGCGCGCGGCTGTAGCGTAACTCGGACTCCGCGATCGGCTCGTCCTGAATTCGAATGGACGAAGACATACCTTCGCCCATCCGTGCTTGGGGGCCGTCTATATGCTTTTGTCCGGCCTTTGCGATGCTCCAGTCTTCTGCCTACCGCACCACCAGCACGCCATTCATCGTGTTGTAGTAGCCTGGGAAGGTGCAAATGAAGGGGTATTCGCCCGGCGGCGGCGCATCGAAGGTGATCGTGTCGCTCTCGCCGGCGGCGACCAGGCGCGTATGCGCGATGACGTTCGGATCGTTCGGCTTGACGTAGCTCGTTTCGGGTGAACCCTCGGCCTGGCCGTCGCTCACCACGCGGAGCTTGGCGTTCGGCTTCACCAGCACCCAGTTGAACATCCGATTCGAGCTGGGATCGGCGGCGTTCTTGAACGTAAGCGTGACGCGCGCGCCGGCCTTGACCTCTAAGCGTTCCCGATCGTAGAACGGCGTGCTGCCTTTCGACGCCAGCGAAAGCGAGACTTCGCCTCCAGAACCGGGCGGCGGCGCGGTAGGCTGGGCCTGCTGACCCGAATCACCGCCGCATGCAGCCAGCGCCGAACCGGCGACGAGGCTTGCTCCCATGAGCGCGAGGAACTGTCTGCGTGAAGTTTCCCTTGTCATCGCACACCCTCAATGAAGTTATTGAGCAACTGTGACTGAATTTTAGGTAAGCCGCTCCCCGTCATTCAGCACTCCAGGGGGATGCCGTAGCGGCGGGCCGCCGCTTGAACGAAATCGCGCGCCTGCGGCACGAGCGCGTTCGGCAGATGCTCGATGATGAAATAGCCGTCCGGGCAATCCTCTTGGAAGCGGCGCATGAACAGCGCGTAATCCAGCGCGCCGGCGCCGGGCACGACCTCTTCGATGTGCAAGACGAGCTGGTCGGCGAGGCGGCAATCCTTGGCGTGCGCCGCCACGATGTCGCGCCCCAGCAAATCGTAGAGTTCATTCAGCACGCTCGCCGTGTCGTGCGCCTGCCTCACCGTGCCGACGAAGTTGACCGGATCGCAGTTGAACTTAAGCATCGGCGAACCCACTGCGTCAAGCAAGTCGCGCACGCGCTGGGGTGTGTCTAGCGCAGAGAGCACGTGTCCCTCAACGGCCACTCGAACCCCCTCGGTTTGCGCCACGGCGCACACCTGGCGCAGGCTGTCTACGATATTGTCGAACGTGCGCGCGGAGTGGTTCTCCGGATGCGCATACCAGTGGCCGTTCGGGTTGTGTCCCCCCGGCCGGACATAGACGCTAGGCGCATCCACCATCCGGCCGATGCGCACCAGCGCTTGCATGCCGCGCACGCCCTGCGCGCGCGCAGCGTCATCGTAGCTGCATAGCGGCTCGTACCAACCGTTCACCTGCGCCACTTCGAGGCCGGCCGCGTCGAAGGCGCGCTTCACCCGCTGCACCTCCTGCGGGTCGGCTTCCAGCGGACGCTGGATGAACAACTGCGCGCCGCGAAAGCCAGCCTGGCGCACGCGCTGCGTCGCCGCCGCATCAATCGTCCGCCAGTCTGGAGGCAGGAGCACCGCGTCGGGTTCGTCAGGGCGAGCCAGATGGCCGGCGACGCCGAGTTTCATTCGACCTCCTAGCGCGTCTGGATCATGCCGCGCACATAGTCGGCGTCGTCGCTGGCCAGCCAAGCTAGGATGCGCCCGACGCCGGCCGGCTCGCCGAGGTTGAGCTGTTGCTGCTCCCCACCTGAACCGAATCGTTCTCGCTCGGCGGCGATCACCGACCGCTTCATCGCCGTGTCAATATTGCCCGGCATCACGACGTTGACGCGGATGTTGTCAGCGGCCAGTTTGTTGGCCAGCGTGATGCCCAGCGCGTTCACGCCGCCTTTGCTTGCGCCATAGGCGTACGAAGAGCTGCCGCCGATCGCCGCGCCCGACGACACCAGCACGATCACGCCCTTGCCCGCTTTCTTGAGCAGCGGCGCGGCATATTTGGCGCACAAAAAGCTGCCGATCAGGTTTACGTCCACGACGGACTCAAAAGTGGCGAGGTCGAACTCTTCGAGCGGCACGAATGCGCCGCGCAAGATGCCGGCGGTCTGGATCAGCGCGTCAAGGCGTCCATGTTGCGCAGCGATGTTGGTGAACGCAGCAGCGACCGAAGATTCATCGGCCACATTGACGGGGAAGAATGCGCCGCCGACGGCAGATGCCGTGGCGCGCCCCTCGGCTTCGTTGAAGTCGGCGATGACCACCGTCGCGCCGGCGGCGGCGCAAATCTCCGCCGTCGCTCTACCGATGCCCGTCGCGCCGCCAACGATGGCAACGATTTTGTCGCGTAGATTCATAGCGCGCATATATCGCACAAGCGGCGCTAGACGTCAATCGGCGCTGCGCAGTCGCAAGCAGTCTGCCAAGCTGAGTCGGTTACACTATAGCGGCTGCCGGCGCGCCAATCCGGCGACGCCGATTGCGTCTTTCCTATGACCGCGCTGCTCTGCGCTGCGAACATCGGCAAACTGTATGGCCTGCGCCCCGTGCTGCGCGGCGTCTCGCTCGATGTCTCACGCGGCGAATTCGTCGCCATCCTGGGCGCCAACGGCGCCGGCAAGACCACGCTGCTGCGCATCCTCGCCACGCTCACCCGACCGAACGGCGGCACGCTCACCATCGGCGGGATAGACGCGCTGGCGCATCCCGATCGCGCACGCGCTCGCATCGGCTTGGTGTCGCACCAATCGCTGATCTACCCCGACCTCACGGCGCGCGAGAACCTGGAGTTCTACGGGCGCATGTACGCCGCAGCAAACCTGCCGACGCGAATCGAAGAGGCGCTGCGGCGCGTCAACCTTTGGCAGCGTCGCGACGATCCGGCGCGCACCTTTTCGCGCGGCATGATTCAGCGGCTCGCCATCGCCCGCGCCATCTTGCACGATCCGCCGCTGCTTTTGTTGGATGAGCCGTTCACCGGCCTCGACCAGGCATCGGCCGCCGACCTATCCGCGCTCCTGCGCGAGGCCGCGCTGGGCGACCGCGCCGTGGTCATGACCACCCATGAATTGAGCCGCGGCTTGGACGGCGTGACGCGCGCCCTGATCCTGCAGGGCGGACGCATTGCGCGCGAAGCACATGAAGACATTACTGCCCGGTCACTCGCCGCGCTCATGAGCAACGCTTGAACGCCGCCCGCTCCATGCCAAGCGCCCTACACCAAATCGCCGCCATCGTCCGCAAAGACATGCTGTTGGAGCTGCGCACGCGCGAGTCCACTACTGCAATGGTGGTGTTCGCCGCGATGGCCATCGTCATGTTCAACTTTGCGCTGCGGCTGCGCGTGGACACGTTTCGCCCACTCACGCCCGGCGTGCTATGGGTGACGCTGGTGTTCGCCGGCACGCTGGGGCTTTCGCGCTCGATGTCGTCCGAGCAGATCAACCAGTGCATGGATGGGCTGTTGTTGGCGCCATGCGACCGCAGCATCATCTTCGCCGGCAAGGCCATCGCCAACGTCATTTTCACCCTGGCAGTGGCGCTGCTGGTCACGCCGATCATGGCCATCCTATTCGACGAAACGCTGATGCAACCGGGCGTATGGCTGGTCATGCTGCTCGGCGTGATCGGCTACGCCGGCGCCGGCACGCTGATCGCTGCGATGGCCGCCAGCACCCGCGCCCGCGAGGTGTTCTTGCCCATCCTGCTATTTCCGCTTGCGCTGCCGTTGCTGGTCGCCGCCGTCATTGCGACCTCCGGCTTCCTCGACCGTCTGCCGCTCGGTGAATTCGCAGCCTGGATCGGCGTCGAACTGGCCTTCATCGTCATCTTCTGGACGGCGGGGACGTTGCTGTTCGAGTACCTGGTGGAAGGATGAGAACTGCTCCCCTTCGCCGCATAGGGCTTTCCGCGATAATTCAGCCGCGATGAAGGAGCATTCATTCTGGTCGGATACGGTCGAGGCGTTCTCGCCTGCGCCGCGCGACTGGCCCTCGCGCGCAGATGTTGTGATCGTCGGCGGAGGCTACACCGGTCTGTCGGCAGCCCGCGAGCTGGCGCGCAGCGGCGCGCGTGTGGCCGTGCTGGAGGCGAACGCGCTGGGCTGGGGCGCCAGCTCTCGCAACGGCGGCATGGTGCTCACCGGACTCAAATCCGGCGCCGGCGCGCTGGTCAAACGCTTTGGGATGGAGACGGCGCGCGCGCTGTTCTGCGCATCGCTCGACGCGATCAACTACGTCGAGCAAGTCGTGAAGGCGGAAGGCATCGCGTGCGACTTCCGGCGCTGTGGCCACATCGAGCTGGCTTACAAACCCGGCCACTTCGCCGGCTTCATCCGTGAGGCGGAGCTGTTGCAGCAGCACTTTCAGCACCCAGTGCGCCTGGTGGATAAGGCCCACCTGGGCGATGAGATCGAAACCGAGCTATACCACGGCGGGTTGGTGGACGAGGCGAGCGCCGGGGTGAACCCAGCCCAATACGCCGCCGGCCTGGCGCGCGCCGCCGAACGCGCCGGCGCGTGGCTTTTCGAGGAGACGCGCGTGACGCGCATCGAGCGCAGCGCCGCCGACGGGCCGGGATTCGATGTTGTGACCTCGCGCGGCAAGCTGCATGCCGACCAGGTGATGATCGCGACAAACGGCTACACCGAACGCCTGGTTCCTTGGTTGCAGCGCCGCATCATCCCGATCGGCTCCTACGTCATCGCCACCGAGCCGTTGCCGCCGGAACTCGCGCAGCGGGTCAGCCGACATCGGCGCATGATGTTTGACTCGAAGAACTTTCTGTATTACTTTCGCCTTTCGGCGGACAACCGCATGATCTTCGGCGGGCGCGCCGGCTTCATGCCCGCCAACGCGAACACCGTGCGCGAGAGCGCCGCCATCCTGCGGCGCGGCATGCTAGAGGTGTATCCGCAGTTGAAGGACATCGCGGTCGAGTATGCCTGGGGCGGCACGCTCGGCTTCACGTTCGACTTGCTGCCGCACGCCGGCGCTACTGCGGAAGGCATTCACTACGCGCTTGGGTGCGGCGGCCATGGCGTGGCGCTGCTCTCGCACCTGGGCGCATGTGTGGCCCAGCGCATCGCCGGTCGGCGCGTTGAGAATCCGCTCTTCACCCTGCCTTTCCCCACCGCTCCGGCCAACCTGTATCGTGGCAACCCGTGGTTCCTGCCGCTGGCCGGGCTGTATTACCGGCTGCTCGATGCCGTCCGTTGAGGCATCGCAGAGGCTCAGCCGACGACGTCACTCAATGGCGAGGATTTTGAAGACGGTCGCGCCGGCCGGCGTCACCACGCGCACCTTGGCCCCGACGCGCTTGCCGATTAACGCCTGGCCCAGCGGCGACGCGTTTGAAATCTTGCCGTTCATCGGATCGGCTTCTGCGACGCCGACGATCTGGAAGGTTTCTCGGTCATCGAAGCCGTCCTCAACCACTGTGACGCGGCTGCCTACGCGCACTTCTTCCTGATCACTGGCCGCCTCGTCAAGGATGATGCAATCGGCCAGCATGCGCTCGAGGGCCAAGATGCGCCCTTCCAGAAACCCCTGCTCTTCTTTAGCCGCTGTGTAGTCCGCATTCTCCGACAAGTCGCCCTGCTGGATGGCGAAACGCAAGCGCTCCGCCAGCTCCGGGCGCTTCACATCGCGCAGATAGGCCAGCTCGTCGCGCAGCTTTTGCGCGCCTTCAGGAGTGAGATAGACCTTGTTCGAATCGTGCGGGCTTGACATAGCCGAGATTTTACCCGAACGGGATCGCGCAGCGTGATGCACAATCACGGCATGGAAATTGCGGGATCAATCGTCCTCATCACCGGCGCCGCGCAGCGCGTCGGGCGCGCTGTGGCGCTCGACCTCGCCGAGCATGGCGCGCATATCGCGTTCAGCTACTACCTCGAAAGCGAACCCTGGCGCGCCACAGTGGAAGCGATAGAGCGCCTGGGCGTGCGCAGCTTTGCCATGCAGGCCGACGTGACAAAAGCCGACCAGGTGCGCGCGTTGGCGCAGGCCGTGCTGCAGCGCTTTGGGCGCGTAGATGTCCTCATCAACAACGCATCCATTTGGTTGAAGAAGCCGGCGCTCGAGATTGGCGAGGCAGAGTGGGACGCGGAGATGAATCTGAACGCCAAAGCGCCGTTCATGATGGCGCAGGCCATCGCCCCGCACATGATCGCCCAAGGTCGCGGCCTGATCATCAACATCACCGACCTATCGGCGTTCCAGGCGTGGCCGGGCTACGCCCATCATTCGGCCAGCAAGGCCGCACTGGTGGCGCTCACGAAAGTGCTGGCGCTGGAATGGGCGCCGCAGGTGCGCGTGAACGCCATCGCGCCCGGCACCGTCTTGCTGCCGGACGACGCCGACGACGCCAAACGGCAGTGGGCAATCGAAAAGTCCGCCCTCAAACGCATCGGCTCGCCGGAGGATGTCGCGCGCACGGTGCGCTACCTGATCGAGGAGGATTTCGCCACCGGCGCGGTGTATTTCGTGGATGGCGGGCGGTCGCTGGTCTAAGCGCCTCGCAAATCCCGCTCGCGCCACATGCGCGCCAGCCGGCGGTACATGTCGAAGTTGTAATAGGCCATCAGCGCGCTCAGGCGCAGACCATGCCAGCCATCGCGATAGCCGCGCAAAATAAAGAACCGCCGGCGAAACTCGCGCAGCGGCTGCAACACGAAGTTGCGCGGCTTGGGTCGAACGCCCTGCTTGAACAGGATGCCGGCGTCGTATTCGGCATACTTGCGTTGTTTGATGTGGAATTGCGCGACGGTGTCGTAGTTGTAATGGATCAGCGCGGTGCGTAGGTAGCCCATCGGGCCGTCATGCTGCGCCACCTCATGCACCTCGCGGCGCGGGTCAAAGCAAGCCCGACCGACGCGAAACAGCCGCGCCTGGTAATCCGGATGCCAGCCGGCGCCCAGCGTGAGCCGGCCGAACAGATAGTTCTGCCGGGGCGCGGCATACACATCGCATTGCGGCGCGGCAATCACGGCGCGAATTTCCTCGCCCAGCGCCTGCGGGCAGCGCTCGTCCGCGTCCACGAAGAACACCCATTCGCTCTCCACTGCGTCGAGCGCGGCATTGCGCTGTTGCGCATAGTTCTGGAAGGGATGCTGAATCACCCGCGCGCCGGCTTGTTCGGCAAGCGCGACCGTGGCATCGCTGCTGAACGAGTCGAAGACAATGCGCGCGTCCGCCCAGGCGAGCGTCTCCAAACACGCGCAAATGTGCCGCTCCTCGTTCAATGTGAGCACGACGGCGCTGACGCGAGGCGGCGAAGCGGCGCTCATCACCCCATCAGTGTAGCATGGGCGCTGCGTGCTATACTTCTTTTGTTCGGCGACGTGGCCAAGTGGTAAGGCAAGGGTCTGCAAAACCCTGATGCGTGGGTTCGATTCCCACCGTCGCCTCTTTCAAAACGCGCGGGGCTGCCCTCCTCATCGAGCAGCCCCGCGTCCTTTTCGGTAAGCCTGCGTCGGCAGCCGGCCTCATTGCGCATACAAAATCCGCCCGCAATTGGAACAAATCGCCAGCGCAGCGCCGGTGTGGGCTTGCTGGACGAGTTGGGAGGAAGGCGTCTCGCCGCACTGGCTGCATGCGCCGGCCTTGATGAGCGCAACCGCCACGCCGTTGGGCTTCTTCGCCCGGATGGCCGAATACAGGTCTAAGTCTCCGGCCGAGATGCTGCGACACAACGCTTCGCGTTGCTCTAAGTGGCCCTCGACCGCGGCTTTGAGTTTATCGCGCTCGGCGCGCAGGTGCGCGCTGTCGTCGGCAAAGTTGCGCTCGGCCTGAGCCAGCGCCTGGCGACAACGCAGCTCGTCGGCGCGGAGCTGCTCCACCCGCTCCATCGCCGCCAAAAGCTGTTCGTCCAGCGCAACCCGCCGCTGCTTCAAGACATCCAGTTCGTGCTGCAGGTCAAGCATCTCCTTGGGGTTGCGGATCGCGCCGGAGTACAGCCGCTGTTCCTCACCGGCGATCTTGTCGTCGAGCGCTTGGCCATCCAGCTCAAGCGATTTGAGTTCGGCCGAGGCAAGGCGTAGCGCTTTCTCGGCTCTGGCGGCCTCGGCGCGCGTGTGTTCCAGCGCAGGGCTGCCGGCGAGCGAAGTCTCGATTTCGCGCAGGCGCTTGCGGGCGCGGTCGAGTTCCAAATCGAGCAATTGCAAACGATAGAGGGATTCCGCGCGCGACATGTGATCAGTATAGGCGAGGTCTATAATCGCACATGAGGCATTCAGTTGTTATGAGACCCCCCAGCGGCGAGGGCGGGCGTGGCAGCCTGATAGACTTTGCCCTCATCCTGATTTTGTTCTCGATCGTGATCGTTGTGATCGTCGTGTTGCTCGGTCCGGCTATCACCGATTTCTTAAGCCGGCTCGTCGCCCGTTAGCCGGTCGGCAAAGCCGCCGCGTTCTCCTATTTGCTTCTTAGACAAGTCATGTTTACTATTGTTGTATGTCGCGCATGAGCGCCATGGCCTCAGTAATCGGGCGCGGCCAGCGCGCATTCGCGTTCTTCCTCGATCTGCTGTATCCCCCGCGCTGCGGTGGGTGCGGTAAATACGGCGAGGGCTGGTGGTGCGCCACGTGCAACGGCCAGACGCAGTGGCTGAGCGCATGTGACAGCCAAGCGGCGCTGGAACTGCCATCCGGCCAATCGCTGACGGTAATTTCGGCAGCAACATTTGGCTCGCCGCTGCGCGAAGGCATCCATTGCTTCAAGTACGAGGGCCAACCTCAACTCGCCGAAGCGTTTGCTGATCACATGAGCGCCATCGCAAAAGCCAACAATCTGTCAGCCGATGGGATCGTCCCCGTGCCATTGCACGCGACGCGACTGAAGGAGCGCGGCTTTAACCAGAGTTTGCTGCTGGCGCATCACATAGGCGCGAAACTGGGTAAGCCGGTCGAGGCGCGCGCGCTGCGGCGCATCCGGCCGACGCAGCAGCAAGCGCACCTGGGCGCAGCGGCGCGCAAGGAGAACATGCGCGGCGCGTTTGCGGCTCTGCCCGAGCTGGTCAAAGGCAGGGCGCTCATACTGGTAGATGACGTGCTCACCACCGGCGCCACTTTGGCGGAATGCGCAAACGTCTTGTATGAGGCCGGCGCACAGCACGTCGTCGCGCTCACGCTGGCCCGCGCGTGAAGCCAAAGACCGCGCCAGACGCGATGTTTAGCTTGACAGAGTGAATTACCACATTGGAGGAAGCACAATGCAAGTCTCAGTCCAAGGCCACAACATGAACGTCAGCCAACGCCTCGATAAGTATGTCCGCAACAAGGCCGAGCGCCTACAACGCTATCTGCCCGGCGTGGAGGATGTGCGCGTGGAGTTTACCAGGCAAAGCGCCAAGAGCGACGTGCCGAAATCGGCCGAATTGACCGTGCGCCGACGCGGCACGCTGCTGCGCGTCGAAGAAGAAGACCCTGACCCGTTCAAGGCATTTGACCTAGCGCTGGAGAAGATGTATCAGCGCATCGCGCGTTACAAAGGCCGCCGTATAGACCGCAAGCGCGGCGGCGCGGCGGCTCTCGCGACCGAAGACGAAGAACTGCTCATGGCCGAGGCGTTGCCGATCGAAGAAGAAACCCCATCCGCAGCGCCGCCTAAGCTGGTGCGCATCAAGACGTTCCAGATCGTGCCGATGAGTGTGGAGGAAGCGATCGAACAGATGGAATTGCTGGGCCACGATTTCTTCGTGTTCGTGCACGCCGACGACAGCCGAGTCAAGGTGGTCTATCGCCGCAAAGGCGGCGACTACGGCTTGTTACAGCCGGAGAAATAGCCGGTCGAAAACCTTGAAGGCCGGGTGGCCTTTCATGAGCCGCCTGGCCTTCGGAGCAGCGCGCAGACGCCCACGCAAAACCCGCGAGTCACAGACCTTCCTGAATGCTGCGAATTTGCTCCGCCGTGCGCTGCTGAATCTCGCGGATCTGTTGCGCCGCCCTGTCCTGCACCTCTCGAACCTGCTGCGCGGCGCGTTCCTGGATGTCGCGAATTTGCTGCGCCGAGCGCTCTTGAACCGTCTGAATCTGTTGGAGGGACTTCTCCTGCACTTCGCGGATGCGCTGCGCGATGCGCTCAAAGCGTTCCCGCAGGCGCGCGTCAGCGAGGGCGGTCTGCGCGGGCATCGCCGGCTGAGAAGCGCCGTTTGCCCGGCCATTGCGCCAAGGCAACCGCCGCCGATCATAATCGGCGCGCTTATGCGGGTCCGACAACACCTCGTATGCTTCGTTCAAGGCCTGCATGCGTCGGGTGGCGTCAGCGGAGGGATTGCGATCGGGATGATATTTGGCCGCCAGCGCCTTGTAGGCTGCGGCGATGACGGCGCTCTCCGCCATCTCGTCCACCTGCATGATCTCGTAGTAGTCCTTGTCGGATGCGCTCATGATTCAACTCGCTTATGTGCGGCGTGCTCTTATAAGAATTCTACGCGAACGGGTAGAATCGCATTCGCACAACAGTGAACGTCCAACTAGGTGAAGGAGTCTTCTCGCGCAATGTCTCTATCTCCATCTCCGATTCCGATTCTGCTCCCGATTATCGTCAGCATAATTGGCCTGGCCTACGTCGTCGTCACCGCACGGGCTATCCTCGGCAGTGATCCCGGCAACGAGACGATGCGACAGATCAGCCAGGCGATCCGTGAAGGCGCGCAGGCCTTTCTATCGCAGCAGTATCGTGTGCTGGTGATCTTCGCGGCTGTGGTGGCTATCGCCATTGCCGTGTTCATCCGCTGGCAAACAGCGGTGTGCTTCATCATCGGCGCGTTCACATCGGCGCTGACCGGCTTCATCGGCATGAGCATCGCCACGCGCGCGAACACGCGCACCACCGCTGCCGCCATGAAATCGCTGGACGCCGGGCTGCGGGTGGCCTTCCGCAGCGGCAGCGTGATGGGCATGAGCGTAGTCAGCATCGGCTTGCTCGGGCTGTCGGCTCTGTTCTTCCTGTTCGGCATGAACCAACTGGCGATTGACGCGGTGACCGGCTTCTCGTTCGGCGCGTCGTCCATCGCGCTGTTTGCCCGCGTGGGCGGCGGCATCTACACCAAAGCGGCCGACGTCGGCGCCGACCTGGTTGGCAAGGTCGAGGCCGGCATTCCCGAAGACGACCCGCGCAACCCGGCGGTGATCGCCGACAACGTCGGCGACAACGTGGGCGATGTGGCCGGCATGGGCGCAGACTTGTACGAGTCGTACGTCGGTTCAATCGTGGCCGCTTCGGCGGTGGCTGTCGTGGGAGCCGCGCGCGGCGAACTCAGCCCGGCCACGGTGCTGTTGCCATTCGCCATCGCCGCGGTGGGCATCGCCGCGGCGCTGATCGGCTCGTTCATGGTGCGCACGCGCGAGAACGCCTCTCAAGAAGACCTGCTGCGCACGCTTCGCACGGCGGTCTGGACGGCATCTGGGCTGGTGGTGCCCGGCATTGCTTTGCTGATTCTGCTGGACGGCACGATTGGCTGGCCGATCTTCTTCGCGGTCCTGCTCGGCTTGGTCGCCGGGCTGCTGATCGCTTACTTCACCGAATACTACACCAGCTACACCGAAAAGCCGACGCAAGGGATCGCGCAGGCGTCGCGCACCGGCGTCGCCACGCTCGTCATCGAAGGGCTGGCCGTCGGCATGCGCTCGACGCTGGCGCCGGTCGCCATCGTCATGGTGGCCGTGATCGGGGCGTACCTGCTTGGCTTCAACAACGCAGTGGGCGGGCGGATCGGCGGCGCAGACGGCGGACTATATGCCGTCTCGCTGGCTGCGGTCGGTATGCTGAGCACGCTGGGCATCACGCTGGCGACGGATGCCTACGGGCCGGTGGCCGACAACGCCGGCGGCATTGCCGAGATGGCGCACCTGCCTAAAGAAGTGCGCGCCCGCACCGATGCGCTGGACTCACTGGGCAACACTACCGCAGCCACCGGCAAGGGCTTCGCCATCGGCTCGGCGGTGTTGACGGCGCTGGGCCTGATCGCAGCCTATGCCCAGACCAGCGGCTTACAGGGGGCGCAACTCACCCTGCTCGACCCAAGGCTGCTGGGCGCGCTGCTGTTCGGCGCGATGCTGCCTTTCTTGTTCAGCGCGATCACCATGACGGCTGTGGGCCGCGCGGCGATGCAGATCGTCGAGGAAGTGCGTCGGCAATTTAGGGAGATCGCCGGCCTGAAGGAGGGCGCACCCAACGCGCGCGCCGATTACGCCCAGTGCGTGGCCATTAGCACGCGTTCGGCGCTGCGCGAGATGGTGCTGCCAGGCGTGCTGGCCGTCGCCGCGCCAATCGCCGTCGGCATTTTGCTCGGCCCGGCGGCGCTGGCCGGCTTGCTCGTGGGCGCAACGGCATCCGGCTTCGTCCTCGCCATTATGATGGCCAACTCTGGCGGCGCCTGGGACAACGCCAAGAAG
>JBKBID010000042.1:0-23991 GCA_046299515.1 Thermoflexales bacterium | reverse complement strand
ATTCGGCGCTGCCGTCCGCACGCGGGCCGACCACCTCCCACCGGGCGCTCTTGATGTGGACGTGCGCCAGATACGGGCCGAGCACCTCCAGGCCCAACCGATACTGTTCGTAGCCCTCGAACACCATGTTGCCGCAATCGTGAATGACGCCGACGTAGCGCGGGTCGAAGCGCTGGACGAACGCGGCGCACGCGCTGGCGCTGGGCAGGATGGCGTTCATGTGCATCTCGATCAGCGCCTTGAGGCCATATTGCTTGGCCAGCGCCTCCACCTCGCGATACTGACCCAGCGCGCGATCGCGCAGCGCGAGATACGGCGAGACGCCGTCGTAGTTGGGCACGCGCACGCGCAGCGCCGGCGCGCCGAGCGCTTTCACGCCCTTCATCGCGTGTTCCACCAGCTCCGGCTCTTCGCACGAGACGTAGGCGCCGACGCTGGGCATCGCCAGGCCGGCCGCTTCGGTCATCGCGCGGATGCGCGGCGCGTCCTCGGCCAACGACGCAAGCGACAACGTGCAGCGGTTGCCCTGCCAGAAGCTCACGTTGTCGCCGTGACCGGCGACGGTGCGGCCGCTGCCGCTCATCACCGGATCGTCGGTCACGCGCCACTCGATGCCGTCGTAGCCGGCCGCTTTCAGCTCGGCCACGGCTTCCTCCGGCGTCCATTCGGGGGTGCTGACGGTGAAGATAGCGAATTTCATGACTGATAGTTCATTTGCGCGCGGCGTCGCCCTGCAATCGCGCCAGCAGGGCCGCGTAAGCGTCGCGGTCGAGCGGCAGCGTCGTCGGCCGGCCCGCATGGGCGGAGTACGTGATTGCGTTGGCCAGCTCGAGCGAAAGGCGCGCTTCGCGGCCGTTTACGCGCGGCTGCCGGCCTTCGGCGATCGCCGCCTCCAGGTCGCGATAGACGGCCAAGTGGCCGCCGCCGTCGCCCGGCAATTCCAGCGCGTCGCGGGACGTGTGGGGCGTAGCATACGGGTTCGGCTCACACGCGGCGAACTCCCGCGCGTCGCGCGCGAAGCGGGTCAGGATGATCTGCGAATCGGCGATCTCGACCGCGCCGCGCGCGCCGACGACCAAGATGCGCTGGCGCGGGTCGCCGGTCATCTCGGCTGTGCTGGACGTGAAATAGCCCGGCGCGCCGTTGGGGAACTCCAACATCGCCTGAGCCGTGTCTTCGCATTCGATCGCGTGCAGACGGGTCTTCGTCCAACCCCAGACTTTGGCCGGCAGGCCGGCCAGGTGGCACAGCAGATCCAGCGTGTGAATCGCTTGGTTCATCAGGAGCGCCCCACCCTCGCCGCGCCACGTGCCGCGCCAGGGCGCTTGTCTGTAATACGCGGCGGTGCGATACCAGCTCTCACTGACCTGGACGCGCATCAGCTCGCCCAGCTCGCCTTCGGCAATGAAGCGCGCCGCGCGCTCGATCACCGGCCGGAAGCGCTGTTGGAAGTTGACCGCCAGCAGACGGCCGGCGGCGTCGGCTGCGGCGATCATGCGGTCGGCGTCGGCGACCTGGATGGCGATCGGCTTCTCGGTCAGGACGTGCGCGCCGCGCGCGAAGGCGTCGAGCGCGATGCGCGGATGCGACGGGTGCGGCGTGCAGATGACGACGACGTCGGGCCGCGTCGCTTCGATCATCTCGGCGTGGTCGGTGAAGAACGGGCAGCCGGCTGCGGCCGCGCGCGGCCGGCCGCGTTCTGGGTTTAGGTCGGCCATGCCGACGATGCGCGCCGATGGGAGCTGAGCGAGCGCGCGCAGGTGCGCCTCGGCGATGCCGGCGCCCGCACCGACGAGGGCGTAGCGGCGGGGATGGTTCATGTGTGACGGCGCGCTGCGCGCGGCGTATTCTCGTCTCCTCAATTAGTCGCGACGTGGGCGGCTATTCTAGCCGATGGGCTACGCCGCTTCGCGGCGCGGCCGGCCTGCGCCTTAACGCGCCTTAATCCAGCAAGTGTAGAATTTCACGAGCAGTCAACAGGCTTTCGAGTAAGGAGACGAGAAACCAGAAAGCGCAACCGTCTATCACAGCACAGCGCCGTCGCTTCGCCGGGTCTTGGTGCTCAACGTCACGTATGAACCGCTCAGCGTGGTTCCTGTGCCGCGCGCGATCCACCTGTTGATGGTGCAACGAGCGGAGTTGATCGAGGCGTCCGACGCCGTCATCCGCAGCGAGCGGCTGCAACTGCCGGTGCCGCAGGTCATCCGGCTACTTCATTACGTCCGCGTGCCGCACAACCTGCCGCTTCCCCTCTCGCGCCGCGCGCTGCTCCTGCGGGATGATTACACCTGCCAGTATTGCGGCGCGCAGCCCGGCCGCGAGAATCTAACGATTGACCACGTCATCCCCCGTTCGCGCGGCGGGCGCACGGAGTGGGAGAACGTAGTTGCCGCCTGCGGCGCGTGCAACCGAAAGAAAGGCAACCGCACCCCAGAAGAGGCGGGGATGACGCTGCTGCGCAAGCCGCATCGCCCGCGCTTCTGGGCGATGACGTTGCTGACAATGGCGACCAACGACGTGTGGCGCAAATATCTCAACTTGAACGGTTCAGATGGATCGTGACCGGCTGCGCCGATCATCCTGGGCGATGCCCCCTCGCTGGATTCCGTCATTGCTGACCGCCGCGCTGGTCGTCGGCGCAGGCGCGTGGCTGGCTTCCCCGGCAGCCGGCGAGCGGCTCTTCCACCTGACCGGCGAGGAAGCTCGCGTCGCCCAACTGCGCGCGGTGTGGAACTTGGCGCTCGACCAGACGCGCCCGCCGTTGCAACTTGCGCCCGACGCATCCATTCAGCACCTGCCCGACAACCCGCTCGGCGTGAACACCTTTTTGGAGCAGGAAGTCGAGGAAGCCAAGCGCGCGCGCAGCCTACAAATGATCCGCGAGGCAGGCTTCGCCTGGATCCGGCAGCCGTTTGTCTGGTCGGACATCGAAATTCACGGCAAGGGCGACTTCGAGGACCGGCGCAACCTGCCCTACCGCAGCGCCTGGGACAAGTATGACAACATCGTCGCGCTGGCGGAAAGCTACGGCCTGAGGGTCATCGCCCGGCTAGGCGCGCCGCCGGCCTGGGCGCACGCCGGCTACGCCGACCTCGGCGAATTCGGCCCGCCGGCGCGCTTCGAGGACTTCGCCGACTTCGTCGAGGTCGTCGCGCAACGCTACAAAGGCCGCGTCACGCACTGGCAGATCTGGAACGAGCCGAACATCTTCCCGGAGTGGGGCAACCAGCGCGCCAACCCGGAGGACTACGCCCGGCTGCTGTGCATGGCGCACGCGCGTCTAAAAAGCGTGGATCGGAACAACGTGGTGATCGCCGCGGCGCTGGCGCCGACCATCGCGCAAGATGGCGGCGGCTATCCAGGCGGCGGCCTTGACGACTTGATCTTCTTCCAGCGCATGTATCAGGCCGGCGCGGGCCGCTGTTTCGACGTGGCGGCGGCGCAAGGCTACGGCCTGTTCAGCGGGCCTTACGACCGGCGGCTGAACCCGCTGCAAACCAACGTGGCGCGCCACGTGTTGATGCGCGACATCATGGTGCGCAACGGCGACGAGCGCAAACCGATCTGGCTGAGCGAAGTGAACTGGAATGCCGTTCCCAACGATCCGACCATCGCCGACCTCAATCGCTTCGGCATGGTGACGCCGGAGCAGCAGGCGCGCTACGTGCCGATGCTCTTCGAGCGCGCGCGGGCGGAGTGGCCATGGGTGGGCGTGATGAGCGTGTGGTTCTTCAAGCGCCCAAGCGACGCCGAGAGGAACCAGTCGTGGTACTACTTCCGCATGCTCGAGCCGGACTTCACGCCGACGCCGCTGTGGGAGGCGATGAAGGCGTATGCGCTATCGCGCCGACCCTGACGCCTACCGCACGTCAAGCCGCAACAGCGCAATCGCGTATGGCGCGACAGTGTAGGTGAGCCGTCCGGTCGCGCTGCCGGGGATCGGCCTGGGCGGCGCGTCGGAGAGGTCGTCCTTTGGATCGGCCACGCCGTTGAAGGCCGCCGTCGTCGCGTCGGCGGATGAGGCGGTCAGCGCGTCCACCAACCCGCCGGTGATGCGCCGCACGCCCTTCAGCACGATCCGCACATCGGCCGGGCGCTCGCTCTTGTTGATCAACAGCACCGAGACCGTGTCGGCGCCGGCGCGGCCGGCGTAGACGCTCAGCTCGCGCGCAGGATCGGCGGAGGCGGTCACCGGCAGCATGCGGTCGCCGAAGCGCGCCCAGATCGGATAGACGTAGTATTTGGGCTGGCGGGTCATCTTCGGGTCGCGCTCGGCGTCGAACATCAGCCCGAACTCGTTGACCATCCGGCCGCCCAACTCCGGGCTGGGGCCGTTCATCACGTCCCAGTAGGCCGCCATGGCGTAGCCGTTCACGATCATCTGGCCGATCGAGTCGGCGATGAACAGGGCGGCGACGTGTTTGTTCATGTAGTTGCGGAAGTCTTCCTTGCCCCACTCCGGCACGATGCCGAACTCGTTGACGACGATGGGAATCTGGCGGACCCCTGCCGCTTCGGCAAACGCTATCTCCGCCTCGGATTTGATCTTCGGCCACAACCGCTGCGGGATGCCCAGGATGCGCGCGATCTCGCGGCCGGGATCACCGTAGCTGTAATACTCAGGATAAGCATGGACGACGTAGTAATCCATGACCGAGCCGCCATGCAGGAGCACGTTATAGGCCCAGCCGCGCCCCAGCGATGACTCGTGGCCGACCGCGCCGACCTGGATCGTCGGGTCAACGGCCAGCATGGCCGCGCGCATCTTGATGAACCCATCGTGCTGCGCATCGCCTTTGATGTATTCCTCGCCGCTGCACGTCCAGGTGTTCTCCCAGCCGTTCCGCGGGCAGCCTTTGACGGTGGGCTTGCCGCCGTACAACTCGTTGCCGATCTCCCATAGCCGGATGCCCAGCGGCGCGACATTGCCGCCGGCGGCGCGCAATTGCGCCCAGCGGCCGGCGGTATACCAATCGGTGCCGCGAATATCGGCGCCGATGCGCGTCGTGTCGGTGATGGCGCTGTTGAAGAAGGCGACCAGCGCCGCAGCTTCCTGGGCGGTGTAGTTCACGTTGACGGTGTACATCGCCTCGATGTCGATGGCTTTGAGGAAGTTGATGAAATCGGTGGGACGCGCGGCCCAGGGGAAGCGACACGGGAAGGCGCCGGGCCAATCCGCGCCGGTCTCGCAGCTCAACCAGCCGTACTCGTCGCTCCAACTGCCGCCTGGGATGCGCAACAGGCGGATGCCGGAGGCGGCGACGCGCGCGCGGAAGACGGGATGCTCGAAGACCGAGCGCTTCAGCCAGGCCGGCAGATTGCTGCCCAACATGCGCGGGCTGAACGGCGCGCCGTCGGTTGCGGCATCAACGGTGACGATGGCGCTGATGCGCGCCGGGGTGGGCGAAGGCGTCGGGCGCGGGGTGCGCGCGGGACGCGGCGCGGAGGTCGCCGGCTGAGCGGCGCCCAGCCGTGGTTGAGGCGCTAACAGGGTGAGCGCAGCAAAAAATGCGCCCAGGGCAAGCAGGCCGACTCGAAAGTTCATCACAGGCAATCCGCATCCGGTTCTATGCCGACCGCGCGTCGGGTCTTATGCCAACTCTATGTCCGGTCGCATATTCTAGTTGAGGCGTTCGCCACGGCCCGCTTGCTGCGCCAAGCGAGATGTCATGGATGATGTAGCCCAGGCCGATGCGCTAGGGACGCAGCCGGCCGGGACATCCCATATCGCGGCCAGCTCGACCGGCGCGATCTCTACGCCGGACACAGCGCCTCGCGCGTGATCGGTCGGGGATCGTCGGCGGTCTGCACCTTGTAGCTCAGCCCGGGCCGCGTGGCAAACGCGCCGACGTTGCCGGCGGCATCCATGAGCAAGATGCGCACCCAGTCGGCGCGGCGCATGTGATCGGTCGCGCTGGATTCGCCGAGCAGCGCATATAACTGGCCCACCACCTCGCGGCCGGCTGCCTCCAGCGACCAGCCCAGGCGCATCAACGTCACCGCCTGGGCCGCCGCGCCGATGCGCATAGCCGCCTCGCCCAGCCCCATGCAGGTCGCCGCGCCATAGCGGTTGTCGCAATAATTGCCCGCGCCGATCAAGGGCGAATCACCCACTCGGCCCGGATACTTCCAGGCGATGCCCGATGTGCTGACCGCGCTGCAAATATTGCCGGTGGCGTCGCGGACGATCACGTTCATCGTATCGCTGCCCCGGCGCTCGACCAACGCGCGCACCGTGAGGGTGATCGCATCTTCCTCCTCATGCCGGGCGACCTCGGCGATGCGCTGTTGCCAAGCCGCCTGGGCTTCCGGCGAGAGCATGTCGCGTCGCTCGGCGCCGATCTCGGTCGCAAAGCGCGCGGCGCCCTCGCCGGCCAGCAGCACGTGCGGCAAACGCAGCATCACCTGCCGGGCGACGCTGATCGGATGGCGAAAACCTTTGAGCGCCGCGACAGCGCCGGCGCGCAGCGTGGCGCCGTCCATGAAGGAAGCATCCAACTCGACTTCGCCCAGGATGTTTGGCCATCCCCCATAGCCGACGGTGTGCTCTTCCGGATCATCCTCGACGGCGCAGGCGATGGCTTCGGCCACGTCGCCGGCGCTCACGCCGCGCCGTAGCCGCTGCATGCCTTCCATGATGAACTCGTCCCGAATCTCCGCATTGGCCAGGACGACGACAGGTGCAGATGCCATGCCAGAAATTGTAGGGCATCTAACGCTGCTGCTCGGCCCGGTCGTCTTCACCCGCATCAACGTCGCTTGCGCGGGCCGGCTTTCTTCGGCTGCGTGACGGCGTAGCGCGCGGGCGTTTGGGCAACCTCGCCGGCGAGTGGGCTTTCCTCGTCGCCGTCCACGCCGTAATCGCGCATGCGGCGGATCTTCTCCCATTCCGGCGTCCGGTCGTCCACATCGCTGAGCAACTGACGCAGCTCCAGAATCTGGTCGCGCAGCATGGCCGCCTTTTCAAACTCCAGGTCGCGGGCCGCCTGGCGCATCTGCTCCTCCAGCTCGGCGATGAGGCGCTTCTGCTCGCCCTTGGGCAACGACGCCAGGCGCACCGCCAGCGCCCCGCCCGATTCCTGAGCCTTGCGTTTTGTCTCGTAGCCGGCTTTGCCCTCGGCTACCTTGACGCGGTCGGTCAAATCGCGAATCGCCTTGTAGATGGATTGCGGTTGAATGCCGTGCGCTTCGTTGTAGGCGATCTGCTTGGCACGCCGGCGCTCGGTCTCTTCGATCGCGCTGCGCATCGAGTCGGTCACCGTGTCGGCATACATGATGACCTTGCCGCTGACGTGGCGAGCGGCCCGGCCGATGGTCTGGATGAGCGACGTGGCGCTGCGCAGGAAGCCCTCTTTGTCGGCGTCGAGGATGGCCACGAGCGACACCTCCGGCAAATCCAGCCCCTCGCGCAACAGGTTGATGCCGACGACTACGTCGTATTCGCCCAGGCGCAGATCGCGCAGGATCTCGACGCGCTCGACGGTTTGCACTTCGCTGTGCAAGTACTGAACCTTGATGCCCAGCTCCTGCAGATAGCGGGTCAGGTCCTCGGCCATGCGCTTGGTCAGCGTGGTGACGAGCGCGCGTTCGCCGCGCGCCACGCGCGCGCGGATCTCGCCGATCAGGTCGTCCACCTGCCCGCGCACCGGCCGCACCTCGATCACCGGATCGAGGATGCCGGTCGGGCGGATAACTTGATCCACGACTACGGCGCTGTGTTGCAGCTCGTATGGGCCAGGCGTGGCGCTGGTGAAGATCACCTGGCGGAAGCGCTGCTCGAACTCCTCGAACTTGAGCGGCCGGTTATCGAGCGCGCTGGGCAAGCGAAAGCCGTAATCCACCAGCACCTGCTTCCGCTCGCGGTCGCCGTTGTACATGCCGCGGATCTGCGGGATGGTCATGTGGCTTTCGTCAATCACCAGCAGGAAGTCATCGGGGAAGTAGTCCAGCAGGGTGAAGGGCGGCGTGCCGGGCGGCCGGCCGTCGAGCAAGCGCGAGTAGTTCTCGATGCCGCTGGTGAAGCCGACCTCGCGCAGCATCTCGATGTCGTAGCGCGTGCGCTGCTCGATGCGCTGCGCCTCCAGATACTTCTCCTGCGACTTAAAGAAGGCGATGCGTTCCTCCAGCTCCTGCTCGATCTCGCGGATGGCGCGTTGCAGCTTCTCCTGGGGCGTGATGTAATGCTTGGCCGGGTAGATTTCGATCTCCGGCAGCACCTTGAGGATTTCGCCGGTGAGCGTGTCAATCTCGGTGATGCGCTCGACCTCGTCGCCGAAGAACTCGATGCGATAAGCCGTCTCGGCATAGGCCGGCTGCACCTCGAGCGTGTCGCCGCGCACGCGGAAGCGCCCACGGGTGAGGTTGGCATCGTTGCGCTCGTACTGGATCGCCACCAACATGCGCAGCACCACGTCGCGGCGGCGCACCTCCCCCCGCGCCAGCTTGACGACGAAGCGCCCGTAGTCTTCCGGGTTGCCCACGCCGTAGATGCACGACACCGAGGCGACGATGATCACGTCGCGCCGGCTCATCAGCGAGCTGGTCGCGGCCAGGCGCAACCGGTCTATTTCATCGTTGATCGAGGCGTCCTTCTCGATGTATAGGTCGTAGCGCGGCACGTAGGCTTCGGGCTGATAGTAGTCGTAATAGCTGACGAAGTATTCGACCGCGTTCTCCGGGAAGAACTCTTTGAACTCGGCGTAGAGCTGCGCGGCGAGCGTCTTGTTGTGGGCGATGACGAGCGTGGGCCGCTGCACGCGCTCGATAACCTTGGCGATGGTAAAGGTCTTGCCGGTGCCGGTTGCGCCGAGCAGCGTGGTGTAGCGGTTGCCGGCGTTCAGGCTGGCGACGAGCGCCTCGATCGCCTGCGGCTGGTCGCCGGTGGGCTGAAAGGGGGAATGCACCTTGAACTCTGGCATTGGGCGTCTGCGACAGCGGCGAGAACATTATAGAACGCGCGAGGGGTGACATTTGCCCCTGAGCGCAGGCTGTAATACATTCCGGTAGCGCTATGTCCCACCGCGTCCAGGATAAAGTCGTCATCGTCACCGGCGCAGCGCAGGGCATCGGTTTCGGCATTGCCGAGATGCTGGCTCAGGAAGGCGCGCGCGTAGTCATCGCCGATAAGCAGGCCGATAAGGGCGAGGCCGCCGCTGCGCGGATTCGCGACGCCGGCGGCCAGGCTTTCTTCCAAAGCGCGGAAGTCACCGTCGAGGCCGATTGCGCCGCGCTCGTGCAGGCCGCCGTCGCGCGCTTCGGCAAGCTCGATGGCCTGGTGAACAACGCCGGCTGGTTCCCGCGCGCCACGCTCGAAGAAACCACCACCGAACTGTGGGACGCGATCATGCATGTGAACGTGCGCAGCGCGTTCTACTGTTGCAAATATGCCATCCCTGCCATGCAACGCGCCGGCGGCGGCAGCATCGTCAACATCGGCTCGATCCACGGCCTACAGGCCTCGTCCAACCTCGTCGCCTACGGCGCCGCCAAAGGCGCGCTGCTCAACCTGACGCGCACGCTGGCCGGCGCTTACGGCGCCTATCGCATCCGATGCAACTACCTCATCCCCGGCTGGGTGATGAGCGAAGGCGAGATCGCGCTGGCCGAGAGCCGCGGCGTGGACGTGAACGAATTGCGCGCGCGCGGCGCCAAGCTGCTCTTTGGCCGACACCAAACGCCGCAAGACGCGGCCTACGCCGTGATCTATCTCATCTCCGACGAATCATCCCAGGTGACCGGCAGCATCTTCCACGTAGATGCCGGGATGTCCACGCTGCTCCTCAAAGAGCAAAGCGAAATTTGACCGGCCATCATTCAACACTCACACCACTATGAACCCTTTGAGGACGATCTGGGCGCAGGGCGGTTACGTCGTGAACGGCTGGTGCGCCATCCCCAGCAGTTGGAGCGCCGAACTCATGGCGCGCGCCGGCTGGGATAGCGTCACGCTCGACCTGCAACACGGCCTGTTGGACTATGCGCACGCCCTGCCGATGTTGCAAGCGATCAACCTGGCCGGCCCTGCGCCGCTTGCCCGCGTGCCGTGGAATGAGCCGGGCATCATCATGAAGTTGCTCGACGCCGGCGCGCTCGGCGTCATCTGCCCGATGATCAACTCGCGCGACGAGTGCGAACGCTTCGTCGGCGCGTGTCGCTATGCGCCGCGCGGCTATCGCAGCTTCGGCCCCACCCGCGCCCGCGTCGCCTACGGCAGCGACTACGAGCAAACGGCCGCCGACGACGTGCTCGCCTTCGCCATGGTCGAAACAGCCGAGGCGCTGGCCAACGTCGAAGCCATCGTCAGCGTGCCCGGCCTCACCGGCGTATATGTCGGCCCGGCAGACCTCAGCCTGAGCATGGGTAGCCCGGAGCGGAGCGACCCAACCCGTCCCGAAGTCGTCGCAGCGCTCGATGCGATTGTGGCCGCCTGCCGGCGATACGACGTGATCGCCGGCATTCACTGCGCCACGACCGACTACGCGCTCAAGATGGTCGCCAAAGGCTTTCGGCTGGTCACCATCTCCTCCGACGGCAACCTGCTGGCAGCGGCCGCCTCCGCTGCGGTGAGGGCCCTGCGCGGCGGACGGGCGAACGTCCAACAGGCCGGCGGCATCTACTGAGCGAATCGGGGGCGAGGGGATGTTCAAAATCTGGCTCGACGACGCGCTGCTGCCTTCGTGCGCGCACCTGCTGGAGGGGATAGCCGAGCCGCTCGGCCCTTCTCCCACACTCGAAGGCATCGAAGAAGCCGAGGCGTTCATCTGCCCCGGCAACGTGCGCTACGACGGCGCGCGCATGGACCGCGCGCCCAAGCTCAAAGTGATCGCCCGGCTGGGCGTGGGTTACGACAACATTGACCTGGCCGCGGCAACCGCACGACGCATCCCGGTCGTCTATGCGCCGGATGCGCCGACCATCAGCACCGCCGAGCACGCCTGGGCGCTGATCATGACCGTGGCCAAGAAGGTCGTGCAGGCCAACCGCGCTTTGCGCACTACCGGCTGGGGATCGTTTTGGGGGCGCGAAACGAGCAAGGGGCTGGAGCTGTATGGGCGCGCGCTCGGCTTGATCGGCCTCGGGCGCATCGGCGGCCGGGTAGCGCGCTATGGCTTGGCTTTTGAGATGCGCGTGCTGGCGTTCGACCCCTATATCCCGCCCGCGCGCGCGCAGGAGATGGGCATCGCGCTTGCGCCTGCGCTGGAAGACGTGCTGCGCGAAGCCGACATCGTCTCGTTGCATGCGCCGGTTACGCCGGAGACGCATCACTTCATGAACGCCGAGCGTTTCGCCCAGATGAAACGCGGCGCGCTGTTCATCAACGTCGCGCGCGGCGCGCTGGTGGACGAGCAGGCGCTCGCCGAAGCGCTGCGCAGCGGCCAGGTCGGCGGGGCAGGCTTGGATGTCTTCGACGGCGAGCCGATCAGCCCATCGCATCCGCTGCTGGCCTTCGACAACGTGGTGGTCACGCCGCACGTGGCCAGCCGCACGGTCGCCGGCCATCATCGCATCTGGGAGACGACGCTGCTGCAAGCGCTACAGGTGCTGCGCGGAGAACGCCCGCCGCACTTGCTCAACCCGGAGATTTGGGATGCGCGGCGTCGTTGAGGGAATCAAGATGCTGCTTCGACCGGCAGCGTCGCCTTCTTCATCGCGCCGGCGAGCACATCGTAGGCCTCAATCCAGGCTGCTTTGACTTCGGGGGTAAAGTCATCGCCCAGCACTTGCTCAAGCGCCCAGATAAGCGCCGCGCCGAAGGTGTTGTAATCGGGCGCAGCGACGCCATAGCGGTAGTGGCGCTGCCCGAGCGCCCTGATGCTCGGCTCGATAGCCTCTGGCCGGTCTAGCCCGCGCACGGCCAGGCCGATCACCGTCATGAGCATCAGCGCTTGCTTCTTCATGTCGCCTGTGAACAACTGGCGAACCTCCGGATCCATCTCGAAGAGCCGGGTGTAGAACAAGTCGCCGACTTCCTGCGCGATGGGTTCTACCCGCGCGAAGGTCTTTTGGACAAGGGCAATCTGTTGAGCGTCCATAGTCACTTCCTGACTCACACGTGAGAGCCGGCGCCACTGTATTGGATGACGCGCCGAATGGCATCCGGCGCGCGGGCGGAATCGCCACTAGCCAGGCGACCAGGCACAAGCCGCCTGGGGATGATCAGGCAAAGGCCGCCAGCCGGTCGGTCAGCCAGCGATCCGCGTCTTCCAGGCAAGCATCGTTGATCTGATGACCCATCGCATATTCGCGGTAGGTCACCGCCGCGCCGAGCGATTCGAGCAAGTCGCGCGTCGCGCGGCCCATCTGCACCGGCACAACGTCGTCGAACCGGCCGTGCGTAATCAGCACCGGCTTGCCGTTCAGCGCAACGCCCGGCGCAACCAGTTCGTTCGGCGTAAAGCCGCTCATCAGCGCCGCGCCGGCGACGAGGCCCGGACGGCGCAAAATCACCCCCGCGCTCACCGTCGCGCCCTGGCTGAACCCCAACAACAGGGTGCGCTGCGGATCGGCGCCGTAGGCGGCGATGGCCTGCTCTACGAAATCCGCAGCCGGTTGAATTGCCGCGACGACATCGGTCGGCTTGACAAACAGCCCTCGCTCATCCCAGACGATGGGGAACCAGGCATAGCTGCCCGCGCCCAACACGTGCGGCGCGCGGACGCCGATCACGTCGAAGCGCGGATCGAGGTAAGGCGCCAGGCTCATCAGGTCGTCTTCGTTGCTGCCGTAGCCATGCAGCAGGATCAGCAGCGGCGCGCGACCGTCCACCGTCGGCTGTGGGGCGCGCCGGAAGCGATGATATAGGGAGAGCTGAGGCGTTGCCATCGTTTAACGCAGATGCTACCCGACGCGTGATGCGGCCGGCGTCGCGTCGCCCTCGACCGGATAGCCGGCTGCGATCCAGGCCTGTTTGCCTTCGCGGAATTCGCGCACATTGGCATAGCCCAACTCGCCCAACACGCGCGCCGCCTTTGCCGACGAGCCACAGCGGGCGTTGTGGCAATACACGATGATGGCCGCCTGCTTGTCCGGGAGCATCGCTTCGGCCATGCGCCGCAAGCCGAGGAGGGGCAAGTTGATCGCGCCCGGCAGATGCGCCGCGCGATAGGCATGTGGCGCCAACACCTCGACGAGCGTCAGCGGCGCGCCGGCGTCGAGCTGCTGTTTCAGTTCGTTCAACGTGATCACGCTCATAGATTCCCAACGGGCGGGATTATTCTCGAAAAGCTGAACGCCGGCAAAGCGGCGCGACCCGGTGTGTCTCGTCTGCGCCTTGGCGGATGCGCCGGCTAGGCGAAGGCAACGCCTGCGCTTACCCAGCAGAAAGCGCGCCGCCGGCCAGACGAAATGCAAAACTGGTGATAAAGTCGGCGGCGATGAGCACGCAAACGGGATTCGAGGAAGCGCGCCCCACCCTGCCGGATGCGCGCGGCAAGTTCGGCCCCTACGGCGGGCGCTTCGTGCCCGAGACGCTGATGCCGGTGCTGGACGACGTGACCGAGGCATACGAGGAACTGCGCGACGATCCGGGCTTCCGCGCCGAGTACGAGCACCTGCTCAAGACCTACGTCGGCCGGCCCTCGCCGCTGACGCACGCGCAACGCCTGAGCGCGCACCTCGGCGGCGCGCAAATCTACCTGAAGCGCGAGGACCTGTTGCACACCGGCGCGCACAAGATCAACAACGCGCTGGGCCAGGCCCTGCTGGCCAAACGCATGGGCAAGCGGCGCATCATCGCCGAGACCGGCGCCGGCCAACATGGCGTGGCCACGGCGACCGCGTGCGCGCTGCTTGGGCTGGAGTGCGTCATCTACATGGGCGTGGTGGATATGGCCCGCCAGGCGCCCAACGTCTTTCGGATGCGCCTGCTTGGCGCCGAGGTGCGCGGAGTGGAAAGCGGCGCGAAGACGCTCAAAGACGCCGTGAACGAAGCCATCCGCGACTGGGTCGCCCATCCGCACGACACCTACTACATCATCGGCAGCGCGCTAGGGCCGCACCCGTACCCGCTGATGTGCCGCGACTTCCAAAGCGTGATCGGCAAGGAAGCGCGCGCGCAGATCCTGGAACAAGCCGGCCGACTGCCCGATCAGGTCATCGCCTGCGTCGGCGGCGGCAGCAACGCCATCGGCATCTTCTATGGCTTCCTGAACGACGCATCGGTGAAATTGATCGGCGTCGAAGCCGGAGGCTACGGCGTCGAGACCGGCAAGCACGCGGCGCGCTTCGCTCAAACTGAAAACGGGTCAGAACCGCTTTCTCGATCCGCAGACTTCAATCCTGAGTTCCCGCGGGGGAAGGTCGGCGTCTTTCAAGGCATGAAGACGGTGGTGTTACAAAACGCCGACGGACAAATCGCCGAAACGCATTCCGTGTCTGCCGGGCTGGACTACGCCGGCGTTGGGCCGGAGCACGTTTATTTGCGCGACATCGGCCGCGCGGAATACACCTCGGCGACCGACGACGAGGCGCTGGACGCCTTCCACGCCCTATGCAAATTCGAGGGCATCATTCCGGCCCTGGAATCGTCGCATGCCGTGGCCGAGGCGATCAAGCGCGCGCCGCGCCTCTCACGCGATCACATCTTGTTGGTCAACCTGAGCGGCCGCGGCGACAAGGACTTGAACACCGTCTTGCAAGCGACACAAGCTCAAAGCGAAGCGCGACGCCCTTAAGCTGCGCCGATCAGCCCTTGCCGCAGAAATGTAGTTCGCCCCAATCTTGGATGCGGCCGTCGTGCAGCGTGGCGAACAAGCCAATCTTGTAGCCGCCGGAGGGCCAATCGCGACGATTCAGCCGGAAGTTATCCTCTTTGAACGGCACCTGCCGGCGTAAGCCGGTCGATCCCATCCCGCAGTCATCGCCGCTGGGATCAATGCGCAATTCGAGCGACTTGATGCCGTAGATGTGCCAGCGGATGACCATCTCATCTGGATCGGGGCTGGCGTTGGGCACGAACTCAAACGGCACCGGCGTGCAGAACGTGTAGTCCGGCGCGTTGTTCAGCGTGGCTGCCCAGTATGGATTCGAGGGGTTGCAGTCGGGTTCGGCGGGGGGCGCCGGCGTTGCCGGCGGCGGCTCGACCGGCGCAGTCGGCTCAACGGCCGCAATGGGCAGCAACGCCGGCGTCGGCGGGGCAAGCGTGGGCGCAGGCGGCGCTTGAGCAACGCTCACATCCCTCGCGGCCTCGTTCGCCTGGACGAACTTCCCCGATACCCAAACCGTCTTATCGCCTACGCGGATTTGCCACCACTGGCCGTCGCTGCTCTTGCCGGTCACGCGAGCAGTCTGACCCTGGTTCAAACGGCCGACCAAGTCGTAGCCTGTTCCGGGCCCGGCGCGCAGATTGACGAAGTCGTTCAACACGGTCAAGCCGGGCGTCGCCGTAGGCGCCGGCGACGGCGTAGCCGTCGCGGCCGTCGCTTCCGCCGGCGAGGGCGACGGCTCTGCCGTAGGCGCCGGGGTCGGCTCTGGTGTTGCGACTGCAGTCGGCGCTGCGGTTGGCTCGGGCGTTTCGACGCGCACGGCGACCACGTCCGAAAGCGCAACGAGCTTATCCTCTGCGTCGCGCGCTTCCAGGTATAGCACGTGGTTGCCAGGCGTTTGCGGCGTCCACAACAGCGACGCATCAGCGCGGCCGGGCTGCATCGGCAGCGCGCCCACGCGCCGGCCGTTGACCCAGACATGAACCTGAACGAAGCCCGCGCCGCTATATTCGATGCGCACAGGAACTTCGGTGTTGATCGTCAGGCGCGCGTCTTGCGCCGGCTCGACGATGCGCAGCGCAGGCGGCGGCGGCGGCGATGACGCCGGCGCGCCGCACGCAACCAGCCCCATCGCAGCAATCAACAGGACTACAACACAGTTGGATTTATGGCTTCTCCAGGCGGGGATTGCTCTCATGACGGCATGCGTATTGTAGCGTGCAATAGAATAGCGGCTTGATCGCTGTGGACGCCATTCGAGACCAAGACCTCGCGCTGCTCGTGGACATGCGCGATAAGGCGCACCTGGTGCGGGTGCGCGCCGGACACAAGTTCGAGACGCATCACGGCTTTATCGCCTACGACGCCATGATCGGCCAACCTTGGGGCAGCGTCCTCTATTCGTCGCTGGGCCACCCCTATATCGTCGTCCCGCCCAGCACGGCCGATCTCATCAAGCACATCAAGCGCAGCTCGCAGGTGATCTTTCCAAAAGACAGCGCCTACATCCTGATGCGCATGAACGCCAAGCCCGGCGCGCGCGTCCTGGAGAGCGGCTGCGGCAGCGGCGGGCTGACCCTGGCGCTGGCCACGGCAGTCATGCCCACCGGCCACGTGTATTCGCAGGAGATTCGCGAGGACTTCATCGAGCTGGCGCGGCACAACATGGAGCGCGTCGGCCTCGATCCATACGTCACGTTCATCCATGCCGACAGCACGCAAGGCTTCAAAGTGGAGTCCAAAGTGGACGCCGTCTTCCTGGACATGCCTGAGCCGGAGACCTGCGTGCCGCAGGCGCGCGAGGTGTTGAAGGACGGCGGTTTCTTCGGCGCGCTTGTGCCGACCACCAATCAAGTCGTGAACCTGCTGCGCGCGTTGGAAGACGCGGCCTTCGGGTTGATTGACGTCGAGGAGATTCTGATCCGGCGCTATAAGCCGGTGGCCGACCGGCTGCGTCCCCAGGATCGCATGGTCGCCCACACCGGCTTTCTCATCTTTGCGCGCGCCATCGTCAAGCCCTACAAGCTACCGACGACCGACCTTGAACCGGAGGGCGAAGAAGAGGTCTTCCCCGGCGAGGCTTAGTCAGACACGATGGATTTGCTGACCGCGCTGGCGATCCGCCCCGGCGACTGCGTCGCAGTCGTCGGCGCGGGCGGCAAGACCACGCTGTGCTGGCGCCTGTCGCAGGCGCTCGCGCCGCGCAGCGCGCGCGTCATCTTCACAACCACGACGAAGATCTGGCAGCCGGCAGCAGGCGCGTTCGATCTGCTCCACATCGGGCCGATTGCAGACTTTGCGCCGGCGCTCGACGCTTCGGCCACATGGCGCGCGGCCTGCCTGGCTTCGACGGTCGAGGGCGCGCCTGACCCGACGCCCGCCGGCGACGCCGGCATGCCCACCATACAGACCAAGCTCATCGGCTTCGCGCCGGACGCAATCTGTGAGCTGAAAGCTGCCACGCAGGGGATGCCGGTTTCGATCCTCGTGGAAGCCGACGGCGCGCGCAATCTGCGCATCAAAGCGCCGGGCGATGGCGAACCGGCGATCCCCGGTTGCGCCGACGTTGTATGCGTCCTGGCCAACCTCGACGCCATCGGCCAGCCCCTTGACGCGCGCGTGGCGCATCGCGTGGAGCGCATCGCCCAACTCACGCGGACGCCGGCGGGCAGCGTCATCACGCCGGCGCTGATCATCGCGCTGCTGACGCACCCCTCCGGCGGGCTGAAGGGCATCCCGCCGAGCGCTTCCAGAGTCGCCGTGCTCACCCAGCGCGACGGACGCGCGCCGCATCCGGCCGCGCCGCAGATCATGGCCGCCCTGCGCGCGCGCGGCTTCGACCGGACGGCGACGATTGCACCTCGCGCGCCGCAGCCGGTGCTTTTGCCAAGCCGAACGACGGGCGAAGGGGACATTGCGCGATAGGGCAAGACTAGCCGACTGACCAGCCCGCCGACCTGTCCAATAGCGGAGTGCAATACAGCCCGGTTTCCTTTAGGCTGTAGCGATAACTATGCCAGGTGTAACTCTTTCAAAGGGCTGTTGATGCTATGGAAGAAAAGTTAGTGAATTCCCCCCAACCTCCCGAGCCGGACGGCGAGCACTCCGGCTTCCAACCGCGAGGCATCGTCCTCTTCGTCTTTCTCATGCTGCTCGGATACGGCTTGTATTGGGCGTATCTGTGGTTCCTCACCGTGATCGAGCGTGGGGCGGGCGGTTGATCCGACCACCAAGGAGCATCCATCATGGAGATCAACAAACTTGAGCGCTATTGGCTGATCGCCGTGGGGATCACGCTGGGCGCGTTCGTGGCCGCGACCATCGTGGCCGTCACCGTGTTCGGCATCCGCCTGCCGGCGCCGGTGGAGCGGATAGACCCCCAGCGGATAGACCAGACCATCTTCGCCAAGCCGGGCGTGCGCAAGATCGCCGACAACCGCTACGAGGCAGTCATCGTCGCCAAGTCATGGGCGTTCGATGCCGGGCCAGAAGCCGGCAATCCCGCCGTGTTGCGCTTTCCGCGCGGCTCGCAGGTCACCTTCTACGTCACCAGCAAGGACGTAATGCACGGCTTTCAGATCGAGAAGCACACCTTGAACCTGGAGCTGGTCCCCGGTCAGGTAGCGCGCGCCAGCGCCAACTTCAACCGGCCGGGCACATACCACATTATCTGCAATCACTACTGCGGCGCCGGTCATCAAGTGATGTATGGCGTCATTATCGTCGAGTGATTGACGAGCGAGGCTTTTATGGCAAGCGTAACTCTTCCCCAAACATTCGAGGCGCCGGCGACGCCGACCACGCTAAAGCTGGCGAAGCGCGAACAGGTGATGATCGGCGCGCACATCATCGCGGCGCTCACCGCGCTGATGTTCGGCATCTTCATGGGGCCGTTCCAGACGTTCCACCGATCGCCGACTTTCGTGCAGTATTTCCCAACGATCCCGGTCTTCACGTTCTACTATCAGGCGGTGACGGCGCACGGGGTGATGAACGCGCTGTTCTTCACCACATTCTTCATCATCGGCTTCAGCTACTTCGTCACGGAGCGCTCGTTGCAGCGCCCGATCAAGTCCACGCCGATGGGCTGGGCCGCCTTCGCTTCGATGGCGGTCGGCCTGTTGATGATGCTGTTCGTCCTGCTCACCGGGCCGCAGCAGTCGGCGGTGCTCTACACCTTCTATCCGCCGATGATCGCGCCGGCTTTGTTCTACATCGGGCTGGTGCTGCTGGCGCTGGGTTCGTGGCTGGCGTCGGCAAACGTCTTTTTGACCTATCGCGACTGGAAGCGCGAGCATCCCAACGAGCGCGTGCCGTTGGCCGTGTTCGCCATCATCGTGAACTTCATCGTGTGGTGCGTGGCGACGGTCGGCGTGGCCATTGAGATCGTGTTCATGCTGCTGCCGGCTTCGCTGGGCATCCTGAAAGTGACCGACCCGCAGTTGGCGCGCACGCTGTTCTGGTTCTTCGGCCATCCGCTGGTGTATTTCTGGCTGCTCCCCGCGTATGTGTCGTGGTACACCATGCTGCCGCGCCAGGCCGGCGGCAAGCTGTTCAGCGAACCGTTGGCGCGCGTGGCGTTCATCATGTTCGTGTTGTTCTCCGTGCCCGTCGGCGTGCATCACCAGTTCAGCGACCCAGGCATCAGCGCGTCGTCGAAGGGCGTGCAGACGCTCCTCACGCTCATCGTGAGCGTCCCCAGCTTTATGACTGCGTTCAACGTCGGCGCAGCGCTGGAGAACGCCGCGCGCAATCGCGGGGCGAAGACGCTGTTCGATTGGCCGTTCAAACAAAAGTGGAACGATCCGGTCGTCGCGGCGCAACTGGCAGGCATGTTGTTGTTCGTCGCCGGCGGGTTCAGCGGCCTGATCAACGCCTCGGCTCAGCTCAACGCGACGATCCACAACACCTCGTGGGTGCCGGCTCACTTTCACCAGACGCTGGGCGGCGCAGTGACGATGACGTATATCGGCATCCTCTATTGGCTGCTGCCGGCCATTCGCGGCCGCGCGTTGTTCAGCAAGAAGATCGCGCTCGCCCAGGTGTTCACCTGGCTGATCGGGATGACGCTGTTCGGCCTGGCGATGGGCGAAGCCGGCCTGCAGGGCGTCCCGCGTCGCGCGCTCACCAGCCAGTCGCCGTATTTGACGCCGGCCGGCGCGTTCTGGCTGGACGTGACCGCCGTCTCCGGCATCATCTTGCTGATCAGCTCGATCCTGCTGTATGCCAACATCATCGGCACGTTGTTCTTCTCGCGTCAACCGATGCCCGAAGGCGAGGTGCCCATCGAGACGGTCAGCGGCGACCGCACCTCGCCGCTGTGGTTCGAGCGCTGGGGCATCTGGCTGGGCATCCTGGGCATCCTGCTGCTGATCTCCTATGGCCCGGTGATGGCCGAGGTGCTGGACTTTCAGGAAGGCTGGAACATCCTCCGCTTCATGCCGACCAGCAACGCGCCGATGCCATAGCATGGCCGCGAATAATCAGAAGCCGAGGTCAAAGCAGGGCCTCGGCTTCTGACAAGCAGCCGAGCACAGGCTTCGTGGAGTGATCTAAAGTATGGCCACGATTCACAGCATTCCTCGCCCGACCGACCACCGCCCCACATCTTCGATTGGCGCGCTGACCGTTGCCTCGGTGCTCATCGGTTTCGGCGCCGTGATGTCATTCCTCGGCGGCGCCTATTTGCAAGACGTGCGGTTGCTGGCCGAAGCGCCGGCGGCGTTTTGGGCGTTCATCTGTGGCCAGCCGCTGGCCGACGCGATGATCCCGCCGCTCATCTTAATTGCAGGCGCAATGAGCGCGGTTACGGCGAGCGCGCTGCTCCTGCGGCCGGCCAGCCGCCTGCGCGCTGCTGTGGCGAGCGTAGTTGTGCTGGGCGCACTGGCCGCCGCCGGCAGCGGCTACCTCTTCGGCGCGGCCAACCGCGCAGCCGTCCAGACGCCCCCGGCGATCGCCTATCTGACCCCGCCGCGACCGATGCCGGACTTCGCCCTGACGAACGGCGACGGCGGCGTCACCCGGCTGAGCGACCTGCGCGGCAAGACGGTGATGCTGTTCTTCGGCTACACCCATTGCCCGGACATTTGCCCGCTCGCGCTGAGCGAGATGCGCAAGGTGAAGGCCGCGCTTGGCAAAGATGCAGAGCAGGTCGCATTTGTGTTCGTCAGCGTGGACGGGACGCGCGACACGCCGGAAGCGCTGCGGCGCTACGTGCGCATCTTCGACCCAGACTTCATCGGCTTGACCGGACCGGAAAGCCAAGTGCGGCTGATCGCGCTGGAATACGGCGCGCACTTCCGATCCAATCGCGTCGGCAGTTCCATGACCTACACCGTGGATCACACCGCCGACACCTTCGTCATTGACGCGCAAGGGCGTTGGCGACTGGCCTACGGGATGAGCACACCGACCGAGGTGATCGCGCGCGAGGTGCGCAAAGTGATTCGCGGCGCGTAGGGCCGTCACTCAGCGTCTGCGCGACACACCCGATCCACCATCTCGCGCGCCAGGCCGATGTAGCGGGTCGGATCGAGCAGGCGGTCTAGGTCGTCATCCGAAAGATGCGCGCGCACAAGCGGATCTTCGGCTAACGCCTCGCGAAAGGGACGCTTCGTCTCAACAGCTCGCATCGCGCAGGCATAGACGACATCGTGCGCCGTCTGGCGTCCGACGGCTTGGCCGAGCGCGAACATGACCGCCTCGGACATCATCAGCCCTTGAAGCGCGTCCAAGTTAGCGCGCATGCGCTCCGGATATACGCGCAGGCCGCCCAGCACGCGCAGGGTGAGCGCGAGCGCGCCGTCGGCCATCACGCACAGCTCGGGCAGGTAGGCCCATTCCATGTGGTTGACGGTCCAGTCACGCTCGTGCTCCTGAATCAGGCCATCGCGCGCAGCGCGGGCGCGGTCGAAGCATAGCCGCGCCAGCGCAGCGATCGCCTCACACAGCATCGGATTGCGCTTGTGCGGCATGGTGCTGCTGCCCACCTTGCCAGCGGCCCATGGCTCTTCGAGCTCCATCACCTCGCTCTTCTGCAAGGCGATCACTTCGCGGGCGATCTTGCCGCAGCTTCCGGCCATCATCGCGACGACGCCGGCGAACTCGGCGAAGCTGTCGCGCGCAACGTGCCAACTGATCGCCGGCGCGCCGAGGCCGAGCCGCGCCATCATGCGGCGACGAATCTCGAAACCATGCTCGCCGACGCCGGCCAGCGTGCCCACCGCGCCGCCGAACTGGCCGACCAGCACGCGCGGCTTGCACGCGCGCAGGCGCGCCGCATGCCGGCGAAACTCATCCAGCCAGATTGCCACTTTGAAACCGAAGGTGATCGGCAAAGCGTGCTGACCATGCGTGCGCCCGGGCATGAGCGTCTCGCGATAACGCTGCGCAAGCTCGACCAGCGTCGTTTCCAGATGGCCCAGGCGCCGCTCGAAGATCGCGATCGCGTCTTTGAGCTGGAGCACAAGCGCGGTGTCCATGATGTCCTGCGTGGTCGCGCCCCAGTGGATGTATTCACCCGCATCGCCGTCGCAGATGGACTTCAGCGCGCGGATCAGCGGCACGATGGGATGCCTCAACAGCCAGATACGGCCAAGGCTTGGGCGGAGACACAACGAGATGCGTTATGGGCTGGAGGGACACAGACGGTTGCAGAGGCGATACGGGGACTTCCTCAAGCTGAGGCGGCGGAGCTGGCCGGCTACTTTGCCAACAATGCGGAGCGTGGTTCCGTGCGCAAGGGCTGCCGATTGGCAGTGGCGTGGTGGAGAGCGGCTGCAAGACGGTGATTCAGCCCTTGTCGCGGGTGGGAACGTCGGAATGCCACGGCTATGCTCGCCGCCTTGTGTGAACTGCACAGCAACCGACTAGACGCCGCAATCCGTCAGCGCCGCCAGCGGTGACGGTCACAAATCTGCGCTACACCCAGTGACGAGTGACGGGCGCGATGAAGTGTCGCACAATAGTCGCCTATGAAAGTGCTTTTTATCGGCGGCACCGGCGTCATTAGCTCCGCGTGCGCCCAGCTCTGCATCGAACGCGGCCACGAGCTGTTCATCCTCACCCGCGGCCGGTCACACAAGTATGAGCCGCCGGCCGGCGCGGTTCCGCTGCGCGGCGACATCCGCAACGACCCCGACGGCGCGGGGCGGGTTCTCGCAGGACATCACTTCGACGCTGTCGTGGACTGGGTGGCGTTTACGCCGGAGCACATCGAACAGGACATTCGACTGTTCACCGGACGGGCGCGGCAGTTTGTGTTCATCAGCTCGGCCAGCGTCTATCAGAAACCTCCGGCGCACTATCGAATTACCGAGGATACGCCGCTCGCCAATCCACACTGGCAATACTCGCGCGACAAGATCGCCTGCGAGGAGCGCCTGATGCGCGAGTTCCGCGAGCACAGCTTCCCGGTCACCATCGTGCGCCCTTCCCTCACCTACGGCCCCTCCAGCATCCCGCTGGTATTGGGCAGCGGGCAGCACCCATGGACGATGATGGATCGCATGTTGCGCGGCCTGCCGGTCATCGTGCCCGGCGATGGCACGTCGCTGTGGACGGTGACGTGGAACGGCGACTTCGCCAAAGGGCTAGTGGGGTTGCTGGGGCGCGAGCAACTGGCCGGCCATGCCTTCCACATTACCAGCGACGAGACGCTAACCTGGGATCAGATTTACCGTGAGGCGGCTCACGCCGTCGGCGTCGAGCCGAAGATCGTGCACATCGCCTCGGACTGGATCGCGGCGCGGCGGCCGGAGTTCGAGGGCACGCTGCTGGGCGACAAGGCGCACAGCGTGGTGTTCGACAACAGCAAGATCAAGCGCTTTGTGCCGGATTTCGTCTGCAACGTGCCGTGGGCCGCAGGGGTGCGGCGCAGCATCGCCTGGTTCATGGCCGACCCAGCTCGGCGCACCGTTGACGAGGCGCACAACCAGGTGCTGGACGAGTTGATTCAGGCGTATGTCTCGGGCTGACTGCGCAGCCGGTCGTCTGAGTCCATGCGCTGCGCGTCAAGCGCAGCAGCCTCGCGCCATCGCCGTCGGCGTATGTCCGCGCGCGACCAGCGCTCGTTGATCTTCGCTTGGCGCAATCCACGGCATCGTTGGTCCGTCGGGCGCGCGCGCCATCGGCTGGCCGTTCACGATGGTCAGCGTGTTGCACAGCAACCGTCGGCCTTTGCGCGCGTTCATAAACACGTCGTAGAACACGTAATCGCCTTCGCACAGCTTGAACAACGCAACGTCGGCGTATGCGCCGGGCCTGAGCGTGCCCACCTCGCCCTGCAGAC
>JBKBID010000041.1:0-24639 GCA_046299515.1 Thermoflexales bacterium | reverse complement strand
TGGTGGCGCTGGCTCATGCGCTCTGGGAAGCCGGGTTGCGCGTCGCCGCTGCCGAGGCATGCCAGTGTATCCTGGACATCCAGCCGGATTGCCTGAATGCGCATGCGCTGTTGTTGACGCTCTGGCGGCAGATCGGCCCGCCTGGCCTGGAGCAGGCGCACCTGAACGCCGTCGAGCGCCTCGATCCCGACCATCGCTACGTCAAGGCGCTGCTCGGCGACGATTCGCCGCTCGAAGTGGTGAGCGTTCCGGCGGTTCGTCAGCCATCCGCTCATCCGACGGCGGAAGCGGAAGCGCTGGATCGCGCGGACTGGGTGGACGATTTGGTAGCCGCGGCTTCATCCGCGCCGAAGCCGTTGGAGCGCATCGCGCAGCCGGTTTCGCCCGACGACGTGGCGCATCCGTTGGATCGCGACGACGCGCTGATCGCTGCCGCCTCGAGCGGTGAGTTTGCGGCAGCGGTCGCCGGCGATGATGTTGTTCACCTCGACGACGCTGCAGGCGCCGGCGACGACGTGATCCCCGTCGAATCGCTTATCCCGTTAGAGTGGGAGGAAGCCGAGGATATGTCCGGCGAAGGCGATGAAGCGGCTTCGGCATGGCTGACCGATGTGGCGGACGCTGCGCCGGGCGACTTCGTCCCGACGCGCCCACAACTCACGACGCCGGACGAGGCCGGCCGCGCGCCGAGTGCCGGCGCGTGGCCGGAATGGGAGGCGAACGGAGTGGCGATTCCTGCGCGGGTCGCCGAGCCGAAGCAGCATGCGCCCAGGCGGGTCGCATCGAGCGCGCCATTAGCCGGCCCGACGGCGGCCAGTAGGGCGGCGGCCGCGCGCGAGGCGATCAGCCAGGGTCGCTGGCAGGAGGCGGTGAGCCTCTACGAGAAAGCCATTGCGCTGGGGCGGGGGAGGGCGCTGGATGAGATCATCGCCGACCTGGAGGCCCTGCGCGCCGCGCAGCCCCTGACGCGCGCGGCGCACGAGTTGCTCGGCATGGCCTACGCTCGCAAGGGCGATATGGACGCTGCGCTAGAAGCCTACCACCGCGCCATGGCGCTGGCGGCAAACGACTGAATCATCGCTATCCTTCTCAGTTAACACGCAAAACAGGACGATACAACCCATGGAACGCACATTGATCATCATCAAACCCGACGGCGTGCAACGCGCGCTGGTCGGCGAGGTCATCAAACGATTCGAGGCGCGCGGCCTGCGCATCGCCGGCTTGAAGCTGATGCAGATCTCGCGCGAGCTGGCCGAAGCGCATTACGCCGAACACAAGGGCAAGCCGTTCTTTGAAGGCACGGTGAAGTTCATCACCTCGGCGCCGGTGGTGGTAATGTGCCTGGAAGGGCCAAACGCCATCGCTGCTGCGCGCCAAACCATGGGCGCGACGCGCCCCAACGAGGCGGCGCCGGGCAGCATCCGCGCCGACTTCGGCCTGGACGTTTCGCGCAACATCGTGCATGGCAGCGATGGCCCGGAGACCGCTGCGCGCGAGATCGCGCTCTACTTCAAGCCGGAGGAGCTGATCGCGTATCAGCGGGCCGGCGACGTTTGGCTGAAGGAGTGAGCGTGAAGGCGCGCACTCGCTTTGCGCCCTCGCCGACGGGCGAGCTGCACATCGGCGGCGTGCGCACTGCCATCTTCAGTTGGCTGCTGGCCAAGCACACCGGCGGCGAGTTCTACCTGCGCATCGAGGACACCGATCAGGAGCGCTACGTCCCTGGCTCCACCCGGCGCATCCTGGAATCGTTCGACTGGCTGGGCATCACGCTAGACGGCGGGCCGGATCACGAAGAACTGCGGACGATGAAGACGAACGAGGACTACCCCGGCGCGCTTGAAGACGGCGAATACAAGGGCGTGCCGGGGCCGTTCGTCCAGTCGCATCGCCTGCACCTCTACAAGCAGTGGGCCGAATGGCTGGTCGAGCGTGGTTACGCCTACCGCGCCAACGAGACGCCGGAGGAGCTGCAACGCATGCGCGAGGAAGCGCAGGCGCGCAAGCAAACCTTCATCTTCCGCGAGGAGATGCGCTTGCGACCCGACGTGCGGCCGGATGAGCCGCACGTCATCCGCATGCGCGTCTTGCCGCGCGACGGCCGCACCGAATTCGACGACCTGATCAAGGGTCGGGTGAGCTTCGACAACGCCCAGGTGGACGACCAGGTGTTGCTAAAGATGGACGGCTTCCCGACGTATCACCTGGCCGTCGTTGTGGATGATCATTTGCAAGGGGTGACGCATGTGTTGCGCGGCGACGACTGGCTGCCCAGCGCGCCCAAGCATGTGCTGCTCTATCGCTACTTCGGCTGGCCGGAGCCGCAGTGGGCGCACGTGCCCAACGTGCTGGGCACCGACGGCAAGAAGCTGAGCAAGCGCCACGGCGCGCAGAGCGTGTTCGAGTTCCGCGACCAGGGCTACATCCCCGAAGCGCTGATCAACTTCCTTGCGCTGCTGGGTTGGGCGCCTGGCGGCGGCGACGAGCAAAACGTCTTCACTCGCGAGGAGCTGATCGCCAAGTTCTCTATGGCAGGCGTGGGCAGCTCGCCGGCCGTGTTCGATTACAACAAGCTCGATTGGTTGAACGGGGTGCACATTCGGCGGCTGTCGCCTGACGACCTGGCCGAGCGGCTGATACCCTTTCTCGCCCGGGCGGGCGTGACCGTGGACACGCCGGAGAAACGCGCCCTGCTGCGGCGGATCGTCCCGCACATTCAGGAGCGCACCAAGAAGCTGACCGACGCTGCGCCGCTGGTGGACTTCTTCTTCAACGATATCCAGACGCCGCCGGCCGAGATGCTGATCGGTCCGAAGATGGAGCAGCGCCTCTCACTGCATGCGCTGCGCGAGACGCGCCGGGTAGTCGCGTCGGTCGAGCCGTTCGAGGACGCGCCGCTGGAGCGGGCCATGCGCGCGTTGTGCGAGGCGCTGGGACTGAAGCCGACGCAACTGTTCACCGTCGCGCGCAACGCGGTGACCGGCAAATCCGTCACGCCGCCGCTGTTCGCCACCATGGCCATCCTGGGCCGCGAGACCTGCCTGATCCGCCTGGATCGCGCCATCGCGCGCTTGCAAGCGGGCGCGTGAGAAGAGAACCCCGGCCCCGTGAGGAGCCGGGGTTCTGTATGTGGCGCTGCGGTTTTACGGCCCGGCCTGGAACGCCAGGTCATCCACCAGCCAACTGCTTGGGCTTGAGTTGTCAGTCTTGGCGTGCAGCTCGAGCACGACGGTCTGGCCGGCGTAGGCGCTCAGGTTGACCGAGGTCTTCGTCCAGTTGGGATTGTGAGTGGATGAGCACAATTGGGTCTTCTTGACCTCGGTGTTGTTGATCTTGATGCGGGCGACATCGTAGGCGTCGTTGCACGCGTCGCTCGAGTAAATGATTTGCCAGAAGCCGAGATACGGCGCACCGGCAGGCACGGCGACGGTCTGCTTCAGCGAAGCATTCTCGTTGTCGAGGCCGCCGAACCAGGCGGCCCAATTGCCGCTGCGCGGACCGAACGGCGACAAGTTGGCCTGATCACAGATCAGGCAGTAGGCTGGGTAATTCGAGCTAATCGTCCAGCCCACGCTTGGCCCTTGCTCGAAGTTGCCGTTCACCAGGCCGCCTCCAGCCGACGCGGTTTGCCTCCTTGCAATTGGCAGATAGGCGCGAGGTTTGAAGGACTGCGCAGCCTGGACAGCGGCTGCGGCGTTCACGATGCCGGCGCCGCAGATCGTCGTGTTGCACGTGCTGCCGGATGGGAAGGGCGTCGCTGTGCTCTGTAGTAGGTTGCGAACCTGCGCCGGCGTGAGCGACGGCTTAACCGACAGCATGAGCGAAGCGACGCCGGCCTGCGCGCTGAGCGCACCTATCGCCCCGGCGGTTAGGACGCGCATAGGCTGCGTATCGCGGCAATAGCCCATGCGGCGTGCTCGCGCACCAGCGGCTCTTCGTCGTCGAGCAAGCGGCGCAGCGCCGGCAGGGCTTCGTCGTTCCCCCAGTTGCCGGCCGCCACGCAGGCATTGCGCACCAGGCCGCGCCGCTTTGTGCGCATGATAGCCGTGCCTTTGAAGCGCGCGTTAAACGCCGTCCGATCCATCCTCAACAAGTCTAGCAGATGCGGCGCGATGCGCTCGACGTTTGGCGGGCGAAATACCTTCGCCAGCGGCGAGTCCGATGGGCGTGAGAAGCGCCGGACATAAGGGCAAACCTCCTGGCAGATGTCGCAGCCGAACACCCAGTTGCCCATCAGCGGCCGCAGCTCAACCGGGATGCTGCCTTTGAGTTCGATGGTGAGGTAGGAGATGCAGCGGGATGAATCGAGCACGCCTGGCGCCGGCAGGGCATTGGTCGGGCAGGCGGCGAGGCAGCGCGCGCAGCGGCCGCACTGGCTGAACGGCGCGTCTTGGCCTGTGTCGCGGCGCGGCGCGCCGGTCGCGTCCGATGACGGCGCAGCAGCGGCTCCTCCATCTGCTCCCTCGTCAACAACTTCCTCGCCCAAGAGCACCGCGCCTAGGAACAGGTAGCTGCCGCGCTTGGGGTGGATCAGGCAGGTGTTCTTGCCGATGAAGCCCAGGCCGCAGCGCTCGGCCCAGGCGCGTTCCAGGACCGGGCCGGTGTCCACATAGGCGCGCGATTCCTTGGCCAGCCATTCGCCGAAGGCGCGCAGCACCGGCGTGATCACGTCGTGGTAATCGGCGCCCCAGGCGTAGCGCGCGATGCGCCCGCGGGAGGGGTCGCGCAGGATCTCCTCCGGCGCGGCCAGCGTCTCGTAGCTCAGCCCGACGATGACGACGCTGCGCGCGCCCGGCATCACGCGTCGGGGGTCCAGCCGGCGTTCCGGCTCGCGCGCCAGATAGGCCATTTGGCCATGGCGGCCGGCGCTGAGCCATTCGAGGAATCGCTCGGCGCCAGGCGTTGGCCCGGCCGGCGCAAACCCGACCAGGTCAAATCCCAGCTCGACGGCGCGTTCGCGCACCAAGTTCGCGCTCAGCATGAGTGCCTATAAGCTCCGCGCCTCCGCCCTCGCGTCCGGCTCGTCGCCTGCGGCCGGTCAATCCATGTTCTCGATCTTGATCGGCGCGATGGGGTCTGCCGGTGTAAAGCCGAATACCCGCCCGTAGAAATACAGTTCAGCCTCCAGCGCCCGCTTGATGTTTTCGGCCTTGCGGAAGCCGTGCTGTTCGCCCTCGAACGCCAGATAGGCCGTCGGCAGACCTTTGGCGCGCGCGGCGGCGAACATTGCTTCGGATTGGCCGGGCGGCACGATCACATCTTCCAGGCCCTGCAATAAGAGCAGCGGCGCGCTGATGCGGTCGGCGAAGTGAATCGGCGAGCGCTGCGCGTAGCGCTCGCGCTGTTCGGGGTAGGGACCGATGAGCCGGTCGAGGTAGCGCGACTCGAACTTGTGCGTGTCGCGCGCCAGCGCCTCGGCGTCGCTCACGCCGTAGTAGCTGGCGCCGGCCTTGAAAACGTCGCGGAAGGTCAACGCGCACAGCGTGGTGTAGCCGCCGGCGCTGCCGCCGCTGATCATCAGCCGTTCGCCGTCCACCAGGCCCTGCTGAACCAGATAGCGCGCGCCGTTCACGCAATCGTCCACATCTACGATGCCCCATTGGCCGTTGAGCCGCTCCCGGTAGGCGCGCCCGTAGCCGGTGCTGCCGCCGTAGTTCACGTCGAGCACGGCGATCCCCCGGCTGGTCCAGAATTGGACCTTGAGGCTGAGCGCGTTGGCAGCGGCGCCGGTGGGGCCGCCGTGGCTCATGACCAGCAGCGGCGGGCGTTCGCCTTCGGGCGCGACGTAGTCGCGATTGCGCGGCGGATAGAAGAAGGCGTGCGCGCTCAGGCCGCCGGTAGTGGGGAAGGTGATCGGTTGGCCGATGGAGATGTAGCCGGGGTCAATTTGCAGGTCGCTCGCTCGCTTGAGCGCGGTGAACGCGCCCGAGGCGATGTCGAGCTGGATGATGGCGGCGAACTGATCCGGCGCGCCGGCATGGAAGACGAGCCGATTCCCGTCTGCGCATAGGCCGCCGATGGCGGTGTAAGGTGAGGCGATTTCGCGCCATGCGCCCGTCTGCGCATTCAGCAGGCCCAGGCGCTCGATGCCGTCCTGCGCGTAGGCGCACGCAATCAGCGTCGGCGCGATGAAGGCGTAGGTGCGCTGGCCGAAGGTCCATTGCGGCTCGCCAAACTCGGCTTCCATTGGATGCAGGGCCTGGATTTCGCCGTCGCGCCGGCGGTAGAGATTCCACCAGCCGCTGCGGTCGGAGACGAAATGCAACACGCCGTCGGGCGACCATTCCGGCTGGAAGATGGATTCGCGCTCTCCGCCGGCGACCCGACGCGGGTTGCTCAACGTCCCATCGGCGCCGACCTCGGCCAGCCACAGCTCGGTGCCGTCCCAGGGCATGTTGGGGTGGTTCCAGGCCAGCCAGGCTAAGCGCGTCCCGTCGGGGCTAAGGCGCGGCGCAGCATAGAAGTCGTGGCCGGCGACGAGTGTCGCGCCGCCGCGTTCGTCGCCGTCGCAGCGAACGGCGACGAGGGTATTGACCGGCTCGCGGCCGCCGGTATGGTCTTCGCGCACGCAAATCAAGCGGCGGCGCTGCGCGTCCATCACCGCGTCGGCATAGCGCAGCTTGGCGTCGGTTGCTGGCGTGATGGGCGTGGGCGCGCCGCACTCGCCCGCGCGATATAGCCGCTGGTCATGGAAGTTGGAGAAGTAAACCGTCCCGTGATGAACGAGGTAGGCGCCGCCGCCGTATTCGTGCACGCGCGTGCGGACGTTGAAGGGAGCAGGGGTGACCTCCTGATAACTGCCGCCGCGCAGGCGGATAAGGGTGTAGCGGCCGCCTTCGGATGGCCGGCTCTCGAGCCAATAGGCGTCGTCGCCGTCCAGGGCGATCTGGCCAAGGCTGATGGTCTGGCCGACGATCAGGTCGGCGGTGATGGGCGAGCGCCAAGCACCGTAGGGGGCGACGACGGGCGCGTGCGTGCTGGACTTACTCATTCACAGATTTCCGATGACCGCCGTGGCGAACTCGCTGCACTTCACCTCTTTCGCCCCGTCCATCAGCCGGGCGAAGTCGTAGGTGACGATGCGCTGGCCGATGGTCTTGTCGAGCGCGGCGAGGATGGCGTCGGCGGCTTCCGTCCAGCCCATGTAGCGCAGCATCATCTCCCCGCTCAGGATGACCGAGCCTGGGTTGACCTTGTCCAGGTTGGCGTATTTGGGCGCGGTGCCGTGGGTGGCCTCGAAGATGGCGTGGCCGGTGACGTAGTTGATGTTGCCGCCGGGGGCGATGCCGATGCCGCCCACTTGCGCGGCCAGCGCGTCGCTCAGGTAGTCGCCGTTCAGGTTGGGCGTGGCGATCACGTCGAACTCCTCCGGCCGCGTGAGCACCTGCTGCAGCGTGATGTCGGCGATGCTGTCTTTGATCAACAGCTTCTTCTTCCACTTGCCGTCGCCATGCGTGGGCAGCAGCTTGAGCGCGGCTTCGACTTCGGCGCGGATCTCGGCCTGCTGTCCTTCGGTCATCATGTCGTAGCCGGGGTCTATGGCGCGTGCGTTGTCCTCGATGCTGATCCCCGGCCTGCGCTCGACGTTGTCCAGGATCCAACTTTCGCGCTGGGTCACGATCCGGTCGCGGTATTCGCGCTGGGCCAGGGCGTAGCCCCAATCGCGGAAGGCGCCGGAGGTGAACTTCATAATGTTGCCCTTGTGGACGAAGGTCACGCTTCTGCGACCGAAGCGCAGGGCATAGTCGATCGCCGCGCGGGTCAGGCGTTCTGTGCCCGGCTTCGAGATCGGCTTGATGCCTACGCCGACTTGTTCCATGGCCTCGCTGCCGAAGCGGATTTTCTTGAATTCCTCGGGCATCTCGGTCTTGAGGAAGTTGAGCAGCTTCATCGCCTTGGGGCCGCCCGCCTCGAAGTCAATGCCGGCGTAGATGTCCTCGGTGTTCTCGCGGAAGATCACCATGTCCACCTTCTCCGGGTGTTTGACCGGCGAGGGCACGCCGTTGAAGTACTTCACCGGCCGCAGACATACGTAGAGGTCGAGCAACTGGCGCAGCGCGACGTTCAGCGAGCGGATGCCCTTGCCGACCGGCGTGGTGAGCGGCCCTTTGATGCCGACCAGAAATTCGCTGAAGGCCTCCACGGTCTCCTGGGGCAGCCAGTCGCCGAACTGCCGGAAGGCCGACTCGCCGGCGTAGACCTCCATCCAGTGAATCTTGCGCTTTCCGTGGTAGCACTTCGCCACGGCCGCGTCGAACACGCGCACGGCGGCAGCCCAAATGTCCGGGCCGGTGCCGTCGCCGCGGATGAAGGGGATGATGGGGTTGTCCGGCACGACGAGCCGGCCGTTTTCGATGTAGATCTTCTCGCCGCCGGCCGGGATTTTGATGAGAGAGTAGGTCATGGCTGATTGCGATGCTCCTGTGAGGATAGAGCTGACATTATCGCTCACGTGCGATACCTGCCGTTGATCGTCACGTAGTCGTGCGAGAGGTCGCACGTCCAGATCGTCGCGCCGGCGTTGCCCAGCCCCAGGTCGAGCCGCACGACGATCTCGCGCGATTTCATCGCCGCGGCCGCCTCCGCTTCGGCGTATGAAGTGGGGACGCCTTTGGCGAACACGTGCACGCCGCCGAACCACAGCGACATTTTCTCCGGCTGCACGTCCTCGCCGCTGTAGCCGGCGGCGGCGATGATGCGCCCCCAGTTGGCGTCTTCGCCGTAGAAGGCCGTCTTCACCAGCGGCGACCTGGCGATCGTCCGGCCCACGCTCTCGGCCATGCGCTCGTCGCGCGCGCCGACCACTTCGATGGTGATGAACTTGGTCGCGCCCTCGCCGTCCCGCGCGACCTGCTTGGCCAGGTCGGTGCAGATGCTGGTGAGCAGGATCTCGAACTCCAGCGGCGTAGGCTGCAGGCCGCTGGCGCCGTTGGCCAGCACGACCAGCGTGTCATTGGTGCTGGTGTCGCCGTCCACGCTGATGCGGTTGAACGACTTGCGCACGGCGTTGCCCAGCGACTTCTTCAGCACCTCCGGCGCGACGATGGCATCGGTCAGCACGACGGCTAGCAGGGTGGCCATGTTGGGGTGGATCATGCCGGCGCCCTTGGCGATGCCGACCAGATGCGCCATGCGCGGGCCGCCTTGCTTCTCGTCCCCGGCCACGGTGATGTCGTCGGCGGCCATCTTGGGGACGGTGTCGGTCGTCATGATGGCGCGCGCGGCGGCCTCTAGCCCGTCTTCCGACAGCGCCTGCGCCGCGAGGGGGATGCCGGCGCGCAGCTTGTCCATCGGCAGCGGGACGCCGATGACGCCGGTGGACATGACGAAGACTTGCTGCGGCGCAATCGAGAGCGCCTCGGCGGTCAGGCGGGCCATTTCTTCGCAGTCGCGCAAGCCTGGCTCGCCGGTGCAGGCATTCGCGCAGCCGGAGTTGACCACCACGGCGCGCAGCGGATGGCCTTCGGCCATGAGCTGTTGGTCGTAGATCACCGGCGCTGCCTTCACCTTGTTCTGGGTGAAGACTGCCGCGGCCACGCAGTTGGCCTCGCTGGCGATCAGCGCCAGGTCGAGGTTGCCGTTCTTCTTAATGCCGGCTGCGATGCCGGCCGCGCGAAAGCCTTTGGGAAGCGTGGGATTCAACATAGCTAGGTCATATTGCGCAGAACGCGCCGCGCGCTTTGCGCATCACGGGCATATCTCACAAGCGCACCTCTCGCCCGCTCGCCGCCGAGGCCGCGATGGCTTCCAGAGAGTTTGAATCGCAGATCGCAGCAATTTCGACGCCGGCGGCCTGAAATCCGGGGATGTGGCCTTGTTGCCGATTGCGCCGGCCCCGATGACGCCGGCGCGCAGGGGATGTGTGCCCGTGTACGCGGTGTTGCTGCTTCGATGGCGGAAACGCATCGCACGCTAGTTTAGCACCGGCGCAGCCGCCACATGCCAGGGCGAGAGGGTAGGCGCAGGCATTGCCTGCGCCTACCCCCTCGTGTACCGCGCCTGCCCCTCGCCAGAAATACACCCTGTCGCGCCATTCGGCGTGCGCTCTTTCGCCGTCGGGCATAGAATTCGCATAGCAACAAAGAGAGGCACGATTCACTCATGGCAAAGTCAACCGAACACCTCAAGACCCGCAGCCGAGAATTGGAAGGCATTGCCCGCGCGCCGCATCGCGCCTTCATGCGCGCGATGGGCCTGACCGATCAGGATTTGCGACAACCGCTGGTCGGCGTGGCGCACACCTGGAACGAAGCGACCCCGTGCAACATGTCTATGAACTTCCTGGCGCAGGAAGCCAAGCGCGGCATTTGCGAAATGGGCGGCACCCCGCGCGAGTTCGTCAGCATCGCCGTCAGCGACGGCATCGGCATGGGCCACGAGGGGATGAAGGCGTCGCTCCCCAGCCGCGAGGTCATCGCCGACTCGATCGAGCTGATGATGCGCGCGCATTGCTACGACGCGCTCTACGGCATGGCCGGGTGCGACAAGAGCCTGCCCGGCACGCTGATGGCGATTGCGCGGCTGAACTTGCCCAGCATCTTCGTGTACGGCGGCACGATCAAACCCGGCAAGTTCCGTGGGCGCGACGTGACCATCCAGACGGTCTACGAGGCAGTCGGCCAACGCGAAGCCGGCCAAATCACCGATGAGGATCTCTACGAGCTGGAATGCGCAGCCTGTCCGGGCATCGGTTCGTGCGGCGGCTTGTTCACGGCGAACACCATGTCCAGCGTGAGCGAGGCGCTAGGCATGGCGCTGCCGGGCAACGCCTCGCCGCCGGCGGTGGACGAGGCGCGCAAGGTGATCGCCTATGAAAGCGGCAAGGCGTTGATGCGCCTGATGCACCGCGGCATCTTGCCCAGCGACATCATGACCAAAGAGGCGTTCGAGAACGCGCTGGCGGTCGTGCTAGCGATGGGCGGCTCGACCAACGTGGCGCTGCATCTGCCGGCCATCGCCCATGAACTGGGCATCAAGCTCACCTTCGACGACTTCACGCGCGTCACCTGCCGGACGCCTCACATCGCCGACATGACCCCCGGCGGCAAGTATGTGATGGAAGACCTGCATCGCATCGGCGGCGTGCCGGTGGTGATGAAGACGCTGCTCGACGCCGGCTTGTTGCACGGCGACTGCATGACCGTCACCGGCAAGACGGTGGCCGAAAACCTGAAGAAGGTGAAAAACGCCGAGCAGCTCACCAAACAGGATGTCGTGTATCCGGTGAGCCGTCCCCTGCGCGAGAGCGGCGGCATGGTGATCGTGAAGGGCAATCTGGCGCCGGAGGGCGGCGTGGTGAAGGTGGCCGGCGTGAAGAACCTGCGACACGTCGGGCCGGCGCGCGTGTTCGACGATGAGCAGTCGTGCGCCGAGGCGGTGGCGCGGCGGGAGATCAAGCCGGGCGATGTGGTGGTGATCCGCTACGTCGGCCCGAAGGGCGCGCCCGGCATGCCGGAGATGCTGTCGGTCACGGCTGCGATTCGTGGGCAGGGTCTGGGCTATGACGTGGCCTTGCTCACCGATGGCCGTTTCTCCGGCGCAACGACCGGCCTGATGGTGGGGCATATCGGTCCAGAAGCGTTCGTCGGCGGGCCGATCGCCGCGCTGCGCGATGGCGACATCATCGAAATTGACGCCTCGAACCCAGCCAAGGGCAAGCTCAACGTCAAGCTCAGCCGTGAAGAGATCGCCCGACGCCTGAAGAAGTGGAAGCAGCCCAAGCCGCATTACGCCAGCGGCGCGTTGGCTAAGTATGCGCGCTTGGTGGGCCGTGCCTGCGATGGCGCCGTGACGCACTAGAACGGTGTTCACACCGGCGCGAGGATCGCCGAACAGCGCGATCCCCAGCTCTGCGCTCCGCAGGGGTTCGTCCTCACTTTCGAGTGAGGCGGAGGAGAACGTCTGTGCACCCGGAGCATTCCATGGGCGCGCGTGATGTTCGGGGCGCGTCGCTTGGTCAGCGCGGTTCGATGGTGAACTTGATGGCGGTGCGCTCGACGCCGTCAATGTTCACCTCGCCGAACGAAGGGATCAACACCACGTCAATGCCGTCGAGCAGCAGGTAACCGCGCGCGATGGCCGCCGCCTTGACGGCCTGATTGACGGCGCCTGCGCCGATGGCCTGAACTTCGGCTCGTCCGTGCTCGCGCACCACGCCGGCGATCGCCCCCGCGACTGCCGTTGAACGCGACGTAGCAGATACCTTGATGAGTTCCATGTTTGCTTTCTCCCCTTTGCTGTCGTGGCTACTCCATCAAGCACGCAATCGTGGCGTATTCTCAAAATCAAGTGTTGACAATTTTTGAACAGTTGTTCATCTTTTGCAAACGGCGGTGCAACTCAAGCTGCGTTCGAGCAGGGATGCGGAGCGTCACCTGTTGCCCTGGTTGGGGTCGAGCGAGCTAAAGTAGTCGCGCACGTAGTCGCGCATGTCGGGCGGCACGCGGCCGCTCTGCAGCGCTTCGTCGGCGGCCTTCGAGTAGTCGCCGTAGACCAGTTCGTAGGGCACGCTGCTATCGCCGCCCGGCGCGGTGGAAGCGCGCCCGCTGGGGTCGGGCGCGGTCTGGTTCTGCGCTTCGGGCAGCACGACCGGCCGGCCTTCGCCGCCGATGCGGCGCGGCGCGTACACCGTATTGTCCGAGCCGAAATCGTCGCTCTTGCGCGATGGGCTTGCGCTGCCTAGCTCGTCATCAGCCGTCGCGCCGCTGCGCGCCGCCGAATTGCCGTCCTCTCCGCGGCCGGACATTTGCGCCTGGCCCTGGCCGGGTTGTCGGCCTTGCGCGCCGGCCGGTGTGTTCGAGCCGGCCTGATTCTGGCCGGGGCGCTGCGATTGTGGTTGCGACGCCTGCCGGGCGATGGCTTGGCGCGCCGCTTCGGCCTGGGATTGAGCGCGGTCTAGCGCTTGAGAAGCCTCGCGCGTTTCTTGGGCGCGTTCGAGCGACTGCGCGGCCTGGTCAAGCTGCTGTTGCGCTGCCTGGATGTCGCCCTCGCGCATATTTTGGGCGGCCTCGCGCAACCGCTGCGCCAGTTCGGGGTCGCTGTTCTGCACGCTGCGGGCCATCTGATCCAGTTGATTGGCGGCGCGCTGCATTTCCTCCTCGCTCAACGGTTGGCCGGTTTCGCTCGAATTCGTCAGATTGCGCATCTCGTTAGCCGCGCGGTCGAAGTTCTCGTTGGCTAGCGCGTGAGCCAGCGCATTGGTCAGCGCGTCGGGCGCGAGGCTCTCGCCGGCGCGCCGCAGGTCCTCGGCCTGCTGTTGGGCGGCCTGGTCGTTCAAGGCGTCAAGCCGTGATTGGGCCTCGTTAATCGCGGCCAGCGCTTCCTCCGGGGTGACGTTTGGATCTTCCAGCTTGCGGCGCGCCTCATCCAGCGCTTGGACGGCGGCTTGCTTTTGCGCGTCGCTCAGCGCCGAGTTCTCGATCATCTGCTTGGCCTGCGCTAGCTGCTCGATCTGTTGGGCGATCGTCTGGCGCAGTTGCTCGCGCTGGGCCAGCACTTGCTGTTGTGGGTTGGGCAGGAGGATGGCGCAGACCAGCGCGATCAGGAAGATGAGCGAGACGATGGCGTCGCGCCGCGAGACGCGCAGCGGCATGAGCCGGCGGGCGTCCATGCTTTCGGTGACGCGCTCGGCGTCTCGGCGCTGGATGTTGCGGATCAGGTCGTTCCTGACGCTGAGGCGGCCTTCGCCGATCTCGAGCGCGGTGGAAGTGCGCTCCTGGAGGCCGAAGCGTTGATCGAAGGCGCGCGCCCACTGGATCGGCGAAGTGCGCGCATGCCGCAGCCATGGGTAGGTGAGCGCGCTCACTAAGCCGATGACGGACAGCGCGACGGACAGACCGATGAGCGTCGTTGTGCTCATCAGCGGGAACACGCGCGAGGCGAGGGCGATCAATAGCGCGACGCCCAAGCCGCAGGCCAGCCCGAAGAAGGCCAGGCTGACGCTGTGTTGCAGGCGCGCGCGGCGCGACCATGCTCGGATGCTGCTCGTCAGTTCGTCCATCGTCTTCGTCAGCGCGTCAATTCGGTCATCCAGCAACGCTTCCTTTGTCCACGGCTGCCTATCATCCCACATCTCATGGGGTGATGCGGCCGGCGGCGCCGCTCAGCAGTTCGATGCATCGGCGCGCCCACGCAAATGGCCGCTCCGGGCGCGACCAGATTAAGCTCATCACGCTTTTGATGATGGGGTTGCGGCTCACCCAGTTCCGCACGCGCGTCGAGCTGCGGGCGAAGCAAAAAAGCGCGACCAGCGCGAATGGCCATACCGGCATGACCGGCGTAATCGCGCCGACGCCGGCCAGGCCCAGCGCGCCGAATCCGGCGCAGACCACCAGCGCGCGCTTGACCGGATGCGTGACCGGCGCGATGTGAATTGGCCGGTGGTTTGCCGGGTCGGTGTGGCGTCTGACCTCGCGCAGCAGCTCGCCGAAGAGCCGTTCGAGCAGATGCGCATCGCCGACGCCTCGCGGACGATCTGTGCTCATGTCCTGCATGTCCTGCATTTGCATGCCAGGTCATTCTTAGCAAGCCAGGATAAGAATCCGGTGAGAGTGAGGGGCGGGCCTGAGGTCAGACCGGGCGCGCCTCCGGCAGCCGCGTCGCGCAGCCGCTCATCTGAGGCCGCGACAGCGGCGCGCGAATATCCGCCGTTCCGCCGCGCGAGGCGCTTGACAGGGCAAGTCGCCTCTTGTAGTATTGTCATGACATTACAACAAAGTGACATGGTGATTGACCGCAATTCCCCTGTTCCGCTTTACTACCAGCTCAAGCAGCAGATGCTGGAGAAGATCGAGAAGGGCGAATGGAAGCCCGGCGACAGCGTGCCGACCGAGCAGGAGCTGCAGCAGAGCTACAACCTCAGCCGGACGACCGTGCGCCAGGCGCTGGCCGAGATGGTGATGGAGGGCCGGCTGACCCGCCAGCGCGGGCGGGGCACCTACGTCGCCCAGCCCAAGTTCCAACACGACCCGCTGCGCCATCGCGGGATTGGGCAGTATTTGCTGGAGCAGGGCCTGACGCCTGGCTGGAAGGTGCTTGACGCGCGCCACATCGCTGCGCCGGCTGAAATCGCCGCCCGGCTCCACCTGCCGCGCAACGCGCGCGTGTACTGCCTACAACGCTTGCGCTTGGCCAGCGAAGAGCCGATCGGCTACCTGGTCTCGTATGTGCCTGAGGCGCTGGCCGAGGCGATTGACCGCAGCGCGCTGGACAAAGGCGGCTCGACCGACTACCTCAAGCGCCTGCCGCAGATGGGCGAGCATTGCATTGAGCGCTCCATCGAAGCAGTTGCGGCCGGCGAGCCGGAGGCCAAGCTGCTGCGCATCAAGCGCGGCGCGCCGATGCTGTCCATCGAGCGGCTGATCTTGGCGCGCGACGGCACGCCGATTGAATTTTTGAGGGCGCGCTATCGCGGCGACCGCATGAAGTACCAAATCAATTGCTCGTGAATCGGACGGCTAATGCGCAGCTTGTAAACGCGACCATGCGAGACTACGGCACACCGCAACTCAAACCCTATCAGTGCTTCATGGGGCGTTGGGAGGGCTTGTGCAAGACCTTCGGCCCGGACGGCGTGTTCATCGAGTCCACCGCCGTGCACATGGATGTGTATTGGACGGCCGAGGACACATGGCATCTGCACGAGGATTTAGGGCAAACGCATCTAAATTTTAAGGTTGCCTGCGACCAGGTGCAGGAGGTAGCGCTCGTCCCAGCCGGCCAGCAGACGCCTGGACTTGACGCCCAGTTTCCTGGTTTTCTCGGACTTGAGCAGGTTGAGGGCGATGTGGCGAAGACCGGCGAAGTTTTCAGCCGCGCAGCGCAGACGCGCGCGCGACTGATCCTCGCGGAAGGCAATGTCCAGACGCCAATGTCGATCAGCACATAGCGTCGCGTCTCACTCCGCCCATGACCGTGCTCAACGGTCTCAAAGGTGCTGTGTCGCACGTGACGAAAGTCGGTCTGCGCCTCGCTCTCAAAAGCCTTTTGCACCTCAGCATACAGGGCCGGGTGATTCTCCTTGAGCGGGAACACATAGTCTCCGCCGCGTTCCACGATGATCGGCGCGTTTTTGGCCTGGCAGTTGGCGGCGTCTACCGTCACAATGCAGCCCTGCAGCATGAGCACCTTGAGTAGTTCCGGCACGACCGCGATTTCGTTGCTGCCTTCCGGCGTGTGATTCTGCCCGATCACCAGCCCGGCACCGGTCGCCGAGGCGCTGATGGTCTGGGCCGCCTTACCCGACCAGCTATCCAGCGAGCCGTTGAGTTTTTTACCGTCGATGGCGATCACTTCGCCCAGCTTGAGCTGAGCCACATCACGCACCCAGTTCAGGAAGCAGGCTTGGAACTGCGCCGGATCGAGCAGCGACAGCACTCGCCCAAACGTGTCATGCGAAGGGATGCCGTTAGGCAACTCCAGAAAGGTGCGAAACCACGCTTCTTTGGCCTTCCCAAACGCCTCGATTTCGGTAAAGTGCTCGGCGCCGCAGATCACGGCGCTTAGTGCGATGACCAGGATATCGATGAGCTTGTGTTGGCGTGTCCGCTCAACACGTGGGTCTACCAGGATATTGAAGTGAGCGTGAATACTTGTGTCCATGCCGCTATTAGACCGCACTTCGCCACGTGCTTATGTGATGTGCTAGCCATGATGCCATGATGGGGCCGTGATAGTGTCCCCTTGCGGTCTGATGTAAAGTAAATACAATGAAAGCAGGCAGAGCATTCTAGGAAGTGTGGCTATGCATAATAAGGAGGTATAATGTTTTACACAAACAGAGTTTTGCTATTCAGCTTGTTGGCTATTGTGATGAGCTTCGGCCATTCGCGTCCCATTTCTGCCGGTGTTAATGTGTGGACAAGCAACGGGCCCTACGTGGGAATAGTTCGTGCCCTGGCGATTGACCCGCAGACGCCGACCACGCTCTATGCTGGGGGAAGTGGCAGAAGTGTGTTCAAGAGCACGAACGGTGGCGCTTCGTGGAGCGTGGCCAACACTGGCCTAGGTTCCTCTGCCTGGGTCATAGCGATCGACCCGCAGACGCCGACTACGCTATATGCTGGGGAAAGCGGCGTGTTCAAGAGCACGAACGGTGGTGCTTCGTGGAGCGCAGTCAACACCGGCCTTCCCACTAATGTTTCTGTTAGGGCGCTGGCGATCGACCCAGCGACACCAGCCACGCTCTATACTGGGACATATCAAAACGGCGTGTTCAAGAGCACGAACGGCGGCGCTTCGTGGAGCGCGGCCAACACCGGCCTGCCTACTAATGCCTTTGTTAGGGCGCTGGCGATTGACCCGCAGACGCCGACTACGCTCTATGCCGGGACAGGCAGCGGCGTGTTCAAGAGCACGAACGGCGGCGCTTCGTGGAATGCGTTCAACACTGGTCTGACCAATCTCTCAGTTATTGACATAGCGATTAACCCGACGACGCCAACCATCCTCTATGCTGGGACATTTGGCGGCGGCGTGTTCGATATTCAAACTCAATTAGTGCCGAGGACTTACCTGCCGCTTATCCAGCGCAACTGATGTGAGTGACGGTCGCCTGAAAGGCAAAAGAGAGTTGGGCTAACCGCGTGTCGCATCCTTGCGAGCGACACTGGCCTGGAGGCCTATGTGTTCACCCGTGACGAAGCGCGCGGGTTGGCCCTGGGACGGCGCATCCACGCCGGCGGGGTGAAGGTGAACGGCAGCAGCATGCTCAGCCTGAACCTGTTTGCCCCGCGTCCGGCCTGGGGCTGGAGCGGCTTCGCCGAAGAAGGCACGATCGAGACCTTCCGCTTCTTCTGCGGCACGCGCGTCGTGGGCGCGGAAGGGTAGGGCGGCCGACCGTGCCATTCTGCGCCGCCGGCCTGTGTCGTTTAACACTGCGCCGCGCGCCGGGGCGGTGCTATATTCCTCGCCATGGCGCCGCTGCCCGACGTTCTGAAGGTCGAACTTCGCATCGAGGTCAACGATCAACCGCTGGTCATCAGCGCGCAGGTGCAAGGGGAAGGGGAACATGCGCGCCGCGCCGCGGCCGAGCTGTCTGCGGCGATTGCCGCCGTGCTGGCTGCGGTAGATAAACCGACCGATTCCTCTGCGCCTGAGGGCGACGCGGCATCCCGATTGGCGCAGCCTGCGGCGCAAGTCGCGCCGGAGGCGCCGCCGTCCGCCGCCATCGCCGATGCTGCGCGGAATGAAACTGCCGATGCGGCGCGCGTGCGGCGCGCCGATGCCCCGGCCGGTCCGCCGCCTTCGCCACTTGTGGTCCAGATGCAACGCTATCGCGCGCAGATCAACCTCGGCCTGGGCGGCTTGTTGCTTGCGCTGGCCGTGCTGGCACCGGCGGTCGTCCCGGCCGATCAGCGCCGCGAGGTGCTGATCATGACCATCCTGTTTGGGTTGACCGGCGCCCTGTTGTTGTTCACGGCGATGTTGCCCGGCCAGGGGCGGCAAGCGGCGTTGGCGGATGCGGCGCCGGCGCGCAGGCCGTCCGCATCGGCGGCGATGAAAGAGCAGGCTGCGGCCGCGCGGCTGCGCTTGTCCGCCAGACGCCGGACGCCGATGAAAGCCGGATGGGGAATCGCCCTCGGCGCGGCGTTCGTGTTGCTTGGGATGCTGGCACCGTTCACGCTCGGCGCAACAACGGCGGATGAGCGCTTTGTCATCATGCTTGGCTTCGCGCCCATCACCGTCATAGGCTTCTTTCTAATCGCTATCTTTGGGCGCGGCCTCGTCGCCGGGCGGCTCCCGCAACACGCGGCCGTTCAGCCTCAGCCCGCGATCCGGCCATCGAGTGCGCCGGCGGCTAAGCGCCCGCCGGTGGCGCGCGTGCCGCAGACGTTTGAGTATCGGGCCATCGTGCCGGCGGCGATCATCGGCTTGCTGGTGGTGATGATCGCCGTCGTGGGTTTGGTGATCTACGCTACCGTCGCGTCGGCTCTGCGATAGCGGCATGGACTGAGTTGCTATGAGTTTGAATTTCATCATCGGTTTTTTGACGGCGATCGTTTCCGGCGTCTTCGCGTATCTAGTGCTGAACCGTTACCGCCTACGCGGTGGGACGCATCTGTTGGTGTGGGGGTTGGGCCTGGCGCTGTATTTCATCGGCGGCCTGACCGAGACCTGGTTGAACTTCGGCTGGAATGCGCTCGCCTTCCGGCTGTGGTACTGGTCCGGCGCGTTGATGGTGGCGCCGGTGCTGGGGCAGGGCACGCTGCACTTGCTCGCGCGAAAGCCCTATATCGCCGACATCCTTTCCATCGTCGTCGGCATCGTCGCGTTCGTCAGCTTGGTGTGGATGCTCTCGCTGCCGCTCGATGCGTCGAAGTTCACGCCGGGGGCCGACGTGGGCAAGTTCCTCACCGAGAGCTATCGCGCCATCTTGCCGGATACGCCGGTGCGGCGCATCCTGCCGCCGGTGTTGAACGCCTATGGCACGATCTTGCTGGTGGGCGGCGCCGTCTATTCGGCCTATCTCTTCCTGCGCAAGCAAATCCTGCCCAATCGGGTGATCGGCAACATCTTCATTGCCCTGGGTGGTCTGTTGCCGGCGCTGGGCGGCGCGATCATCAAGCTGGCCGAGACGTCGCCGATGCTGAGTGAGGTCGGCTCGGCGCTGAAATACCTGGGCATCTTCCTGGGCGTGGTTTTCTTGTTCATCGGCTTCCAACTGGCGACCATGGGCGCGCCGCAGCCGCGGCCGATGATGGCAAAGTCCGCCGTTTGAGGACGAGACGCCGCCCACATGTGCAGCCGCAGGAGGCTGCCTCACCCTCGACCGAAGTCGCCCGCGCTGAGTCGCGGCGCGGGTTGCTGTGGGTGATGCTTGCCGCCGTGCTCTGGGGCACGGTGGGCGTGACGACGAAATCGCTCTACGCCTTATCGCCGACCAACCCGCTCTCGGTGGGGTTCTTCCGGCTGGCGCTCGCGGCGCCGGCGCTGCTGGCGGCGTGCGGGCTGGCGGTCGGCGCGCGAATGTTCGCCATCGCCCGGCGCGACGCAATCGCAGTAGTCGTGATCGGCGCGATGATGGCGCTGTATCAGGCGTGCTACTTCGCTGCGATTCCGCGCGTAGGCGTCGCAATTGCGACGCTGGTCACCCTGTGCACGGCGCCGGTGATCGTCGCGGCGTTGTCGGCGCTTTTCATGGCTGAGCGGTTCACGCGGGCGATTGGCGGGGCGATGGCCTGCGCGTTGGCCGGCGCGGCGCTGCTGATCGGCTTCGCGCCCGGCGCGTCGTCGTCGCAGGCGGATGCTCCGATCGGCGTGCTGCTTGCGCTCGGCTCGGCCACGGCGTACGCCGTGCTGACGCTGTGCAGCCGCCACCTGGCCGGCCGCTATCATCCGCTGCAGCCGATCGCTATCGGGTTTACCTTGGGCGCGTTGGCGCTGGCCGCGTTCGCCATTGCGTCGCCGGGTGGCCTGGTCGTGAGCTACCCGCCCGTCGGCTGGCTGCATCTGCTCTACCTTGGCCTTGTGCCGACGGCGTTTGGTTACTTCATCTTCCTGGCCGGTATGCGCACGACGCCGGCGACGGTCGCCACCCTCGTCACGCTGGTCGAGCCGCTCACGTCAACCTTTCTGGCGTGGTTGCTCTTCGACGAGCGATTGGGGCCGACCGGCTGGCTGGGCGCGCTGCTGTTGCTGGCTGCGATGGTCGTTCTGTATCGCGACGCCCGGCAGTGAGTCCGGCTGGTTGCGATTACGCCGTCTTGCGCGCGGCGTAGTGCGCTTCCAGCGCATCGCGCGGTTGCCAGCCCAAAAGCCGCTTAGCCTTGTCGTTGCGGAACACGCCGTGGGGGAGGTTGGCGCCGATGTGAAAGTACTCGAACGGCGCCGGCAGCTCAGCCACTTCGAGCGCGCAGCGGATCGCCCGCGCGGCGTCTCCCCATGAAATGGTCAGCGGATGAATGCGTGGGCCGTAGGGCGTGGTGGGTTCGACGAATTGGCAGAAGGTGAGCGTCGGCACGACCAGCCCGTAGTGCTCCGCGAAGATGCGGCAGATCTCCTGGCCGAAGTACTTGCTCATCAAGTAGACCCAGTCCTTGCCGGGGCGCGGCGGCACGTCGTCCACGATGTCGTGATCCCAGTCGTAGCCGGTGCGGTCGTGCGCGCCGAGCATGAACGGGCCGGTGTGCACGACGCGCCGGATGCCATGCGCGACGGCGGCGCGCATCACGTTATACGCGCCGATGGTGTTCACCAGGAAGGCATCGGTCGGGTCGTTGCGCAGCACGGTGCAGTTGATGATCGCATCTACGCCTTCGCAGGCTGCCATGACCTGAGCGGGATCGCGCACATCCATCACGCGCCAGGTGTGGGGCGGCCGTGGCGCTTCCGGCATCGGCGCGCCGGGAGACTGTGGTTGACCCGTTGCCAAAATCTCCTCGACCGGCTTGATGTCGGCGAGGCGCAGGACGTAGTCGGGCGTTAGCTCGCGCGCCGTCGCTGCGGCCAGCGGCCCGCCTGCGCCGAGCAGCGCTACCTTGCGGATGGCCGGCCGCGATGCGATTGGCGATGGGCGCGTGGGCGGCGCGCTTGCGCGTGACTCGGCATGTCCGGCAAAGCCTCGCCGGGGGGCGAAGGCGAATTCCTCCGGCGTCCGCGTGAACTGAAAGCGCGCGCGGGGGTCGGCGGAAGGCACATGGACGATGAACCATCCGTCCGTCGGATGTTCCAATGCCGCCTGAATTGCGGCAGCGGCGTCGTCGGCATGTACCCACATCGGGTCGAACGGTTGGCCGGCGGTGGCGGCGTCGTCCACTACCTGACCGAAGCGCAGGCAGACGGCCGAGAGGCGCGTGGAGCGGGCCACCTCGCGCACGCCCAACTCGGCCAACCAAGCGCGCAGATCGTCGAGGCGTGGGGTGGGGCGCGGTCGCCATCCCTCGTCCACGCGAAACTGAGCCGGCGTATCGGCGAACAGCGCCAGCGTGCTGCCCAGCACAACGCGCCTGGCGCCGGACTTCGCCGCAGCGTCCATCAACTGGAACGTGCCGCGCGTGGCATGGTCGAGCGACGCCTCATCGCTCGCCAGGCGGGTGTAGAGCGGCGCGAGATGAATCACGTCGGCGACGCCGTCGCAGATGGCCTGCGCGAAGGCCAAGTCGCGCAGGTCGCCCGTGCGCGCCTCGACCCCTGCGGGAAGCGCGCGGTCGAACTGTATGTCCACTGCGCGGATGCGTCGCGTGTGGCGCAGGGCTTCGATGGCATGGTGCGCCGGGAGGCTGTTGGCGCCGGTGATCAAAAGCAGGTCGTTCATCCGATGCGGAATGATGGGCAGGCGTCCAGAAAGGACAAGCGCAGATAGGCGCTAGTGCGCCAGGCGCCAATTCGGAACGAGGTCGTTCACGCGCAGCGCGCGATCCGGGCCGGGCGCCGGCCAGCGGTTGGGATGCAGCAGGCCGGCCAGGATTTCCACGCCGTCCACGACGCGCGGGCCGGGCCTGCTGAAGTATGACGTCGCATCCACGGCGTAGAGTTGCCATAGATAGGTCGCCGGCAGATCGCGCCAAATCTCGAGCGCGGCGACGTTTTGAAACTCCCGCGCGCTGCCGGCCAGGTCAAAGCCACAGGGCATGGCGATCACGCACTCGGCTTGTGTGCGCGCGACATCATCCCAGGCGCAGCGGAAGCTGGGCTTGCCTTTGCGGCCGAGCACCGGCTGGCCGCCGGCGATTTCGATCTGCTCCGGCACCCAGTGGCCGGGGGCGAACGGCGGGTCGAGCCATTCCAGCGCAGCGACGGTCGGGCGATGGGCGATGCCGGCCAGCGCTTCGCGCACGCGCTCCAGCCGGTCGCGCAACGCTTGCACGCGCGCCCTGGCTACGGCGCTCATCCCCGTTAGCTCGCCGACGGTGAGAATGGTCTGGAAGACGCCCTCGATGTCGGTTGGCTCCAGAGAGACGACTTGCGCCGGGCCTTCCCACTTGTGGCTGAGGTCGCGCACTGCGGCGCGCACCGTGGCGTATGACACGGCGCACACGTCGCACAATTCCTGGGTCAGGATGAGGTCGGGCTTAGCGGCGTCGAGCCGGTCGGTGTGCAGGCCGTAGAGGCTGAGGCCGTCGCGCAGTTGTTGCGATACGCGCGCATCTATCTCTGCGCTGGTCAGCTCGGGGTTGATCGCGCCGTCGTCGCCGGTGACGCCGATGCTGCTGTAGGTCATCACCGGCACATCGGCGACGTCAGGTGGGTAGTCGCACTCGTGGCTGCGGCCGACCAGCGAATCGCGCAGGCCGAGCAAGCACACGATTTCCGTCGCGCTAGGCAGGAGGGAGACAATGCGCATTTCGATTCGATATATTCGGAGGGCGCTAGTCGGCGCTGGGCTGGATAGACACTTCCCGCCCTTCTTGTGATGAGCGGTAGATGGCGTCAATGATCTGCAAGCCGATCAAGCCGTGCTCGCCGGGCGATTCCGGCGTGGCGCCGCTCAGCGCGCAGTCCACGAAGTGATGCACGGCGATGCGATGGCCGCTGACGCCGGCCGGCAGGCGCGGCACGATCGCCGCCGGCTGATCGTTGACGAGTTTATACATCACCACGGTCTCGCCGTTCGGCGCGCCGGTGTAGAAATTTGCGCCGGCCTCGCTGCCAAACAGCCTCACGTAAAAGCCGTCTTGCAGCGGCTCGCGGTGCGATGCCCAGGCCGACTCGAATTGCAGCACGGCGCCGTTGGCGAAGCGCACGAAGCCGAGGCCCATGTCGTCCACGTCGAAGTGGGCCGGCTTGACATCGCGCGGTTTGGTCTTCTGCCCGCGTGGGCCGAACTCGGCGAACGCCGCGCCGCTCACCGTGACCGGCTGCGGGTAGCCCATCAGCCATAGCGCCAGGTCGAGCACGTGCACGCCCAGGTCAATCAGCGCGCCGCCGCCGGCGCGCTCCTTCTGCGTGAACCACTGGCCGTGCGTTGGGATCCAACCCTCGCGCAGCCAGCCCGCCTTGGCTGCGTAGATGTGGCCGAAGTCGCCGGCTCGGATCTCGCCTTTCAGCCAGACGATCTCCGGACGATAGCGATGGTTGTAGCACACCATCAGCGTTTTGTTTGCGGCGCGCGCAGCCTCGATCATGCGCTGGCCGGACTCGACCGACACGGCGAGCGGCTTCTCGCACAGCACATGCTTGCCGTGGGCGAACGCTTCCAGGGCGACCGGCTCGTGCAGCCAGTTGGGCAGGGCGATGCTGATCGCGTCTATCTCGCTCGACTGCAACACCTCGCGATAGTCGGTGAAGCGGCGCGACTCAGGGACGTTAAACCGATCGCCGCGTTCCTTCAGGATGGCCGGGTTGATGTCGCAGATCGCGGCCAGCTCACAGTTGGGGTGGGTTTGGTAGCCCTCGATGTGGTTCCAACCCACGCCTACGCCGATCACCGCGGCGCGGAGTTTCGATGCGGGCGTCATAGTTCTGCCAGGGCTTCTACCAGCGCGTCAATCTCCTCGCGCGTGTTCGTCTCGGTGCAGCACAGCAGCATGTGATCTCGCAGTTCGGGGTAGTCCTGACCCAGGTCGTAGCCGCCGATGATGTCATGCTCATCGAGCAGATAGTCGTTGATCTCCTTCACCGGCGCAGGACAGGCTACGACGAACTCGTTGAAGAAGGGTTTGTCCGTCCAGACGCGCCAGCCGTCTAGCTTGCCGATTT
>JBKBID010000040.1:0-25631 GCA_046299515.1 Thermoflexales bacterium | reverse complement strand
AGGTCGTGCGTCCATATGACAGAAGCGTTCATCGTCTCCATGCGCAAATACCTTCCTTTTAGCGAGGCGCTTATTTTGCCCAGTCTACAGCCAATTGCTTGCGCCCGCGGAGTTCTTTCTCGGCTACCATCGCCGCGATTGCGCCCTCGGCTGCCGCCACTACCGCCTGCTTGACGTGATTGCACAGCACATCGCCGACGGCGAACACGCCCGGCAGCGCGGTGCGAAACTCACGATCCACAATCAGACACCCTGTCTCGCTGGTGGGCAACTGGCCTTGCAAAAAGTCGGTGATCGGCTTGTTGCCCTGCAAATAGATGAAGGCGCCGTTCACCGGCACGACCTGCTCAGGTTGACCGCGCGGCGCGATGCGGATCGCTTCTACGCGATCGCGCCCTAGCACTTCGCGCAGCGCTGCGCCGGTGTGCAACTCGACCGCCGGATGCTGCGCGAGCGCCTCGCGAAGATGCGGCGTCGCCTTTAAGTCGGGCGTGGGCGACACGAAGTGCACGCGACGGGCGAACTTTGTCAGAAACAGCGCCTCTTCGACGGCCTCATCATCGTTGCCGACGACGGCGACTTCCTGGCCCTGGAAGAACGCCGCGTCGCACGTGGCGCAGTATGAGACGCCCCGTCCAAGCAAGCGGTCTTCGCCGGGCACACGCTGCCCACGGCCCATCGCGCCGGTGGCGATGATGACGGCGCGCGCCGTGTAGGTGGCCTCGTTGGTGTAGATCGTCTTCACCTCGCCTTCGAGGTCCACCGCCTGCACTTTGGCCTGTACAAAGGTCGCGCCAAACGATTCGGCCTGCCGGCGCATGCGCGCCACAAGCTCAGCGCCGCTGATCTCACCGGGAATGCCGGGGTAGTTGGCGATTTTGGAAGTGAGACCCAGCGCGCCGGCGGTTAAGCCTTTGTCAATCACGAGCGTCCTAAGGTTGGCGCGGGCAGCATATAACGCTGCCGTGGCGCCCGCCGGCCCGCCGCCGATAACCACAACGTCATACCGGCTAGCTCCGCCCGCATCCAGACCATCCTCTGCGCCGAGCGCAAACTCCAGCTCCATACGCCATCATCACTCCACTAACCGGGCCAAGATGTCGTTGCTCTCCATCAGCAAGTAGTTCACGCCATCGTGTTTGAACTCGGTGCCGACATACTTGGCGAAAAGCACCTTCTCGTTTACCTTTACCTTGATCGCCTCATCGTCGCCAACGGCCACAACCACGCCGGTTTGCGGTTTCTCCTTGGCCGTCTCGGGCAGGATGATCCCGGCTGGCGTTCGGCTCTCTTGCTCCAGGGGCTTGACCAGCACGCGCGATCCAAGCGGCTGAATCGGGAAGACATCACCTTTCTTGGGCATAACACCTCCTCACTTGATGCCGAGCAGTTGATTGATCTTGTTGCGATCGAAACCGACAATAATTCGCCCGCCGATGTCAATCACCGGCACGCCCTGCTGTCCTGAACGACGCACCATGTCGCGCGCCGCTGCCGGGTCGCGGCTTACGTCCACATCATGAAACCGAATCCCCTTTTGACGGAAGTAAGCCTTCGCCTGGTTGCAGAACGCGCAGGTCGGCGTGCTGAAGATGATCACCGTAGGTTGTGTGACACCTGTTGCCATAACAAATCGTTTACCTCCAGATACTGCTTTCTAAAGGTGGTTGGATGCAGCGCTAAACGAAAGGTGACAAATCTACAGGCGCGAGGAGCAGCCGCCGGACACCCCCCGGCGTGACTTCCGTCACGTCAGAGTAGCGCGAGTGCGCACTACTCCGCGTTCCTGCCTGGGTTATATTTCCGCCGGTATGCGCGCGCTGCGGCAGGTTACCTTGCTGTTCGTCGCAGGACTCGTCCTGATTGCGCCGCTGCTATGCGTGCGGTTTTGTGAACTGCAACGCCATATCGCCCGGCCACGGATCACGCTTGCCGAGATGGCGCGATTGCATGCGCTGAGCCTGTCCGAGCGTAAATCACAACAACACACGCATGATCATGGCGACGACCGCGCGCCCTTGATGCGGTTGAAGCAGATGGTGAACAGCGTCACCGAGTTCCTCCTGACGCTGAGCCTCGCAATCGGCGCGTCCGCGGCTGTGCGGCGCTTCGTCATCCTGCGCTTACGCCTGAGCCAGCCGGCGCTGGCTGTGCCCACGCCGCCCCCACGCCTCTGCACCATTTGCCCCATCCTCACGTCGTGATGCCCTGCCGGCGCGCCGAGCGCGTGCGGCGCGTCCGAGGCACATCACGCAGGGACCTCGCTCACACGCGCTTGGGTCATCGCATCTTAGTTTCTAGCTGGGAGGCGTTATTAACGCACTGGAGCCGCCGGCGCGAGCGGTGCTCTATGTCGCGCTCATGCTCATGGTCGGCCTGCCGATCGGCATGGCGGGCGTCGTGCTGCCGGTTTTTCACCGACGCAACGTCGGCCTGCAGCCCGTCCTGACATTCGCCAGACGCGGGCTGCTCGTCGCTTGTCTGGCAACGGTGGCCGGCGCAACGGCGTTCTTCGTCGCGCAGGTCGCGCCGCTTGAATTGGAGTTCAGCAGCGTCGCGGAGTGGGCCGAGTTCGCGCAACGCGCGCTGCTTGGCCAGATGTGGATCGCGCGGCTGGCGCTGGGGTTCGTTGCGCTGGTCATCTTGAAGTTCGGCGCAAACCCGGCGGCCTGGCTGGCCGGCTGCGCGCTGGCCGGGCTGGCGACGCAGGCCACCCTCACCCGCACCAGCCACAGCGCAGCGATGGGCGAGGGATGGATGCCGGTCGCCGCGGACTTCGCGCATCTCTTCGCCGGCGCGTTGTGGGGCGGCGGCCTAATCGCCTTGCTCATCGCCGCACGCTGCGCGCCGCGCGAGGACATCGAGACGACGTGCGCACTGATCGGGCGCTTCTCGCCGTTCGGCATCGCCGGCGTCGCGCTCGCCGCCGGCACGGGCATCGCGCTCTCATCGGTGCACATCGCCGACGCCGAGACGCTGCAGACATCCGACTACGGCCGGCTGATCCTGATCAAAGCCGCCCTGGTTGTGAGTGCGGTCGCGCTGGCGGCGCTGCACAAGTTCGTCATCCGACGGCGCATGAGGTCTCAGTCCGATGTGCGGCGCTTCAGCCGCACGTTGCTGGCCGAGTCCATCTTGGTGGTCGGCGTCTTCGCCGGCGCGGCCTTGTTGGCTTCCACCTCGCCGCCGCACCCTGTGGTGACCCACCAGATGCCCGACGGCTTGACGCACGTGATGCTGATGACGGATCCAGACTTTCAGCGCGCGTTGCAGATCGCTGCCCTGGCGATCCTCGCAATGGGCGCCGTTGCGTGTGCGCTGGAGTGGCGCGCACGCTCCCAATCTCGGACCAGATGAAAAATTCGACTCGACTGGCGACAGCCTTTGCGCTCGCCGCATCCCTCATTCTGACGACGAATCGAGCGATCCAGGCGCACGCCATGCTCGTTAGCGCCGAACCGGCGCCGAACTCGACCATCGGAACTGCGCCTAAGCAGATCAAGCTGTTGTTCAATGAAGCGCTCCAGGATGTCGGACACACCATCGCCCTGCTCGACGAGAAGCAGAACAAGATCACAATCGGCAAGGCGATGCTTGATCCGAAGGACAAAGCCAAAAAGACGGTGATTGCCGAGATACCGGCAGCGCTGGCTACGGGCAACTACACTGTGGATTGGAAGGCGCTGTCCACCGACGGTCACACCATTAAGGGGAGCTTCAAATTCACCCTGGCCGAGATGGCCGAGATGACGTTGAAGTTCGCCTTCAAAGCGGGCAAAGAACCGGTCGCCTGCGGCAAAGAGATCAAGAATCTCGGCGCGCGGCGCACTACGGCGCAGATCATGGACGCCCGGATGTATATCTCGAACATCCGCTTGATCGGCCCCGGCGGCGAAGCGCCGTTTGAACTCGTCCCGGACGGCAAGTGGCAGACCGACCGCGTGGCGCTGCTGGACTTCGAGGACGGCAGCGCGATGTGCAAGGAGACCGGCAACGCCGACCTGCGCGATGTGATCGTCGGCAAGGCCCCGGCCGGCAAGTACACCGGCATCGTCTTCGACGTGGGCATTCCGTTCGAGCTGAATCACGCCGATGTGGCCGTCGAAGCCGCGCCGCTCAACATCCAGGCGCTGTGGTGGAACTGGCAGACCGGCTACAAGTTCGTGCGCATTGACCTGGCCACCAACAGCGCGCCGCCCAACGACAAATGGTTCATTCACCTGGGCAGCACCGGCTGCGGCATGATGGAGAAGGGCCAGAGCAGCGATCCGCACGGCGCAGCCAACAAGCCGCCGGAGAAGCCCTGCAGCAACCCGAACGTGGTCACCGTCCGGCTCAACCGCTTCGACCCGAGCAACGATCAGATCGTGGCCGACTTGGCCGGCTTGTTGACGAACGTCAACATCGCCCAATCCACGCCTAAGCCGGCCGGCTGCATGTCCGGCGTGGACGATCCCGACTGTCGCCGGCTGATCCCGAACTTCGGCCTCTCGCTGGCCAAAGGCCAATGCGTGAACGGCTGCCGCGGCCAGCGCTTCTTCCGCGTCGAAGCAGCCGCCAAACCCTAATTCGTGATTCCGAGGCGCGGACGCGCCATGCGCTTGCGCCTGTGAATCGAAGGTTTAACTTTTAGAAGGAGTGCAGTAAGAGACATGAAGAACACAAAGCATCACGTAGGCATCCGATACACGTTCCTGGCCGTCGCCGCCGGCGTTGCGCTGGCGTTGACGGCATGTGGGGGCGGGTCGGCTCCTGAGCCGACCCAGGCGCCGCCGGCCGCCCCGGCCGCCGAGCCGACCAAAGTGCCAGCCGATGTAGTGGCCAAGGGCAAGGAAGCCTTCAACAAGTATGGCTGCCAGGCCTGCCACGCCATCCAGGGCTTTGCCGAGGGCGCCGTTGGGCCGGCCTTGGACAACTTGTACACCGACGCGCAGCAGATCATCGCCAGCGCCGAGTACAAGCGCAGCGAAGGCAAGGCGACGACGGTCGAGGAATACATCCGGGAGTCCATCCTCAACCCCAACGCTTTCGTCGTCGCTCAGTGCCCCACCGGCCCCTGCCCCAAGGGCGTGATGATCCAGAACTTCAAGGACCAGATCAGCGAATCTGAACTGGAAGCGCTGATCGGCTACTTGATGACGCTGGGTCGCTAATGCGCCCTCAGCGGATGGCGCGAGGGCATTGCGCCTGCGCGCCATCCGCCCATCCACATGACGCCGCCCAAACCCGCCGGCTATGCCGCCCTCGCCGTGTTGCTGTGCATCGGGATGCTGGCCGGCGCGCCCTTCGCCGGCCGCTTAGCGCAGCTCGGCGTCGCGCGGGCGCGCACGCATCTGCGCATGGCCTGGCGCGCCGTCGCGCCGCTGGCCATTCCGGAATATCTCGACGCTCCGTTACAGCGCGCGATTCATATTCGCACGCCATCGCGTCCGCCCGACGTGACCTTCGTGAACGGTCACATGGATCCTTTCACGCTGGATGAGCTGCGTGGCTACGGGGTGTTGCTGTTCTTTGGCGCGCTCGATTGCGACGGGGGATGTTTGCGCGCGCTGGATCAGTTCGCACGCGTGAAAGCCGCGCTCGGCGAGCACGCTGCGCGCGTGCGATTCGTGATGATCGGCGTGGACATCGGGCGCGACCGCCCGCGCTCGCTGCTGCGGCTGGTGCGCTCGTACGACCCGGACTTCATGGCGCTGACGGCGGATGCGCAGACAGTCATGCCTTTCGCGCACAAGCACGGCGTGACCGTGCTGCGGTCGCCGCACCATGCCGACGGCGCGCTCGTCCCGCTCACGCCCTATATCATCTACCTGAACCCGCAAGGGCTTTGGACGATGTGCTTTCCGCTAGGCATGTCGGCGGAGGAGATCGCCGATGAGATCATTTACTCGCTGGGGTTGTGAAGCCTTGCGCCGCCCGTCCGGCGCGCTGATGATTGCGCTGGCCCTGGCGTGCATCGGTTTGGGCTTGACCGCGCTGCTCCGGCCACAGCCGGCCGTCGCGTCGCCGCGCGCGTGGGTGTGGGACCTGCCTTCGTATGTGCCGCTGCCGCGCGTGCCGGAGTGGAATCCGATGACGCCGGAGAAGTTCGAGCTGGGCCGCTATCTGTTCTACGACGTGCGTCTCTCCGGCAATGGCGCGCAAGCATGCGCCTCGTGCCATCAGCAGCGCCTGGCCTTCAGCGACGGGCTGCCTCGGAGCATCGGCAGCACCGGCGATGTCCACCCGCGCAACGCGCAATCGCTCGCCAACGTCGCCTGGTTCTCGACGCTAACCTGGGCCAACCCGTTGCTCACCGAGCTTGAGAAGCAAATCCCGATCCCGATGTTCGGCGAATTCCCGGTCGAGCTGGGCATCACCGGCAAAGAGCAGGAAGTGCTCGGCCGCTTCCGCGCCGACCCGCGGTATCGCCGAATGTTCGCAGCGGCCTTCCCCGGCGAAGCCGAGCCGATTACCTGGAAGAACATCACCTATGCGTTGGCGACGTTCACCCGCGGCCTGACCTCTTTCGATTCACCCTACGACCGCTACCTGGCCGGCGACCAAACCGCGCTCACCCCGTCCGCCATCCGCGGCATGCAGATGTTCTTCTCCGAGGATTTAGAGTGCCATCACTGCCACACCGGCTTCAACCTGAGCGCTTCGACCACCTTCTCCGGCGCGGTCTTCATCGAGCGGCCATTCTTCAACACCGGCCTATACAACATTGACGGCAAGGGCGCCTACCCGCCGGACAATGAGGGCGTAAAGGAATTGACCAACGATCCAACCGACATGGGGCGCTTCCGGCCGCCGTCGCTGCGTAACGTAGCGCTCACCGCGCCTTATATGCACGACGGCAGCATAGCCACCCTGGAGGAGGTGATCCGCTTCTACGAGCGCGGCGGGCGCAAGATCGCCGGCGGGCCGTATGCCGGCGATGGACGGCTCAGCCCGTTGAAGAATGGTCTGGTGTCCGGCTTCACGCTCACCGACGCGCAGCGACAGGATTTGATCGCCTTCCTGGAGAGCCTGACCGATTGGCGCTTCGTCACGAACCCGCGCTTCAGCGACCCCTTTGCGCCTGCGCCGGCGACCCAGGCCGCCCTGCCGCCGCGCCCGGTTGCGACGCCGACAGCCGTCGCGCCATCGCCCACCGCGTCGCCGGTCTTTAGCCGGCAGGAATATCGCGCGCGCCTAAAGGCCATTGTGGCGGACCTCGGCACACTGAGCGCGCTAGTGCGGCGCGGAGATCGCGCTGCGGCGCAGCGCCTGGGACGCCAGGTGCACGATCGCCTGCACGCGCTCCGCGCCACATCGCAGCAACTCCAAGTGAGCGATGCGCACGACCGCGCCGAGGGGCATCTGCACGGTCAAGTGCTCGCTCAACTCACCGAAGCGGATGTCCGACCGGCGACCCTGGCTGCATCCATCCGCGACCTGCAAGCCATGCTGCGCGTAATGGCGCAAGCAGCAAGGTGATTTCGGCGCGCGGCTTCATCACGCGCCCCATCGGGAGATGCGCTAACGCTCGATCGCAAACATCGCACCGTCGCTCCGTCCGAAGACTTCGGGGAAGTAGGTCTGCTCGGCCGATGCCGGCATCACCTTGAACTGGCCGACGATGCTGGGCCGAATGACGTAGGTGTATTCGTAGGTGCCGGCGGGCAAGTATCCGGCGAAGACGGCCACGCGGTCGTCGTAGATCTCGCGGTGGGCGAAGTACCACCAGCCCCAACCCATCTTGCTGCCGAAGGCGGGGGCCAATAGCTGGTCGTCCTGAACCAGCGTTTGACTAGTCCGCAGCGAGGTGTCCACTACCTCGGCGCCGGCCGGCAGCGGGTCGGTGACGCGCACGTAGTACAGCTCGCTCGGCGCGACGATGGTGAGTCGCACGCGCACGTTCTGCCCAACTTTTGCGCCGGTGATCGCCGGGCATGGCTTATCCGGCGCCGGCGCGCAGTCAGCCGACTCATACTTGCGCGCGATCACGATGCCGCGATTGACGGCCGACGCCGAATCGGCGGGCAAATAAGCGCGCAGGCGCGCGGTGTAATACAGGCGTCCCTCGCCCGCGCCGCGCTCGAAGGCCAGCTCGTTGGCCTGCGCGCGCAGCAGATTCCCGACGGCAACCGTGACTTCCGCCGCCTGGCCCTGCGGGTTGGCCTGGCCGCGCAGTAGGCTCTGGTCGTTCAGCGTCACCCGCCAATCGAAGGCGCTGCGGCGCTCATCGGTCGCCCGGATCCATTCGGCGAAGGCGACGATCGCCCACTCGGTCTCCTGCGTGGTAGACCAGCCGCTGCCGGCGCGCGCAGCCATCAGCCAGCGCACGACACCGGGCGCGAGGGCGTTGCGCGCGTCAAGTCGCGCGAGCGCTGCCAGCACGATGGCCGTGCTGCGCGTATCGCTGAAGAAATTGGCCCAGTCGCGTTCCCGCTCCTGCCACGAGACGCCGGTCGCGCTGGTGATCGCCGCCGACTGAATATCCGCCAGCAGCGTTTTGATTCGGCTATCGCCAGGATTCACCTTGTCCAAGGCCATGGCCAGCAGCGCCTGGCCGTAGTGGCTGAGCTTAGCGCGGCTTTCGTAGAGCGCGCCCAACCGGCCGCTGTCGCCGCGCTGGGCTTCGGCCTGCGCGAACAAGATGTAGGCCTGCCGGTTGGCGGCAGTCGCATCGGTCAGCGCGCCGGGCGGCTTGAGCTGCTCGCTCAAGTAGTTGTGCGCGCGGTTCAGGGTGCCTTCGTCCACCAGGAAGCCGGCCTGCCGCGCGCGCGCCATGGCCAGCACGACATGGGCGCTGACCATCGGATCGCTCGCATTGCCGCCCCACCATCCCCAGCCGCCGTCGCTGTTTTGCTGGCTGTAGAGACGCTGCAACGTCGCTGCGACGTTATTCTGCAACGCGGCGAGGTCGTCGGCTTGGGCGCCGGCCTGCGCCAGCGCCAGGCTCACGACCAAGCGTGAGGCCGCCCAGTCGGCGCTCTCGTAGGGATGGGCTTCCAGCGCCTCCACGCCCTTCGCCGCGGCAGCGCCGAGGCCGGTATCCACGCGGACGGTCAGATCGCCCTGGCCGGTGTCCAGCCGTGGCGGCAGCGCAATCAGCTCGAGCTTGCGCCCCGGCTCGCCCAGGTCGCCCGCCGCGCCGGCCGTCTCCGGCGCGGCATAGCGCAGGATGGGGATACCGTTCGGCGCGCCGAAGACGCCAGGCTGCGCGCTATCCTGCAAGCCGCCGCCGGCCACCGTCATGGTGATCTCGGACGAGGCCGCCGCGCCGGTCGGCGGCTCCTGCACGGTCACCGTCCAATCCACGCGCGCCGCGCCGCCGGCCTTCACGTTGACCCGCTGGATGGCGCTGCCCCCGATCAGCGTGAGGCCGGTGGAGACGAGGGCGACCTGCGCGTCGAGGTCGGCAGTGGTGTTGTTGTTCACCACTGCGCCGATGGTGACCGTGTCGCCGGCGACGAAGAAGCGCGGGGTCACCGGCCGCACGAGCAGCGGTTTGGTCGAGACGACCTCGTTGATCGCCTCGCCCACGCGGGTATCGGGGGTAATGGCGCGCGCGGTCATCCGCCACGTCGTCAGGTTGTCGGGCAGAATGATCTGCACGCGCGCCCGGCCGTCGGCGTCGGTCTGCACCACGGCGTTCCAGTAGGCGGTGTCCTTGAAGTTGCGGCGGGTGAATTGCGCGTCGGCGAGCGCCTCGCCGCCCCCGCCGCCGCCTTTGGCTTCTGCCGCCGTCACCTTTGCGGTGATGCGATCCACGTTCACGTTGAGCGTGCTGGCCGTGCGCACGCTGAGCGGGCGCCGGCCGTAGAACGCATCGAGGATCGGCTCGACGTTCGGCTCGGCTAGGCTGAGCACGGCTTTATCCACCAGGGCCAGCGACAGTTCGGCCTGCACCGGCTGGCCGGCCACGTCGGTCACGCGGATGTCATAGGTGGCCGTGTCGCGCGGGGCATACTGCGTCCGGTCGGGGACGATCTCGACGTTCAAGGCAAACTGCGCCGGATCCACCGCGAACTGGGTGTAGCCCAGGCGGTAAGCCGGCACGGGGTTGTCGCCGCTCACCCCTTTGACGAGCATCACCGAGACGTAGACGTTCGGCGCGAAGCTCGGCTCGATGGGGATGTCGAGCACGTCGCTGTTGCTGCGCAGGGTGAGGGTCTTGCGTTGGATGAAGCCGCCGCGCTCGATCGTCAGCAGCGCAGTGGCTGCGCCCTGGAAGGGCGACGGCACCAGCACGCGCGCCGTCTCGCCCACCTGGTAGCTGGGCTTGTCGGCTTTCAGCTCGATGCGGTCGCTGTTCTCGATGCGCCAGGCCACGTAGGCGCGATCCGACGAGACGTAGACTGACGCGCCGGCAGCCACGGCCGGCGCGTCACCGGTGGGGGCGGCGGCGACGATGCGGTATTCGCCGCCCTCCTGCGGCCGGAAGCCGGCCATCGCCCGGCCCTCGGCGTCGGTCGTGACGGTGATCGAGAACACCTCGGTGTCGCTGGGCAGGGAGGTATAGTACAAATCGCCGTAGGGATCCTGCTCCTGCGCGGTGAACCACTCGCGGCGGCTGAAAGACACGACGACCGGCTGGTTCGGCACGGGCCGGCCGTCCCAGCCTATCGAGATCACCTCGGCCACGACTTCTTCGCCGACGCTAAAGACATAGCCGCGCGGCGCAATGCCGATGTAGGACAAGCCTTTGTGCGCGACGACGCCGACCCGCGCCGAGACGCTCTGGTCATTGACGTCGGTCACGCTCGCCTCCAGGGTAAAGCGCGCGCTGGCCTTGCGCTTGCTGAGGTCGGCCGGCAAGCGCAGCGTGAAGCGGCCCTGCGCGTCGGTGACGCCCTCGCCGCCGGCGATCAACTCGCTGAAGCCGAAGAAGCGGCGCAGGTTGTAATCGAAGTCGCCAAAGGTATAGCCGCCTGCTCCGGTGTAACGGTCGAAGAAATAATCCGTCGCGAGCAATGACCAGCGCACCTTTGCGCCGGCGACATTCCCACCGAAGAAGTATTTAGCGTCGAAGGTGGCGTTGATCGTCTCGCCGTCGAGGTAGTCGGCCTTGTCCGTCGCGGCGGTCACTTCAAATTCCGGCGCGCGATACGCGGCGACGAGAAACGAAACGCCGTAGTAGCTGCACGGCGGATCATCCTTATTGGGATTGGGCCTGGGGACACAGACCTGGATGTAGTACTGGCCGGTAGATGCGCCGTTGTCCAGGGCGAACTGGCCGTTGAAGCCGCCATTGGCGTCCAGCGGCGCGGTCGCACTGAACACCTGTTGCCCTTGGCCGTTGAAGATGGCAAGGCCGACTTGGGTCACGTCTGTCGGCAGCGTGTAGCGCGCGTCGTCGTCGCGGCGCACGATGCCCTTATAGAACACCATCTGACCGGGGCGATAGATCGGGCGGTCGGTGTAAACGTAGGCGAAGAACGGCTCGGCCTGGTAGCGTCCGGGCAGGTTGAAGTCGTAGATGTTGATGCCGTAGGACATCTCGCTCCAGGCGACGCCAAATGGGCCTGATGCGCCCGGCTCGCCCACCAGCGCGTAGAGCGTTTGGTAGGGCCGATAGCTCTCAGGGAAGGTGACGAAGGCTTGGCCGGCTTCCTCGCCGGCGCCGGTGACGCCGGCGGCGATCTCGGCGAACGCAGCGTCGCGAAAGGAGACGGCTATGCCCGGCAGCGGCGCGCCCGTGTTCAAGTCCGTCACCCAGGCCAACCCTTCGCGGTCGCCGCGCTTTAGGCCAATGTGCACGTTAGTGACGATGAGGATGTGACGCACAGGCTGGAATTCGCGGTCGAGGGCGACCAACTCCGGCGCGCTCACTTCGAGCAGGTAGATGCCGGTCGGCAATGCGCCGCCGTCCTCGCTCAGCAAAGCCTTGTAATTGGCCGATTCGTTCAAGCCGGCCGATGTCATCGCCGACCACCGCCGCACCATCTGATCGGCATCCGGCTGGAAGGCGCGCAGGTTTTTATACGAGTCGAACGCGCCGGTGAGGTCGTAGAACTGTTGCGGCGTGAGCGACGCCAGCGCGAAATCCAATCGGGTGACGTTGCGATGGAGCACGAACAACTGCGTAGGCTGCGCAGCGTTGTATGTGCCGATCAATCCATTGCTCTGCACGATCACCAGCGGCGGCAGCGGGCCGGTCGAGAAGCGCACCTCGACATCCTGCCCGATCTTGACGCCGTAGATGTCGGTCGCATCGCCGCCGATGCGCGCGCGATAAGCCGTGGACGGTTTGAGGTTGACGTTGAGCGCGAACTCGTTGCTGAACTCGTCGTAGTAGCTGTATACGCCGGTCAGCGTGACCGGTGGATCGAACGACAGATTCGCGATGACGGTGGGCATGGACATCGGCGCGCTGAAGCGGATGGAGAAGCCGTCATCGGCCAGAGCGCGATCTTGGCCGTTGGCCGGGCGCGTGCTCACCACGGACGGCAGGGGAACGGTTCGGAAAGTCGTAGCCGCCTCGTTGAGCGTCGCGCCCGATCCGACGGCGGCGCGCGCGCCGGCCTTCACGCGCACCGTATAGGTCTGCCCGCGCTGATAATCCTCCGCGGGCACGAAGGCCATCACCTCGCCGGCGGTTTGCCGGGGCGGCATAGGCGAAGATTCGCCGGGCTGCCCCGATGCAAACGCATCGGGCGGCGACTCATCGGCCCAGCGGAACGACCCGCGCACCGGCGGCTCGATGACGAACGCGGCTTCGGCGCTTGCGCGATCCATCCTCTGGCTGAACGTAACGCTGATGGGCTGACGCAGGCCGATGTTCTCTGCGCCCTCCGAAGGCGTGATGAACTTGACGACCGGCGCAGCTACGCTGAACGTCCAAACGTAGTCGCGCTCCAGCAGCGCGCCAGTGGTGTCTTGCAGGCCGGCTGCGACGCGGCCTTCGTAGATCGCGCCGGCTTGCAGCGGCCGCGACGGCTGAAAGACGTAGATGCTGGTGTTGAGCCACTGCCCACGGCCGGGGATCGGCGGATTGAACGTGACCGGCGTAGGCAGGCCGGCCTGCTGGTCGAGCAGGGTCAGCGGAACCACCGGCCGGTTGAACAGCACGGTGATCGTCGCATCGGCGGCGACATCTTGCGCGCCGGCGGCGGGGATAGTCTGCGCGACGGCCAGCGCGCCGATGGTGCTGACGGTGAACGACTCCGGCCGGGCCAGCGCCAGCCCCTTGGCGCTCCGCGCGTCGCTCGAAAGCGAGACGGTGTAGCGCGCCGCGCGCGCCCAGTTCTGGCTCGGCCTAAACACGGCGCGGTTGTCGCCCGTCCATTCGAGTTTGCCGGCGACGGCGACGCCGTCGCTGCTCTGCACGCTCAGGGCGCGTTCCACCGAGCGCCGGTCCATCGGTTGGTCGAAGATCAATTCGATGGGCTTGTCCACCGGCAGCTCCTCGCCTTGGACGGGAGCGCGGTCCACCAGAATCGGGTTGGCGAGCGGTCTCGGCGTGGGCGATGGTCCAGGCGTCGCAGGCGGGTTGATCTGAGCGGTGATCTGCGGCGTGACGTTCGGCTCAGGCGCAGGTTGGTTGCACCCGGCCAGCGCGATCGAAGCGGCAAGCGCAAGGCTCACCAAGCGGGCTGGCAAATATCTACGCATAAAGATTTCGCGTGAAAGAAACTATTCCCTCTCAACAACGCGTCATGTGCTCAAGACGCAAAAACACGCCTGCAATAGAGGCAACAACCACGCATCGGTGTCGCAGGCAACCGGATTATCCCCCAATAGCGCGACGATTCAAGCGCGCTTGCGCGGCGCGCGTCATTCATCCGCTAGAATGCGCCAACGATGGTTGAACGCCTCAACCGCTTCGCCTCCGGCTTTGAGCGCCACTGGCTGGCCATCCTGGTTGGCATCTTGCTGACCTATTCGCTGCTGCCGTTCGGCGCGCCGATCTTGAAGAGGCTCGGCCTGGATGCGCTGGCGCAGATAATCTATCAGCCGTACAAGCTGATGTGCCACACCTACGGCTTCCGCTCGTTCTTCCTGTTCGGCGAGCGATTCGTCTACAGCCGCTCTGAATTTGAGCAGGCGTCGGGCATAGACACCGGCACGTTCGTCGGCCTGTTGCAGGCGCGCGACTTCCAAGGCGATGCGCGCATGGGCTATAAGGTCGCGCTCTGCCAGCGCGATGTGGCGATCTACTTCGCAATGGGCATTAACGGCGTTGCTTACGCGCTGGTGCGCCGCCGCGCCCGGCCCATGCCCTGGCTGTTGTTCGTGCTGATCGGCGTCGTGCCCATCGGCGTTGACGGGTTCTCCCAGTTGCTCAGCCAGCCCCCGTTCAACCTCTTCCCATACCGCGAGAGCACGTGGGAGCTGCGCCTGATCACCGGCGGGTTGTTCGGATTCAGCCTGGCATGGCTGATCTTCCCGCTGCTTGAAAGCGCGTTCAGGCCGCTGCCGGCGGCGCGCAGCGCCGCCGCCCGCAGCGATTGAGGACATGCCCATGCAAACGCGCTCCTTCCCTCTCGGCTTGATCTTGCTCAGCGCAGCCGCAGCGCTGGTCGGCGTCGGGCTGGCGGTGCTGGTCTTGAGCAGCAGCGGCGCAGCGCAGCAGAGCGGGCTGCCCATTCTTTCCCCATCTACGCGCGCGCTGCTGCGCGAGGGCGCGCCGGCGCCGGAATTTACCCTCGAGACGCTTGATGGACGGCCGGTCGCGCTGTCCGATCTGCGCGGCAAGGCGGCGCTGATTAACTTCTGGGCGTCGTGGTGCCCTCCTTGCTTGGAGGAGACGCCGGCATTGATCGCCGCTTACGACGAACTCAAACGGACGAATCCCAACATCGAGTTCATCGGCATCGGCACGAACGACGATCGCGCCAACCTGGAGAAGTTCGCCGAGAACAACCGCATCCCTTATATCATCGTCGAAGACCCCGACGGCAAGGTGAGCGACGCATACGGCGTGCTCGGCATGCCGACTACGGTATTCATAGATGGCAGCGGCATCGTGCGCCGGATTTGGAACGGCGCAATCAAAAAAGAACAGGTCGTTGAAATTATGCGCGGGATCAGATAGGTGTATCGAAAAGGTAATCCGTATTCACCATACGAAAGCTCGACTCGTTTGCCTCTATGACCCAGTCATCCATCACATTAGCCGTCATCGGCGGCAGCGGGCTATACGCGATGCCCGGCCTGACCGATGTCGAAGAAATCACAATCACTACGCCGTTCGGCGACCCGTCGGACGCAATCGTGATCGGCACATATCACGGTTGTCGCGTCGCCTTCCTGCCGCGCCATGGGCGCGGGCATCGCTATAACCCCAGCGAAGTGCCCTATCGCGCCAATATCTGGGCGCTCAAGTCGCTGGGCGTCAAGCACGTCGTCAGCGTGAGCGCGTGCGGCAGCCTGCGCGAACACCTGCGCCCACGCGACATCGTCATCCCCGATCAGTTGTTCGATTTCACTAAGGGCAAGCGCGCCTATTCGTTCTTCGAGGGCGGCCTGGTCGGTCACGTCTCAGTCGGCGAGCCGTTCTCAAAGTCGCTCAGCGCGGCGTTGGCCAAAGCGGTGCGCGACGCCGGCGGGACGGCGCACGAAGGCGGCGTGTTCATCACCATCGAAGGCCCGCGCTTCAGCACTAAAGCCGAAAGCCGCGCCTTCCGCGCGTGGGGATGCGACATCATCGGCATGACCGCCTGCCCGGAAGCCTTCCTCGCCCGCGAAGCCGAATTGGACTTCGCCATCATGGCCCACGTCACCGATTACGACGTGTGGCATGAAGAAGAGGGCGAGGTGACGGTGGACATGGTGATCCAGCGGCTGAACGACAACCTGGCGCTGGCGCAACGCGCAATCGCTAACCTCGCGTCGGTCGTCGCGACGCTGCCCCATGAGAGCGCCGGAGCGATGCGGTATGCCGTCATGACCGCGCGCGACCGCATTTCCCCCGACGCACGCGAAAGACTACGCCTGTTGGTGGATGATTATTTGTCGTAAGTTGCGAGGCGTAGGGCGTAGAGTTTACGCCTCACGCGCCAGTTTCTCCCGCAGCGCGTCAATCGCCGCTTTGAGTTCCGACTCGCGGAAGCTGATGGTCAGATCGCTCCGCGTGCGTTCGAGCACGCCGCGCACCATGTCGGTGTTGCGACGTAACCCGCCGGTGATCGCCTCCGGGAAGTCCATCGTCACCAGCACATCGTAGATCTCATCCATCGCGGCGAGCAGGCGTTCAGCCTCCTGGCTGTGGCCGCCGCGGATTTCGTCCAGCGCGCGCCGGCGCAGTTCGCCGGCGGCCTCGGCCAGTCCGTTGAGGTACGCCGCATATTCCACGCCGATCTCCTCCGGCGTCGGCGCCGGCTTATTTTGCGCGATGGCCAGGGCGATATGCGCCTCGGCCAGCTCCTTCAACGCATCCTGCGTGTATCCGGTGAAGCACAAATCGGGATACGGGTTGACGATCGCGACAAGTTCATCGGCTGCGCGGCGCGCTTCGCCGAGCAGGCGTTCGGCTTCATCCCATTCATCGCGATGCGAAGCGCGGATGGCAAGTGAGCAATAACGAATCAACTCCCTGGAAAGGTTAACCGCTCTATCGCGCGCTGTGTTCTTAGCCACTAAACTTTCGCGGATGCGCTCTCCGATCTTTGCCAGATGGCTGTTGGCCATGCTCTCCATTCTAATGAATTGATCCGCAGTCTATAGCAGGGCTGTTGATATTGGGGATAGTCATTCGGGCGACCTATACCTAGCCCCTCATGCGCATTTGCGCCCTAAATGTAGGCTTAACATTGCCGTTGCGCGCGACCAGGGTGAGCGGAGATGTGGATTGAGGTTATTCACACCCTGGGATAGCTCCCGCATTTTGGGTGTGGAAATGTGGATTCGCCGACTGAATCCACACCGTGTGGAAAGGAGGCCCTGTGAACAGTGTGAAGATGTGGATCGGGCGGTTCGCTTGCAAATCGAGCGAGTAGCTTTTCGCTGTGGAATCGCACAGAACTTTACGTGGACTTAATGGATAATGATCCGCCCATGCAGACTGTCGAGTCGTTGGGAGTGCGTTATGGCCTGGACATGGGCCGCGCGCGGCGCGTGGCAGTAACAGCAACGCAGCTCTTCGACGAGACGCGCCGGTTGGGCTTGCACGCTTACACCGAGCGCGAACGGTTGCTGCTGCAGAGTGGGGCGACGCTGCTGGACATCGGCGCATCCTTCGGGTCTGGCGATCATCATCTATCCGGGCGCGACTTAGTCCTCGCCGCACCCCTGCAAGGCTTCTCGCAGGCCGAGCGCGCCATCCTCGCTTGCATCGTCCGCTTTCATGATGGCGATGCGCAGCCCGAACGCGAATCACTGCTCGACGCGCTGGATGAGCGGCAACGACGGCTAGCGCTGACGTTGGCCGCTCTGGCGCGCGCCGCCGATGCGCTGGATGCGACATCCACACAAACGACTACCGTGCAGGCTGCGCATCATCGGGCGGCGGATGGCGCGTTGGTCGTCCGCGTGTGCGGCCCGCACAGTCATGCCGATGCCGAGCGCGCCAACGCAAAAGCTGACCTTTGGCGTGCGGTTTTCGGCCCGGTCATCTTCGATGGTTATCTCACCTCGCCCGGCCTCTTGATGGACGATTCGCTGGCCGAGGCTTTCCGCAAGGCGCTGCGCTATCGCCTTGACCAGGCCGGCGGCATTGCAGGCTGGCGGATCGCCTCGCGCGACGAAGCGACGCCGAACCGCGTGCGCGAACTGCGCGCTGCCGTCCGGCGCATGCGCAACGATGCGCGCCTGTTTGGCCTTGGCCTGCGCTCGAGACAACGTCGGATCATCTCCGAGGGACTGCGCGACCTGTCGGGCGCGCTGCGGCGCGTGCGCGTCTATGATGCGCTGCTGGCCGGCTTGCATGACTATGCGGAACGGTGCGACGAGGAGGATCGCGGCGGGCTGTCGCCGCTGGCGGACGCATGGCGCGCCGAGCGGTCGCGCCGAGTTGAAGCGCTGGTCGCCTTCGCCTCTGGCGACGGTTACCGCGACTGGCTGGAAGCGATCACGGCCTTCGCGACGAGCGGCGTCGGCGAGCGCGCGGCTCGCCGAGTTGAGGCCGGCAGACCTTCGCATGTGCGGCATATTGCCGCGTCGGCGATCGCGCAGCATCTATCCCGCATCCGCTCATACGATGTATTGCCCGATCTGCCGACGCCTGAGCAAATCCACGCATTGCGCGTGGCCATCCGGCGCCTGCGCTATACGGTCGAGGCGTTGCAGGATGTGTTGCCGCCTGGAGAGGCGCGCGCCTGGTTGCAGGTCTGCGCCGCGGCGCAGGACGCATACGGCGCGATCCACGACGCGCATGAAGCTGCAACCCATGCGTTGCAGTTGGTCGCCCAGAATCATCCCAGTCGCCCACGCGGCGGCGTTTACCCTCCGCGAGTCGCCATCAGAGGCGCCGCCGCGTATGCCGAAGCGCAACGCCGCGTCGTCGCGGCGCGCTTGGTCGGCTGGCGGGATCACCTGAAGCCGTTTCTATGAAGCCCGGCGCGAGTCATCCATGCAGCCTGCGGCGCGCCAGCTTTTGCTGGGTCGCCACAGCTTTGCTCGGCGTCGCATCGTCCGTGACGGCGTGCGGCGATTCAGCCGACCGAGCGCCTACTATCGCGCCGCGCGTCACCGCGGTCGCCCCATCGCCCACGCCCGTCGTCGTCACGATGGGCGCCTCGCCCACGGCGGTGCCGATTCCGCCGCCCACGGCCACCATACCGCCTACGCCCACGGCGCCGCCGACTGCCACGCGCGCGCCCCAGCCGCCTCCGTCGCCTACGCCGTCGCCATCGCCAACGGCCGGGCCTGCTATCGAACTCGGCGCGTTTGTCAGCAACGATGTGGCGCTGCCCGCGGTTCCGGTCTCAGCAGCCACCGGCATCACGGCGACGGGGCCGTTCTCACTCACCGAAGTCCCGCCGCCCGTCGCGCCGGTGAAGTTGCCGCCTGGCGTGATCAACATTGCGCTGCTCGGCGTGGACACGCGCCCTATCGAAAAGGGGATGCTGACCGACGTGATCATCATCGCCAGCATTGACCCAAACATCCCGGCTGTGACGCTGCTCTCCATCCCCCGCGATACGCTGGTGTATGTCCCCAACCGGCGCATGGCCAAAGTCAACTCGGCATTCGCTGCCGGGCCGGACGTGTTCAAGCAGACCATCAAATACAACTTCGGCCTGAACGTAGACTACTACGCTGCGATCAATTTTGCCGGCCTGGTGAACGCCGTCAATACGCTGGGCGGCGTCGAGGTCATCGCCACCTGCCCGCTCTATCAAGTCTTCCCAAAGGATCCGTATTATCTGGCCGATCCGGTTACGCCGCTGACCGTCACCGCGCCCTATACCGACTCTTTCACCGGCGAGGTGTGGCAACCCGGGCAAGCCGTGCCGACGCAGACGGTCTACATTCCCCGCCCCGGCGTGTATAAGTTGAACGGCTTGCAGGCCCTGGCTTACGCGCGGGCGCGCTATGGTATGCCCGGCGGCGACGTGGATCGCACCCGCCGCGCGCAGCGCGTGCTGCGTGCGCTGCTTCACAAAGCGCGCGGCAGCAGCCTGATCGGGATCGCCCGCCTGCCGGCGCTGCTCAACCAATTCGCCCGCAACGTCAAGACCGACCTCACCCTCGATCAAATTCTGTCGCTGGCGGCGCAGGCCGATCGCTTTGACGATAGCATCATTCGCAGTCGCTATTTCGACGATGTCGGGATGACCAGCACGACGTTGCCGGTCGTCGGCGCCGTGCTGATTCCCGACCGAGACAACATCACGCCATACCTGCAAATGGCCATGAACGTGCCGCTCAACCAGCAGGCCGGCAAGGGCATTGCCGTCGAGGTGTGGAACGGCACGCGCCAGACGGACTTCGGCATCGTGGCCGCCGACCGCTTGCGCGAGCTGGGCTTTAACGTGGTCAGCATCCGAGACGCCGATGGCGTCTATTCCAGGACGCAGGTGATTGACTTCACGACGACGGCGAAGGGCAGCGCGATCCCGCTGCTTCAACGCGCGCTTGGCGTCCGCTCGGAGGACGTCATCGCCCGCCCCAATCCGGATGGGCCGCGCTACCGCATCATCGCCGGGCAGGACTTCGACCCGTGTTACTACAAGACCACGCCGGCCAACGTGCGCTCCGCGCCATCGCCGATTCAGCCTGCGAACGAACAGAACGCGCCGCCGGCCGGCGACGCGCCTGCCGATCCGAACGCGCAACCGACGGCAGAGTCAACCCCCACTCCTACACCGGAGGGAGGATGACGCGCCAGGGCGCATTTCTATGCGGGGGCGCGATGGGGACGTAGGCATTGCCTATGCCGCCGCATCGGCCTAGAGGGATGCCAGCCGGTAATAGCCCTCGGCGGCGCCGAAGAGCTGATCAAGGCTAAGCGACTCATCGGCGATGTGCGCGTCGGTCTCCAGGCCCGGGCCGAAGCCGATGGTGGGGATGCCCAGCATACCGGCGCTGCGCGCGGCGTTCGTGCAGAAGCGATAGTAACCGATCGGCGCTTCGGGCAATGCCGCGCGCGCCATGCGCGCGAAGGGATGCTCGACGTCGAACTTCCAGGCCGGCATGAACTTCAACGCGCTGCGCGTGACGCCGGTGTAGGTGGTGATGCTGCCTGCGTCCACTTCGGCGTGGGCCTTGAACGTCGGGTCTTCGCGTTGCAAGCGGGCGATGGCCTCTTGGATCGGCGCGAGCACATCGCCCACGCCTTCGCCGACCAGCAGGCGGCGATCGGCGCGCACCCGACAGCGCGCCGGCAGCACGCTCACACTGGGAAACGGATCGCTGATGATCTCGGTTGGCTCCAGGATGCCGGGGCCGAGGTCGGCGTCGTGTGGCGGTTGCCAGTCCTGTAGGGCCGCGATCAGCCGAGCCATGTGCTTGAGCGCGTTCACGCCACGCGAGGGGTCGCTGGCGTGGGCGGGCACGCCCTCGGTGGTGATGAACACCTCGGCCCGGCCGCGTCCGCCGACGTTCAATTGCAGCGCGGTGCTCTCGCAGATCACCACGTAGGCCGGCCGATAGGCATCCAGCACCTCGGCGAGCGCCAACCCTTCGATCTGCTCTTCGTTGACGCTGGCGCATACCAGCACATCGCGGCGCAGTCGTCCGTCTTGTTTGGCGAATGCCGCAGCGCACAGGCTGGCGGCCAGCGCGCCCTTCATGTCGCTAGCGCCGCGACCCCAGATGCGCCCGTCGCTCACCTCGCCGCCGAAGGGGTCTTTCGTCCAATGGCCGGCGGCTGCGACGGTGTCCATGTGGGAGTCGAAGAGCAGCGCGCCTTCGCTCGACGGCGCAGCCGGCCGCAGGCGACCCACCACATTGCCCAGCGCGTCGGCCTTCACCTCGTCATAGCCGAGCGCCGTCATCGCGCGCGCGACGACGCCGGCCACATCGCGTTCTTCGCCGGCGAGGCTTTTGCAGCGGATGAGGTCGCGCGCCAGCGCGACGATGCGCTCCCGGCGCGCCCCGTCCAGCGGAGATGCTGCGTTCATCGTCCTCCTCCCTGCTCGATGCGCGGCAGGGTGACGCCGGTCTGCCCCTGGTACTTGCCTTTCTTGTCGCGGTAGCTCTGCTCGCACACGCCATCCCCGACTAGAAAGATGAGCTGGGCGATCCCCTCGTTGGCGTACACCTTGGCCGGCAGCGGCGTGGTGTTGCTGATCTCCAACGTCAGGTAGCCCTCCCATTCCGGCTCCAGCGGCGTAACGTTGACGATCAGGCCGCAGCGGGCGTATGTGCTCTTCCCCAGGCACACCACCAGCACCTCGCGCGGGATGCGGAAGTATTCCACCGTGCGGCTGAGCACAAACGAATTGGGCGGGATGATGCACACCTCGCCCTTGAAATCCACGAACGACTGCGGCACGAAGTTCTTCGGGTCCACGACGGCCGAGTTGACGTTGGTGAAGATCTTGAACTCGTCGCTCACGCGGATGTCGTAGCCGTAGGACGACAGCCCGTAGCTCACCACGCCTTGCCGGATGGAATTTTCGACGAACGGCTCGATCATGCGATGTTCGAGCGCCATGCGACGGATCCAGTGGTCAGGTTTGATGCCCATTTCAACGCTCAACGGCAAAAATCACATTCGCTCCGGCGCGCTCATCCCCATCAGCTTCAACGTCTTCGCCAGCGTCAACTGCGCGGCGCGCGCCAGCCTCATGCGCGCGCGGGCCACATCCGGCGGGCTGCCCTTGATCCGGCATTCCTCGTAGAACTTGCTAAAGGCTTGAGTCACCTCGCGGGCGTAGGTGGTGTAGTGATGCGGTTGCAGCGTCGTCGCCACCAGCTCGACGATTTCCGGCAACTGGAGCAGCCTGCGGATGAGGGCTTGCTCGGCGGGGTGCTCATAGCAATACGCGCTGGGCGCTTGATGTGCTCCTCGGTCGCCGATTTCTAGGCCCCAGTTCTCCTCGGCCGCTTTGCGCTCGATGGAGCAGATGCGCGCATGGCCATATTGCACGTAATAGACCGGGTTCTTCTCGTTTTGCTCCTTCAGCACGTCCAGGTCAAAGGTGAACTTGGTGTCCACGCTGCGCGAGAGCATGATGTAGCGAAAGGCGTCGGGGCCGATTTCGTCCACCACGTCGTCAATCAGCAGCGCGTTGCCCTTGCGCTTGCCCATGCGCACTTCCTGGCCGCTGCGCAGCAGGGTGATGAAGCGGTAGATCAGGATGCGGATGGAACCCTCCGGCAGCCCAATGGCGCGCGCGGCGGCGTGTAGGCGCGGCACGTCGGCCTGATGGTCTTCGCCCCACACGTAGATGGCCGGGTTGAAGCCGCGCAGCATCACCTTGTGCCACATGTAGGGGATGTCGCTGGCGAAGTAGGTCGGTCGCTCCTCAGGATCGCGGATCACCTTCGGCGAGCGAATCAACACGGCCTGCACCGGCAGCGCCTGGCCGCTCTCGTCCTTATCCGCGGCGTACTCTTCATCGGTGCGGCGCTGACCCTGGCCGCTGCGGATGGGTGAGCCGTCCTCGCTGAACCACAGCGCGCCGTCGTGTTCGATTACCATCCCTTTGGCGCGCAGGCGTTCGATCATTTCTTGGCCCAGGCCGCTGGTCCACAGGCTCTTCTCGCTGAAGAAGTTGTCGTAGCGGATGTTCAGCCGCGCCAGCGTGCGCTTGATGTTGGCCATCACCGCTTCAATGCCGAGCTGCCCCAGCGCGCGCACCGCTTCATCTTTGGGCAGGCGCAGGTATTTGTCGCCTTCGCGCTCGGCGATGATGCGGGCCACTTCTTGCACGTCTTCGCCCTGGTAGCCGCGCTCAGGCATCGGCTCATCTACGCCCAGCGCCTGCGCATAGCGCGCATACACACTCGCGCCGAAGACGCGCACCTGTGAGCCGGCGTCGTTGATGTACCACTCGCGATGCACCTGATAGCCGGCCGCCTCCAGCGTGTTGGCCAGCGTGTCGCCCACTACGACGTTGCGGCCGGTGCCGATCGTGGCGTATCCGGTGGGGTTAGCGCTGCCGTGCTCCACCTGCGCCTTGCGCCCTCGCCCCAGGTCAATCTCCCCCCAGCGCGCACCGCGTTCGAGGATGACGTCAACTTGCTGCGACAGATAGGCGGGCGTCAGGCGAAAGTTGATGAAGCCTTGCGCGACTTCGACGGAGAAGGGTGCGCTCGGCATGGCGCGCAGGTATTTGGCAAGCGTCTCAGCGATCTTCGCGGGCGGCATTTTGGCGACGCGCGCCAGTTGCATGGCCGCGTTGGTCGCGTAGTCGCCCATCTCCGGCTGGCGCGGGTGTTCTACGGCGATCGTCGGTATGGCAAAGGCAGGCAGTTCGCCGGCTTGCTGCGCTTGGCTGATTGCGTCGGTGATGCAACGAACGAGGTGGTCTCGGATCATAGCAGCGGCTCGATAGGCGCGTATTCTAACCAACGCCGCTTTTCAGCCGGCCATCTCCGGTGTTTACTTGACGCCTATGACGACTCCAGCCTTCGACTATCGTCGGATGTTCGACCTGACCGGCCGCACTGCGCTGGTGGTGGGCGCCGGCAGCGGCATCGGCGAAGCCAGCGCGCATGGGCTGGCCGCGCACGGCGCGCGCGTGATCTGCGCCGACCTCGACCTGACCGCTGCGCAGCGCGTGGCGCGGGACATCGGCGCGAGCGCTGAATCGCTCCAGCTCGACATGCGCGACGCTTCTGCCATCGCTGCTGCGCTGCAGGGCGTCCCGCCGCTCGATGTGTTGGTGAGCACGCCCAGCATCAACGTGCGCAAGCCGCTGCTGGCGATCAGCGACGAGGAATTCGACCGGGTGATCGGCCTGAACTTGCGCGGCACGTTCATGCTGATGCGCCACGTGGCGCGCGGCATGGCCGAGCGCGGGCGCGGCAGCATCATCGTCTTCAGCAGCATTCGCGGCGAGGTGGTGGAGCCAGGGCAGGGCGTGTATGCGGCCACCAAAGCCGGCGTGCGCCAAATGTGCCGCGCCCTGGCCGCCGAGCTGGGGACGCGCGGCGTGCGCGTGAACCTGATCGCCCCCGGCGTAGTGGAGACTCCGCTCACCGCCCAAATCCGCAATCATCCCGACTGGTATCGCGCCTACGCCGAAAAGAACGCCCTGCGCCGCTGGGCGCAGCCGCATGAGATGGTCGGCGCGGTGGTGTATCTCGCCTCCGATGCCAGCTCATACGTCACCGGCGCAGTGCTCTACGTGGACGGCGGCTGGACGGCGCAGGATGGCCGCTTCACGCCGCCGCTCTAGCGCCGATTTGAAGAACGCTGAGACGACGCATGATTTCCGATCTCGAACGCCGCGCGCTCGACTGCATTGACGACGACGAACTGATCGGCTGGGTGCAGGCGCTGACGCGCATCCCCAGCGTGTGGAAGCCCGAACAGGGCATCGGCGAAGAAGCCGCAGCGCGCTGGGTAGAGGCGCGTTGCCGCGACATCGGCCTGCAAACTCGCTTCGAGTTTGTCGTCCCCGGCCGGCCTAACGTCATCGCCGCCTACGCCACGCAGCCCGCTTTCTCGATAGACGATTTGTTGCAGCCGCCCTCTTCGCCCCATACCCAGAAATGGCTGATGTTCGAGGGTCATACCGACGTAGTGACCGAAGGCGACCCGGCGCAGTGGACGGACCCGCCGTTCAGCGCCGTTATCCGCGATGGGCGCATCTACGGGCGCGGCGCAAACGACATGAAAGCCGGCTTGTGCTGCGCGCTGGCCGCGATCAAGGCCATCGTCCGCAGCGGCGTCGCCTTGAACGGCGGCATCCTGCTGGGCGCCGTGTGCGACGAAGAGGGCGGCATGATCGGCATCAAGCACTTTGTGGAGCGCGGCTGGGCCGACCACGTGACGGCGTGCATCGTGTGCGAGCCGGAGGAGAACCATCTGTGCATCGCACAGAAGGGCGTGATGTGGTTGCGCTGCGTCATTCGCGGCGTGATGAGCCACGGCGCCATGCCGCTGACCGGCGTCAATGCGATGTATCCCATGGCCCGCTTCCTCACCATGGCGCAAGCGCTGGAGGAGCGCGAAATCGTCCGACACGGCCGACATGAGTTCCTCGGTCAGCCCAGCATCACGCCGACCATCGTCATGTCGCCCATGCGCGGCGAGGGCGAGCCGCAAGCCAACGTCATGCCGGGCGCCGCCGAGTGCGTGCTCGATATCCGCCTGATCCCCG
>JBKBID010000039.1:0-25943 GCA_046299515.1 Thermoflexales bacterium | reverse complement strand
AGGATGTGTATGCCATGCCGGTGGGGCTACGCACGGTCGCGGTGCAGGGCAAGCAGTTCTTGCTCAACGATGCGCCGGTGTGGTTCAAGGGCTTTGGGCGGCACGAGGATTTCTGCGCCAGCGGACGCGGCTTGAATCTGCCGCTGCTGGTGAAGGATTACGACTTGCTGCGATGGGTGGGCGCGAACTCCTATCGCACGTCGCACTACCCATATTCCGAAGAGGAGATGCAGATGGCCGACCGGTTGGGCATCCTCATCATTGACGAGCTGCCGGCGGTGAGCTTCCTCTTCGATGATCAAGCGGGCGTAGAGAAGCGCAAAGCGACTTGTCTGCGCATGTTGGAAGCGCTGATCGCTCGCGACAAGAATCATGCGGCCGTGGTGATGTGGTCGGTGGCGAACGAGCCGCTCTTGCCCAACCTGATCGCGCGGCTCAGCGGCCAAGATACGACGCCGCCTCCTGCCTACGCCCACGATTTCTTCCGAGACTTGATCGTCCGCGCGCGCGCCCTGGACCCCACCCGGCCGGTGACTTTTGTCGGGCGGATGGGCGCGCCGCTGGAATGGCAGGCGCTGACCGACGTGATCTGCGTCAATCGCTACTGGGGCTGGCACGAACAGGGCGGCCAGCTCGCCCGCGCCATAGAAACCCTCGATCAAGAACTCGACCTGATCTTTGAGACCTTCCAGAAGCCCATCCTGATTAGCGAGTTCGGCGCCGATGCGCCGTCGGGCTTGCATAGCCAACCGCCTGTGATGTGGTCGGAGGAATACCAAGCTGAATTGATCCGCGGCTATGTGACCACGGCGCGGCGCAAAGATTTTGTGATCGGCGCGCATGTGTGGAACTTCGCCGATTTCCTCTCGGTGCAGTCCACTCGGCGGGTGGGCGGGCTGAACCAGAAGGGGGTCTTCACGCGCGACCGCCGACCCAAACTGGCCGCCCATGTGCTGCGCGAGCTGTGGCGAGATGAGCCGTCGTCCACAAGCGCGACGGCAGCCCCTGAAGTTGTTGCGTCAGCGGCGGCCGTTCCGCCGGCGACGAGCCAAGCCGTCGCTCAACCCGCGAGCGCGCTGCGCGCCATGTTGGAAGAGGTAGCCCGCCGGATTGACGGCGCGCGCCCCGGCCTGACTACAACGCTGAAGTTTGACTTTGGCAGCGATGGCGTATACCGCTTTGTGATTCGAGATGGCCGCGTGTCGGTTGTGGAAGGCGATGGCGAAGCCGTAGCGTGGGTGCGCATGGCGGGGGACATGGCGCTCAAGGTCTTTCGCGACAAAGTAAACCCCATGGCCGCCGTCCTCACCGGCCGCATCAAGGTGGGCGGCGACCTGAAGGCGCTGACCATCTTGAGGGATTTTTGACCCCGGCAGGATCATGAATCCCAATCCCGCGCTGAAGAAGCTCGGTTTCTCCGAACGCGACCGCGTCGTCATCATCCATGCCGACGACATCGGCATGTCGCATGCGAGCTGCGCTGCGTTTAGCGAGCTGTGGCGCGCCGGCATCATCTCATCCGGCGCGGCGATGACGCCTTGTCCATGGTTCCCAAGAGTCGCCGCCTATTGTCGCGCCAACCCGGACGTGGATATGGGCGTGCATCTGACGTTGACCAGCGAGTGGGACAATGTGCGCTGGGGGCCGATTTCGACGCGCGACCCGGCATCGGGCTTGTTGGACGACGAGGGCTACTTTCCGCGCGCGACGCCCGCCGTTCAGCAGTCGAGCGATCCGGAAGCGGCGCGACGCGAGCTTATCGCGCAGGTGGAGCGCGCGATTGCGTCGGGAATCTCCCCGACGCACGCCGACGCGCACATGGGCGCGGTCTTCCATCCCAAGCATTTGCCGGCTTATGCGCAGATCGCCCAACAGTTCAAGATTCCGATCATGCTCCCTCGGCTGGACGAGGCGCGGTTGCGTCGGTGGGGATTCGACGGCGAGATGCTGACGTGGGCAATCGGGGCGCTGCGCGCGCTCGAGGCGGAAGGATTCCCTATGGTGGATCACATCCTCGGTATGCCGCTGAGCAAACCGGAGAATCGTCTGCAGCAGGTATGCGCGGCGCTCGATGCGCTACAGCCCGGCATCACGCACTTTATTATTCACCCTTCGCTCGACACAGCGGAAGCGCGCGCCATCAGCCCGGATTTGCCCAGCCGAATCGGGGACTATGAAGCGTTTATGGACGAGCGCGTGCGAGCGCATATTCGCCGCAACGGGCTACAAGTCATCGGCTACCGTCACCTGAAGGCGCTGATGGCCTGAGCGGCGGCTCATCCTCACGACTCACGGCGCGCTCAACGCGCGACTTCGACCCAGACTTTGGACGCGAGTTCCGCGCCGATCACGTGCTCGTCGTGGAAGTTGCCGTTGGCCACGCGCACGCGCAGCGGGCCGGAGAAGGGCGCGCGCGACACCAGATGGATCGGCGCACCCGGCTTGATGTTAAGCGAGGCGAGATAACGCAGCAGGTCGCCGTCATGCGACGAGACGCGGCTGACCACGCCCTGCGCGCCGTTGGCCAATTCAGATAAGCGCGCATCGTCAAGCGGCTGGACGCGACCATCGCGCGATGGGATCGGGTCGCCGTGCGGGCAGCGCGTTGGGCGGCCGAGCTGCGCGTTCATGCGTTCGATCAGCTCGTCGTCGAGGTAGTTGCTGGCGGACGCAGCAACCGGATAGACTTCGTCCCAGGTGTAACCGAGCTTTTGGGTCAGGAAGACCTCGAAGATGCGGCGCTTGCGAATCGCCCGCAGCGCGATGCGTTCGCCGGCCTCGCTCAATACCAGGCCACATGCGCCCTCGCGTCGCACCAGCCCTTGGCGCACTAGGCGCTGCGCCATGCGCGAGACCGCCGGCGGCGTCACGCCCAACCGCGCCGCCAGCGCGCGCAATGACACCCGCCCGGATTCGTTCGCTTCGAGGTAGGTCTCGCTCAAGAAATCCTGTACTACGGCGCTGGTTTTGCCCGTCGGCTTATTCAGCGTAGCCTTGGCCATTTCACTTCGGATTATTGCACAGCGCGCCGGCGCGCCCTGGCAGCTTACGTGGTCACTTATCGAGCGTTAATCCTGCGCCGCTAGAATCGCAGCGATGTTCGATGAGAACATCCAGTTCCATTTTGGTTGAACCAGAGGGAGTTTGCATGAACACGCAGTTAGACCGCAATTATCCAAGGCCAGCCTATATCATTGCGGCGCTGGCGGGCGCGCTGCTGCTGAGCGCATGCGCTCGGCCAGGCGCTACGGCCGACACGGCCTCACAACGCGTAGCCGTCCTCGAAAACGGCACGCTGACAGCTACCGTCAACGCGACCGGCAACATCGAGCCGGAAACCGAAGTTCGGTTGACCTTTCAACAGCCCGGCATTGTGGCCGAGGTGTTCTTTGAGCAAGGCGATGCGGTGAAGAAGGGCGATGTGATCGCCCGGCTGGAGACGACCGATCTAGAGCTGGCGCTGGCTCAGGCGCAGGCCTCTCTCGAACAAGCGAGGAGCGGGCTAGCTCAGGCCGAAACCGCCGTCGAGAATGCGAAGGCCCAGGAGATCATCGCCACGGCCAACTACAGCCGCACGGTGTCTGGCGCGCGACCGAGCGAGGTGAGCGCCGCGCGGGCGGCGCTGGCGGCCGCCCAGGCCAACCTGGATAAGCTGAAGGCCGGGCCGACCGCAGAAGACCTGGCCGCAGCCGAAGCAGCGCTGCGCAATGCCGAGGCGGCGCTGCGCCAAGCGCAAAGCGCCTACGATGTGGCTTTCAAGCTCAATCCGGCCGGCATCGCCGCCAGCCCGGCCGCGCTCCAACTTGAGCAGGCGACCAACAACTACAACTCGGCCAAGGCGCAATACGACAAGATCGCCGCAGGCGCGGATGCGGCTCAGATCAAGGCGGCCGAGCAGCAGGTGCTCAACGCGCGGGCGAACCTCGACAAAGTGCTCACCCCGGCGCGGCAGTTCGACCTCGACCAGGCTGAGGCGCAACTCCAGCAAGCGCGCCTGCAGGTCAAGAACGCCGAGATTCAAGTCGCCAGCGCTAACAACCAGGTGCGGCTGGCCGAGATTCAGGTGAAACAGGCGCAGCGCCGACTCGATCAGGCGTCGCTCAAATCGCCGATTGACGGCGTCATCGCCGCGCTGAATGTGAAGGCGGGCGAGGCCGTCGGCGCCGGCGGGCAACCGGCGGCCGTCGTGGTAGACCTCTCGAAGTACTACATTGACATCACCGTAGACGAGGTTGACATTGCTAAGGTGAAAGTAGGCCAGGAAGTCAACGTCACGCTAGACTCCCTACCGGGCGTTGAGGTCAAGGGCAAAGTGACGCGCATTTCCCCGACGTCGAAGCTGGTCAACGGCGTAGTGTCGTATGACGTGCGCGTGAGCGTTGACGCGGCGAAGGACGTGGAGCTGCGCAGCGGCATGACGGCGAACGCGTCCATCGTGCTCGACCGGCGCGACGGCGTACTGCTGGCGCCGAATTGGGCGGTGCGTCGCGACCGGAACAGCGGCAAGACCTTCCTCACCGTGCGGGTGAACGATCAGCAAGTGACCGAGGTGGAGGTCAAGACCGGCCTTCGCAACGACGCGTTTAGCGAGATCCTCTCCGGCGCGAAGCCCGGCGATGTCGTCGTCGCGCCCAGCGCGCCGAACTTCTTGGGGCAGTGACGGACGGCAGGCTGGCGACCCTTCGTCGGTCGTTCGTGGCGCTCAGCCGCGCGAACATGGATACTGCTTCGACTGGCGGCGCCGCCGAAGACCGGTTGCCAGCTCAGGCTTTTGTCAGCGCAGGTCAAATGGTTGAGACAACGATTGATTACATTCAGCCCGGCGTAAAGCCGGGCGAGCGACGCAATGGTGACAAGGCGCCGACGCCTGTCATTGACGTGCAGGGCATCACTAAGATCTACAAGATGGGTGAGGTCGAGGTGCCGGCGCTGCGCGGGGTGGACCTAAAGATCTACCCTGGCGAGCTGGTCGCCATTATGGGGCCGTCCGGCTCCGGCAAGTCCACGCTGATGAACATCCTCGGCTGCCTCGACCAGCCTACCAGCGGCACATACAAACTGGACGGCGTGGACGTCGAGAAGCTGAACGACAATCAATTGGCCGAAATCCGCAACCGAAAGATCGGCTTTGTCTTTCAGTCGTTCAACTTGCTTCGCCGCACCTCGGCGATAGATAACGTCGAGCAGCCGCTGATCTACGCCGGCGTGCGCCCTAAGGAGCGCCGCGAGCGCGCGCGCGCGGCGCTCGAATCGGTCGGCCTGGGCAACCGGCTGAAGCATCACCCGAACGAACTCTCCGGCGGCCAACAGCAGCGCGTGGCGATCGCGCGCGCGCTGGTGAACAACCCGGCGATCATCCTGGCCGACGAACCGACCGGCAACCTCGATTCCAAGAGCGGCGCGGAGATCATGTGCATCTTCCAGCGCTTGAACATGGAGCGCGGCGATACGGTGATCTTCGTCACGCATGACCCGCGCATCGCCGCGCATACGCGGCGCATCATTCGCATCTCCGACGGCCGGATCGTCGGCGATGAGCCGGTGGAGAATCCGATAATCGCGTGCTCGGATGAACCGCTGCGTGAGCGATGAACCTAGACCTTGTTGAAGCGATCAAGCTGGCGCTGCGCGCGTTGGATGCCAACCGGCTGCGTGCATTCCTGACGATGATCGGGATCAGCATCGGCATCGGCGCGGTGATCGCCCTGATGTCCATCGGCGCGGGCGTGCAACAATACATCAACGACCAGTTTGCCAGTTCGGGGACAAACCTGCTGGGCATTTTGCCGGGCCGAATCCAGCGCGGCCCGGGCGGCGGGCAAAATCCGTTCGGTCAGTCATCCTTCCTGACGATGGGCGACTATCGCGCAGTGGTGGCCGGCGCGCCGAACATCGAGGCGCACGCCGCCGATTTCACTTCGGTCGGCAACTTCTCCTACGGCTCGCGGACGTCGCAGGTGCAAGTCAGCGGCGTCACGCCCAGCTTCTCGGAAGTGCGCAACTGGCGGGCGATCAGCGGCCGGTTCGTCGAGGAAGCCGATAACATCAGCCGAGCGCGCGTGGTGGCGCTCGGCCAAACCGTGGTCAACGACCTCTTCCCCGGCGAAGACCCGCTCGACAAAGTGGTGAAGATCAACGATGTGCCGTTCCGCGTGATCGGCGTCATGGAGTCGAAAGGGTCATCCTTCCTCGGCGACCAGGATGCGATCGCGTTCATTCCGCTTAGCACAGCGCAAGAGCGCCTCTTCCAGCGTCAGGCTCAGGCGCGCACGGGCGAACGCGTCGTGTCCACCATCTACCTGCAGGCCACCAGCGACGCCGCTCGGCCGCAGATCGAGGCGATCGCGCGCGACATCCTGCGCGAACGCCACCGGCTTGGCCCAGGCGACGCCGACGATTTCTCGATCATCAGCCAGACCGAGCTGTTGAACACGTTTGGCGCCGTGACGAGCGTGCTCACGTTGTTCCTGGGCGCGATCGCGGCTATCTCGCTGCTGGTCGGCGGCATCGGCATCATGAACATCATGCTGGTCAGCGTGACGGAGCGCACGCGCGAGATCGGCCTGCGCAAGGCCATCGGCGCGACGCCGGCTGCCATCCTGGGCCAGTTCTTGATCGAGGCGGTGGTGCTGTCGTTCATCGGCGGCCTGATCGGCATCATGATCGGCGTGGGGATCGCGCTCGGCGTCACGCGATTCGTGGATTTCAGCGCCATCGTGCAGCCAGGCACCGTGCTCTTGGCGGTGAGCTTTTCGGTCGCCGTGGGCTTGTTCTTCGGCATCTATCCCGCGCGGCGCGCCAGCCGGCTGAATCCCATTGACGCCCTGCGATTTGAGTGAGGGTGCGGCAAACGATGTTCATCGAAAACCTGAAAGTTGCCCTGCGCGCCCTGGCGGCCAACAAGCTGCGCAGCGCGTTGACCACGCTCGGCATCATCATCGGCGTCACCTCGGTGATTGCGCTGCTGTCGCTCGGCAACGGCGTGCAAGATTTCATCAACCGCCAGTTCGAGGGGCAAGGGGCGAATCTGGTGTTCGTGTTTCCGGCGCGGGTCGAGATCGGCAGCGGCGCGAACCGAGCCGGCTTTCGCGCGTTTGCGCCCGGCGCGCGCGCCGGCACGGCGCTCTCGCTCACCCAGGCCGATGCCGATGCGTTGCGCGACAAGTCGCGCGTCCCCGACGCCAAAATTGTCGCGCCGATCGTGAGCGGCACCGGCCGGGCTGTAGCCGGGGAGCATAAATACGAAACGCGCGTGCGCGGCACGGTGCCGGAATATCGTGCGCTGAACAACGCGCGGCTGCTGTATGGCCGGTATTTCACGCAGGAGGAGACGAGCACCGGCTCGCGCGTGGTCGTGCTGGGCGACGTGCCGTATCGCAAGCTCTTCCCCGCCGGCGGCGACCCCACCGGCCAGGACATTCGCATCAACGGTGTGCTCTTTCGCATCGTCGGTGTGCTGGCGCAGCGCGTGGGCGGCGCCGAGGGCAGCGACGACGACCTGATCACCATGCCGATCACAACGGCGACCGAACGCCTGTTCCCGCAGCGCAACGCCAAGGGGGAGCCTTTGGCCGGCGTCATCCTGATCCAGGCGGTGGATCAGTCGCGCATTGACGCTGTGATCCAGCAGGCGACCGATCTGCTGCGCGAGCGGCACGGCATCACCTTTCAGGATGAAGATGATTTCTCGATCGCCAGCCAGCGCGACTTGCTGAACACCATCGGCGCGGTCACCGGCGCAATTACGATTTTCCTGGCGGCCATTGCCGGCATCTCACTGTTCGTCGGCGGCATCGGCATCATGAACATCATGCTGGTCAGCGTGACGGAGCGCACGCGCGAGATCGGCCTGCGCAAGGCTATCGGCGCGCGGCGCAGCGTGATCTTGACGCAGTTTTTGATCGAGTCGGTCGTCCTCTCCGTGATGGGTGGTCTGGTCGGCATTGTGCTGGGCGTGGCGCTGGCGAATCTCGTAGCGCTGCTCTCACAGGGACAATTCTCGGCGCTGGTGACGGCCGACGCTGTAGCCCTGGCGGTCGGCTTTTCGGTGTTCGTCGGCATCTTGTTTGGTGTATACCCGGCCTGGCGCGCATCGCAACTCAACCCGATCGAGGCGCTGCGCTATGAATGACGCCGAAGCGCGCCCGTTTGTCGCCCCTGCTCTGCCGCATTTGACCTTTTAGAACGAATGTGCTATCATAAGAATTGATCGGAGCATATAGCTCGATCACCAAAAATGTCCTCTCGCACGTCCGGCATTGAAACGAGGGGCATTCTGTGGTTACATTTATGCGCCATGGCTACTAAGACCATCTCTCTCAAACGCACCATCAACGCCCCCGTAGCGCACGTTTATCGCGCCTTTACCAACGCCACATCACTGCGGGAGTGGTTCTGTGACGGTGCGATGGCGCAGCCTCGCATCGGCGGCCGACTATACTGCCAATGGGATGATGGCCATGCCCTGATGGGCAGATATACCGCCCTGACACCGGAGAAGAAGATCGCCCTCGACTTGCGCGGCGACGAGGAGGGCGATTATTCCCAGTGCGTGATTGCCCTTTCTTTCAAAGACGACGTCACCACGCTGCAGCTCACCGATTCCAGCGAAGGTAAGTTGTGGATCAAGATGGCCGACGAGTGCGAGGCCAAATGGGATGCGGCGCTGGACAATCTCAAGTCGGTGTTGGAGACGGGCATTGATCTGCGCCAGACCCGGCAGCCGGTGCTGGGCGTGGAGATCGGTGAACCAAAGCCGGGGGATGACGGCGTCCGGCTGGACGGCGTCACCGAGGGGATGGGCGCGCGTGACGCCGGCCTGCAGCAAGGCGACGTTATCCTGAGCGTGAACGGCAAGAAGACGCCGAGTTGGGACGCGATCGGTGCAGCGTTGAACGGCCACGCCGCGGGCGACAAGGTCAAAGTCGTCTTCCGACGGAATGGCAAGACGATGAATGCCACCGTCACCCTCTCGGCGCGACCGGCGCCCGAAGTGCCGGCGACCGCCGAGGAGCTGGCCGAAATCGTGGCGCGCAAATACACCGAGGTCAACCGCGACCTGACACAAGCCTTTAAGGGTGTGAGCGAGGAGAAGGCGGCTCGCCCGCCGGCGCCGGGCGAGTGGAGCGCGCGTCACGTGTTGGCGCACTTGATCGCGGAGGAACGCAACTTGCACACCTGGCTCACCGATTTGATCGCCGGCAACGAGCCATGGTACGACGGCGAAACTGGCGCGCTGCGCATCCGGCTCGATGCCGTCATCAACGGCTTCCCCACCATTCAAGCGTTGCTGACCGAGCTTAAGCGCAACGAGGCCGAAACGGTGGCGTTGCTGAACGCGCTGCCCGATGAGTTCGTCGCCCGCAAAGGCAGCTACCGGCGCCTGGCGTTGCGGATGCTCTCCTGGCCCGATCACGCTCGCGAGCATCTCGGCCAGATCGTCGCTGCCGTTAGGCCCTGAGCGCCAAGGGTTGCCGCGCCGGGTTTGCCTACGCCGCGGACTTAGCGATGCGGGTGAAACCCGCGCGGAATCCATCTGAGCGCGCGCATTGCTCGCATCGGCAACATCGCTACAATATGCGGCGCGCCCATGATGTCGAACCGCCCCTGCGCCCAGGATTCCCACCCGCGATGGTCGCGGCTGTGGCGTTCTTGCGACTGCCATGAATTTCGGTCAGTGTAAAGACCCTCGCATGTACGGCGGCATCAAACTTTTCAGCGGCACCAGCCATCCTGCGCTCGCTCAAGAGATCTCGGATTACCTCGGCGTGCCGTTGAGCGGCCGGGAGATTATCAAATTTCCCAACGAGAACCTTTTCGTGCAGCTCCATGAGAGCGTGCGCGGGCAAGACGTCTTCCTGATCCAGACCCTCTGCCCGCCGGTGAGCGATAACATCATGGAGTTGCTGATTGCGATTGACTGCCTGCGCCGCGATTCCGCCGGCCGGATCACCGTCGTGGTGCCTTATCTGGCCTACGCACGGAGCGACAAAAAGGATCAGCCGCGCGTGCCGATCACGGCGCGCCTGCTGGCCGACATGATCCAGATCGCCGGCGCCGATCGCTACATCACGGTGGACTTGCACGCCGGGCAGATTCAGGGCTTCTTCAGCATCCCCGGCGACGAGATCACCGCCTTTCACATCTTGAATGAATACTTTGCCCAAAAACAGCTTGAGGATGTGGTGATCGTGACCGCCGACTTGGGGTTCGCCAAGAAGGGCCGCAACTTTGCGGCCAGGCTCCAAGTGCCGATGGCGTTCGTCGAGAAGCGCCGCACCGGCAACGACGCCAGCTCGGAAGCGCTGACGGTCATCGGCGATGTGGACGGCAGAAACGTCATCATCGTGGACGACGAAATCTCGACCGGCGGCTCGATTGCGAACACCGTGCGGGTGGTGAAAGAGCACGGCGCGCGGGACATCTACGTGAGCTGCTCCCATCCGGTGCTGGCGCCGCCGGCGACCGAGCGCCTGCGGGCGTTGCCGGTAAAGGAACTCGTCACGACCAACACACTCCCCATCCCGCCCGAACGCATGTTGCCCAACATTAAGGTGCTGTCCGTCGGCCCGCTGCTGGCCGAGGTGATCCGCCGCGTGCACGAAGGCCGCAGCGTAGGCGAGTTGTTCAACGAGTGATCATCAGTTGAGGATGCGGCACTGGTAGTCGGTGACGAAATTCTTGAGCTTGTTCACCAGCTCAAGCCATTCCTCACTGTCCAGCACGCGCTGGAGCGATTCGCGGTCGGCGGCGACGGCCGGCATGATGATCTGCGGGCCCTCGCCATACACCGTATACCAAGCCTCTGTTGGGCGGATGCCCATTTTGATGATCTTCGGCGCGAATTCCTGCACGATGAACTCAAAGTAGGCAGTCTCGTCGTCCGACTTGATGTTCCAACTGAAGATGAGTCTAACCATGGTTAAGGATGGCGATGAGCGGCATCAGTGCTTCATCTCCAGCAGGATTACCTGAGTGTCCTCCGGTAGGCTGCCGCGCGTCACCTTGAGCGCATCTTGCGTCTGCGAATTGGTTCGCCCCATCTCTTTCAGGAACTTATTGAGGCTGTCTTTGCTCTTCGGGCCGTAACCCATCGGCACGACGAGGCTGGGTTCGATCATGCTGATCACCTCGGCAGCCTGTGCGGGGTTGAGTTCGTCGTCGCCGCTGATCGGCACGAGCAACACATCTACGGTCTCAAGCGCATCTATCTGCGACTGCGTGGGGACGAAAGATAGCCCGCCTAAATGGGCCACGCTAAGCCCGTCGAAGTTAAAGGCATAGACCGTGCATTTCTGCTGTGCCCCTTTCTTCTCCGGCCGCATGGCCACGCCGGTGATGAACACGCCGCCCATCTCGTATTCGCCCGGCCCGCTGATCTTGCGCACGTCGCCGCGCTGCGCGCCGATTACGGCGTTCACGTTGTTGTGGCGCGGATGGTCGCGGCTGATCGTGACGACGTCGGCTTTCAGCTTGGGCGGCTCCAGGCCGACGTCGGCGCTGTAAGGATCGGTGACGACTGCAAGCGTGGCCCGTTCGGTCATGCGGAAGCAGCTTTGTCCGTACCACGTAATCTCCATGCGAGCGATTGTATAGCAGCCCAGGCGCGCTACGATCCGGCAAAGGCGCCTCGCCTGCGCCGCCGCTATAGGAGCAGCAGTCGAAAGAACGCGATCGCGGCCAACGCCAGACAGACCGCGCCCAACGCGCCAAGCGCGTTGATGGTCAGCAACGTGCCGCACACCAGCAGCGCCGCGAAGGCCACCGCCCACGTCAGCCGCGATACGCCGGCCTCGATGCGCCGCAGGTCCTCGGTGGACTTCGGGCTCAACTGGGCGCGGACCTCGAGCTGCCCGTTGAGCGCATGTGAGAAAAATGCGTCGCTCTGGTTGGGCAGTTGCACCGTCTGCCGGATCAGCCGCGCGCCCTCGTTGAGCACATCCTGAAATGTGCGGGCTGTCGTCTGTCCGGCCAGGCCGTTTGCAAAGGCCTGGATCGCTCGCCAAGGGTTAAAGGCCGGGTCGAGCGCCGTCAGCATGCCGGCCAGGATGTTGGCCGCGCGTCCTAGATACAGCACGTTCTGCGGAATCTGAAAAGGCAAGCTGGAGAGCAAATCGCGGAACTCGGTAGCAAAAGCATACATCTCGCCGAACTCGACGTTGCTGATGTCGTTCACCGCTGCGCCCCAGAAGCGGTCAAACAGCGTGCCGACGGCCTGCTCCACGCGGGCCAGGTCGGCTTCGGGTAGGAAGAACCCCATGCGCTGCGCGGCTGCCGTCCAGCGTCGCGCGTCCTTCAAGCTCACGGCGATGATGAATTCGCGCAGCTCGCGCATGAAGGCCGGCGGGATGCGCCCCATCATGCCGAAGTCCACGTAGGTCAAGCGGAAGGGCGTGCCTTGGCCGATCGGCACCTTCCAGGCGCGCGCGGTGGCGCGATCCAGCGGTTGCACGAACAGGTTGCCGGGATGCGGGTCGGCGTGAAAGAAGCCGTGCTCGAACACCTGGCGCAGGTATGTGTCGAACAGCTTATTGGCCACTTCGCGCCGCGACACGCCGGCGCTCTCCAGCCCCTCGAAATCCAGGATTTTGATGTCCTCGACGTTCTTCAGCACGATCAGCCGACGGGTGGTGAGATCGGTGTATACCTTAGGCACGCGCACGCCGGTGTCTTGGGCGAAGTTGCGATCGAACTCCTGCGCGTGCTGCGCTTCCTGCTCGTAGTCCAGTTCCTGCATCACCACTTCGCTGAACTCCCTGACCAGCGCGTCCAGATTCGCCCGTCGGCGAATCGGCTTGTAGAGTTTCAACCAGCCGGCGATGGTCTTCAATGAGCGCAGGTCGGTGTCTACGATGGCCTGCATGTGTGGCCGTTGCACCTTGACGACGACCCGCTTGGCCGTCGCCTGACCGTTCGGCGATGGGGTGCGCAGCGTTGCGAGATAGGCCTGCCCGAACGACGCAGCGGCGACCGGTTGTGGGTCGAACTCCTCGAAGACGGCCTCGATCGGTCGGCCTAACTCGCGCTCGATCACGGGCAGCATGATGCCGGCCGGCGCAGGCGGCACGGCGTCCTGTAGGCCGGAGAGTTCCGCGATGATCTGCGGCGGGAGCAGATCGACGCGGCTGCTGAGGAATTGGCCGAGCTTGATCCATACGCCGCCCAACTCGACGGCTAGGTTGCGAAAGTCGCGCGCGAGTTTGATGAAGCGATCCATGCGCCCCTGCGCCACGCGCGCTTGGCCGATGATCTTCGCCAGGATCAGCTCCCACCAGACGAACCCGGCGACCATTTTCGCGCCGAACCACAGGGCTTTGATCGCGCGCACGCGCAACGCGCGCCGGTCGGGCGATGGCTCGTCGGCCCGTCGCGCGGGCGCAGCCGAGGCAGCTTGCTGTTCTGCGAGCGTCCTCAACTGTTCTAGGCCGATGTCGGTAAGCAATGACATGTGGAAAGCCTCCGATGGCATTGTAGCCGCCGGAGTGAGCGCGAGATGAGGAGACGCCTGCGCCGTAGCGCGAGGGGTTGCGCCTGTTATTCGATGACGACTGAACCGTCAAGTCCTACGCGCCGAACGGTCTCGTGGCCGGCGCAGTCGAACATGGCGAAGGTCAGTTCAGCATCGAGCGACTCGCCCGGCTCCAGCGTGCGATGCGTGCGCGTGGAGTTCATCACGTTCACCAGCCCGTGGGGGTAGCTGGTGTGCGGCTCCAGCGCCATGGTGTAAGTGCGACCGTAGAACGGGAAGCCGGTCGAAGCGCGCATCTCTTGCCAGAACCACAGGTATTTGAAGACATCGCCTGACCATGCGACGCCTACGCCGACCTTGAGCTGACGGTTGAGCAACGCATACCAGGGCGAGCCGTCGAAATCGCTCAGATAGCCCATGAAGAAATTGCGCTCGCTCGGCGAGACGAATTCCCGCAGGTCGAGCGGCCGGCCGTCCTTACCCTGCGCAAAAGGCCATGCCGTGGTCGCGCCCGGCGCTGCGCGACACCAGGGGCTGTCGTAGTCTGGGTCGCTGTAGACAGCGCGGGCGTTCGTTTGCAGCCGAAGGTGCTCGCTGAGGAAGGGCGCGCCGTAGGCGGGATGGTGGCCCCACACGAAGTCCATCGGCTCGCCGGCTTCGTTCGTCACCCGCTCGATCAGGCGCACGCAGCTCGTCGCCGCGTTCATCAGCATACGCCGGCGAATGGTGAACGGCGAGCGAAACAGCCGCACGCTGAAGACCGCCTCGATCTCATCGCCGGCGTCTTTTGCGATCTCGACGCGCCAGGGTAGAAGCGAGCTTTCGCCGTGGAAGCTAAGCTCAACGCCCTTATACATCTCCGGCGGCCCGGTGTGCGGCAGCAGTTCCTGCCATCCGCCTTCGTAGTGTTCCAACCAAGCCACCTCCGACTGCGGCGAAGCCCAGCCCTCGCTCCAGCCGCGCAAGCCCAGCGGCGACTTCCACATCGCGTCCACGCCGGTCGCGCGATGGATGGTGGCGTAGATGTCCGCGCCCTTTTCGGGCAGCACGTCCACGGTCATGAACGGGTTCTGCATGCGCACGACGCGCATGTGACCTTCGCGCGTCGTCAGTTCGATCGTGCAATGCGGAGCAGTCATCATCGCCTGAGTGGCGTCGTGGGCTATGCGTCCGCGCCCATCAGGCGCGCGACCCAGACGTCGTCGCGTCGCCAACTTGGGCGTACCTTCGCCCACAACTCGAGGTAAACCTTGCTGCCTAGCTCGCGTTCGATTTCCTTGCGCGCGTTGGCGCCGATCTTCTTCAACATCTCGCCGCCTTTGCCGATCAGGATGCCTTTCTGCGACTCGCGTTCGACGTAGATCGTCGCGGCGATGTAGATCACGCCGTTCGGGCGCGGCTGCCATTCTTCGATGGCGACGGCGATCCCGTGCGGCACTTCTTGTTCCAGGAAGCGCAGGGCTTGCTCGCGCACGAATTCGGCCGCCAGGAAGCGCTCGTTCTGGTCGGTGAACTGCCCGCTGGGGAAATAGCGTGGGCCGTAGGGCAGCGTCTTCAGGATCATGTTCAGCAACTTGTCCAGGTTGTCGCCGCGCGTGCCCGAGGTCAGGATCGAGGTTTGCGCATCGAAGATGGAAGTCGAGAGGGCCGGCGCTTGCCCGGCAGCTTCTGGGGCAGCGTCCGTCTGCGGCTTGGGCAGCAGCGCCTCATGCGCCGCGACGCGCTCAACCACATCGCGCGGGTCGAGCAGGTCGGCCTTGTTCATGGCCAGCAATTTGGGCTGCGGCAGTCGCGCAATGCGCTCGGCTACGCGGCGGTCTTCGTCGGTCGGCGGTCGGCTGACGTCGGTGACGAACAAGATCGCGTCGCAGTCCTTCAGCGCTGCGCCCACCTCGCGCATCATGTAACGGTTGAGCGCTTGCTTCGGCTCGTGCACGCCGGGCGTGTCGAGGAAGAGCACCTGAGCATCCGCGCGGGTCAGGATGCCCAGGATGCGCCGGCGCGTAGTTTGCGGCTTGGGCGAGGTGATGGCCACTTTGTGGCCGATGAAGGCGTTGACCAGCGTGGACTTGCCGACGTTCGGCTTGCCCACCACGGCCACGTAGCCGCTGCGATGATCCGCCGGCAGCGGCTGTTCCTCGTCGCCCAGAAAGGCCTGGATCAGCCGTTCGGTCTCGTCATGCGTTTGCCCTTGATCGCTCATACGCATTCCTCGCGCGTCGGAAGGCCTCGATGATTTTGTAGTATCCCGTGCAACGGCACAAGTTGCCGCTGATGCTTTCCTTGATTTGCGCGTCCGATGGATGTGGATTCTCGCGCAGCAGCGCCGCGCCGCTCATGATGAAGCCGGGTGTGCAGTAGCCGCACTGCACGGCGCCTGCCTCGATGAAGGCGCGTTGGAGCGGGTGTAATTCATCGTCGGGCGCCTCTTGCAGCGCGTTGACGCCCTCGATCGTGAGGATCGTCGCGCCATGGGCGCGCGGCGCAGGCGTCAGACAGGCCATGACTGCGCGCCCGTCCAGGATCACCGTGCACGCGCCGCATTCGCCTTCGCTGCAGCCTTCCTTCACACCGATCAGGCCGCAGTCTTCGCGCAGCAGCCGCAGCAACGTTTTCTCGCGCGCCTCGGCGTCGCCGATTGAATAGGCGCGTCCGTTGACCGTCGTATGGATGGCCGAGAGCGGGCGCGTCCCCTCACGGATGGGCGCGTCGCCGGCGTCCTCCTGCGTAAGCCGCAGCAACGCCGGCGCCTCCGGCCATCCTTCCCCCGGCGCAGACTCCAGCGCCATGGAGATCGCGCGGCGCACGAGGACGGCGATCGCGTCGCGCCGGTATTCGGCGCTGCCGCGAATGTCGTCAATCGGCTTGGCGGCCTGCGCGGCCAACTCGGCGGCGTTGCGGATCGCCTCTTCGTCGGGTGCCCGGCCCGCCAGCCGGCGTTCGGCTTCGGGCGCGCGGATGATCGTCGGCGCGACCGCGCCTAAGGCGATCCGCGCATCGCCGATGCGCCCATCGTCGCTCAGGGTGAGCACGACGGCGCAGTTCACCACGGCGATCGCTTGCGCTTGTCGCAGGCCGAGTTTGAGAAACGCGCCGCGCTGATTCGGCTGCAACGCGCGGAAGGCAATATCGGTGAGCATCTCATCGGGCTGCATCACCGTCCGGCGCACGCCGGCGTAGAAGTCGGCCAGCGCCACGCTGCGCTCGCCGCGCAGCGAGCGCAGCGTCACCTGCGCGTCCAGCGCCATCAGCGCGGTGATGGTGTCGTTAGCCGGCGATGCGGTGATCAGGTTGCCGGCTACCGTGCCTCGGTTGCGGATCTGCGGCGCGCCGACTTGCCGGCAAGCCTGCGCCAGCGGCAGGGCGCGCGACACGCACAGGGCCGACGCTACTACGTCGTTGTGGGTGACCATTGGGCCGAGGTGAATTCGCCCATCGTCATCCAGACAAATGGCGTCCAAATCGGGCAGGCGCGAGATGTCTATCAGCGCGCACGACGGGCGGAGTTTGCGGTCGAACTCAACGACCAGGTCGGTTCCTCCGGCGATAATGCGCGCCTGGTCTTGGTGTTCGGCGAGCAGCGTCAGCGCTTGATCGAGCGAGTCAGGGATGAAGTAATCGCGCCACATGACCTTGGTTGTGTCTAGGGCGCAATCGTATCATCCCCCTCAGTTCCAGCGCAGCGCAGCGAGTTCACGCGCGTCGAACGAGTCGCGGCTGAACAGCGCGCCGCGGAAGACCGGCGTCGTGCTCAGCGCGTGGCGCACGATGAGCGCGCGCGGGTGCTTGCCGGTGAAGTTCTCGGCCAGTTCGGCGGCTTCGCGCACGCTGGACGAGGAGAGAAAGTGGATGTCGCGGGCCAGTCGCTCGCGTTGTGGTCCGGCGACGATCAAACGATAGCGTTGCATGGCGTGGGCCAGCAAGTAGGCGCGCGCCTCGCCGGCTTGCAGGCTGCGCCCTTGTAGTTGTTTGATCACCGACTCGGGCGATGGCGCATTCGTCAGCGCATCGTAGAAGGCGCGGGCGGAGGCGTCGTCGTCGTCGCGACGACCGATGGGCAAGATCAGCGATCCGCCGCGCATCAAGATCGGGTTGCGCCCAAGGCTGATGTGGATGGCCGCCAGGCCGGCGTCGAACAGACTTCCGCCGGCGCGACCGCTGCGGCTGGGCTCGGCCAGTACGACGTCGTAACTCGGCGCGCCCACATCGCATTCTTGCAAGGCGCGGGCTGCATCGGCGAGGGCGTCGTCCACGTTGATCGGCGCGCCGGCGTAGACGGCCAGCGGATGGTTGTTTGCGTCCACCAGCGCGCCAACGGCGAACATCAAACCGGCGCGCCGGGCGCCTTCGCGCATGACGCGCTGGAAGAGCGGCAGGTCGACCCCAGATGGCTCGATGCGGTCGTCATAGAAGCGTGTGGTGCGCAGCTCGCGCCGCGCAGGCGCCCCTACCACGCCCAGGGTAATGGTTGCGCAACTGCCGGCGCAGTAGGCGTCGTCGCCTAGTTGCATGGCGTAAATCGCAATCAGCAGGTCGGCCTCAGCCGCCCGATAGTTGATCGCGAGCGGCACACCCTCGAAGCTACCCATGTCGTCCAGCTCGCGCGCGTCTTCGGGATCGTGCTGGACGATGTGAATCTGGCTCGCGTAATCTCCCAGGCGGTTGAGGGTCGCATGGACGCCGCATGGCGGTTCAGCATGGCTGGGCGTCTCATCGTCCATTGCGGCGATCAACAGCGTCACCCGCTGGGGAGCGATGCCGGCGCGCTCCAGGTGCGATAACACGCCGCGCAGGATTGCTAAGCGCGCCTCGTCCATCGGCGCGCGATCGCATGCGATGACGACGTTAGTGTTCGCGCTGCACAGATCGGCCAACGGCAACGCGTTGAGCGGGGCGGACAGCCGAATTTCGACTTCCTCATCTACGGCCGCCAGCGGCGCGGCGGCAATGGCATCGGTCTGTTCGATCTGCCACTCAGCTGGCAAACTGTAGGAGCTGATAAAGAAGCGTCTACCTTCCTCGTACACGTCTACACCTTGATATCTGGCCGGTGATTGTACCCATCGCCCGGCGATTCGCGCCGATGACGACTTGACGATCGTCATACGCATCGCGCACACGGTGACCGCACATGCTATACCTCACCTGCATGAACATTCGGTAAACGTTTTTTATTGCGCTGCTGGGCCACGCGCCCAAAGCGGCGCCGGCGCAGCAAATTAGCGCGCGCCGAGCGCAAGCAGCACAACCTGCGCCAGCAGGATTTTGGCGAGCATGCCGATTGGGAAGACGGTTGCGTAGCCGATGTTGGGAACGTCATTGCGTTCTTGCTCAAGCGCGAAGCTCAGCACAGCGGGTTGACCTTGTAGGCCGGATAGCACACCCGAGGCCAGGCTGAACGGCATTTTGAAGACGAAGTAAGCGATCAGCAGCGTGAGCAGCGCCGTGCTGCAGGTGATTGCGAATGCAGCGAGGAGCACCGGCAGGGCATTGCCCTGCCGCAGCGTGTCGGCAAAAGCGTAGCCGGCGCGCGCGCCGATGCCCGCCAGGAAGACTACCGCGCCTAACTGTCGCAGGGCGAGGTTGGCGCTGTAGGGGATGCTCCAGACGATTGGGCCGGTGCGCTGCAGCGCGCCCAGCACGAGCGCGATGATCAGCGGGCCGCCGGCGATGCCCAGCTTGAATGACCCGCCGCCGGGCAGCGGGATCGGGAGCAGCCCGAGGAGCAGGCCGACCGTGATGCCCAAACTGAATGTGAGCACATCAATCTCGCTGACCGAACGGTAAGAGTCGCCGAAGTAGCGGCTGATCTCGTCCATGCGCTCGTGGCAAGCGACCACCCGCACGCGGTCGCCTAGATGTAGCACGGTGTCGGCTTGCGGCAGCAGGTCGAGGTCGCCGCGGCGGATGCGGGTGATGATTGCGCCGAACTTTTGGCGCAGCGGCAAATCGCGCAACCGGCGCCCGACGACCGCAGGATTGGACACGAACACGCGCCGGTAGTCGAACGCCGAGCGTTCCAGCTCTGGGTGGTCTGCGACCAGCTCGCCCATAAAAGCGGCGATGCGCGTCGTCTGATCTGAGTCGCCGACCACTGTGACGAGGTCGCCAAGCTGGAACTGCGTATCCGCGCCGACCAGTTGCACTTGACCGTTGCGTTTGACGCGCCCGAAGACCACCTCCCAGCCGTGCTCGCGGTCGAGCTGAGCGACAGTTTTGCCGGTCGCATCCGGCTGCGTGATTCGGATGGCGCGACCGCGCACCGATTCGGTCTGGACATGGTAAGCCCTCAAGCGACGCGCTTCCTCATCCGGCGCGACGTTGAACACGCGCTTGCAAGCAAACAAGACGACGATCATGCCCAGCACACCCACCGGGTAAGCAACGGAATAGCCGACGATGGGCAGAGCGCCTGCCGATGGGTCTTGTGACGCACGCGCTGCGAGCGTCTCCAATATGCCGGCCAGGGCGGGGGTGTTGGTCATGCTGCCGCTGAATGCGCCCGCGCCGAGCGCGGCCGGCAGGCCGAGAACAGCGCTCATCACAACAGCGACCGTTGCGGCGACGGCGATCATCGAGGCGACGAAGAACATGATGCGCGCGCCGCGCCCCCGCAATGACTGGATGAAATCTGCGCCGCTGCTCAGGCCGATGGTGTAGACGAACAATAGCAAGCCGAATTGATACACGACATCGGGCAGGCGCATTTGCGGGTCAAGCGCGCCGAAGGCCAGGCCGACGAATAGCACCGCGGCCGATCCCAGGCTGGCGCCTTTGAATCGGATGCGACCCAGCCAATAGCCCAGCCCGATGATGAGGAACAACATCAGGAGCGGGTTGGCGATCAACAGTTGGAGCACGGGACGAGTATACGGGGCGCGCCCTCACCGCCGGCATCCGGCGGCGTTGTTGCTGATGCGACAGGGCAGATCCACGGCGCCGGCGAAGTACCCCCTCACCAGCCCGCTGATATCTTCCGAGGCGTAGCGGGCCAGCGCGTCGAAGAAAGCGTCCTGATCGGCGATCCGGTAGGCCTGTGATTGGTAGTAGTCCTTCAGCGCGGCGTCGAGCGTCGCCGTGCCCACCTGTCTGCGGATGTCGTTGAGGAACATCAGCCCGCGCCGATAGACGGCGTTGACGTAGGCGCGTGAATCGGGGTAGGCGCTCAGGGGCAAGTCAATCGCGCCGGTCAGCCGGCCGCGCTCCTTGCCCAGGATGAAGTGGCCATACCACCAATCGGCGTCGGCGTCGTAGTACTCCTGGTAGAAGCGCAGCTCGCCATAGCGGGCGAAGGCCTCGTCCAGCCAGGGCGAACGAATTTGGTCGTTGCCGACGACGTTGAACCACCACTGGTGCGCTACCTCGTGCACCGTCGTCGCGATCAGGTCGTGACGCGCGCCGCGGCCGGGATAGCCGGCGTAGAGGGTTGCGCCGATGCCGACCATGCCGCTGTATTCCTGGCCCTGTTGCCGGCCGGTCTCCACGATGCGCAGCGTCCGGTAGGGATACGGCCCATACAGCCGCGTGAACAGCCGCACGGCGCGCGCGGCAGTGTTCAGCACCGCCGCGCTCGTGTGGCGATGTTCGGGATAGACGTAGTGGATAAACCTGACGCCGTCTTCTTCCAGCGTGTCAACTTCATACACGTCGCTGGCGGCGAAGGCGAACACGCGCGCCTTCGGCAGCGAATAGCGCCACAGGCGGCCGTCGCGCGCCTCATCGCCGCCGCCGGCGACGATCACGCCTTCCGGCGCGAGGATGCTCACCTCGTAGTCGGCCAACTCCGACGTGTAGGGGTCGCCGAGCGGCGCATAGGCCGGCGTGTCCCATTGGCCATCGCGGAACGGCGCGAGCATGACATACCAGTGGCCGCACGTCAGGCTGTGAGGCCCGCGTGAGGTGTCGTCGCCGCCGATGCCGGTGATCACTTCCTGCAGCGGCACCTTGAAAGTGAAGTCGAAGGTCATGGCAATGGCCCTATCGGGCGGCAGCGGCGCCGGCAGTTGCACGGTCAGCACGGCGTCGGTCAGGTCGAAGGTCAGCGGCTTGGCCTGGCCGAAGATGCGCGCGTCGCGGAACTCGACGGCGCCGGCGCGGCGCGCCGGCGGCACATTGAACTTCACCTCGCCGATGGTCTGGCCGGTGGGATTGACGAACTCGATGCGTTGCTGGGCGTGCACGTTGCCGCCGGCGTAATCCAGCGTGACGTTGAGCACGTAAAGCGGGCGTTCAGGCGGATCGTCCAGCATAGGGAGCGCGCCGCCGATTAAGCGGCCCGCGATGTCGCCGCCGCGCACGACGGCGGTCGGGATCAGGATCGGTTCGCCCGATGCGCCGGTGCGCGTGCATCCGGCCAGCGCGAACGCGACGATCGAGCAGCACACACCGGCGCATCGTATGCCGCGCAAATGAGAAACCAGGTTCCTATGAGAAACCTGGTTTCTATTTTCTTGCGAGCTCACAGCTTGCCGTCGCTCCTCACCTCTTCATCGGCGTCGAGCGCGATAGTCGGCATTGCCCGCGCTGCGGCGTTGGGCAGCGTCAAACTGGCCAACACCCACCCGCGCTTACCTTGCTGCCTGACCTGAAACCACTTGCCGTCTTTGCTCTTGCCCAGCACGGGCAAGATCGCGCCGCGCTTGGCGTTGCCGATAATCTTGGCCTTCTGGTTCGGCTCGGCGCGTATGTTCAGGCTGCTGCGCGCGTTGACTGCAAGCGCAGGCTGCGCGCCCGTAGGCGCTTTCACCGGCGTGAGCGCCGGCTGCGGCTTTGTCTGCGCTTGGTCTTTCGCGGTCGCTTTAATGCTGGCTACGTTGTCCGGCGGCGGGACGACGCCCGGCCCGGTCTCGACGAATCCCTGACCCAGGCAGATGCCCCTCGCGCCCTGCGCCGGCAGGATCTCAAAGCAACTATCGTCGGCGTGGACGTCGTTGTGCTCGACCGGAAACTCCGCCGAACTCCAGATCAGCACGTTCACCACGCTATTCATCGCCACGCCATCCACCGAAATCTGTTCCCAGCGGTCGTAGGGCTGCGCCCAATCGGAACAGACCAAGTTCGGATCGCTCATGTCGCGCGGGCCGCCGTCTTGGTCAATGCATACGCGCACCTTGAGGTTGCCGTCCTGGATGGACTTCGGCGGAATCTCCGATTGCTCGCTTAGGTGGCTCGACCAAAGCTGCAGCCAGGAGGTGAAGCGGATGGGCGCCCCGATCGGCAGGTTAATGACGTATTGCATGATGCCAGCCTTCTTGTTCAGGGAGAAGAAGTTGAACCAGCGGTTCGAGCCGCCGCCGCTGTGCACCCGATAGGGATACTCGTGCTGGAAGACCGGCCGGAACTCCGGCGTGCGGAAGTAAGGATCGCGTGGGTCAACGCCTGCGGGCGGCTCTTCCCAGAAGGGCAGCCATCCCCAGGCTACGTTGATCTCGCCGCGGCCGGCAAAATAGACCCCTGGGTGCTCATGCCCCGGATTGATGAGCAGGTTGTAACCGGGCCGGTACAGCGCGCTTGTCTGAGCGGCGGCAGCGCGCAGGCCGGCCGTGCCGGCGGATTGCAGCGAGGGTGTGAAGGCTAGAGCGCCCACTGCGATGGCGATGAACGTCTTGCGCGCTCGATTGGTGAAGGCCATATCGTGCTAGCTCCGTCTCGTGCTGATGAGTTGGCTACGGCGCAGGCCCAGCCAAGTGCTGACATAAGCAGTGGCTTCAGATACGTTGGCATCGCATCATATCACACGCCCATGGCGCACGAGATGCTGAGGCGCATTTCTCACAGGGGCAAGACATGGGGTAGGCGCAGGCAATGCCGGCGCCTACCCTCGTGTGTTGCGCCTGCCCCTCACCAGAAATGCACCCAGATGCTGGTATGACGGTTAAACGAGGTTCCATAGCGGGGTTCATTTCCGCTCACGTATGATTGCCCCGTGACCACTATTGCGCAGTCCGCTATCGAAGATCGTCAAACGCTCGTCCCCATAGATTCCCATCGCAACGTCCTGGCCTTCACCGGCGACATCGCGGCATTCATGGTCGGCACCTACTTTATCCCGGCGACGACCGTGCTGGTCGGTCTGGCGTCGCAGCTCACCAACGACAAGACGCTCATCGGCGTTGTGGGCATGACGTGGTCGGTGACGTGGTTTCTGCCGCAGCTTGTCGCGGCGCACATCGTGCGGGGCAAGCGCTGGCAGAAGCCGTATCTGATGATTCCCAGCCTGATCGGCCGCAATGCGCTGCTGTTGATTGCGCTCTGGTTGCTCGTCACCCAGGCGCAGGCGCCGATCCTGACGATATGGGTGTTGGTCGGGTGTCTGACCCTCTTCAACGTGTGCGACGCGCTAGCCGGCGTGGCCTGGTTCGACATGATGAGCCGGGCGCTCTCGCCGCGCATGCGCGCGCGCAGCGTCTCGGTCGGCCAATTCATAGGCGGACTCTTCGGCATTGGCGCCGGCCTGATTGTGGAGCGCGTGTTGCAGCCGGACGGGTTGCCCTTCCCGCAAAACTACGCGTTCATCTTTGGCTGCACCTGGCTCTGCATGGCGATCTCGCTGGCCATCATCAGCCTGCTGCAAGAGAACCCGATGGCCGAAACGGAGCACGCCCACACACAAAACTCGGATTTCATCGCCAGCTTGAAAGAAGCGACGCGCGCCGATCCTGTCTTCCGGCGCGTCATGATCGTGCGCCTCCTTACCGGCATCGAGCTGATGGCTGCCTCGTTCTACCTGGTCTTCGCCAAGGATCAACTCGGCCTCGATGATTCGACCACCGGCATCTTCAACATCGCGTTGATCATCGGCGGCATCGGCGGCATCGCGTTGTTCGGCTGGCTGGCCGACCGATTCACGGCGCTGAGCGTGGTGCGCGCGGCATCGCTCATGCAGTCTGCCGCGCCGCTGCTTGCGTTGATCTACGCGCTGGCCGCTTTGCCGCACGGCGCGCCGGCGCGTGACCTGGCGCTCGCCGGTTTCATCGCGATCTTCGCGCTGCGCGGGGCGATCGAACATTCGCTGGTGCTCGGCGCGCTCGGCTACCTCTTAGACAGTGCGCCGGAACGACACCGCGCCATGTATGTCGGCGCCATCAACACGCTCGGCGGCGTGGTCGCCTTGTCGCCGGTCGCCGGCGGCGTGTGGATAGATGCGCTTGCAGCGCGTGGCCAAGCCCTGGTCGGCTATGTAGTGATGTTCGGCTTTGTCAGCCTGCTGGCGGCCTGCGGCTCGTGGTTGAGCTTCCGGCTGCCGCCGCTAAAAAAGAGCGCCTGAAGTTTGCGTGAACTGGGACATATCGCGAGCGCCGTTCTTCACCATGAGCAGGCAACCTATTCGCAGACCTTTCTGCGTGTGGCCGATAATTGAATCCTCGGACATACTCTAGATTTGAGCAAGCAGCCAGATTATGCTACGTTACCCAAACGAAGGCGCACTGCTAGCCGACTTATCAAGCACACCGGCAAACTCCTTACACTTTGTCATCCTAGCCGCGAGTGCAGATCCGGCGGAGCGTTGGTTTCCCCTACTGGATGCGGCAATTCATGCTTTGCGGGAAGGCGGACTGCTGTTTATTCAGGGCCTTCCCGAGACTTTACCCCCAATCGGGGTTTACTTGGACCGTCGCTTGCGCTTCAAGTATTGGATCGCAGTGGAATCGGCGACGCGATCGAGGGGACGCTTGCCATCTGCTCATGCAGCCATCCTCATGTTTGTGAAGGGAGAGCAATTTCATATCGCTCGTGTTCGCTTCCCGCATCAGTTTTGTCGGGCGTGCGGAAAGTCGTTGCGAGACTGGGGTGGGAAGAGCCACCTTATGCACCCAGACGGAGTAGCCATCTCTGATGTCTGGAAAGACCTGCCGCCGAAGGATAACTACACCGGCGTTTCTGCGCCTGTCTTAAACATCCTGCTCCAATTGGTCTCGCCGACCGGTCGTTTCAAGGACGTCCACGCTTTGGAAGGCGTGATAGGCCCCGCCGAGCGGATCGCCCAATCAGACCAGGCGCGACTGTCTGAAGCTGCTGATATCTTCTATCATCGGCTACCGCAGCCTGATCTCTTTGACGCGCTTTCGGCCCGGCAGCCTATCGTCCAACCTGCCGACACCGACGCGCCGGTTAACACGGTCATACAGGGAGACGCGCTAGAGGTCTTGGCTACAGTGCCGGATGAATCGGTGGATTTGGTCTTTGCCGATCCGCCGTATAACCTCGACAAGGCATACGCCACCTATAACGATGAGCAAGATCGAGACAGCTATTTGAGCTGGTGCAACACTTGGCTAGACCATTACATCCGCATCTTGAAGCCCACCGGCTCGCTTTACGTTCTGAATCTGCCTCGTTGGGCGATGCACCACGCAGCGTATCTGAATCGTCGTCTTTACTTTCAGAATTGGATTGTGTGGGATGCGCTTTCTGAGCCGCGCGGTAAGATCATGCCCGCTCATTACGCGCTTCTCTTCTACACCAAGCATCCTAC
>JBKBID010000038.1:0-26484 GCA_046299515.1 Thermoflexales bacterium | reverse complement strand
GGCGCTACGAACTGGCCGCGCCGCTCGTCTTCACGCCGGACGACTCCGCGCCGGTGACGTACGCCGCCTACCCCGGCGAACAGCCCGTCCTCAGCGGCGGGCGGCGCATCGGCGGCTGGCGCGCCGCGCCTCACCCCATCCACCCGGCGCTGGGCGAAGTCTGGATGGCCGAACTGCCCGACGTCGCCGCCGGCAAGTGGGCCTTCCGGCAGCTCTTCGTCAACGGCGAGCGCCGCCATCGTCCGCGCCTGCCCAAAATTGCGCCGGGCGCCGACGGGCGCAACGACTTCTATCGCATCGCGCACGCGGCGAACGTCCGCCTCGAGAACGCCTCGTTATCCGACCTGTTCGACGGCAGCGATCGGTTCATCGCCGCGCCCGGCCAGTTCGACGCTTGGCGCAACCTGGGCGATGTTGAGGTGGTGCTGTTGCACTACTGGGTTGAGGAGCGCATGTCCGTCGCGTCCTACGATCCGGAGACGCGCGAGGTGGTCTTCACGCGGCGCACCGGGTTCGCCCTGCGCGATGACTTCATGCCGCGCTATGCGCGCTACTACGTGGACAACGTCTTCGAGGCGTTGACCGAGCCGGGCGAATGGTATCTGGAGCGCGCGACCGGCCGGCTGTACTACATGCCGCTGCCCGGCGAACGCATCGAAACCGTCGAGGCCTATGCGCCGGCGGTGGAGCAATTGCTGAAGCTGGACGGCGACCCCGACCACGGTCGCTACGTCGAGTTCTTGCGCTTCCGGGGGATCGCCTTTGAGCACGCGGACTGGCGCGCGTTCGACCTCTCGCCGCAAGCGGCCTGCCATTTGCCCGGCGCGCTTGCGCTGACCGGCGCGCGCTACTGCGCCATCGAAGATTGCATCGTGCGGCGCGTCGGCTACTACGGCATCGAGCTGGGCGACGGCTGCCGGGGCGTCCGCATCGTCGGCAACGACATCGGCGACCTGGGCGGCGGCGGGGTCAAGCTCGGCGGGGCCGACGCCGGCGGCCCGCTTTGCCGTCGCAGCGGCGACCACTGCATCACCGACAACCACATTCACGACGGCGGCAAGGTGTTTCACAGCGCCGTGGGCATCCTGGCCCGGCACACCTTCGGCAACCGCATCGCGCACAACCACATCCACGACTTCTACTACAGCGGCATCTCGTGCGGCTGGGTATGGGGCTATGCGGAGAGCGTCAGCCGCGACAACCGCCTGGAGAAGAACCACATCCACGACCTGGGCAAGGGCTGGCTGAGCGACATGGGCGGCATCTACACGCTCGGCGTGCAACCCGGCACGGTCATTCGCGGCAACCTGATCCACGACGTGGAGAAGGCCAACTACGGCGGCTGGGCGATCTACCTGGACGAGGGCAGCGCGCACATCCTGGTGGAGGACAACGTGTGCTACAACACCAGCAGCCAGCCGCACCACACGCACTACGGCCGCGAGAACATCCTGCGCAACAACATCTGGGCGTTCGGACGCGAGGGGATGGTCGCGCTCAGCCGGGCGGAGGATCATGTGTCATACACGTTTGAGCGCAACATCGTCCTCGCCTGCGGCCAGCCGATCTTCATCGGCGGCTATGCCAACGACTTCTCGAAGCGCAGCGTCATCAGCGACCTCAACCTGTTCTGGGATGCAGCCGGCGGCGAGCCGACGTTGATGGCCATGCAGCGCGACGGGCGCATCCACGCCGCGCCGGCGTTCGGCCTGGCGCAATGGCAAGCCGCCACCGGCAACGACCGCAACTCCATCATCGCCGATCCGGGGTTCGCCGATCCGGCCCGCTTCAACTTCACGTTGTCGCCCGATTCGCCGGCGTGGCGATTGGGCTTTCGGCCGATTGACCTCTCCGACGTCGGCCCGCGACCGCCCGACCGCCGGGAGTGAATCCGGCCAACGACCGCACCGCATGATCAAAATCGCAGAATATCTCCCCCCGAATCCTTCGCCGCTGTGGAAGCTGGCCAAGCAGGCCGGCGTGGACTATGCCGTGGGCGGGTTGCCCCTGCCGAGCGACTGCGGCCCGGGCGAGACGCCCTACGACTTCATGCCCCTGTTGCGCATGAAGAAGCGTTACGAAGACGGCGGCTTCAAGCTGGCCGTGATCGAGGCGCGCCCGCCGATGGACAAGATCATGCGCGGCCTGCCGGGCAAGGATCAGGAGATCGAATGGTGCATCACGCTGATCGAGAACATGGGCCGACTGGAGATCCCGGTGTGGTGCTACGCTTGGATGGCCGTGATGAACTGGACGCGCACCCGCACCAGCGCGCCGTCGCGAGGCGGCTCGCTGGTGACCGCATTCGACCTGAGCGACTTTGAGAAAGGGCCGCCGCTCCCCGAGGTAAAGGAGGAAGACCTGTGGAAGAATCTCGAAGCCTTCCTCAAGATCATGACGCCGGTGGCCGAAAAGGCCGGCGTCAAGCTCAGCGCTCACCCCGACGATCCGCCGCTCTCCCCGCTGCGCGGCGTGGGGCGCATCCTCACCAGCGTGGAGAACTTCCAGCGCCTCGTGGACCTGGCGCCCAGCGACTACAACACCATCACCCTGTGCCAGGGCAACTTCACGCTGATGACCGACGACCTGCCGGGGGTGATCCGCCATTTCGGCCGGCAGGGCAAGATCAGCTTCGTGCACTTTCGCGATGTGAAGGGCGACGCGCGCCATTTCGAGGAAGCCTGGCACGACGACGGCAAGACCGACATGCTCGCCTGCATGGAAGCCTACCGCGACATCGGCTTTGAGGGCGTGCTGCGCCCCGACCATGTGCCCACCGTCGAGGGCGATAGCAACGAGAACGCCGGCTACTCGTCGTTCGGCCGGCTCTACGCCATCGGCTATATTCGTGGGCTGCGCGAGGCCGTGTACCGCCAGAAGCGCGAGGCGTGAGGCGGGCCGAGGGCGCAAAAGCCAACAGCCGCTCGCGCGATTTCGGACAGCTCGCGATGAAGGTCGTCGTCACCGGAAGTCAGGGCAAGCTCGGCGCCGCCGTCGTCGGGTATGCGCGCGCGCCAGGCGTTCGGCTTTGCGCCGCGCTATACCTGTCATGATTTGCAACGGAGAGAAGCAGAGCAATGAAGATCGTCATTACCGGCGCTAAAGGCAACATCGGTTCTGTGGTCGTCGAATACGCGCGCAGCCAGGGCGCGCAGGTGCTCGGCGTGGATAACGTCGGGCGCGGCGATGGACTCGCCTACATCGCCGCCGACCTGACCGACCTGGGCAGTTGCTACGACGTGCTGCGCGGCGCAGACGCGGTGATCAACCTGGCCGCCATCCCCGACAGCCGGATGTTCCCAAACGCGCAGACGTTCATGACCAACATCGCCATCACCTACAACGTCTTCTTGGCGGCGGCCCACCTGGGCGTGCCGCGCGTGGTCTGGGCGTCGTCCATCCAGGTGAACCACACCGTGCCGCCGCACCGGCCGGTGCGCTATCGCTACTTCCCGCTGGACGAGGATCATCCCGTAGACCCGCAGAGCGACTACGCGCTCTCCAAGCATGTCGGCGAAGTGATCGCCGATTCCTTCGCCCGCGATTTCGGCCTCACCACCGTGAGCCTGCGCTTCACCGACGTGGTCACCGTCCAGCGCTGGCCGCGCCTGCCGGCGCCGATCCCGCCCGGCCAGCGCTATCCGCTGCCGCACTACGTGCACATTCACGACTGCGCGCGGGCGTGCTACCTGGCTGCGACTGCGCCGCTGCCGGCGGGTTCGCACACCGTCGCGTTCATCGCCGCGCGCGACACGCACGTAGATCTGCCCTCGCGCGAGCTGATCGCGCGCTACTACCCCGACGCCGAGCTGCGCGCCGACATCCAGGGCTATGATGCGCTGATCAGCGGCAAGCGCGCCGAGGCGGCCTTCGGCTTCACGCCGCAGTTCAGTTGCCGGTCGGGCGCGCCTGCCTAAGGCGCCGCTCCCGCTGCGCCGGGTGATAATCGCCGCCATGGAGATGATCGAGATCGGCCGGCGCGCCAAGGCGGCGAGCCGGCAACTCGCCCGCGCCGGCGCCGCCCAGAAGGACGCCGCGCTGCGCGCCATCGCCGACGGCTTGACGGCCTGCCAGGACGACATCCTGCGCGCCAACGCCCAAGATGTGCAGAACGCGAAGGCGCGCAACGTCGAGGCTTACTTCATTGACCGGCTCACTTTGACCCCGCAGCGCTTGCGGGCCATGGCCGACGACGTGCGCGCCGTGGCCGCGCTGCCCGATCCAATCGGCGAACAGTTCGACCACCGCACGCTGCCCAACGGCCTGCGCTTGCACAAGCGCCGCGTGCCGCTGGGCGTGCTGGGCGTGATCTACGAGGCGCGGCCCAATGTCACCACCGACGTGGCCGCGCTGGCGCTGAAGAGCGGCAACGCGGTCATCCTGCGCGGCGGCAGCGACAACATCCACAGCAACACGGCGCTGACGGCGGTCATCCACGCCGCGCTCGACCGCGCCGGCTTGCCGGCCGACGCGGTTCAACTGATCGCCGACGCCGACCGCGCGCGCATCCTGGAGCTGCTGCGGCTGAACGACTACGTGGACCTCATCATCCCGCGCGGGGGCGAAGGGCTGCATCGCTTCTGCCGCGAGCACAGCGCCATCCCCGTCATCACCGGCGGCATGGGCATCAACCACCTCTACGTGGACGAGACGGCCGATCAGGCCAAGGCCGTCGAAGTCGTCTTCAACGCCAAAACCAGCAAGCCGACGGTGTGCAACGCGCTGGGCACGCTGCTGGTGCAGGCGACCATCGCGGCGGCGTTCCTGCCGAAAGTCGCGGCGCGCCTGGCCGAGAAGGGCGTCGAGCTGCGGTGCGACGAGCGCGCGTTCGCCATACTCCAGCCGCAGTCCCCGCTTGCGCGCCGCGCCGATGACGCGACCGACTGGGACACCGAGTGGCTGGCGCTGATCCTCGGCGTGAAGGTGGTGGACTCGCTGGACGAGGCGATCGCCTTCATCCGCGCGCACACCATGGAGCACAGCGACGGCATCTGCTCGCGCGACCCGCAGGCGATTGAGCGGTTCGTGAGTGAAATAGACTCCTCGGCGGTCTTCGTGAACGCCAGCACGCGCTTCAACGACGGCGGCCAGTTCGGCCTCGGCGCCGAAGTCGCCATCAGCACCCAGCGCATCCACGCCCGCGGGCCGATGGGCCTGCGCGAGCTGACCAGCTACAAATGGGTGTGCGAGGGCGATGGGCACGTGCGGCCCTGACGCCTGCCCCCGCCTGGGCTATGCGCCGGCCGCCAGCCGCGCGCGCGCCAGCGCGATGGCCTCCGGATTCGCGTCTATGCCGATCCATCGGCGGCCCAGCGCCTGCGCCGCGACCAGCGTCGTGCCGCTGCCGCAGAACGGGTCGAGCACCCAATCGCCAGCGTTGCTGGCCAGCGCGATGATGCGCTTCAGCAGCGCCAGCGGCTTCTGCGTCGGATAGCCCACGCGCTCGCGCGAGGTGGGCGCAATGGCCGGGATGTCCCACACGTCATCCAGCGGCTTGCCCCCTTGCAGATAGTAGCGCCGGCCATAGCTGATCATATAGCGGCGGCCCTGCGCATCGGTGTGGCAATACTTCGCCAACATCGCCGGCGTTGGCGCTTCGCGGATCAAGTTGAAGGTGTAGTCGGGGCCGTTGGCGTACCAGAAGATCACGTCGTGCTTGGTGAGCAGCCGGCGGCGCGCCCTGCTGGCGCCCAGGCCATAGCGCCAGATGATCTCGTTGACGAAAACCGCCCGCCCTCTCTTCCGTCCCTGCTGATCCCCAAACACGTCGTCCAACATCAGCCGGACGTGATGGCTCATGCGCCAGTCGCAATGGAAGAACAGCGAGCCGTTGGGGACAAGCGCGCGGCGCATCGCCTCGACCCGCGGGCGCATGTAGGCGATGTATTCCGCCGGCGAACCAAACGCGTCGTCGTAGGCTGGGCCTGGCTTGCCGCGCGCGCGCCCGGTCTGCCGGCGGTTCGTGTTGAACGGCGGGTCGAGGTAGATCAGGTGCGCGCAGCCATCCGGCATGGCGCGCAACACATCCAGGCAGTCGCCGACGTAGAGCGCGTCGCTCATCGCGCAGGCATTCGGCGCATGGCGATCAGCCACCCGATCACGCTGACGACCGTGAGCGCCACGGCGGCCAGCACGCCGGCCTGCGGCGTGAAGCGCATGGCGACCGAGGCGACGATCAGGTTCGAGAGCGCCGAGACCACCGCCCAGCCGACGTTGTCCAGGGCCATCACCCGCCCGCGCACGTAGTCCGGCGTGTGCGCCTGGACGATCAGGCCGCTCAGCGTCATCGCCCAGGCGTTGCCCCAGTGCGCAACCCCGGCGCAGAGCATGCCGGTCAGCGGCGAGCGGGTGAAGGCGAAGAGGAAGTAGCCCAGGATGACCAGCCCCATGCCGGCGACGATGAAGCGGTGCAGCCGGCGCGCGTCTTGCAACGAGGCCGCGCCGCTCACGAGCAGCGGAGAGATGAACGCGCCGATCCCGCGCCCGGCGAACAGCAGGGATGTCCCGAAGTCGCCCGCGCCGTAGATCGTCAGCGAGTAGGCGCCGAATAGGCCGAAGCCGCCCAAGGCCCACGCCACGGCCGGCTTGGCCAATAGGTAGTTGCGCACAAAGGCGTCCTCCTTCAGGTAGCGCATGCCCTCGGTCAGCACGCGCAGCGCGCTCGCCCCGCCGAGCATCGGCCGTTCGCGCCGGGCGCTGAAGTTCGCCCGCGCGCGCCACACCAAGCCGGTCGCGATCCAGAACGACAGTGCGTTGGCGATGAACGCAGCCTCCCGGCCCAGCAGGGTGGTCACGGCGCCGCCGAGGAAGGCGCCGACGAACAGCATGGTGGCGAACGTAGTTTGGCCGAGCATCGCGGCCACCGGCAGCTCGTTTGGCGTGACGATGTTCGGCAGCGCCGCCGATGCCGCCGGCATATAGAACGCCGTGCCGATGGCGATGGCCGCCGTGCCGACGTAGGCGATCCATGCCGTATCCGGCGCGCGGATGAGCAGGAAGCTCAGCGCAATTGCGCCGCGCGCCGCGCTGGTGATCATCATGATCGCCCTGCGGTCGTAGCGGTCGGCGACGACGCCGGCGAGGAATAGGCCGGCGATGGCGACCGGCACGATCTGCGCCAGGCTGATCAAGTTGCCGGCGGCGGGGTTGCCGGTCAGCTCCACCAGCAGGCCGAGCAGCGCGATGGTGTTGAACCAGTCGCCGAGCTGCGAGACGACCTGCGCCAGCCACAGTTTGCGCGCGTTGGGGTTGCGGCGCAGCAGCGCGGCGTAGCCGCGCAGTCCGGCGGGGAGCGGCGCATCGGCGGTCGGGTGTGTCGCGGCGGGTGCGGTCAGCGTCACGGCGCGCGGAGGCGATCCTCCAGGCGCTTAATGTTAACAGAGGTCGCGGCCGGCGCGCGTTTAGAATATCCTCTCCAAATGTCGCTTCAGCCCACCGAGCAATCCTTCGGCGTCATCCCCGTCTATCGCAAGGACGGCCAGACCTACTTCCTGCTGGTGCAACACAACAGCGGGCATTGGTCCTTCCCCAAGGGTCATGCCGAGCCGGGCGAGAGCGAGATGGAAGCCGCGCGGCGCGAGCTGCGCGAAGAGACCGGCATCCGCGATGTCACGCTCTACGCCGAGCCGACCTTCGAGGAGCGCTACACCAAGACCGCATGGCACAACCCGCGCCAGACGGTGGCCAAGACCGTGCGCTACTTCCTCGGCATCGTGCGCGACCCGCGCGTGCGCCTGCAGGCCGCGGAGGTGCAAGATTACCGGTGGGCGACCTACGACGAGGCGCGCGCCATCATCACCTACGACGCTACCCGCCGCCTGCTGGAAGAAGCGGCGCGCGCGCTCCCGCCTCAAGCGTGACCACCTCGGCCATGTTCAGTCGAACAGCCGCACGGCTATTTCTGCGCCGGCGGCCAGATGATCCGCGCCGATCGGCGCGCAGGCGATGCCGTCGGCGCGCGCCAGGCCGAAGATCAGGTTGGACTTGGTCGAGATCGGCTCCGCCCACGGGAACGATGGCGGTTGAGCGGCCGGGGATGCCGCGCCGGACTTCGGATCGCCCATGCCCAGCTTGACCGGGAACCAGTGCTCCAGGTCTTTCGGCGACTTCACCTCGCGGGTGAGTGTGGCGCGGATGAATCGCGGCTCGGGCGGGTTAAGCGCCCCTTGAATGCGCCAGAGCGCCGGCATGGCAAACAACATCCCGGTCACCAATGCGCTGATCGGGTTGCCCGGCAGCCCGAAGACCGGCTTGCCGTCGCATACGGCGAACAGGGTGGGCTTGCCGGGGCGGAACAAGATGCCGTGCGCGAGGATGCCCGGCTTGCCCATGGCGTTCACCACATCGGGCGCGAAGTCGCGCTCGCCCACGCTGCTGCCGGCCATGAAGATGACCATGTCGGCTTCGCGCATCGCGCGCTGCGCTGCCGCCTCGAAGGCCGCGCGCGAGTCGGGCAGGATGCCGAAGTCGAGCGGCTCGCCGCCGTTGCGCGCCACCAGCGCCGCCAGCATCGGCGCGTTGATGTTGCGCACTTGGCCGGGGCGCGCCTCGGCCTCCGCCGGCACCAGCTCGTCGCCGCTGGCGATCAGCGCGACGCGCGGCTTGCGCACCACCTCGACTCGCGTGATGCCCAGCGCCAGCAGCCCGCCGATCTCCGGCTCGCGCAGGCGGATGCCGGCGCGGATGACGACCTCGCCGGCCTTGACGTCCTCGCCGGGCTGGATCGCGTTCTCGCCCGGCGTCAGCTTCTTGTTAGTCTGAATCTTCCACTGCCTCACAAGCACGGAGGGCAGCGAGCCATCTGCCGGTTCTGCCTGTCGTCGGTCGTCCAGCGTCAGCGGCACGGTATCTTCCAGCATCACGACGGCGTCGGCGCCTTCGGGCAGGTTGCCGCCGGTGTGCACCAGCGCCGCCTCCCCGTGTCGGATGGCAAACGGCGCCAGCTCGCCCATGCGCACCTCGCCGACCACGCGCAGCACGCCCGGCGTGGCGTCGGCGCGCACGGCGTAGCCGTCCACCGTGCTGCGGCGGAACTCCGGCATGGGAGTGGGCGAGACGATGTCGCGCGCCAGCACGCGGTCGCGCGCTTGGGTCGTCGGCGCTGTTTCGGTCGCGGCGATGCCGCGCGCCGGCCCGTAGCCGGCCGCGTCGAGCGCAGCGTTCAACTTCGCCGCGGCGTTCGCCGGCGTGAGCAGGTCGAATTTGCGCATGGCGCAATTCTATTTCAGCGTCCTCGCGTGGACTTTGGCTATTTCAAACCGTTGCGCGTTGGCAGATTGGAACGGGGGGAGGCGCGGGCATGGCCTGCGCCTGCCTCGCGCCAGAAATGCACCTTTCTACGCGCGCATTCGTTTGGCCTACATATAATTCGCGCATAATTCGCGCACGGCGCAGCTTTTGCAGCGCTGTAGCCGTTCAACCAATTCAATCAAGCCAGTCACAATCAAAGGAGGAGAGACGACATGATACGTTCAAGAAAGTTGCTCAGCTTGCTCGTGGCAGTTCCGATGGCGCTCGCAGCTTGCGCCGCGCCTCCGGCGGCAGCCCCCGCCGCTCCGGCGGCGCCGGTCGAGGTCACGCGCATCGTCGAGGTGACCCGCGTCGTCGAGGTGACTGCCGCGCCTGCAGATACCGGCGCGGCTGCTCCCACTCCTGCGCCGACGCCTGCCGCGCCTGCTGCACCTTCGGGCTTTGGCGAGACGCTCAAGGCTATCAAAGCGCGCGGCAAGCTGATCTGCGGCGTGAACAGCCAAGTCCCAGGCTTTGGCTTCGTGGATTCCGCCGGCGCGTTCAGCGGCTTCGATATTGACTATTGCAAAGCCCTGGCGGCGGCGATTTTCAACGATGTGAACAAGGTGGAGTACCGCCCATTGACGGCTGAGCAGCGCTTTGCCGCGCTGCAAAGCGGCGAAATTGACGTGCTCATCCGCAACACCACTTGGACGCTCACCCGCGACACCGACAACGGCGCGAACTTCGTCGCCACCACCTTTTACGACGGCCAGGGCATCATGGTGCCCAAGGATGCCAACATCACCAAGCTGGAAGAGCTGGACGGCGCGACGATCTGCGTGCAGAAGGGCACCACCACCGAGTTGAACCTGGCCGATCAGATGGCGGCGCGCAATTTGAAGTACACGCCGGCCGTGTTCGAGGACGCGAACGGCACGTTTGGCGCCTATGCTGAAGGGCGCTGCGATGCGGTGACCACCGACAAATCCGGCCTCGTCTCTCGCCGCTCGGTGTTGCCCAACCCCGACGATCACGTCATCCTGGATGTGACGCTGTCCAAGGAGCCGCTGGGGCCGATGGTGCGCCACGGCGACGATCAGTGGTTTGACATCGTGCAGTGGACGGTGTTCGCCACCTTCGCCGCCGAGGAATTCGGCATCACCGCCGAGAACGTGGACAGCGTCGCTGCGAGCGATACGCGCCCTGAAGTGCGACGCTTGCTGGGCGCAGATGAGAAGGTGGACCTGGGCGCCAAGCTGGGCCTGAGCAAGGACTGGGCTGTGAACGTGATTAAGGCCGTCGGCAACTACGGCGAGATCTACGATCGCAACCTCGGCCCGAACACCAAGACGGCCATCCCGCGCGGCATCAACAACCTGTACACGCAGGGCGGACTGCTCTACTCGCCGCCGTTCCGATAGTCCTTCGGATCGGTCAACGGCCGCGCAAATGGAAGCCAGGCTCCGCGGAGCCTGGCTTCTTTTTTGCTGGGCTACAGCGCACTTTCAAGGTCGGCCAAGAGGTCTTGCGGGTCTTCAATGCCGACCGACAACCGGAGCAGGCCCTCGCCGATGCCGCGCTCGGCGCGCTGCGCTTCGCTCAGTTCGCGATGCGATGAGATCGGTGGATACGTGATCAGCGAGTAGATGTCGCCCAGGCTGGTCGCAGGCAGGATCAGCTTCAGCCGGTCTATGAAGGCGAAGGCAGCCTCGCGCGTGGCGTCGGCCAGCTCGAACGAGATCAGGCCGCCGAACAAGCCACACGTCTGCAACGACATCAAGCGATGGTGGGGATGCTCTGGTAAGCCTGGGTAGATCACACGACGGACGCGCGGATGTTTCTGCAACGCCTGGGCGATGGTCAGCGCGCTCTCGCACTGTCGGCGCACCCGTAACCCCAGCGTGTGGATGCCGCGCGCGATCAATCGCGCCTCAAACGGGCCTAGGCTCACGCCGAGCTGGATAGCGTAGCGCCGCGCCGTATCGAGCAACAGGCCGGTGCGCGCAGCGAGGATGCCGCCGGTCGCATCGGCGTGGCCGCCGAGGTACTTTGTCGCGCTATGCACGACGAAGTCTGCGCCCTGCGTCAGCGGCCGGTGTAACACCGGCGTCGCCAGGGTGGCGTCCACGACCACGCGCGCATCGGCCTGATGCGCGTAGTGCGCGATGGCTTCCACATCTGCCCACTTGAGCAGCGGGTTGGATAGCGATTCGAGCAGCACCACATCCGGCGCATGCGCGCCAATTGCCGCTTTGACCTCGGCCAGGTCGCTCATGTCGCAGTAGCTCACCGCGACGGACTGCGCGGCGAAAAAGTCGCGCAGCAGCGCCTCGGTCGCGCCGTAGAGATCGCGCGAGGCAAGGATGCGGCGTGGATGCGGCTCGGTCGCGCCGCGCGGCGTGCCGGCAGCCAGCAGCGCCAGATACAGCGCCGACATGCCGGAGCTGCAAGCGATGGCCCCGCGCCCTTCCTCCAGGTCGGCCATCAGCGCCTCCAGCGCCTGAACGGTGGGATTGCCCCAGCGCGTGTAGACCACCTGGTCGCCGCCTGCCGCGAATGCTTCGTCCAGCGCCTGAGCCGTCGGATACAGGAAGGTGGCGCTACAGTGAATCGGCGCGCTGGTCGGCGTGGCGTTGCGCCAGGCGGCCCGACTGATCGGCCGCTCGCCGATGTGCACCAGCCGAGTGTCGAAGCGGTAACTGCACATGCGAGAAAGAAAGCCCCACGCTTCCGGCAGTGAGATGTCATCGGCGCGGGGCAAGCCAGAGTGAGCCTAAGACTGCCAAAGTCCGGCGGGTTGACGATTGCGCGTTGCGATCATCAACCCGCCATGCTTCATTTCTCTATCGGCAAGCCGACGCTGTTGCCCCATTCGGTCCAGCTTCCGTCGTAGTTCTTCACGCGGGGATAGCCGAGCAGATAGGTGAGCACGAACCACGTGTGGCTGCTGCGCTCGCCGATGCGGCAATAAGCGATGACCTCCTTGTCCGGCGTGATGCCTTTGCTGCTGTAGAGCGCTTCGAGTTCCTCGCGGGGCTTGAACGTGCCGTCTTCCCTCACGGCTTGCGCCCAGGGGATGTTCTTCGCGCCGGGGATATGGCCGCCGCGCAGCGCGCCTTCGTTCGGATATTCGGGCATGTGCAGCCGTTCGCCGGTGTATTCGGCCGGGCTGCGCACGTCCACCAGCACGCCGTTGCTCTGCACGTGCTTCAGCACCTCGTCGCGGAAGGCGCGGATGGTCTTGTCGTCGCGCGGCGGCGCGTTGTACCGGGTGCGCGGATAGGCGGGCGCTTCGCGCGTCAGCGGACGACCTTCGTCAATCCACTTTTTGCGCCCGCCATTCAGGATGGCGGCTTTCGTGTGACCGAACAGTTGGAACACCCAGAAGGCATAGGTCGCCCACCAATTGTTCTTGTCGCCGTAGAACACCACGAACGAGTCGTTGGCGATGCCCTTGCTGCTCAGCAGCTCCGCGAAGTGCGCCGAGTCCAAGTAATCGCGCTTAACCGGATCGTTCAGGTCGGTTGTCCAGTCAATCTTGATTGCGCCGGGGATGTGTCCGGTGTCATACAGCAGGGGGTCTTCGTTTGATTCCACGATGCGCACGTTCGGATCGTTGAGATGTTCGGCCAGCCAGCCGGTGCTGACCAACGCTTCGGGACGGGCATATGTAGATGTGCTCATGGCTTGACTTTACTCCTTAAATCAGATTGAAATCAGGTTAATCTCGCATCCGGTTCATGCGCCTGACGGCGAGGCGCACAAAACGCGACCGGCCTATACAAGCGCTGACCGGCCACGCGCGAAATTGGGTGACAGGGCGCAAATGGGGAAAGCGGGTCACATGCCGCGTCGAAGCGGCCGGCCCGCTAAATACACAAGCGCCGCGTGGTTAAGAGGAACGCTCTGCGCGTGATCGTGTCCATGCCGCAACTCCAGGGTGAGTCCGCAAGAACACTCTCGTCAGAAGCAAATCGCCCTCCTGCGAAACTGTGCAAGAGGGCGATAACGGCTTGATGCGTTAGCGCGCTCTCATCTTCCAGTTTTCGCTGCCGGAATTGGCACCTTGTTCGACCCAGGTTGCCGCAGCTTCATCGGGCCGGTCCCTCCGCTGCTCTGGATAAGAGTGTGCTTACGAACTTAAATTGTCGGCACGCATACTAATGGCTTTAAGCTGCGTTGTCAAGCCCTGCGCAGGGCAACAGGGCAACTACGATCGGCGCTGTAGCGCGAGTTTGCCGCCGACGCTATATAATTCGGTGTGCTGCAGCGCCAAGACAACTCAATCGTTCCCTTTGCGCGTCACCTACCCCGAATTCATCAGTAGGGAGCATGCCCGTGCTCCCTACTGTGCTTTCCGTGCTTGCGCGCGAGAGGATGGAGAGAATAGAAAGGTCAAATCGGTCAGTTCAGGATTTATTCAAGGGAGCAATCATGCCTAAGTTCATTTTTTGCACAGGCGGCGTCGTCAGCTCGGTGGGCAAAGGCGTGACGGCGGCTGCCATCGGCCGCGTGCTAAAAGCGCGCGGGCTGCGCGTCGCGATCCAGAAGCTCGACCCATATCTCAACGTCGATCCGGGCACGATGTCGCCCTATCAGCACGGCGAAGTCTTCGTGACCGAAGACGGCGCGGAGACCGACCTCGACCTAGGCCACTATGAGCGCTTCATTGATGAGAACCTGACGCGCGCATGCAACGTGACTACCGGCCAGGTCTACAACGAGGTCATTAGCAAGGAGCGCCGGGGCGACTATCTGGGCAAGACCATCCAAGTGGTGCCGCATGTGACGAACGAGATCAAGCGGCGGATCTCCATGGTGGCCAAAAGCGCCGCCGCCGATGTGGTGATCGTCGAGGTGGGCGGCACGGTCGGCGACATCGAGGCCATGCCGTTTATCGAGGCCATTCGCCAGATGCGCCGCGATGTAGGGCGCGACAGCACGTTTTACGTGCATGTCACCTTCTTGCCCAAGGTGGGCGCTACCGGCGAATTGAAGACTAAGCCCACGCAGCACAGCGTGCGCGACCTGCGCGGCGCCGGCATCCAACCCGACGCCATCATCGCGCGCAGCGACGAGCCGGTGGATGATGCGCTGCGCGAGAAGATCGCCTTGTTTTGCGATGTCGAGCCGCGCGCGGTGTTGCCCATGGTGACCACGAGCTACCTCTACGAAGTGCCGCTGATGCTGGAGGATATGGGCTTTGGCGATTACCTGTGTGCGCGGTTGCATTTGGGCTGCCCGCCGGCCGATCTGAGCGCATGGCGGGCGATGTGCGCGGAGATGCGTCGGCCCAAGCCGCCGCTGCATATCGCCATCGTGGGCAAGTATGTCGAGCTACACGATGCCTACATGAGCGTGCGCGAAGCGCTCTATCACGCCGGCATCGCCTGTGGACGCGATGTGCAGTTGGCCTGGCTCAACAGCGAGGCGCTCGAACGCGGCGAGGGGCTGGATCGCCTGGAACGCGTGGCGGGCATCGTGGTGCCGGGTGGGTTCGGTTATCGCGGCATCGAGGGCAAGATCATCGCGGCCCAATATGCGCGCGAAAACGCGGTGCCATACCTGGGGATGTGCCTGGGCATGCAGGTGATGTGCATCGAGTTCGCCCGCTTCGTGCTGAACAGTCGCGAGCCGAACAGCACTGAGTTCAACCATACCACCCCCTATCCGGTAATTGACCTAATGCCCGACCAGCGCGACATCAGCGACATGGGGGGGACGATGCGCCTGGGCGTGTATCCGTGCCAGCTCGTGCCCGGCACCCGCGCGCATCGCGCCTACGTGAGCGCGCTGGACAAGAGCGAGTCATCCGGCGCGAACCCCGCCAACGGCATGCGCGGCGACTCGGCCGTCCGCGCCGTCACCGTGCAGGAACGCCATCGCCATCGCTTCGAGTTCAACAATGAATTCCGCAAATCGCTGGGCGACGCCGGGCTCGTGTTCAGCGGCCTTTCGCCGGACGGCCGACTGGTGGAGATCTGCGAACTGCGAGATCACCCGTTCATGTTGGGCAGCCAGTTCCACCCGGAATTCAAGAGCCGGCCGAATCGCCCGCATCCGCTGTTCAAGGCGTTCATCGAGGCGGCAATCGAGTACGACAAGGGCGCGCCGCTGATCAAACCGCTGGTCGTCGAATCTCAGACGCAGTCGGCCTAGTAAGTCGCAGAGACCCGGTCTCTCTGGGGCATGCCCCCTCGCTTCGCGCCGATTTGGCGATGAACGCGAGATATGCGGCCGGTCACAGGAGCTTTTTCAACTCATAAAGCGCCGTCAGCGCTTCGAGCGGACTGAGCGCGTTGGGATCGAGCTGCTTGAGCTTCTCCAGCGCCGGTGATGGCTCGGTGAAGAGCGACATCTGCGCCGGGCGATCCTCGGTCGGCGTTTGGCGCTCATGCGACAGTCGCCCGCCCTCCAGTTCCTTCAACACGTCCTGCGCGCGGTGCACCACGGCCGGCGGCAGGCCGGCCAACTGCGCGACGTGGATGCCGTATGACCGGTCGGCGCCGCCGGCGAGCACCTTGTGCAGAAACACGATCTGTCCGCCTTCCTCGCTGACCGCGACGTTGTAGTTGCGCACGTGCGGCAGCACATCGGCCAGTTGGATCAGCTCGTGATAGTGTGTGGCGAACAGCGTCAGCGGGCGGTGCTCGGGGTGGTTGTGCAGATACTCGATGACCGCCCAGGCGATGGCCAGGCCATCGTAGGTGCTGGTGCCGCGACCGATCTCGTCGAGGATGACCAGGCTGCGCGATGTGCAATGGCGCAGGATGTTGGCCGTCTCCACCATCTCCACCATGAAGGTGCTCTGGCCGGCGGCCAGCTCGTCCTGCGCGCCGATGCGGGTGAAGATGCGGTCCAGGATGCACAAGTCGGCCTCGCGCGCCGGCACGTAGCTGCCGATTTGCGCCATCAGCGCGATCAACGCCACCTGGCGCATGTAGCTGCTCTTGCCGCTCATGTTCGGGCCGGTGATGATCAGAATGCGCGCGTCACGGTCGAGATGGGCGTCGTTCGGCGTGAACGGGATTTCGCGCAGCAAATGCTCGATGACCGGATGGCGGCCGTCTTTGATCGCGATGCGGCCTTCGTCGTTGAAGCGCGGGCGACAGTAATTGTTGCGGGCGGCCACTTCGGCCAACGCCGCGGCGACATCCAGGCGCGCGATGGCGCGCGCCGTCTCCAGCAGCGTTCTGGCGTGCGCGGCGATGGCCTGGTTGATCGCGATGAGCAAGCGCCGTTCGATCTCGGCGATGCGCTCGTCGGCGTTCAGGATGAGGGCCTCATACTCCTTCAACTGCGGCGTGATGTAGCGCTCGGCATTGGTCAGCGTTTGTTTGCGGATGTAGTCGCCGGGGATGGCGTCGCGGTGGGCGTGCGTCACCTCGATGTAGTAGCCAAAGACCTTGTTGTAGCCAACCTTGAGCGACTTGATGCCGGTGCGTTCCCGCTCAACCCGCTCGAGGTTAGCCACCCAGCTCTTGGCGTCGCGCGCAGCCAGATGCACGCCGTCCAGCTCGGCGCTGAAGCCGGGCTTGATGAAGCCGTCGTCATCCGGCTCGTCCTTGATCGCCGCGCCGACCAGGTCGGCGACGGCGCGCAAGCTGGCAGTTAAGGGGTGAAGCTCGGTGATGAGCGATGGGGGATTCGCGCCCGCGACCTCCTCGGCGATGCCTACGGCGCATGCACATGCCGCCTTCAAGTTCAGCAAGTCGCGCGGCGTGGCAATACCGCTGAGCGCGCGCGTCGTCAGCCGCTCCAGGTCGGGCATGTGCTTTAGCGCATCGCGCAGCTTGGCCCGCAACAGCGCATCGCCGAACAGCGCATCCACCTGAGACAGGCGAGCTTCGATGGCCGCCTGGTCAAGCAACGGCTGGGCGATCCACGCGCGCAGCAGGCGCGCGCCCATCGGCGAGAGCGTCCTGTCGAGCACGCCCAGCAACGTCGGCGGCGTCTTGCTGCCCCCGGCAGCCGGCCGGAGCGGCTCCAGCAGCTCCAGGTTGCGGCGCGTCACGGCGTCCAACCCCATGAACTGCGACGTGGCATAGGTGCGCAACTCGCGCAGTTGGTTCAGCGCCGCCGGCTGCGTCTCGCGCAGGTAGGCGATGATGGCGCCGGCGGCGCGCAGGGCGTACGGCTTTTCCTCCAGCCCGAACCCCTGCAGCGTGCTGACCTTGAAATGGTCGAGCAATGCCTGGCGCGCGTTGCTTAACTCGAAACGATAGGCGGGGAGAGGGGTAATGGGACGTGGCGCATCGTCTCGCCCGGCTTGCGTCTGGCGTCCCCCGTCATCCGGCGCGAGTATTTCACGCGGCTGGATGCGCGCCAGCTCGCGCTCCAGCTCGACCGCGCTTTCCAGTTGCGCGGCGCAAAACTCGCCGGTGGTAATGTCGCAGTAGGCCAGGCCGACGGGCGATTGCGCCGTAGTCTGTCGCCCGTCGTTTGCCGCCGCGCCGATGACCGCAGCCAAGTAGCTGGGGCGCGCCGCGTCCAGCATGCCCGGCTCGACGACGGTGCCGGGGGTGATGACGCGGCGCACCTCGCGCGGCACCAGGCCGTTGATCGCTTCGCTGCCGACCTGGTCGGCGATTGCGACGCGATAGCCGCGCGCAATCAACCGGGCGATGTAGCCTTCGGCCGAGTGATGGGGCACGCCGGCCATCGGGATGCGCACGTCTTTGGCCACCGGGCGCGAAGTCAGCACCACGTCCAATTCGCGCGCCACCAGCTCAGCATCGGCGTCAAAGGTCTCGTAAAAATCGCCGAGTCGGAAGAACAGGATGCAATCGGGATATTTGCGTTTGAGTTCGAGGTACTGCCGGCGGATCGGCGTCACGCTTGCTTCGGACATCGGCGCGATGATGATAGCATGTAGGTATGGTCATGCGCCCTCACGAAGTCACCCTGCGCTTCTTCGCCCAGCCCACAGAGCAGAACGTGCTCGGCAAGGTGCATGGCGGCGCGGTGATGAAATGGATTGACGAGGGCGGCGCGGCTGTCGCCATCGCTTGGAGCGGCCAGACCTGCGTCACGGTCTACGTCGGCGGCATTCGCTTCGTCAGGCCGATCCTCATCGGCAGCCTAGTGGAGGTGCACGCCCGGCTGATCCACACCGGCCGCACCAGCATGCACGTCGCAGTGGATGTGCGCGCCAGCGACCCGCGCGACGGCGTCTACACCCAGACCACACACTGCATCATCGGCTACGTAGCCATAGACGCAGAAGGCCGGCCGATGGCAGTGCCGCAGTGGAAACCGCAAACGCCGGAGGAGGTCGTCTTGCAACAGCATGCCATTAACGCCATGGCGCTCAGCAAGCGCATCGAGGAAGAGATGCGCCGATTCATGCGGGAATAGGGGGGCTGAAGCCCGCGGACGGCAGCCTGGTTGCGCCGAATCGCGGTGCGCGTTCGCGCGCGATGCTACTTGAGGATGTAGTATGTCCCGCGTTTGTCCCCGATGCGCAGGATGAGGCCGCGCTCCACCATGTCCACAAAGTCGCGCCGGAGCGTCTCCGGGTTCACATCGGGGCAAAGCTCCTGGTAATCGCGGTTGGTGATGCGGCCGTTGGCCTTCAGATAGGCCAGCATCTTCTGCCAGCGCTGTTGCTGCGCCGTCTGCGGCGCGGGGAGCGCGTCTGGCTCGGGGGACTTGGCGTAGAGCGTGACGGCGAAGCCGGCGTCGGTCTCCTCGAACGCCGGCGGGGGCTGGTCGGCTTCCTTCATGGCGCGCACCATGCGGTCTATGCCATAGCCCAGCCGCTCGATGAAGCCCATGTCGGCCAACACTTGGACGATCGCCTCGTTGCGCGAATAGCGTTCGCGCAGCAGGTTTTTCAAGGTGATGTGGCCGGGCAGGCGGCCGGGGCTGCGCACCTCCACGCGGTCGCTGAACATCAGCACGTGAATTTGGTTGCCGGTCAGGCGGTAATCGCGGTGAGCGACGGCATTGACTACCGCCTCGCGCAATACGCCGGGCGGGTAGAGCGGCTCGTCGCGGCGCTGCCAGTCGCGCAGCCGTGCGCGGTGCGGCAAGTTCTCGGCCAAGAAGGCTTCGGCGCGGCGAATCTGCTCCGGCAAGGTCCCGCCGATGGTCTGCCGAGCAAAGGCATCGCTCATCTCAACGCCGCCGAAGCGCGCGCAGAGGATCTCCGCGCCGCGCACCCAGCGCTGGGGCTGCCGGCCGAATAACAATAGCCCGGCGAAGGTGGGCTTGACCTGCTGGCCGCGCTTGACCAGGCACCCGCGCCGCAGCAACACGTCCTCCGCATCCTCATCGCCGACCGTCGCCTGCTGCGCATAGGCTTCCACCTTCGGCCAGTCCAGGTCGTCACGGCCTGCGCCGCTCGGCGTGGCCGACTCCCACGTGCCCTCGCCGCGCACAAGCATCAGCTCGCGCAGCGCCCGCGCCCCCAGGACGACGTTGCGCCCGTTCTCGCGGGTCAGATAGCGCCCGTCCAGGCTATAGACGTTGGGCAGGCCCTCCGGCACCTCGACGATCAGGGCTTCCGGTGCATTCGGATCGCCGCCGACGAAATAGGGCAGCGGCGCAATCAGGCGCGGTTCGCTCATGAGCATCGCCTGCAGCGCGCGGTCGCGCGCCTCGTCGGGCGAGACTTTATCTTTCGCGCCAAAAGGGATGACGAGCACGCCGCCGCGCGCGTTGGCCAGCGCGACCAGCGAGCGCGCCAGGCGTTCCGGCGCAGCCACGTTAGGTGAGAGCACTTCGATGCGCGCGCTAGGGCCGGCGGCGAGCAGCTTCTTCAGATCGGCGCTGGTCAGCATCGTGTAGGGCGAGTGTCGGACGAGAGACGACGAATGTCAAGATTGCGCAAAGGCGCGCCCGCGTCATCGCACAATGTAAGTCGCGATCACCTCATCGCCTCGGCGCAGCACCACTTCATCGCCCACGCGCCACACGGCCTCCGGCTGATTCCAGAACAGGTCGGTCGGCACGTCCACGCCGCTGGTCGTGTGCAGGTTGATGAAGCTCTCCTTGAACAGCACCACGTTGCCGAAGGTGTAGGCTTTGCCGCGAGGGGTGGCGAGCGTCCAGCCGGTCAGGTCTACCGCGTCACCTTCGTTCACGATCACCACGGCTTCGCGTGTGCGCTGGCCGGGGTAGATGACGGCGCTGATGCGCACGCTGGGGATTGCGCCTCTGGTGGCTCGCGCAACCGTCTCGGTCGTCGCGGCGGGCTGTGGCAGCGGCGTAGCCGCTTCGGCGGCGGCATCCTCCTGAGCAGCGGTGGGCGGCTCGCCAGCCGGCAGGATGCTTGCGCCCTCCGCGACAGATGGAGCGGCATCTGCGGCGGCGACCGGCTGAGTCGCAGCAGCGGCCATCCGAGTCGTGGCCGGTCGGCTCGCCGCCTGCGTGAACGCTTGCACAACGAGGAACGCAGTGACTGCCGAGACGAGCGCGTTGATCAACAAGAAGATGATCCAGTTGCGAGCTCGAAACGGTGACTGCATGAGCGGAATATAGCACGCGCGGCACGCCGGTTGTTACGAACAGAACATCTGTGCTACACTGTCGGCATGGCGACGGTAACCCGATTGGATGAGGCATTGCTGGCCTACGCGCAACATCTCGCGCGCCGGCCGATCAGCGACAACACGCGCAAAGCCTTCTGGGGCGATATGAATCGGTTTGCCCGCTTTCTCATGGCCGAGAGCCAGTTCGTCCCGCCGCTGACCGCCATCACCAGCGACCGCATTCGCGCGTTCATCGCCCATGAGGAGCGCCGCAAGAACGCCAATAGCCCCAAGTCCGTCGAACGCCGCCTGACGTCGGTCAAAGTCTTCTTCCGCTGGCTGCGCGAGTGCGGTTATATCGCCGTAGATCCCGCCGACAGCGTGCCCTACAAGCCGTTGGTGGATCCGCTGCCGGCGCACCTGACCGAAGCGCAGGCGGCAGCCGTGTTGCAGGCCGCCCGCCAGGTCGCCGCCGGCGCGCGCTCCGACACGCGCCCCCTGGCCATCATCCACCTCGTGTTGGAAACCGGCATTAAGAAGAGCGAATGCTTGCGGCTGACCCAGGATGACCTCGACCGCGACGCGCGCCAAGTATGGGTGCGCTACGACAAGAAGCACCTGAAGTTCAAAGAGCGGCAGTTGCCCATCTCCGCCGAATGCCTACAGGCGCTGGACGAGCACCTGCGCCGCCGACAACCGCGCGGTCGGTTGTTCGACTGCACCGGCCGCAACCTGGAATACATCTTCAACCGCAAGATCGCGCCGCGGGCGGGTCTGGATTCGCTCACCTTCGAGATGCTGCGCTGGACGTGCGCGCTGCGCGACTACCGCGCCGGGACGATGGACGCAGAGCAACTCCAATATAAATACGGCCTGTCGCCGCTTGCCTGGAAGGAGATGGAAGCGAAGCTCGCCCGCATCGTCCGGGGCGAGGCCGGCCGCGCCTCAAGCGCGCGCTTGGGCGGAAGCGCGGCGGATGAACGTCAGGCCGACAACTGACCCGACTACAACTCCCACGACCAGCGCCGGTAGCAGCGCCTGCCGCAGCGCAAACTCCAGCCCGAGCGCGATCGTCGGCAAGATCTCGAAGCCGGCGCGCGGGATCTGCACGAGCATCGCGACTGCCGGCGTCAGCAAATGGCCGAGCATCACCCAGCCGGCGCTCATCGCCATCACGCGCAGCGCGAACAGCGGCCAAGCGGTTGGCCACAGGCCGCGCCGCGCGAAGACCGCCTCCTCGGCTGATACCGCCGTATCGCCGACGATTGCGCCAAAGACGAGCGTGATGGCGGTGGGGAGTGGACTGCGCAACAGGTCGGTGTGCCCTGCGAAGGCGAGGTCGCTCCAAATGCTCACGGCGAGCACACCTATGGCATAAAGCGCGATGAGCATTGGGCGTGAGAAAGGAGTTGCTCTCACGGCGTCGCATTCATCGCTGTCCTACGCTGCCGCCTCTTCGGCCCGACGCAAGTCCGACCAGCGCAAGCCCTCGCGCAGCATGAAGAACACGCCCAACGATGTCACCGGCAGCCACAGCACCACGTGTAATGTGAGCACGTAGGCCGCTGCCAGCGAGTCGTCCACGCCCAGCGCGCGCATGCCCAGCATCCCGCCGGCGTCGAATGTGCCCACTGCGCCGGGCGCGCCGGGGATGACCGTGAAAAGGTTCGACAGGCCGTTCACCAGCATCAGGCCGCTGAACGGCAGCGCCAGGTCGAACGCTCGCGCCACGCTGCCGTATTTCATCGTCTCCAGCAGCCAGACCACGACCGTGCTGAGGAAGACCGCCAACACGTCGCGCGGGCTGCGCAGGCTCTGCGCGCCTTGAACGAAGCGATGCGTCACGCCCAGCAGCGGCGCCTGGAAGCGCCGCGGGACGAGTCGGGTGATGGCCGCCTCGGCCAGCCGATTGGCGCGCGCCGGTGCCAGCGCCATCCAGAAGAACGCTGCGCTGGCGAGGGCGAAGAGCGCGATAGCGATGGCGATCACCTGTCCGGCCCGCGCGCTCACGTTCGGCGCGGCTTGCAGGCCGATCAGGGCGAAGCCGATCATCACGATGCCATCCGTCATGCGTTCGATCAGCACCGTGGCCAGGCTGGAGGCGATGGGCACGCCCGTGTCGCGCCGCAGCACGTAGGCGCGCAGCAGTTCGCCGATCCGCGCCGGATAGATGTTGTTGCCCATGTAGCCGATCACGACGATGGGAAAGAGCTGGCCTACGCGCAACGCCTTCAAAGGTCGCAGCAGATACGACCAGCGCCACGTGCGCACGATGACGGTGAGGAAGTAGAACCCGACGCCCGGCAACAGCCACAGCGGGTTTGCCTGTTGCATCGCAAGCGCAAATTCGTCGAAGTGGATCCCGCGCAGCGCTAGAAAGAGAAAGACGATGCTGATAGCGACGCCGATCCAGGTGAGCCAGCGTCGCATGTCAGGGGTTGGCGGCCCGGTCGAGCAGCCTGGCGCGCGGGACGCGCGGCCACGATGCCGAGTAGAACGCCAGATAGTCCGGCACGCGCGAGGTCCAGTAGCTGTCCTCATGGCCGCCTTCGCCGATCTCGGCGTAATACGGCACGCCGGCGGCGTCCAGGTCGCCCATCAGCTTGCGCATATCCACCTTCGCCCAGTCGGCGTCGCCGGAGTCCAGCCAGATGCGCAGGTCGCGCAGCGCGTCAATCGAGCGCGCCATGCTGAGCATGCTGAAGTTAGGCGGCACGCCCACCAGTTTAGTGAACACCGATGGGCTATGGCCGCCGACGGCGCTGAACAGGTCGGGATGGGCGAAGGCGATCTCGATGGACCAATAACCACCGCGCGAGATGCCGCCGATGGCGCGCCCTTCGCGGTCGGCCCATGTGCTGTAGTTCTGGTCAATGTAGGGGAGCAGCTCGTTGACTACGAAGTCGTCATACGACCCTGGGCCGGTGTTCGTCCACGAGTATCTGCTGGCCTCGCCGGCGCGCATGTCCGCGCCGGGCATCACGATGATGAACGGCGGCAACACGCCCAGGCTCATTTGCACGTCGGCCACGCGCGGCACACCGTCGTAGAGCCAGCCCCCCTGCTCGAAGGCCGTGCCGTGGATCAGGTAGAGCGTCGGATAGGCGTAGCGCTCTGGGTCATAGCACGGCGGCAGGTAGATGTGCACGATGATCGGCACGACGGTGACATCGCTGTCCAGCGTCTCGGTGATGAGCTGCCCGGTCGGTTGCGGGCAGGAGGATGCCGTGGATGCGTCCGATAGCAGCGCAATCTCGGCGCGCGGCGGCGCACCCCGTGTATCCGGTGTAGCCGTGGGCAAAGGTGTTGCCGTCGGCAGGGCGCGCGCGGGCATGAGCGGGCGCGCTGCCGACTCCAACCACTCGCGCCGGGGCTGAGGAATAACGGACGACGCGCCTATGTCGGCCTTGAGCGCCGATGCGACGGCTGCTGACGAATTGCCGGCCAGGAGCTGCATCGGGGTAGGTTGGACATAGATGACCTGGATGATGCCCGGATCGCCGGCGGATGCCTCGCGCGAGGCCAAGGCGTAGATTGCAATGAATGCGACGCCGGCGATCAGCACAATTGCCAGCAGCACAGCGCCCAGCAGCGGCTTGCCCTTTGAGCGCGCGGGCGTGTTGATGATGCCTTGCGAGTTTCTCTGGGCGTACATGATTCGTGTCGATCAACAGGCATGAACGGGTTCAACGCTTGTCAAGCGGCGCCGCCCGATCAGGCGGCCGGCGTTGTCTGGGCGCTGCGCCAGCGCCTGGAGAGCGCGCGAGCCTGGAACTCGGCGCGGAACGAGCTGCGCACCAGCGGCCCGCTCTCGACCCACTTGAATCCCATCTCGTAGCCGGTGCGCCGGAATTCGGCGAACTCCTGCGGCGTGTAATAGCGCTCGATCGGCAAGTGCCGCTTGCTGGGTTGCAAATACTGGCCGAGCGTCAGGATGTCCACATCAACGGCGCGCAGGTCGCGCATCACATCCAGCACTTCGTCCGGCGTCTCGCCCAGGCCGAGCATGATGCCGGTCTTGGTGACCGCGTCGGGCTGGATCGCTTTGGCGTTGCGCAGCGTCTCCAGCGCCCACTCGTAGCGATCCTGCGGCTGCACTTTCTTGAACAGGCGCGGCACCGTCTCGACGTTGTGGTTGAGGATGTCCGGCTCCTCGCGCATGACGATTTCGAGCGCGGCGCGGTTGCCCTTGAAATCCGGAATCAGCACCTCGACGGTGCAACCAGGTTGCAACTCGCGCACCTTGCGGATCGTCAGGGCGAAGATCGGCGCGCCGCCGTCTCGGCGTTCATCGCGGTTCACCGATGTGATCACGACGTGCTGGAGGTTCATCGCTTTGACGGCTTGCGCCACGCGCAGCGGCTCGGCCCAGTCTAACGGGCTGGGCATGCCGGTCTTCACATCGCAAAAACCACACGAGCGGGTGCACACATCGCCCATGATCAGGAAGGTGGCTGTGCCGCGCCCCCAGCACTCGGCGATGTTCGGGCAATTGGCCTCCTCGCAGATGGTGTGCAGCGATTTGCTGCGCATCAACTGCTTAAGGTTGTGGTAAGTCTCGCCGGATGGCATGCGCACTTTCAGCCACTCCGGCCGACGCATCGGCGCCGGGCGCGCATCGGTCGCCAAAGGAATCTCCGCCGTTGGGATCGCGTCTGGAGTAAGCGTCATGATGGCAAAGATTCTAGCAGAACGGCTGCGTTGGCGCGCTCAGCGGCGCAACACGACGCGCGCCGGCCCGGCGTCGCCGCCTGCGATCTTCAGCGGCAGCGCGAGCAGCTCATACTCGCCGTCCGGCACACCCTGCAGGCGCAAGTTCTCGACGATGACGACGCCGTGTCGCAAGAAAGCGCGGTGCGCCGGCAAGGCCCGGCTCGTCGCCGGATCCACCGATGGCGCGTCGGTGCCGATCAGCCGCAGGCCGTTCGCGCCGAGCCAGTCGGCTGCTTGCGGATCGAAGTGAGTAAAGGCGTCGTCCCAAACGTCGTCCGGGGTGTCGCTGGCGCGGGTGCGGATGAGCAGGCGCGGCGCGGCGCGTATCGCGTGGGGCAAATCACGAAAGGCGTTTTGCAAGTCGGCGGTGGTGATCGCGCCGGCGACATCCAGGGTGACCACGCGGGCCGGGCCGATCAGCACATCCAGCGGCACGGCGTCTATGCCGACGCCGTCATCGCTGTAGTGGCGCGGCGCGTCCACATGCGTGCCGGCATGCACGCTCATCGTAATAGCCGTGACGTTGCATGAGTCGCCGGCGCGCATCTGCAGCGTGGGCGCGATGGACACCGGCGTATCGCCGGGGAAGACGGCCGTGCGCGGCGTAAGGATGCGGGTGACGTCGTATAGCATCGCTTGTCCGGGAGCGCGGCGGCGAATGCGTCAGGTTTTGCGTTTCGCGTCGCGCATCCCTTGGCGCGAGGATTGCCTTGGCTGAAGCCGACGCTGTAGGTCGGCAAAGTCGCGGATGGCGGCGATCTCGCGCAGAAAAGCGCCAAGCGACGGGCTGCGCTGACGCAGCTCCTGCACCGCCGGGCCGATGGGATCCTTTCCGGCGGCGGGCGAGCCGCCCGGATCGGCATTGTATGCGCCGTGAAAGGCAAAGTAGGCTTGATTCAGCTTGCGTATCAAGTAGCCGTTTTGCACAAACAAGACGCGGCGTTGCTCCATATAGGCTTCGGCTTCCTCAACCTTGCCCTGCGCCAGAAGCTCGTCCACGCGCTCGCGCGTCTTGCGCATCTCGGCGCGAAAGTCAAACTTGTGATTGGCGTCGGTCGCCGAGCTG
>JBKBID010000037.1:0-26878 GCA_046299515.1 Thermoflexales bacterium | reverse complement strand
GGCCTCGCGGATGGCCAGCACATTGGCGATGACGCTCAGCACTAATGCGATAATTGCGCCGACAAATGGAATGATGACAGGGAGCTGGAAGATGTAGGCGTGGCCCAGGACACGCAGCATCTCTGCCGCGTTCGTCTGGCCTTGGAAGAGCTTGGACGCAACGAAGGCGGCTAGCCAGCTTCCCAGCAGCCAGAAGATCAGGGCGCCCTAAGATAGAAAGGGCGATCCCGCCAACTGGACCGAGGGGGCCGCCCACCAGGCCGTTCAAGATACCGATCACCAGAGTGGCGACGACAACGACGATAGCCGCTGGCTGGATCGCAGTCGGATCATGCGCCACCTCACGATAGACAGGCGCTTTGAATGTCACGATGCCCTGCAGGCGTTCGACCAATACCTCCTGATGAATCCAAGATATCCGGTCTGTGTTAAGAATGAATTGCACCACCGAGCGCTTTTTCAACGCGGCTCCTAGCGCAGACGGTGCTCACTCGGGCTGCTATGTTAGAAGCGCTGATTAGACGACGATGTTGTTGTTGCGCGCGTATTGGCCGCACAAACTGGCCCAGGCAGGAGATGATATTCAACCGCCGAGTTTGCGAGGCCAGTCCTGGTCTGCTGTGGGGTGTTGTATAGCCCTTCCGATGTCAATCATGGGGGAAACTCCTTGGGCGCAGACACACGAACGTCTGGCCTTTCGGTCGGCGCCGGATGTGTCGCGCAATGTTATTCAGTCTCACCGGAGAGTAGTGGCGGTTCACAAACGTGCAAGCGGCGATGACCGGCTGCGCCTAGGCCACGCGTCCTTCGAGCGGCTCATCGTTGAGCGCGCGCCGCACGTTGGCGTAGAACTCGGCGAACTCATTGGCGAACCCGCCATCGTTGCAACTGCCGATGTGCGGCAGCAGAAAGATGTTCGCTTCGGGGTCGCTGTCGGCCAGCCTCAGCAGCGGGTTGTCGGGCCGGATCGGCTCCCACTCATAGGTGTCGAACGATGCGCCGGCCAGATGGCCAGATCGCACGGCATCGGCGACGGCCTGCTCGTCTACTACGCTGCCGCTGCCGGCCTCCACCAACCAAGCGCCGGGCTTCATCATAGCGATTCGCTCCGCATTCAGCCACAGGTCGGTCTCCTGGAAGTAGGGGAGCAGGCACACGACGATATCGCTCTCGCGCAACACCTGCTCAGCGTCGCGGTGGGCAACGCCCAACTCCTCTTCTACGAAGCGCGGCAGCGGATGACGCTTGGCGTAGAGCAATCGGCATCCCCAAGGCCGCAGTCGGCGCGCCAGCTCCGCGCCGATTTCGCCAAACCCTAGGATGCCGATGGTCTTGCCGTGGATCAGGCACACGCGCGCTTGCCCGCTCCAGTTGAAGGCGAACACGTCCTCGGTCGTGCGACGCGGGCCGGCGGGCAGGAAGGCCTCGGGCGGGGTATGCAGCGCTTTCTGCAGAGGCATGGCCCGACGTAGCACGGCCAGCATCTGCAGTACCAGGTTCTCGGCCACGGCGATCGCGCCGCGGATGGGCCGCACGCACACCGGTACGTGAAACTCACGGGCGGCGTCCAGGTCTATATCGTGGTAGAGCGAGCCGATGCGTTGAATGATCTTCAGGCGTGGACCGGCTTCAATCATCGCGCGATCCACGCCGCCGGCGCGTTCGGTGATCAGCGCATCCGCCTCGCGAAGTAGCGTGAGCACTTCCTCCCGCGAGACCTCGCTGCTGCGTCGCATGACGACTTTGAACTCAGCTGGCGCAGCAGCCAGTCGCCAAGCCTGATGCTGCTTGCCCAGGGGGCAGAGGTAGAGGACGGTATGTTGGGCCATGCGGCGAGTTTACAATGCGTTAGCTCAGGTATGCATACGAAAGTCGTCGTCATCGGCGCGGGCAGCGTGAGCTTCGGGCCGGCGATCCTCGGCGATCTATTCGCCTTTGCCGATGACCTACGAGGCAGCGAGATCTGGCTGGTGGACACCAACGCCGAGGCGCTCGATGTCATGGCGCGGTATGCTGAGAAGCTCAACATAGCCTTCGCGCAGCCTTTTGCGTTTCACGCCACGACTGACCGCCGTGAGGCGTTGCCCGGCGCGCGCTTTGTCATCGTCTCGGTCGCCGTGGACCGCCTGGCGACGTGGAAGCTGGACTGGCAAATCCCCCTCAAACACGGCGTGCGCCACATCTTGGGCGAGAATGGCGGCCCCGGCGGGCTAAGCCACGCGCTGCGCCACATCCCGTTGCTGCTGGACATCGCCCGCGACGTAGAGCGGCTTGCGCCGCAGGCGATGCTGCTCAACTTCACCAACCCGATGAGCCGGCTGTGCATGGCGCTCGACCGATATACGAGCGTGCGCTTCGTGGGGCTGTGTCATCAGATCGAAGAGGGATATCGCATCGTCAACCGCGTCCTAGGCCTAGCGCCGGAGACCGGTGATCGGTGGGCCGACGCGCGCGCGCTTCAGCAGCGCATTCATATCACGGCCGCCGGCCTCAACCATTTCACGTTCATCCTCGATTTGCGCGACGCCCAGACGGGCGAAGATTTATACCCCGCGCTGCGCGAGCGGCTGGCCAAGATGCCCATGGACTTTGAGCTGCTGTCCCGCCGGCTGATGGACGTCTTCGGCCTGTTTTGCGCCGCCGGCGACATTCACGCCGGCGAATACATCGGCTTTGCGGCGGAGACAATCGCATTGACCGGCTACGATTTTCACCGCTATGAACAACACGGGCGCAAGCAGTGGGAACAGATCCAACGCGTCGCTGCCTCAACCGAAGCTGATCTCAGCGAGCTGCGGCAGTCCATTCGGCCTTCTGCAGAACGCGCCGTGCCGATCATCCATGCCATGCTGCACGACTTGAACCAGCGCGAGCTTTCGGCCAACGTCCGCAACCAGGGCTGCATCAGCAACCTGCCGGACGATGCCATCGTCGAAGTGCCGGCAATCGTGAACGCGCAAGGCGTGCACGGCGTCCACGTCGGCCGATTACCGAAGGGGCTGGCTGCCATCATGCGCCGCGAAATCGAGATTCAGGAATTGGCGGTGGAGGCCGGAGTGAAGGGCGACCGCAACGCAGCGCTTCAGGCATTGCTGCTCGACCCCCATATCCATAGCTACGCGCAGGCTACGCACTTGCTCGACGATTTGCTCAGGGCGCACGCTAAATACCTGCCTCAGTTCGCTTAGCGGGCTAATCGCGGGCGCAAGACTGTTCAACCACATGATTGATATGCATTCTGGCAGCAGCGGCGTGCCTTCCGGGGTTCAGGCCACGCTGGCCGGCGCGGCGCTGCGCGAGAATGCAGCAAGTTGCGCCGGTGGGCGAGTGGCGCGCAGCCTGTGCAGCGTTTAGAATCCCCGAGACGTCAAAGCGCCGGCGATCGCTGCGCAACGGCATGGCCGGTGCGATGTTCTATCTGGATGATGTTCGCTTCAGGCGCACTTCAGTGCCTGCGTCCTGAAGCGCGAAATTTGCTACCAAGGAGGAACCAGGATGTTTACAACTTCACTACTTCGTCGGCTCGCCGGCATAGCCATGGCGCTCGGCGCTTCGACGCTGGTTGCCGGCGCGGCGCATGCGGCGACGATCACGGTCACCGTAGGTTTGGACGGCTTTGGCAATAGCGATGGGGAATGCTCCCTGCGCGAGGCGATTCAAGCTGCCAATACGAATGGCGCTTTCGATGGGTGTGGCGGGAGCAATGTGAGTGGCGCTTTTGGCAACGACATCATCGTCTTCACGCCAACGCTGACCACTACCGCCATTTACCAGTCGCCCAACCTCGGCAACAATGACAACATTAGCGGCGACCTGGACGTGTTCGTGGGCGTCACGAGCGGCACGCTGACGATTCGCGGGCCGATCACGATACAAGTGGCGGGCATCTACGACCGTGCGATTGACGTGCACCCGGACGGCAGCGGCGGCGCATTGTTCACGCTGGAGGAGGTGACCATCACCGGCGGCGACGTGCGCGCCTGGTTGCAGCCCGATGACGTGTGGCAGAACAGTGGGAGCGCACAGCTTCTGTGCGTCAACGGCGGCGGGGCGGTGCGCGTGATTTCTGGGGTGCAGGCGACGCTGGCCGGGGTGGTGCTGCGCGAGAACGCAGCGGGCTATGCCGGCGGCGGCCTGTGCGCGCAGGAGAACGCCAGCGTGGTGATGACCGGCTCGCAGGTGGTTTCCAACGTAGTGGGACTGAATGGGAACGACCAGGTGGACTACGTGCTAGGCGGCGGCGGCATCTGGAGCGGCGGGTCGCTGGTGCTGACCAACACGAACGTGCTGACCAACCGCGTGGAGCTGAGCGGCTCGTTGGGCGGCTACGCGGGCGGCGGCGGCATAGGCATCATCACCGGCTCGTTGCGCCTTGTTGGCGGGTCGGTAAGTGACAATCAGGTCACGCAACACGACAGCGCGGCCGAAGCCAATGGCGGCGGCATCGTGGCGGCGCGCGGCGCGCAGGCGCAGGTAGAGGGGGCGCCGGTGGCAAACAACCGCGTGTTCGGCGGGCAGCAGGCCTTCGGCGGAGGTGTGGCAATCTTGCAAGGGACGCAGGCGCAGTTGGAGGGCGTGCAGATAGCGGGCAATGTGCTGAGCACCACGCAGGGCGCGCGTGGGGGCGGCCTGGCGACCGACTTTAACTTTGCCAACCATGTGACACTGCGCAACGTGGACATTGTGGAGAACGAGGCGACGGCCAGCGCGGCAGTGGTGACCGGCGTGGTCAGCCCGACGGTGTTTGGCGGCGGGGCGTTCTTCGGGACTGGCGCGGCGTTCACCGTGACCACGGCGATGATCAGCGGCAACCAAGCGCGCTACATTGGGCCGACGCCGAGCGGCGGCGACTGGGTCGGCCTTGGCGGCGGCGTGAGCGTGATTTACGCTGCTGCTGCGCGGATTGAAGAGACGCAGATTCTCGGCAACCGGCTGGCGGACTTCCGCTTCAACGGCGGCGGTGGGTTGCACGTGAACGGCGTGGCGCTGTTCATGCGCGGTAGCCAAGTGGGTGACAACCGCGCCACGTCGTCGGCTTTCAGCGGTGCTGGGGCAAAGGGCGGCGGCGTCTTTGTGGATGGCGGGGGCGAGTTGCATTTGGAGGACAGCCGGGTGTATGGCAATCAGGCGACGGGCACGCTGTATGCGCCAGGCGGCGGGTTGGGCGTGGACGGCAAGCTGTACATCACGCGCACTCAGGTGACCACGAACACGGCGCCGGTGGGCGGCGGGCTGTCGGATGACGCGAACGGCTTGGTGCACGCGCAGGCGATTACAGTGACGGGCAACCGCGCCGACTCAGACGGCGGCGCGTGGCGCGGTGTTGGCAGGGCGTTTGTGGCGGACAGCCTGTTTGCCAATAACAGCATCAGCACCACCGGCCACGGGCGCGGCGGGGCGATTCGCCGAGGCGGCGGAGAGTTTCATTTGTTGAACTCGACGGTGCGCGACAACGTGGTGCGGAGCAGCAGTCAAGCGACGGCAGGGGGCATCTTCCTGTATCGGGATTCAGACGCCTCTACGCCGTTGGTGAGTGCGGTGGTCACGAGCAGCCGCATTCTGTCGAACGTTGCGGAGTCGCCGGCGGGCAAAGCCTATGACGCTGGGGTTTCGGTTGGCCTGAGTGCGACGCTGCGGCTGAGCGATAGCGAGGTGGCCTTCAACGTGACGAAGGGAGAGGTGGAGGTAGGTGGCGGAGGGATTGGCGTTTCTGGCGCGGCGGAGGTGATTCGGACGACGGTGCGCAACAATCGGGTGCTGTCCTACACGTCCAATCAGCCGGCTGGTGCTGGGGCCGGCATCATCTACGGCGGCTCTGCGGTGCTCACGTTGACGCAGTCGGCGGTGGTAAGCAACGAGGCTGGGTATGCCTCGGGCGTGTCGGCGTATGGTGCGCCGCTGGCGCACATCGTCAACAGCACGGTGAGCGGCAACGGGCCGAGCGGCTCGACGACGGCGCAGGGCATTGCGGTCACCGGCACGGCGTATCTCACCCATACCACCGTCGCGTCGAACACCGGCGTTGGGCTGGTGAGCCAGGGGGCAGCCAGCTTCCACGCAGTGCTGGTAGGCTACAACACCAGCGGCGACTGCGGGAATTGGGGCGGCTCTGTCCTGGCGCAGTATGCCTCGCTGTCCGGCGATAGCTCGTGCGGCGCGTTCGGCTTCACCTACACCAACGCCGACCCGAAGCTGAAGCCGCTCGCGCTGAACGGCGGGAGCACGCTGAACCATGCCTTGTCGGTAGGCAGCCCGGCGCTGAGCGCAGTGCTAGGCTGTGTGGTGAGCGAGGACCAGCGCGGCGTGACGCGACAGACGCCCTACTGCGACATCGGCGCGTTCGAGCTGATAGACTATCGCGTATGGGCGCCCATCGTGCGCAAGTCGTGATGCGTTGCGCAAGTTAAGGGGTTGTGTGCGGCCCATAGCCGAGCGCAGCCCCTTTTGTGTTTGAGGTGTTTCTATGATAAAAACAACAGCCATGATGAAACGTTGGTGGGTTTTGTTCTGTGTTGTTGCGCTTAGCGCGTGCAGCCCCTCGTCGCCGACGCCTACACCATCGCCGGTGCCGTCCCCTTCTCCGTCCCCGCAAGCAGCAGCTCCGGCGCCGGGTAGAACGGTGCCGACCGCTGATCCTGCCGCGCTTGACGCTCAATTTCCGGCCTTCGTCGTGCCGGGCCGAAAGTTCGAGCCTATAGATCCCTTTGTGCAGGCCCGCATGCTCGGACGCGGCGTGAACATGGGCAACGCTCTCGATGCTCCGAACGAGGGGGACTGGGGCGTCGTGTTGCGCGAGGAATACTTCGTATTTGTCCGCGAGCTAGGCTTCGACACCGTGCGCGTGCCCATCCGATGGTCGGCGCACGCGCTGCGCGAGCCGCCTTATTCCATCTCTCCCAAATTTTTTGAGCGTGTGGACTGGGTGATCAGCAACGCACTGGCGCAGGACCTGAATGTGGTGATCAACGTCCATCACTACGAAGAGCTTTTCGAGGATGTGCAAGGGGAACGCGAGCGGTTTCTAGCCTTGTGGAATCAGATCGCGCGCCGCTATCGCAAGTTGCCGGCGGAGGTGGTGTTTGAGGTGTTGAACGAGCCTCATGGCAAACTTACCCCCGGCCTATGGCAACGCCTCTTTGAAGAAGCGCTGGCCGTCATTCGCAGCACTAACCCGCAGCGCAACGTCGTCTTCACCGGCGCCAACTGGGGCACCCTCAACGCCCTGCTCGGCTCGAAGCCGCCGGCCGACCCGCACCTGATCGCCACATTCCACTACTACGAGCCGGTAGCATTCACCCATCAGGGCGCAGAATGGACGGAGGGCAGCAACGCCTGGATTGGCACTAAGTGGCTTGGCAACGGGACTCAAAGGGCCCAGATCGAGTTCGACTTCGACCGCGTAGTGCGCTGGGCCCAAGCCAACAAGGTTCCCCTTTGGATGGGCGAGTTCGGCGCGTATAGCCGCTATGCTGACCTCGAGTCGCGCGTCCGCTGGACAGAGCATGTCGCCCGCACGGCCGAGGCGCGCGGCATTAGCTGGGCATACTGGGAGTTTGGCAGCGGTTTTGGCTTTTACGACATTGCCAACCGGCGATGGTTGGAACCGCTGATCAAGGCGCTGCTTCCTTAAAAGCCTGTGCCCCGCGCTCAGAGAGCCTGCGCGCGCAATGCTTCCTTCTGTTTGTGGAGAAACCGGAAGGAACGCACACCCGCCTGTAGGTAACGCGCCTACAGGCGGGTGTGCGTTCTGGAGTGTGTAAGCTCTGCCTTTTAGCGCACTGCTCACTTGCCCGTCGTGGCAGGGGCTGCGCCTGAGCGATAAATGCTCGTCGCCGGGCTGGGCGCGCCGGGCGTGAAGTCCACGTCCTGCGGATAGGCAATGGCGCCGTGCTCTATCGCGTCCAGGCCCTGAATCTCCTCTTCTGCGCTGACGCGCAGGCCGATGGTCTTCTTGATGGCGAAGAACAGCAGGCCGGTCGTCGCAGCCGTCCAGATGCCGCAAGCGATCACGCCGATGAGCTGGATGATGAGCTGGCCCAGCCCGCCGCCGTGGAATAGGCCGGTCACGCCGCCAAGCGAAGCAAACAGCCCGATTGCCAGCGTGCCCCATGCGCCGCACACCAGGTGCACAGGGATAGCGCCGACGGGGTCATCAATCTTCAGCATCTCCAACACGCGGCCGAAGACCATCACCAACACGCCACCCACGGCGCCGATGATGATCGAGTCGAGAGGGGTAACGAAGGCGCACGGCGCCGTGATGGCCACCAGGCCGGCCAATACGCCGTTGAACGCTGCGCCTACGTTGGCCTTCTTCAAGGTGATGTAGCCGTAAATCACGGCCGCTGCTGCGCCGGCTGCCGCAGCCAGGTTGGTGTTTGCGGCCACCAGGGCGACCGCGTCCGCGTTGCTACCGGCTATGGCGAGCTGGCTGCCGGGGTTGAAACCGAACCAGCCGAGCCAGAGGATGAACACGCCCAGGCCGAACAGCGTGACCGAGTGGCCAGGGATGGAGTTGGGTGAACCGTCGCGGTTAAAGCGACCCAGGCGCGGCCCAAGCGCCAGCGTGCCCATCAGGGCTGCCCAGCCGCCTACGCTGTGCACCACCGTCGAGCCGGCGAAGTCGCGGAAGCCGCCGCCCGGCACCAGGCCGGTCGTATCGCCCAGCGTCCACAGCCAGCCGGTGCCCCACACCCAGTGGCCGAAGATTGGGTAGATGATGGCCGAGATCACGATGCTGTAAATCAGGTAGCCGCTGAACTTGGTGCGCTCGGCCATCGCGCCGGAGACAATAGTGGCTGCCGTCCCGGCGAAGACGAGCTGGAACAGCCAGAAAGCCAGCAAGGGCATGTTGCCGACGTCGTCGCCGGTCGCGCCCAGGAAGAAACTGCTCGTGCCGAAGAAGCCGCTGCTCACCGCGCCGAACATCAGGCCGTAGCCGATGGCCCAATACCCCAGGCTGCCCATCACGAAGTCCATCAGGTTCTTCATCATGATGTTGCTGGCGTTCTTGGCGCGGGTGAGGCCGGCCTCGACCATGGCAAAGCCTGCCTGCATGAAGAAGACGAGGAAGGCTGTGACAAGCACCCACGTCGTGTCCACGCCGCGCAGCACTTCGGCGGTCGGGTCAGCATCCTGCGCCCAGACGAGTCGGCTGCCGATGAGAAAGGTGAGCGCAGCCGCCACAGGGCCGATCATGCGCAGGCCAAAATACTTCGGCCGGCCGTTGGCAGATCGCATCGAAAACTGCTTGGTCGTCCCAGTTATCGTATGCATCATTGCAAAGTCTCTCCTTTCGATAATTGAGTGATTCTCTAAGTCAGGCGAACAGAGATTGCGACCGACGACGGGGTAGGTCAAAAATGCCCGATACGGGCGAGCAGATATGAGTCGCCATCGTCCTGATATTAGGATGGCCGCGCGTCAAGGCGCTATTCAAACGGCTAGACTTCGCTGCGCACCTCACCTCCTGTTGATTCATGTATCGCTCATGGATCAAGCAGTCAACCGGCGCCGAAAAAACACCGAAGCCCTCGACCGCAAGTTAAGCAACGGTCGAGGGCTTCGCGGGCCTCGTTATTAGAAAGCCCACGCTTGATCCAGACGAGGGCTTCACGGCGCTATGTTTGATTGACAGGAGAGGATTCTACCAATCGCCTGCGTAGTGTCAAGGGGTGCGCAGCAACTTATGGAAAAAGAGCCTCGCAATCCCATACCCATGATAGGCATTGGTTTTGGCATTGGTGCTGTTACAATGCTGATACTCCTTCTAGTCGGCGCTCGCGTAACAGGGCTTCATCTTGGTGTTGTGGAAGTAGGCTTTCCTACACAAGGAGTTTCTGTCCAGCAAAATCCAACGCGAGCGCCTGGTCAAGTGGTTGTGGTTATTACTGCTACACCATATCCTACTTTGCCTGCTACAGTTGCTATTGCCCAACCTGTGTCTCGTGTTCAATTGGTAGCATCTGAACGCGCTTCCACCTGACGCCGCTCCGCGGCACTGCGCGGCGCAGGTGAAGCGCAGGCTGTTAGGCGGCATTTTGCGGTGGTCATGGGTAAGGCAAACGCACGCACGAACGAATGTCTTGACAGGAAGAGTTGGATCATCTATGCCGACGGCTTTACGTCTTGGTCCGTATCGTTTCTACTTTTACTCATATGACTGTGGCGAACCACGTCACATGCACGTAGACCGCGAGAACCAGAGTGCAAAGTTTTGGCTTGACCCTGATGTGGCGTTGGCTGAGAATCATGGCTATAGTCGCAAAGAGTTGCGCGACATTGAACGCCTCATACGAGAAAACCTGGAGAGATTGAGAGATGAATGGGACGCTTTCTGCAGTGGTAACCCTCGCTCTACCAAGGATCACCAATGTCCTGGTGACAGATGATACCCTGTCTGTGGATTTGGAAGACGGGCGCACGATTTCTGTGCCGATTGTCTGGTATCCGCGTTTAGCACATGGAACACCTGAAGAACGCGCCCATTTCCAAATTAGCGGTGCGGGCTATGGCATCCACTGGCCAGAACTTGATGAAGACATTGGAATTGAAGGTCTGGTGCTAGGAAAAAAGTCAACTGAAAGCCCCGCGTCTTTCGAGCGATGGCTTCAACGACGCCAGAAAAAAGAATGAATGCCGCCCAACACGCGCTTCCACCTGACGTCGCTCCGCTGCGCTTCGCGGCGCAGGTGAAGCGCAGGCCGCTAGGCGGAGCACTTCGCCGCGCTACGTGCCGCTTGTGTCTCACCTAACGGCGCAGCGGCTTCGCCGCCGGTTAGAAGTCGTCTCCAAAGTAGTAAAACATCGTCATCTCTCCATTGAGGTGACTACAGCATGGACTTGGCGGGCGAACACGGGTGCGCAGTGGGTCGCAAAAGAAGTGAACCCGATGCGCCCGCTATTAAGAAGATAGCGCGATGAATCAACAAGGCTCAGACTATCGTCTGCATCGCCTCGGCGTGGTGATGCGCGCCGACCCGGGCAACCCCGACGAAGCGCTCGGCGTGCTGAATCCGGCGACGGCGCGCGGGCCGGACGGCAAGCTGTATCTCTTCGCGCGCGTCGTCGCCGCCGGCAACTACTCGCGCATCGGCATCGCCGAGGTGCTGTCCGATGCGCGCGGCGATCCCGTGCGCTCGAGCCGACCGAGTCCTACGAGCGCAACGCGCGCACCGCCGGCTGCGAAGACCCGCGCATCACGTTCGTAGCGCCGCTCGGCTACTACGTGATGACCTATACGGCGTACGGGCCGTTGGGCCCGCGCGTCGCATTAGCCTGGTCCAAAGACCTGTTCACCTGGCAGCGCATCGGCCCGGCCCAATTCGCCTTCATGCCGCAGTATCGGGTTGACTTCGACCTCTATGACAACAAGGACGCCTATCTCTTCCCGCAGCCGGTGCGCGATCCACGCGGGCGGTTGGCGCTGGCGATGATCCACCGCCCGTCGAACACGCAAGGCGGCTTGACGGTCACGCCGGAGGGCGTCGCCGAAGCGCGCCCGAGCATGTGGATTTCGTATTGCTCCCTCGACCGCGCTCAGGCCGGCCCGGAAGGATTGCTGCTGTGGGAAGCGCACCAGTTGTTGGCCACCCCGTCCCGGCCGTGGGAAAGCCTGAAGATCGGCGGCGGCACGCCGCCGGTGTTGACCTCGCGCGGCTGGCTCACGATCTATCACGGCGTCTCCGGCCGCATCGTGGAGGGCGTGGATCACCAACCGTTCGTGCGCTATTGCGCCGGCGCGATGGTGCTGGATCGCGACGACCCGCGTCGTGTGATTTACCGGTCGAGCGAGCCGATCCTCTCCCCTGAGGCGCCGGAGGAGAAAGAAGGCGTGGTGGCGAACGTGGTCTTCCCCACCGGCGTGGATCTGCGCGCGGGCGGACGTTTGGACGTGTACTACGGCATGGCCGATTTCTACATCGGCGTCGCGCGGATGACGTTGCCGGACTAGAGCGGTCGCGCGCTCATCGCCGCCAGCGCGACCACTTCGCCGATCTCGCACATCGCCCCATAGGTGTCGCCGGTCAGCCCGCCCAGCGACCGAGTCCAGCGCGCGAAGACGACGTGCGCGACGAGCAGCGTTAGCCCAATCGCAATCCCGCCGCGCAGCAGACCGGACGGCCAGGCTTGCGGCGAACGGCCCACGAGGCATACGAGCGCGACGATGATCAGCATGTGCAAGGTGGCGACAACCAGGCTGCGGCGGCGGATAAAGTCGCGAAAGTTGCGGCCCAGCCCACCCTCGCGCGCGGCCGGGAAGAAGAAGATGCCGTAGAGGTCGGCCCATCGGCCCAGCGTCGTCGCAACCAGCGCGGCGCGCAGCCAATCGTCGCCGGCGGCTGCGATGAAAACAACCTTGAGCAGGATGACCGCCGTCAGCGCGAGCGCGCCCATCGCGCCGATGCGGCTATCCTTCATGATCTCCAGCTTGCGCTCGCGCGGCCGCCAGCTCATCACCGCGTCGAATGTGTCGCTCAGACCATCCAGGTGCAGCCCCGAGGTGATGACGGCGAGGGCGATGACGACGGCGACGGCGCGCGCGAAGTCACCCCACAACACGCCGGTCAGCCAGCCGACGCCGCACGCCAGCAGGCCGATGAGCGCGCCGACGGCCGGAAACCACGCCATCGCGCGCGTGACCGTTTGCTCATAATCCTTGCCGGTCGTCGGCGGCATGAACGGCAGGGGGATGAGCGTGAGAAATCGAATGGCCTCGAAGAATGCAGTGAACATGATGATCGCCTCTTATCTTCTTAGGTAGGTCTGGGTAGGTTTTGGTAGGCCCGGGTAGGCGAAGGCGCTGCCTTCGCCTACCCAGCCTCCGCCCCCGCGCTCAGGTCAGGAAGGGCCGGCCGCGAGCGGCGGCACATGATTCACCATGCGCAGGATGGTCGTCGAGGGGTAGCAGTCCACCGCGGTGACGCTGCCCAGGTCAATCCGCCAGCGCCAATGCTCGGCCGGCGGCGTCCCCATCAGCGCGCAGAGCAGGGCCTGTATCGGGCCGCTGTGGGCCACCACGACCACGCGGCGGCCGGCGAACTGCGCGCCCAGGTCCTGCCATGCTTGCGCGACGCGCCGGGCCAACTGCGCCAGCGATTCGCCCTGCAACGGCGCATGATGGAGCGGGTCGGCGAAACGCCGCGCGGCGTCCTCCGGGTAGCGCTGCATCACTTCGCGATAGGTGAGGCCCTCCCATGCGCCGTGCGATGCTTCGCGCCAGCGCGCGTCGGTGAAGACCGGGATGCGGCGCGCGCCTTTGATCGCCTGGGCCGTCGCTTCGGTGCGCATCAAGCCGCTATGGACGATGGCATCCACCCGGCGCGCCGCGAAGAAGCGCGCCAGCGCCAACGCCTGACGTTCGCCGAACCGGGTCAGCGGCCGGTCGGCGATGCTCATGTAGCGGCGGGCGACGTTCCAATCGGCTTGTCCATGTCGCACCAACCAGACGCTGCGAGGCGCGCCGGACATCGGGCGCGAAGGCTACCACAGCTCATGCGCCATGACGAATCGCGCGCTTCGGCGGGACAACTTCCTCTCGCTCGCGGCGCCAGCGCGCCGCCCTGCGGTTTAGAATGCGGCGTCGAGCGCCTCGCGCGCTCGCGTCGCATCCATGCTCGCGCGCCTGCATTCCACTCCGTTCCGTCCGCACCGGCTCATCCTGGGCGCGATCCTCGTGTTGGCGGTGGCGCTGCGCCTGCACAAGATCGGCGCGCAGTCGCTATGGTACGACGAAGGGAACAGCGCGCGCATCGCCGAGCGGTCGCTGGCGTTGATCGTCGCCGGCGCCGCCGGCGACATTCACCCGCCGCTCTACTACATCGCGTTGAAGTACTGGCGCGCCGTCTTCGGCGAGGGCGAGGCTGCGCTGCGCGCGTTCTCCGCCGCGTGCAGCGCCCTGACCGTGCTGTGCGCCTACCTGATCGGCCGCGATGCGTTCGGCCGGCGCGCCGGACTCTTCGCCGCGTTTTTGCTAGCCGTCATGCCCTTCGCGATCTACTACGCCCAGGAAGCGCGCATGTATGCGTTGCTGGCGCTCTGCGCCGCCGCCAGCACCTGGGCGGTCTTGCGTATGGCGTATCGGCCAACTCCTGCGACCTGCTGCGCGCCAACCGCCGATCGCCCATCGCCGCCCTTTGCGCTGCTCTACGTCGCCGCGACCGCCGCCGGCCTGTGGACGCACTACGCCTATCCGTTCGTGATGATCGCGCAGGGCATGGCCTATCTCGCACTGGCGCAACCCGGCGTTTGCGCCGCGCGCTCGCGGCGCGACGCGCTCATGCGCTATGTCCTGGCAAACGTCGTCGCCATCGCCATCTTTCTGCCATGGCTGCCGGTGGCGATTCGCCAGGTGCAGGGGTGGGGAGTGGAGCGGCCGGCCTATGCGTTCGGCGCAGCGCTGCTCGACGCCTACCGCACGTTGATCGTCGGCCGCACGCTGCCGCTCGGCCAGGCGCTCCTGCCGGTTGGGCTATTTACCGTGTGCGTCGCCCTCGGCGTCGGGCTTGGCAGGCGAAAGGCGCTAGCCGAGCGGCTGGCCATGCTCGCGCTGATGGGCGCGCCGCCGATCCTGTTGCTTGCCCTTGGCTTGTATCGCGAGGCATACCTCAAGTTCTTGCTGGTGTGCGTGCTGCCGTTGTGCGTCTTGGCGGCGCGCGGCGTCGCCGCGGTTGTGGATGAGGGGATGGCGATGATCGCTGCGCGACGCAAGCGCGCCCACCTGCTCAGCGCCCCGGCGCTCACGGCGGCCCTCGCCCTTATCCCGGCCGCGACGCTCATCCCTTCGCTGCGCAACCTCTACGACAACCCCGCCTACGCGCGCGACGACTACCGCGGCATCCAGCGACTGATCGCAGCCGACGCGCGCCCCGATGACGCGGTGCTCTTCCTCGCGCCGAACCAGTGGGAAGTGTTCACTTACTACCAGCGCGATGACCGCAACCTCTTCCCGTTGGCGTATCGGCCGGCGACATACGAAGCCGTCGCCGCCGAGATGCAGGCGATCGCATCGGCGCACCGGCGCATCTTCGCGCTGTACTTCGCCGAGCGCGACGCCGACCCGGAGGGTTGGCACGAGTTGTGGATGAGCGGCAGCCTCTACAAGGCACATGAGCGCTGGGTGGGCAACATTCGTCTGGCGATCTACGACAGCGGCGGCGACCGCGACGCCTGGCCGGTCGCCGCGGGCGCGGCGTTCGGCGACGCTATTACCCTGGTGGAAGCGCGCGGACGGTTCGGCGAGGCTCATCGCGGCGATGTCGTGCCCATCGAGCTGACGTGGCAGGCGCGGGCGAGGCCGGAGCGGCGCTATAAGGTGTTCGTCCACGTCGGCCCGCCGGACGGCCCGCCGGTTGCCCAACACGACAGCGAGCCGGTCGCCGGCTACAGGCCGACGAACGGATGGCAGGCCGGTGAGCGCATCGCCGACCGGCGCGGGGCGTGGATCGCGCCCGAGACGCCGCCGGGCGCATACAGCGTGTTCGTCGGCCTCTACGACCCGGACACCGGCGCGCGTCTGCCGATCGCCCAGGACGGCGCCCCTGCCGACAGCCGCTTGAAGATCGGCGAGATTACAATCCGCTGAGCATGGCTGACTTTGCACTCATCAAGGCGCTGGTTCAACCGGCGCAGACGAAGATCGTTTTGCTCGTGATGGACGGGCTGGGCGGTTTGCCCCGGCCCGAAGACGACAAGACCGAACTCGAGGCGGCCCACACGCCCCACCTCGACCGGCTGGCGCGCGAGGGCTGCCTGGGCCAACACTATCCGGTGGCCATCGGCGTGACCAGCGGCAGCGGGCCGGGGCACCTGGGCTTGTTCGGCTACGACCCATTGCGCTACGAGATCGGGCGCGGCGTGCTGGAGGCCGTCGGCATCGGCTTCAACGTCACCGATCGGGATGTGTGCGCGCGGGGCAACTTCTGCACGCTTGACGCGCAGGGGCGCATCACCGACCGGCGCGCCGGCCGCATCCCCACCGAGGTGTGCGCGCGGCTGGTTAAGAAGATCAACGACGCCCAGATCGCCGTCGGCGACGGCGTCGAGGTCTTCGTCGAGCCGGTGCAGGACTATCGCTTTGTGGTGGTGATGCGCGGCGACGGGCTGACGGGCAACATCGAGGACACCGACCCGCAGCGCACCGGCGCATCGCCTCTGCCGGCGGTCGCCCGCGATGCGGCGTCGCAGCGCGCCGCCGAGCTATTCAACCGATGGATCGCCCGCGCCGGCGAGGTTATCCGCGATGAGCATCCGGCCAACGGGCTGACGCTGCGCGGCTTCGCCAAAGAGCCGGGCCTGCCGAAGTTCGCGGACGTGTACGGCCTGCGGGCCGGCGCAATCGCCATCTACCCGATGTATCGCGGCGTGGCGGCGCTGGCCGGCATGGCGCGCGTCGCGCACGACGCGCACAACGTGCGCGAGCAGTTCGAGGCTGCGGCGCGCGTGTGGAACGACTACGATTTCCTCTTCATCCACGTCAAGTACACCGACAGCCGCGGCGAGGACGGCGATTTTGAGGCCAAGCGCGCCGTGATCGAGGAGGTGGACGCGGCGCTGCCGACCTTGCTGGACCTCAAGCCCGACGTGCTGATCGTCACCGGCGACCATAGCACGCCGAGCCAACTGCGCAGCCACTCGTGGCATCCCGTGCCGCTGTTGCTATGGGCACCGGCCACGGCCCGCCGCGACGGCAGCACGCACTTTGGCGAGCGCGCCTGCGCGCGCGGCGGGCTGGGCACCTTCTACGCCAGGGACATCATGCCGCTGGCGCTGGCGCACGCCGGTCGGCTGCAGAAGTTCGGCGCGTAGGTGCCGCGGGGGGGCGCGGCGATCACTTCGTCCACGCGGCGCGCCACTGCTTCATCTGCTCGATTTCAGCCTGCTGGGCAGCGATAATCGCCTCGGCAAGCTGTCTGATCTCCGGCCGCGCGGATTTTTGCAGCGCCATCTGGGCCATGGCGATTGCGCCCTCGTGGTGGGGGATCATCGCCTCTATGAAGCGAATGTCGAACGGGGCGTCTCCTGCGGCGACCGACATCGGCCCCATGTCCACGTCGTGCATGCCGCCGGTATCGCTCAGGTTCGGATACCAGGCAGCGCGCCATCGCTTCATCTGGGCGATCTCCGCCTCTTGCGCCGCAATGATCGCCTGAGCCAGTTTTTTGATCTCCGGGCGTTGCGCCTCGTCCAGCGCCTGCTTGGCCATTGCGACGGCGCCTGCATGGTGCGCGATCATGCCGTCAATGAACATCGCGTCGAAGGGCGCATCCATCATCATCGCGCCGTGCTCGCCCGAGTGCATGGGAGACGGGGCTTGGGATGCTGTCGCCGGCGGTTGTTGATCGGTGGTGGGTGTGGGCAGCGCAGGCTGGGCGCCGGCGCATGCCGTCAAGAGCGAAAGGGTCGCGGCAATACAAGCCGCGCGGATATGCGTCTTCATGTCTTCTCTTCAAGCTAAATTGCATAAGCCATCGTCCGGCAGCCCTGTGTGGGTTGGGGCACCGGCTTGGATCGGGTTCGTCGCGCGTCTTTGGCCGCAACGCGCCAGGATGGGCGCCGCGGCGCGTCAGAGGTCAACCGATGGCGCCGCGAGGCGGTTGGAGAGGGACTGCGGGGACGAACGGGTGATTTGCTGCGCCGAGGGAATTTGCTGCGCCGCAACAGCGCGTCAACAGGCAAATGTGCGGATCGGGTAATACGACGCAGCAAATCATGCCGTGCAAACAACAGGCTGAGCTTCCGCGCGCCGAATGGCAGTCAGGCGCAGCGGCGTGATTCGAGTCGGGCCTGAGGTGATCAGCGTGCCATCCGTGGGCGGCCGGTGAAGCGAGCCGTGCGCCGACGGGTAATCTCCTCGCCTGGTTCGGCGCGTCAACCAATAGCATTGCGGCGGCGATCAACGCTGCGACCAGGCAGATCAGTTTCTTTCTCATCAGGCTGAGGCGACCGAACAAGAATTATAGCCGCCGCTGGGATCCCCTGGGTGGGCGAACGCTTCGCATTGGCATCCTCTTTTCTTGGCATTCGTAGTGTTGCCGGATGCAACGCGCTAACGTGCCAACGTGCCAACGTGCTAACGTCCCAACCCCCTGTTCTTGATATTCGTGGCGGTTCTAGATGCCCTATCGCGCTGCATCCCGCATATAATGTAGAACATCTGTCCGATGAGGAATTTCGCCGATAAGTCCGGCGCAAGCAAGCGGAAGCCTCGCAAAGGCGGCGCGCCCGAGCCTGAGCCGTTGCAGTTCGACCTCGACCGCTGGCTCGATGTGTGCGGCGTCGCGCTGCTGGCCGCGGCTGCGCTCACCCTCTTCGGGTTGCTCTCCACGCAACGCAGCCCGATCCTCAACGGCTGGCTGGAGATCGTCGGGCGGCTGTTCGGTTGGGGCGTCTATCTCGCGCCGGCCATCCTGGCGGCGCTCGGCGTCTATCTCCTCGTCCGGCGCTTCGGCGACCGCTTCCCGCGCCTCCGGCCCAGGCGCCTGGGCGGCGCGGTGCTGGCCTATCTGACTGCCCTGGCGACCCTGCACGGCCTGGCGATGCTCGCCGCCGAGGGCGCAGACGGCGCGGCAATCGGCGCGGCGGCGCAGGGCGGCGGCGAGCTGGGCTGGCTCATCCTCAGCCTGTTCACCGGCCTGCTTGGCAACGTCGGCGCCGGATTCTTGATCGTCACGGCTTGGATTGCGGCCGTAATGCTGATCGCGAATGTCTCCCCCGCTCAGCTCCTCCAGGCAGCGCGGCAAGCCTTCACCGCGCCGAAGCGCGACCCGGCGGCGACCGACATCGCCCGCGTCCCCGGCGCGCCCACCGACGACATCATCGAGCCGGATTACGGTCGGGATCGCAGGCTGATCATTCGCGGGCCGCGATCGCGCGGCGCGCAGATCGGGCGGCCGCGCGAGGCGAAAAGCGACGAGTTGCCCGCTGCGCCATCGGACACCGAGCTGCCGCCGGCGCGAACGATCAGCGAGGCGCCGCACGGCGCAGAGCCGGTCGCAGCCTTGAAGATCAACGCGCCGGTATCGCGCGGGCAGACCAACCGCATACCGCCGCCGCGCATCATCGGCGCGCCGGATGCAGCAGCCCCCACGGGCGCGATAGTCCGGGCTGAACCGGCGTCCCCTCCGACGCCCGCCGCGGCCCCGGCGGCTGCGCCTTCCGCAATCTATTCCGTGCAGCGGGACTGGGCGCTGCCCAAAATCGAAGACGTGCTTGAGCCGGGGAACGATGCGGCCATGAAAGAGGCGGACATCCGGCAACGCGCGGCGCTGATCGAAGACACGCTGCGCGCGTTCGGCGTTCCGGCCCGCGTGGTCGAAGTCAACCGCGGGCCGACCATCACCCAGTTCGGCGTCGAGCCGGGCTTCAGCGAGCTGAAGGGCGGCAAGCAGGTGAAGGTCAAGGTCAGCCGCATCGCGGCGCTGGCCGACGACCTGGCGCTGGCGCTGGCGGCGCCGCGCATCCGCATCGAAGCGCCGATCCCCGGCCGCGCCCTGGTCGGCATCGAGGTGCCCAACGGCGAGACGGCGCTGGTCGCCCTGCGCGACGTGATGGAGAGCGAGGAGTTCGAGGCGCTGCGCCGCAAGACGCGCCTGCCGCTGGCGCTGGGGCAGGACGTGAGCGGCCGGCCGGTGGTCGCCGACCTGACCCACATGCCGCACCTGCTGATCGCCGGCACGACCGGCTCCGGCAAGAGCGTGTGCGTGAACGCCATCATCGTCACCTTGCTGTGCGCGAACTCGCCGGAAGACCTGCGCCTGCTGATGATTGATCCCAAGCGCGTGGAGCTGACCGGCTACAACGGCATCCCGCATCTCATCGCACCAGTGGTGGTGGAGCTAGAGAAAACGACGGCGGCGCTGCAATGGGTCACCCGCGAGATGGACCGGCGCTACCGCTTGTTCGCCAAACGCGGCGCGCGCAACATCGTGGAGTTCAACGCGCGCGTCGCGGCCCAAGCCTCGGCTGCCCCCGCCGCGCCGGAGCAAGCGGGGGGCGGGCAGCTCGACGACGAGCTGCGCAAGCTGCCTTACATCGTCGTTGTGATTGACGAGCTGGCCGACCTGATGATGATGGCGCCGGATGAGACGGAGAAGATCATCTGCCGGCTGGCGCAGATGGCGCGCGCGACCGGCATTCACCTCATCCTAGCCACGCAGCGGCCCAGCGTGGACGTCGTCACCGGCCTGATCAAAGCCAACTTCCCGGCGCGCATCGCCTTCACGGTGGCGACCAGCGTGGACTCGCGGGTCATCCTCGACGGCCCTGGCGCAGAGAAGTTGCTGGGGCGCGGCGATATGCTGGTGGTGACGCCGGAGCAGCCCGCGCCGATGCGCGCGCAGGGCTGCTTCCTCAGCCCTGTGGAGATCGAGCGCGTGGTGCGCCACTGGCGCGCGCAGTTGGGCGACGCATCGCCGGCGGGCGCCCTCGGCCCGCTCGAGCCGGCTGCCGCCGCCCTGCCGGCGGAGGCCGCGCCTTCCTCGGACTTGTTCAGCGCGCCGCCCACCTGGGAGGAGGCGCGGGCGTTGAGCGAGGCGGCCCGCGAAGTGAACGCCGGCGGCAAAGACGACAAGCTCTTCAACGAGGCGGTCGCCACGGTGCGGTTGCAAGGCAAGGCTTCGATCTCGCTGTTGCAGCGGCGGCTGCGCATCGGCTACACTCGCGCCGCCCGCCTGATCGAGGAGATGGAGGAACGCGGCATCGTCGGCCCGGCCGTGCCGGGGCAACAATACCGCGAAGTGCTGAACTCGCCGCTGAGCGGGACGGACGAAGCATAGCCGCGGCCGACCTCCTCCGCGCTTACAATGGCGCGCATGCTTGATATTGAACTGCACTGCCACACGCGCTACTCGCCGGACAGCCTGGTGAAGCTGCCCGACCTGATCGAACAAGCCCGCAAGGTCGGCATTCACCGCCTGGCCATCACCGACCACAGCGAGATCGAGGGCGCGCTGTTGGCCAAGCAGATGGCGCCCGACTTGATCATCGTGGGCGAGGAGGCGATGACCACCGAGGGCGAGTTGCTGTGCCTCTTCATCAGCGAGCTGATCCCCGACGGCCTAACCTTGAAAGAGGCGATTGACCGCGTGCACGCGCAAGGCGGCATCTGCGGCCCGTCGCATCCGCTCGATCCGCATCGCTCCGGCATCGGGCTGATAAACCTGTTGGCGCACTCCTCGGCGTTCGACTTCGTGGAGACGTTCAACGCGCGCGTGCGCGCCCCCGGCAAGAACAACGATGCGGATGAGGTCGCGCGGCGACTGGGGTTGCCGCGCGTGTGCGCCAGCGACGCGCACACCTTACAGGAAGTCGGCATCAGCCGCATGCGCATCCGCGAATACAGCACGCCGCAGGACTTCGTCGCGGCCCTGCGCGACGCCGAGCTATTCCCCAACTACAGCTCGCCGATGGCCAACGTCGGCTCGCGCTTGGCGGCCATCGCGCGCGGCCTGGGGTTCGACCGGCCGTGAGGCGTCACCCGCCGACCGACGCCTGGGCCGGCTGCGCTCCCAGGCCGAACACCTCCGGATACGCGCGGAGCTGGGCGGCCAGGTCGCGGTCGGCGCGGATGACGATGACGCGGTAGCCGCGGCGGCGCAGCTCCTCCCGCGTCTCGCGGTCGCGGGCCGCCTGGGCGGGCGCGTCGTGGGCGGCGCCGTCGCAGAAGACGCACACGTTCGGCTCGTAGAAGAAATCCGGCACGCAGCGCGGCTCGGCAATGGCTTTCTGGGCGTCGTCGGGCAGGCGATAGCCGCCTTCGGCCAGCGCGCGCAAGAAGCGGCGCTCCAGCTCGGAGCGCGAGTCGGCCAGCGACAGCAGCCAGGTCAGATGCTCGCCCCGCGAGCGGCCTTCGTGCTGCGGCTCCACCTGGCTGCGGGCAAGCTGGAGCAGCAGGTCGCAGATGGCGCGGCGGTCTATCAGCAACGCCTCGGCTTGGTTATCGAAGCTGAGCAAGCATTCGTAACACGCGGCGCGGCAATCGGGCTTGTGGTCGTTGCCGTCCGCGTCGAAGTGGCACACCGCTAGCGCCGCGCGGGCCACCTGGGCGAGGGCGTCCGGCTCCTCGATCAAGCGGCTGAGCGCTCCGGCGCCGCCTTCGGTCGCCTCGTAGAACAGGATCGCGCTGTGCTCGCCTTCACCGATCGGTTCGGCGACCAGCTCGCCCGGCTCGAGCTGGAAGGCCTCCTCGATGCCGCGCTTGAGCGCATGGCGCAGGGTGACGCGCTGCGCCGCCTGCTCATCGGAGTCGGCGGGCAAGCGGAACAAGAGCACGTTCTGGGTGGCCTGCACGCCGAGCAGCACGCGGTGTGTCTCGCGCGGGGGTCCGCCCCGCGCCGGCCGGCGCTCCGTTTCGCCCGCCTGGACAACCTCGCCGTTCTGCAAGTCCACCAAGAAGCCGGTTGCAGGGTTGGGCTGCGAGGCGAGGCCGCAGTTGATGCGCAGCAGCGTGGCGGCGGGCGCGTAGGTGAGCTGGTAGATTGGCCGGCCGTCGCAGATGACGTCGGCGGTTTGCGCGCGCGGCCGGCCGTCCTCGCCGAGGGCGACCTGGAAGTGGGTGGCCAGCTTGTAGGTGCGGCGCTGGCGATCCTCCTCGTCGGCGGTGACGCGCGCGCGTCGGTTCATCCGCACGTTGGGCATGTCGAGCACGTCGGCGAGCGCGCTGTTGGCGCCGTCGAAGCGAGCGCCGCAGTGCGGGCAGAGGTCGAGGTCGGGCGAGGCGAAGGCGCCGCAGGTGTGGCACAGGCGCACACGTCGCAGGCGCTCCGTCAGGCCGCCGGGCGGGGCGGTGAAGGCGGCTACTTCCCACTGGCGGCCCTCATGGTAGAAGAGGTTTTGCGGGGCGAACTCGCGGATGGCGAGGAAGCGCGGGCGGGCGATGAAGTCGCCGCCGTCGCTGCGCGGCACCCAGGCGCGCACCGGCAGCGCGGGGAAGTTGTAGCCGGGCAAGAAGCCCTCGCTGGCCAAGTAGCGGTAGGGGTAAAAGTCGCCCTCCTCCGGCCTCACGTCCACCTGCAACAGCAGGTTAAGCTGGCGGCGCGCCTCCTCTTGCTTGCGCCTGGCGAGCGCCTGCTCCTCGATGGCGCGGGCGCGGTCCTCCTCCAGGCGAGCGGCGTCGCGCTGGCGGATCGCGGCGCGGTACAGCTCACGCCAGCGGTCGAAGGCCTGGTCGAAGGCGCGCGGCGCTTCGTCAATCACCCGTTCGAGCCAGCGCGCGTTGAACCAGGGCGCGCGCGCCAGCAGGCCCTGGTCGGCCTCCAGCACGCGCCGGGCGCGGGCCGCCAACTCGCAGCGCTTCGCTTCGCCGAGCTGAAGCTGGTCAGCCACCTCGGGGCGCAGCGGCAGTTTGTCGGGCTGTTCAGTGGCGATCACCGACTCGATGGAGTTGCCCAGCGATAGGCCGAGGTGGGAGAGCCAGAGGGCATGGACGTGGGCGCGCAGCAGCGCCTCGTTGGCCAGCTCCAGGCGCGGGGCGCGCACGCTGCCGGCCACCATCTGCGCCGGTCGGCGGAAGAAGTACTGGTCGTGGTTGCCGTAGGCGCCGCAGTAGGTGACGATCAGGCCGGGTTGGCCCTGGCGGCCGGCGCGCCCGCTGCGCTGGGCGTAGTTGGCCGGCGTGGGCGGCACGTTGCGCAGGTGCACCAGCTCCAGGTCGGCGATGTCTATGCCCAGCTCCATGGTGGGCGAGCACACCAAGTAGGGCAGCCGACGGCCCAGTTGCGCTTTGTCGTCGCTCGGCTCCCAGCGGAAGCGCCGCTCGCGCTGCTCGCGCTCGCCTGGGCGCACCACCTGGGCGGTGTGCTCGCGCGCCTCCAGCGCGGTAAGCTCAGCAGCGCCCTGGCGGTAGAAGCGCTGGAAGAACGGGTTGGCCGACGGCGGCGCGTCGCGGTAGCCCTCGGCCTCCGCGCGACGGCGATACAGCGGGTCGTGCAAAGGTATGCCCTCGCCCAGCCGCCAAATCAGGCAGCGCGGGTCGAGCTGATAGGCTTCGCCCGATGGGTCGGCCAAGCGGATGAGGCAGCCGTGCTGCGTCAGCAGGTCGAGCAAGGCCGCAAGCGCCTGCTCGAAGGGACGGTCGCCGAACAGCTCCAGCAAGAAGCGGCCGATGCGGCTGCGCGCCCCCAAGCTGCGCACGCGCTCGCCGCCGTTGGCAGGGCGAAGGACGAAGCGCGCCGCCGGCTGCAGATCGTCCAGCTCGGGGTCCAGCCCCCAAAACTCGTTGAGGTCGTTTTCGCACCGCCGGCGCAGCTCGCGCTGGCGCTCCTCGGTGAGCACAGGGGCGGCGATGGCGCGCTGGCGGCGGAAGTGGTCGAGCAGCACGCGCAGGCGCGCCTGTCGCTCGGCCTCATCCAGCAGACGAAGGGCCGGGGCGATCTCCGGCAACCGGTCGCAGCGCGCCACCTCGTCTAACCCCTTGTAGGCGATCGTCAGCAGGCCGACCTGCTCTAGGTTGGGATACACCAACCGCCAGCCGCGGCGCAAATCTTCGTAAAGCCGATATTCGACGAGCTGGGTGAATGTGTCCCACACCTCCTTGCCGGCGGCGGTGTTGGGGGCGAGCTGGCTGTTCTTGGCGACATCGGCCAGCGTCAGCCCCGATGCCTCCACCACCCGCCGAGCGATCACGTCGTAGGTGAGCGGTTGATGCTGGACCAGGGCGGAATACAGCGCCGCCCGCAGCACTGCCACCTGCACGAAGTCGTTGAAGTGGCCGGCTTGGAAGGAAGCGTCCTGGCGATTGTCGGTGAAGGTGAGCAGCTTGTCGCGCACGGCGCCGGTGTGTTGGGCATGGCGCAGCAGCGAGGACGCCAGGATAGTGGTGCTGCTGGCGCGGCCCTCGCTGGAGAGCGCGCCCAGCTTGGTGAACTCGCGCTCACGGCGGGTGTAAAACTCGCCGCAGCTCAGGCACAGGGCGAACGGCGCGGGCTGCCACCACATCTTCTGCGCGCCCTCGATTGGCTCGGCGCTGTAGCTGCCGTCCGGGCGCACCCACAGCGGCTGCGGCCTGCGCTCGCGCCAAGTTGGACGCAGGCGGCCGCGCTCATCAAACCACTCGGCGGGGAGCTGGTCTTCCGTCCAGTCGTCGGCGTCGGGCGCTAACATCAAGTAGCCCGGCGTTCCCTCCAGGTCCTCGGCGTCGCCGGCGGCGGGCAGGAAGCAGGTATCGGTGCGTCGGACGACGTAGTAGTCCTGGCCGCATTGGCGGCAGAACTTGAGCGGGACCAGCAGGCGGTCGTCCTCGCCGCGCACTTGGCCATCGAGCGAGAAGGCGCGCCGGTCGGCCGGCTCCAGCGTGGCGTAGAGCAAGCGCCCCTGGCTGATGAACTGGTGCAGTTTGAAGCTGAGGCGCGCGCCATCCGGCGCTTGGCCGGCGCGGGCGAGCAGCTCGCGGATGCGCTCGGCGCAGTGTTCATCGTCGCGGCCGGTCTGTTCGGCGAGCCTTCGGGCCGCCTCCGAGAGCGGGCGTGGGGCGCGGCGGCGCAGGCGGCCGTCGGCTTCCTGCTCCACGCCAAAGGCGTACTCGACGTAGCGCGCCAGCGGATGGCGACGCCACTGGTCGGGGTCGGTCGGCAAGGGCTGATCCAGCGCCTGCCGCAGCTCGGCGTCGGTGGGCGGCCCGCCCTCGGTGGCAGGCCGCAGCGTCTCCTCGATCACCTGGTCTGCGGTGAAAGGGTGGCCGAAGAAGCGGGCGGCGAATTCGGCCACGCTGCGGCGGCGCTCGGCGGCGTCGGCGTTCGGGTGGGCGACCATGGTGGCGCTGGTGCCGATGTGGATCAGGTTGGGCGCGGTCTCCGGCGTGGTGCAGCGCTCCTTCAGGCGGCGGACGAGCATGGCCACATCCGCCCCCTGGCGGCCGCGGTAGGTGTGCAGCTCGTCGAAGACCAGGAAGCGCAGCCCTTGCGCGCCCTCAAAGAAGCGGCGATCCTCCGGCCGCACGAGCATCAGCTCCAGCATGACGTAGTTGGTCAGGATGAGGTGCGGCGGCTGCCGGCGCAGCGCGTCGCGCTCCGCCTGAGGGGTCTCGCCGGTGTATTTGGCGAAGCGCAAGGGGAAGGCGCGGCCGCTGCGCGCCTCGTATTGCTGCTTGAGCCGCTCCAGCGCCTGGAGCTGCGAGTTGGCCAGCGCGTTCATCGGATACACCACCAGCGCCAGCGTGTGGGCGGCAGCTTGGGCCTGGCGCGCCACGTAGTCCACGATGGGCAGGAAGTAGGTGAAGCTTTTGCCGGAGCCGGTGCCGCTGGTGACGACAAAGCTCTGGCCGGCGCGGGCGCGGCGGATCGCCTCCTCTTGGTGCCGGTGCAGCCTGAGCGGCGCGCCATCGGGCCGGCGGAAGACCTCGGCGGTGGTGGGGTGGATGACGTCCTCGGCGGCCAGCTCAGCGGTTGTGCAGCCGGGCTGGTAGGCGGGGCTGAGCTGGAGGAGCGGCTCGGGCCACAGGCGCGCCTGTTCGTCGAGCTGCCGGGCGACGAACTCCTGCGCGCGCGGGTCGGCGATGCGGATGAAGGAGCACACAAAGTCGCGGTAGTCGCCCAGCACTGCCGCGTGCAGGTCGAAGATGGTGTGGCTCATGGCGTTTGCCTCGGTTTGGTTCTTTACCTCCAAAGAGTCTGCTTGCTCTCCTGGCCTTCTCTCCTACGAGGGGAGAGTTCCCTCACCCCCCCTGGCCCCCCTCTCCCACAGTCCCCTCACCCCCTTGCCCCCTCTCCCACAAGGGGAGAGTCCCCTCACCTCCCTGGCCCTCCTCTCCCACAAGGGGAGAGGGGGGAACGCTTCCCTCACCCCCCTGCCCCCTCTCCCACGAGGAGTGAGTCCCCTCACCCACCTGGCCCCCCTCGACCCCACGGGGGGAGGGGGGCCCGGGGGGGGGGGGTACTTCCTCAGA